>ONFO01000012.1 GCA_900317155.1 uncultured Bacteroidales bacterium
ACGGATGGCTTCATCATAGTACATCTCTTTTTTCAATGTTCGATAGTTTGACATCTCTTTTCGCTTTTTGAAAGTCAACTTTTTCTAGCGAAAGACAATGCTCATTAAGGGAATCCCAATGGCCTACATAGAAGACATTGTACAGCACTTGTTCCATCTTGTTACCTGCCTCATCAGTGAGGATGAACTTCAAAGAAACCCAATCATTATTGTACATTCCGGCAAGTTGTCCAAGAGGAATGTTGAAATAGTTACCATAGTTTTCATGGAACATAGTTTGGTCTTCTTCGAAGAATAAATGCATCCAGTATATACCACCCTCATCTTCCAAAGAGCAAAATGCTTCAATATTAGGCTTGCCGTCATATTGCATATAATCATAATGGCCTCCATAAGGACCTTCATCGGTCCAATGTGGTGAAAAGTCTCCAGCGGCGAAATAAATATTGGAGCCAGGCAGTTGGGGTATGTCTATGCTTTCTTTCCCATTTTCATCTTTAACTTGTAGAATGGTCATAGTTGGTGCCGTGACATCTTCCCTATTGAAATCAAATTCGATGTGGGTATGGTTGTTTTTCTCAACACCAGCAACGATAAGATGCTTATTGTTGATATCTATGGTAACATCGCCAGGAAGCTCATTTTGGTATTCCATTCCAATGACCCATTTATAAAGACTGTCGTTGAAGATTTCTTCGCCATTATAGGTAACAATGGCACGAGCGCAATTATCACCCACCCTATCGTAAGCATTATCTCCTATAGAAAACACGTTAGGGGTAAAAGTATTCTTTCCAGATAACGATTCGCTCGCTTTGATAGCATAAGCTTGATAATAACTTAATGGAGTTCTTCCTTCCATAACTATCAAATCCTCAGGATCGCTGATGATTGTGGCGGGTGTCTCTTGAAAATAGCCCCAATAATTAAGCGGTATCGCTCCTTCATTGCCCATTATGTTTTTGGGCATCCCAAAAGACTCATGAACAATTTGATTATCGGCATTATGATACAAACCAGGTGCCACAACACTGTTTTCGTAAACAGGAGAATTGTTATAATTAACACGAGATTCGTAGATAGTTGGTAGTAATAGCGGTTTGGTGTCATAGGTATAATCGTGAAGATTCGTGACTTTGTTGTTTGAATAGATGGTAATTAATTTGTTGGCGTCGAAAGACAAATGTTCGTTATACCCCCATGTGCCAATGAAAGTGTTTTCATCAAATCTATCAAACCAATTAATGTTATAATATTTTGAGTTTCTGTTTAAAGACCTGTCACCTTCATTGAGAGTAAAAATTACTTTGTAATTAATCAAATCATTTGCATCATTTGTTAGTATAACATTGTCGGATAATCCGACTATTGGAAAGGTGATATTGTAATTCACTTGTTCTGTAGTATACAGACTTGCATTTACAAGAACAAAGGTCCTCTCATCAAAACCGTTATATCGCAGTTTGGATATTTCAGATAAATACGTTGACCCAATTAAAGAGTTTAGGATATTCCAAGGTTCATTCCATTTGGAGCCTCCCAACCATCTGAATGAAATTTCATAATCAGTTGAAACATAGTCTTTCAAAGATAAAAGTTGCCCATTTTCATCTACAGCATCAATGCCAATGGTGTAAATGCATTCATCAAAAGTGGTGTTGATTGTTACATCATCAAAAACAGCAACTGAATCGTATGCTATGAAACCATAACACTGCATATCATTCTCATCGTAGTATGACCCATGAACAAGAATGTCATAATAACCCTCTTCGACTTCTTCTGAAAATGAATAAGCAGCAACCCTATTGTAGTAGTTCTCTCCTGCAACATAGATGCTTGGTTTTGCCCTAATTCTTTCCGTGTTGATGGTCAATGTGTGCGTGACGGCGTTTTCCCTGATATCAGTCATGGGTTTGTTCACCGTGGAACATTGAATTATGTTGTCATCAATTTGCGTGACTTCAATGTTGTCTGAAGCCACAATAGTGGTTGAGCGCGTTTCCCCATCACCGAATGTGTAGCGGTTTTGGGCGTTAAGGCTGGCAGTTTCCATTAGAAGCCCAACTGCCAAGAGCATCATTTTGTACATGTTCTTCATAACTCTATTATTTTAGTGTTTGACATTTTTGAATTGTTGTTTTCGACCAAAAATTGAAATCGCTGACAAAAGTATTTCAATTCAAAAAGCTGTCAAGAGAAGAGCCCTGTTAAAGGGGTGTCACGCGAAAATTTGTAGGTGTCATATTGGTGTCAACATAAACCAAGTTACTTTCTATCAGTATTTTGATAGAAACTCACCTAAATCCACATTGGGGTCGGAAATGCCCAAAGATTTGCGTAGTCTTTTTCGCGACGACTTCACGCTGTCGATGCTCACATTGTTCAAGTTTGCAATCTCCTTGATGTTCAAGTTGGCTTTCACCAGAGCGCAAAGCCGTAGTTCATTTATAGTTAAATCGGGAAAATCCTGCTTCAGATGAGTGTAGAAATCAGGATGGACTTGTACGAAATAATAGTCGAAGTCTTTCTTTGAACCGTCGTCAATCATGCCCTTCAGATCACGGATGATCATTGGTAAGTTGTTTCCATTTGCTTTTGGGTTGTTTTCCAAATGGGTCAATTTCTCAATCACCTCGGTCAATACTTCATTGGTTTGCATCTGCCCCATGGTCTTGGAGGTGATTTCGCGGTTACGTAAATCCAGTTTTTGTTGTAACAAAGCTTCTTTCTGCCGTTTGTCCTTTATGAGGAAAAGCACGATAACGGCAACAAAAACAATCACTAAAATGGCAATGATGACTATAAATTGCTGGCGTTGCCTTATGATTTTTCGTTCGGTTTCGTATTGTTGCTCCAGCATTCTGGTTTCTTTTTGACGAATGATTTCGTTCACCCTGTCTTTGTCTTGGAGCATGAGTACAACGTTACGGATAGAGTCGTATTCCAACATGCATTTCATGGCATTCTGGTAATCGTGCATGGCATACAAAGCGTTGGCTTTTTGTTTAATACAAATTGCCAGTCTGTTGTTGTCTTGAAGCGTGTCGGAAATCTGGATGGATTTTTCTGCGAGCAGCAAAGCCATGGGATAATTGCCTTTCTCTGCCGCAATACTACTTGCATTTTGATGGATGAGGGAGTTCATGTACAAAAACTCAGGACCGAACCGTGTTTTATCAAGACATTCCTCAAACATTTGCTCGGCTTTGTCGAAATCTCCAAGTCTGCTATAAACAACTCCTTTAATATGCGTGATTACCAAACTGTCAAACAAGGAATTGGAAACCAGCAAAGCCGAATCTATGTAAATCAAAGCGCTATCGTAACATTCTTTTCCATCGTAAGCTGATGCAACATTCTCATAATACATGGCCACTTTCTCTCCTCTTAACGCTTCCTTGAAAGCTGCAATGCCATCATCATAATTTTTCATTTCATCCTGGATTACACCAAGATTGTTCAACAAACGAGACCGAACGGCGGCATAAGAATCACCTAGAACTTCCAACCCTTTTTGAATGGCCTCATAACCTTCCGGAAACATGTTCATATTTATATAATAACTACTTTTGGCCAAATAAATCCTTCCCAACAACAATCGAGTTCGGTCGGTCAAACGCTGTGTTTCAACTTGAGTTAAGACATTGTTAAGTTCTACAAAAGCTTTGGTGTAATCTTTTCTCTCCAAATCACAGATAGCCAAATAAT
This sequence comes from uncultured Bacteroidales bacterium, assembly GCA_900317155.1. GTDB lineage: Bacteria > Bacteroidota > Bacteroidia > Bacteroidales > F082 > Limimorpha. Next base: position 3,712 of record ONFO01000012.1, read on the forward strand.
AATCACTTATTGCTTTCCAATAGTTATCTTTCAGTTCATTGACAAGTTCAGAAAGTTCATTGATGTAAAACTCAGCCTCCAGAATCCGATGTTTGTCATAGTAGAACATAATTGCTGCATCCACTGCTTCCGCCCGTGCAACATTAGTTTCGCGATTTTCTTTCAAACGTCCCACCAACGAATCCGGCAAAGACAACACATCCTCGCTGTTTTGCGGGAAAACGCTCAAAGCGGACAAAACAAGAAGAAGGAAAAGAAAGCGTTTTTTCATGAAGGTGTTCTATCGTTAGTTGAGGCAAAAGTACAACTTTCTTTCAAAACCATATTGGTTTTAGGATTACTGAGGCAAGAAGATTTTGATGTATTTGCAGAAAATCTGGTTTTGAGCAACAATGCGTTGGTAAAAACGACATTATCTTTCTGCTCAATTCTTCAGTCTCTTAAGCAGGCCAATGGGATGATCTTCACTCCATCAGGACGAGTGTAGGCTATTTTGCCGCCTGTAACCACAATCATAAGGTCTGGCTCACGTAGAGGCACTTGCTTCTCTTTCTTGTTGTATTCCCTAATAAGGTGCTTTAATTCCACAAGATGTGACGCTCCTTCTTCAATCTCTTTACTTCCTAACTTACACTCTACGAGAGCATAACGTCCATCACCAAGGTGCAGAACAAGGTCGGACTCCAACCCATACCGGTCTCTATAATGTGAAATGTGTGAATCAAAATCAAGTGTGTATGCCTTGAAATCGCGAATGCACATCTGTTCAAAAATGAAGCCGAAAGTCTTCAACTGATACAAAAGAGCCTCGGGAGTAAGACCAAGTGCTGCTACGGCAATGGAAGGATCGACAAAGGCGCGTTTCGGCCCTGTACGGATGGCGGTTTTGCTACGAATAGCCGGACACCAAGCATCGATGTCGCATATCACGAAGAGTTTTCGCAAAGCGCGTACATAATCGTCAAATGTAGGCTCTGTACACGACACTTCACCAGAAGCAGCCACATCCGCTATCAGCGTGGTTTTTTTCGACAACGTTGAAATGTTTCTTGCATACGAGCGTAAAATCATCCGGGTAAGCAATTCGTCACGCGACACACCGTCCACACGGCTAATATCCTCAGAGCATACCGTCTTGACATAATTGCGCGCCACCAGCAGTTTTGCCTTTTCGCTCATAATATTGACCGTTGCAGGCCATCCACCACGGCATCCACAGAAAACCAATTCTTCGACCGATAAGTCAGACTCCACCCCGTCAATATCTAACTTGGGATTGTTAAACAATTCCATCAGTGAAATCTTTCCATTCGAATCGCACGACTCCCATAGACTCATCGGCAGCATGTTCATTTTAGATATACGGCCTGTACCCGAATGATGTATCTTTGACTTGTCTACCGCATTTGAACCCGTCAGAATAAACTGGCCAGGAATTGCCCTGTTGTCAACCATTGTCCGAACTGCATCCCAAAGCACCGGAGCATCCTGCCATTCATCTATCAGACGTGGCGTAGCACCATTCAACAAAAGGGAAGGCTTTGTGACGGCGGATGCAAGATACTCGTCACGCATATCCACGTCTTGAAGTTTAATGACGCTTTTGGCCAATTGTTCGGCCGTTGTCGTTTTCCCACACCACTTCGGCCCTTCAATCAACACAGCGCCAAAGGCCTCAAGGTGTTCCTTGAGAACTGCATCTGCTGTACGTTTCAAATAACCCATGTTATATCATATTTGAATTACGCTGCAAAATTACTGATAATAATTGGATTAGAAAAACTATTTTTGCTTTTTGTGGTGTTTTACTTTTGCTTTTTGCGGTGATTTACTTTTGCTTTTTGTGGTGTTTTATTTTGGTTTTTTGTGGCATTTTACTTTTGCTTTTTGCGTAATCAATGACACCATTCCGGCTTCCGCTTCTCGAAAAACGCCTTCATGCCCTCCTGCCCTGCTTTGGAGATGCGCTGGTTGGCGATGGCCACTGAGGTCTGCATGAAAACGGGATTGTAGCGGTCGTCGGTACCCGTCACCATACGGAGCAGGTTCTTGCATTCGGCGATGGCATCAGGAGATGCTTTCAGGAAATGGTCGATATATTGGCGTTCCATGTCAATCATCTCAGCCTCACCGACAACAACATTCACCAAGCGGAAATCCTTGGCCTCATCGGCAGTGAAACGACGGCCTGTCAACATCAATTCTTTAGCGGCGGCAGTCCCGATTTTGCTCACCACGAAAGGCGAAATGGTGGCCGGCGTGATGCCCAAGCGCACCTCTGAGAAGGCAAACTTTGTGTTCTTTTCGGCAATCACGATATCGGCAGCGGCAATAATACCATTGGCACCGCCGATGCAAGCCCCATGCACATCCACAATAACGGCCTTATCGCAATAATAGATGGTCTGAAATAGTTTAGAGAGCTTCTCGGCATCGGCGATGTTTTGATTGTAGCTGAAACCCGCCATATCCTTCATGTAGGCCAGGTCTGCGCCAGCACAAAATGCGGGACCGTTGCCTTTCAAGATGATGACACGGATATCGTCGCGGCTATTGAGCCAGTCGAAAACCTCGGTCAATTCGCGTATCAGTTCGGCATTCAGCGCGTTGCGCACCTCGGGACGGTCGAGGTTAACCCATGCCATACTTTCGCCCAATTGTACTTTTATCGTTTTAAAATCCATTGTAATCAGTTGTTCAGTTGTAAGTTGTTCAGTTGTTCGGTTTGGAATTGAAATGCAATAATCGGAAAAAAATGCCAATTTGTCGCAATCGGTACGCATTTTTTCCGTTTATTTGCAAACGGAACGATTTTGGATAGGGAGTGCAAACACGCATATTTGCCTCTACGAACAAATAAACGAACAAATGGAAGAAAACAACTTCAATAACGGACTCGACGACCTCTTGAACATGTTCAAGAAACTCATGGAGAATCAAGACCTCGACGCCATTCCAGGCATCAACGAGGAACAGAAAGAGCAATTAAAGATGTTTCTCGAGGACTTTGACGAAATCAAAGATGATATGAAAGTCGAGATATACAAATTGGATCCTTTTACAAAACAGATGGTAGGCATGGTGATGGGACAATTGAAGAATTTTACTGGTGACCCACAGCAAGCAAGTCAAAACGTTGTGCCTCAAGAGCCTCCTGTCAACAAGGAGAAACAACTGACCGACATTCCCGGCACCACCGAGAACTTGGAAGCCAAATTGTCGGCCATCGATGCCCAACTGCGCAAGCCCGACCTTTCCGATGAGGATATCAACCGCCTGCTTGACGAGCGTACTGCCATCATGAAAGAGTTAGAAATGTAATCATGTAGGTGCTTCGATAGGTTCAGTAACTTTAGCATCATCGGTTCCTGAGTTTGTCGAAAGGCCATTTAATAGTCAATAAGCAAATCAAAAATAAAATGAAGAAAGTTCTATTCACCCTCATTGCAATGGTTGTCTCGATGACTTCCTTTGCCCAACTCATTGCCAACAAAACAGATAACAAGTTCACAGTAAACCTCGACCTTTTCAGTGACTTACAACTCGCTCCCAGCGACAACTGGGATCCACGCGGTTTCAATCAAGGTGTGAGTTTCGCGTTAACCTACAATTTCCCCTTGGGCGAAAGCAAAAAACACACGGTGTCGATCGGCGCAGGTTTGTCATCGCACAATTATTTCTCCTACTCGCGCATCCTAAATCCTTACACCAACGGAGATTTAGTTTACCAAGAATACCGTGGCGTAGAGAATTTCAAGCGCTATAAGGTCAACCCAACCTATGCTGAGATTCCCTTGGAGCTTCGTTTCCGCATCAAGGATGCCGTTAAGATTGGTGTAGGTTTTAAAGTAGGCATAATGTTGGCTACAAAAACCAAATTTGTTGGTCCCGATGATGAGGAAGGCACACTTACTGGCGGCAGCGGTGTCACCGTTCATGAGAAACTTTGCTACATCAGCAATGTCGAGCGTATGGCCTACTCCGCCACCTTGCGTGTTGGTTGGAAATGGGTGAGTGCCTTTGCCGCCTACCAAATCAACCCGGTGTTCTCGGTCGGCCACAATGCCCCAGTCTTCCATCCGCTATCGGTAGGTTTGACGTTTGCTCCATTCTAATGATTGCTTCGTGCCTCGCAAATCAAAGATTCGACGTAGTCAATGACGCAAAGCGTGTCAAAATGGATTACTGAAGAAGCCGAACGAGTGGGCTTTGATGCTTGCGGCATTGCAAAAGCGACAGCTCTGGATGAAGAGTCGGCACATGTGGAGCAATGGCTTGAAGGCAAACGTGAAGGCGAGATGGGTTACCTGACCCGCAACAAAGAAAAGCGTTACGACCCACGTCTCTTAGTGGAAGGTACGAAATCCATTGTCACCGTACTTTACAATTATTTTCCCAAGCAGGAAATCGGTAGTTCAAGCAAGTATAAAATTGCAAAATATGCTTACGGTAGCGACTATCACGATGTCTTGAAACGTAAAATGCGGCAGCTTTTGGCACGCATTGAGACACAAACCGGAAAGTTGGAAGGCGTACGTATATTTGTAGATTCTGCGCCTGTACTCGACCGCGCCTGGGCGGTACGTTGCGGCTTGGGCTTTATCGGCAAAAACACCACATTAATCCATCCTCCATTGTCGTTGACTGCGTCTCGCAGTCAAACTTATGAAAAAGGACAAACTGCGGGACGCAGTTTGCGACAATGTGGAGGTTCGTTTTTCTTCATCGGACATCTGTTTCTGCCCATAGAATTGGCGGAGACAGGAAAACCTTTGACCAACCATTGCGGTCGATGCACCAAATGCCTTGACGCTTGTCCCACAGGCGCTTTGGAGGCCCCTTTCCACATCGATGCCCGCAAGTGCATCTCCTATTTGACCATTGAATACAAAGGCAGCCTTGCTGGGATTGACCCAAAGACCTTTAAAGGCTGGATGTACGGTTGCGACATCTGTCAAGATGTGTGTCCATACAACCGTTTCGCCCTACCCAATATAGAGCCTGAGTTTCAACCTTCAGAGCAATTGTTGGCAATGGACGATGACGATTGGAAAAAACTGAATCAAGCTGATTTTGAGTCACTTTTCAAGCACTCCGCCGTGATACGCGCTGGTTATGAAGGGTTGAAAAGGAATATCGAATTTATCTCAAGGGAGAGTTGATGTTATAGGTCAACGTAAACTGGATGACCTTGTTATAATACTGGTTATAGAACCACCCTGGATTGCCCGTGAAGCGGCACGGCACAACGGAATACATAAAGCGAGCGCCGACGCCCCAATGATCGCCGAGAGCAAAATGAACACCTCCATTGGCTGTCATGGAGAAGAAATTCCAACGTGATGTAGTTACTTCATAATCAGCATCCACGTCTTCAGTGGCCCTCAAACGGATATCAACACTGACACCCGCCTCCAAAGCAATAAAATCCAATGGCCGACCATTGACGCGGAAATATCCCAAATCGTATCGCAACATCAATGGAATCTCGGCGTAATGTAAACGCAGACTGTAAGGATTGTAATAATACTCCGTCACCTCCTTATGCGAAGAATGGGCACCAAGAAGAGAGTACTTTAACTCCATCTGTGTTGAGAGATGGTCATCCAAGGGCAAATTCACGTATGCCCCTGCCGTAAAGCCCAACTGATGAAAACCTGCATAACGGTCGCCATCCACTTGGCAGAAAGTAGGACCAACGATGAGTCCTCCATTAAAAGATTGGCAGAAAGTTACCTTAACTCCTGCGAACAAAAAGATGAATAATGCAAAAGAGCATAACTGTTTTTTCATATCAATTTCGTTTTTCAATCCAATAAAGCTTGATAATGATGGTATCTATCCATGATTTCCTCAACAAAACGGTAGGTTTGGGTGCCTCTCAAAAAACCACTTTTGCAACAGGTGTCATTGAGATATTTCGATTTGTTTAGGATATAATAATCAACATTGTCGTCCCACAAGTCAGGGGCCTTGCCATATTTCTGAGCGAGCCGTTGCGCATCATAAACATGGCCCAAACCCGCATTGTAGGCAGCCAAAATGAACTTCACCCGCTCCAGACTATCAACAACCTTGTTTTTCAACGACTTGTCCAAATACGAAATAAGCTTTCCGCCCGCGTCTAATTGTTCTTCGACTGATGAATCATAGTCGATTCCGTATCTTTTCATCACCGAAGGCATCAGCTGCATCAGTCCGAAAGCCCCTTTCTCGCTTTCCAAATCCACTTTAAAGCGCGATTCTTGGTAAATCAAAGCTGCCAGCAAACGCCAATCCCAGCCAATTTTTTTGGCTGTTTTCTTAATGGAGTTGTCAAAAGACGACAAGCGTTTATTCGATTCCTCGCGTCTTGACGAAATATACTTGCCATTCTTCACATAGCGCAACATCACCTTCCTGAGGTGCTTTTGCTCGGCGTTGTCAATCCAATCGTTCAAAGCCTTTAGAAGTGATGTATCGTTGTTTTGCTGCTTAATCGCCCACCCAATGGGCTGTTCCAAGCTGATAGCAAGTTTCGTATCCACACTGTTGAGATTATAGGAAGCCATTCTCGCAATATATTCATCCACAACGGTATAGTCAATTTGACCTTCGTTCACCAAACGCATCAGCTCGACAGGGTTGAGTGTATCGCATTCCACCACATAGATGGTGTCGCCGATTTCTTCTGAAAGGTGTTCCAACACTTTTGCGGAATGAAGTCCTTTGGTCACATGCACAGTTTTTCCTGCCAAGTCGAGCGGTGAGCGCAGCAATTGGCTTTCGATTTCGTTTTTCGTCGACATCGAGCCCCAGTCCTTAGGCATTCGCTGAACGAGAACACTTTTCTGAGTAAAGATTGGATTCGAAAGCAAGTATTTCTTTTTCAGTTGTTTGGTCAAGCCAACACCAGTAGCCAACACATCTACCCGTTTTGAATCCAGCAATCTGAAACAGCTATCCATGTTATCGTTCACAATCATCTCAAGTTTCAAATCGTAGGTGTCGCAAAAATCCTTCAGCAATTCGTATTCAAAACCCGAAGGATGATTGTTATACATATTATAATTAATATCGCTGCAATTGGTCACCGCAACCAAGACACCTCGTTCTTGAAGATGTTCAAAAACCGTTAAAGTGTCTTCTGGCATTTGGAGCTCCTCCGTCACTGTTTCCTCTTGTTTTTCATCAGATTTATCGATTTCATTTTCTTTTGACTTGCCCACATTATCGCAAGAGTAAAGGAAACAAAATGAAACAATGATTCCTAAAATAACGAATGTTTTTATCTTCATCATATAGCGTTTTGGCGCGGTAAAAATACAAAAATTTATTTTTTGCATGAAAAAAGAGCCTAGATTGGGGGTAAATTTGTATTTTTGTAAACTTATTTTGCAACGAAAATGGCCAAGAAAATACAAGACCCTGACTTTTGGTATAGCTTATTGTTACCTTATGTAAACTGGCACACACGTCGGGCATACCGAAGGTTCGAAGTGCATGGGAAAGAGCATCTTCCAAAAAACAGCGCCGTGATTTTTGGTGTCAACCACAGCAACACACTGATGGATGCCTTGGTCTTGCTAGCATCGAACAATGCGAAAAAAGTATTCATTGCACGTGGCGACATCTTCAAGAACCCGGCGGTGGCTAAGTTGTTGAACTTCTTCCGTATCTTGCCCATATTCCGCATACGCAACGGCGTGGCAGCAGTACGCAACAACGACGAATCGCTCAACAAGGCTGTCGATGTCATCCATGACCATGTCGACCTTTACCTCTTCCCCGAAGGTACCCATCGCACCAAACATTCGCTGATGCGCATGGGGAAAGGCTTGTTTCATATTGCCGTCGACGCAAACAAGCAATTTGGTGACAAAAGTCCGGTCTACATCATCCCCACGGCCATCGAATATGGCGACTATTTCCGCTTCCGAAGCACAACGATGATCAATTTCGGCCAACCCATCAATGTGACGGAATTCTTCAAGCACACCACTGAAGAAAACGAGGCCGCCAACATCAACCTGCTGAAAGACCAACTCCATGACGAAATTTCGAAACTCTTCACCTACATTCCCGACGATGACGACTACGATGCCATTTGGGAAATCGTGAAGATGAAAAACGAAAAACGCTCTGGCGGTCTTTACAAGAAGATGCTCCGGAATCGAGCTACAGTCGACAAAATATTGGCATTCAAGGAAAAACAACCCGAAGAAGCCCAAAGCCTTTTCAAACGTGTTATGGACTTCGCAGCCGAACGTAAGCGACAGAAAATTTCCGTCACCTCGACGGCAAAGAAATATCCTTTGCTTGATTCTTTATGGAAACTGGCCGTTTTGCTTATAGGTTTGCCTTATTTTGTAGCATCGGCAGCAGTCAATCTCCCTGTCTGGCTGACCACTTTGATTATCAGGGGAAAACTGAAAGACAAAGCCTTCAGCAACACCGTCAGCTTCGGTGTAGAGTTCGTGCTATTTCCCATCATCTTCATCGTGGGCACCATCATCCTGTTCTGCAACCTGCCTTGGTATTGGGCCTTGCTCGGAGCAATATTACTCCATTGCTCCTACATGGTATTTGTTGACTATTGCGAACTGTGCCGACGCTGGATTTCCGATTTGCGCTGGACTTTCAAAACACGCTTGCGCAAACAATACAAAGCATTGAATCTCAACAAACTATTCTAAAATAATTCCCATGTCACAACGCTGGATCATTCCTGACATTCATGGCTGCGCCCAAACGGTGAAGGTGCTGCTTGAAAACATGCTCAAGGTCACGAAACACGACCAACTTTACTTCTTGGGCGACTACATCGACCGCGGTCCCGATGGCAAGGGTGTCATCGACTATCTCATGCAACTGCAAAAGGAAGAATACAACGTTCATTTCATCAAGGGCAACCATGAGGATATGTGCGTGAAAGCTTTCATGGCAGACCAGAAGAAGAAACTATTCGGTGGCAAGCACACGGAACAAAAGGAATGGGAGGCTGTAGGCGCCAAAGAAACACTGAAAAGCTTTGGCGTGAAACATCCGCGCGAGATTCCACAAATGTACATCGACTGGATGAATGCCTGCGTGCCTTATATCGAATTGGAAGAATACATCCTCGTGCATGCCGGCTTGAACTTCAACATTGCCGACCCGTTTGAGGATACCAAAAGCATGATGTGGACCCGTAAGTTCAAGGTCGACTACAATAAATCACACGGTAAAAAGATTATCCACGGTCACATCCCCGTCGACTACAGCTTCATCAATTTGGTCATCGAGAACACCCAAAACCACGATTTCATCGCTTTGGACAATGGCGTTTTCGTGACCGACAAACCTGGATTGGGGAATCTAACTGCGTTTAATCCCGACACCAAGCAGATTATGGCACAGTCGAATATGGATTTCTGATTAACGCGTTCCGACAACGACTGCGTTTTTGAATTGCTTCACCTTACCTTCGAAATTGAAGACCTCCGTCACGGCGACGTAGACGCCGACGGGGACCTTGTTGCCGTTGTTGTCAAGGCCGTTCCAGAGGACGCTGCCCTCCTGCCCTACCAGCTCGCCTTTGGCCAGGTGGCGTATTAATTGTCCAGCTACATTGAAGATGTAGATGTTCATCGTGTAACCTGCCTCATCGAAATGGTAGTTGATGAAACAGGCATCGTCGAAGCCGTCGCCGTCGGGCGAGAATATGTCGGGACTGATGGAGATTGCGTCATTGGAAGGCTCAGCGGTTTGCATCATCGAGTTCTCGTAACCCGGCGTGCCGAAATGCGCACTTTCTGCAGCGGAATGCCAGTTGTTGGCATCCATAGAAGGCTGGTCGAAGGCGACGCGCTCCAAAGCCACGCCTTTCGTGACCTTGAGCAGTGGATAATGCATCTTTTCGGAGAAGGTCATTTGGTCGACCACCGTGCCGTCCTTGCCCATTAGGATGGCCGTGCCACCTGCATTGGCATAGCTTGGGAAGGATGCCATCTGTACGAAGTTGTCCGTCGGGCAGTCGTATTGTTGGCCAACGATTTCGCTGTTGGTGGAGAGCAAAACATAAGTTTTAGGCAGGAACAAACGGCTGTCAGGCGTGATTTCCTTCAAAGTCGTATCGGCAGGATTGGGAAAGCTCTCCTTGATGACGCCGAGCATCAGAGCGCTGAGGTCGAAGGTCTTATCAGTATTGTTGTAAAGTTCCACATAATCCACGCCTGGCGCGATGGGGTCGAAGAGGATTTCGTTAATCAGGATCTCGCCTTCGGAGATGTCGTTCGGGATGCCAAATTGTACATGGGTATCGGATTCAATGGTTGTTCCCACGCAGTTGGTCACACCATTAATAATCAAGGTATAGACAATTCCCTGTTCAAAGCCGTGATCAAATTGGAGTTCCACGTAGGTGCCATCCATGGGGTTGACAACAGTTTGCTGGGGATGTTCGTTCGTCTCTTCCACAAGGAAGTGTTGCGTTTCAAGAAGTTCAGCGGGATTCATTTGTTGGTCGAACCACAGTTGGACGATTTGGTTGCCGAACATGCTCACTCGCTCCACTTTGGGAGCCACATTGTTCTCGCCATTCACCGAATTAATGCGGCCTGGCGTGCCACCCGAGGCATCTATCGAGACGGTCCAGTTGGAGGCGCCAGCGCAAGGGTTCAACGGGTCGATTTGCTCCACCGACCAGCCGCCGTTGGCCTTGTCGGGGTCGTGGTACCAGATGTTACTGAAGTTGACGCGAGAAATCAAGATGCCTTCCTTACTATAGAGGTACATCGCCGAAGAGCTGTTGCCCACTGAGAAACTGCTGAAGCCGATACAGTCGCCATATTGGCGCAACTCGGAAACGGCATCGTTGTGGCAAAGGATGACATAGCCGTGTGGAGCAAGGACAAAGTTGCCAAAAGTATTGTCGTTTGAGCCGATTTGTATCTGCCAGTCTTTCAAGTCGATGCCAAACTCCGTGGTGTTGTAGAGCTCCACATACTCCCATTCGGGCAGACCCACCACGGGATTCGGATCTGCCATAATCTCGTTGATGACGATATCGTATTCCGAGGCTTCGTAGATGGAAAAGGCCATCGTTGTCGGCTCCATCATGTTGTTCCACAGGTCTTTGATACCGCTAACGGTAAGTGTGTAATTAATACCGTTGCCGATTTCGCGTTCGAACTCCAAGACCACTTGAGCTAGATTGGTGCCGAAGCTGACCGACATCGGACTACCCAAGCCATTATCCACCGAATAATTGGATGTGTTGAGTGCTGTCGTCTCATTCAGCGCTTCATTAAAGGAGAGTTGCAAATGTGTCAAGTCGAGCACTTCACAAATCAGCAGTTGGGGTGGCTCGTGGTCGGCAATGCGGGGACCGACATAGACATTGTCGAAATAGATCTTCGTGGCGTTGCTCGAAGTGAACTTGGACCAAAAGCCGAAGTAGCCGCCACGACCGTAAGTGTCGTCCGCCCTTTGTGCCTCAATGAGATAAATACCCGAGTTGTCGTAGCATGTCTGAATCATCCAATTGCCTTCGCGGTCGCAGGTGACTTTGACGGAGACTGCGAACGAGGCGGCGATAGCACCTTCCATGCCGCGACAAATTTGCTGTTGTCCGTCGACATCCTTGCGGAACAAAGTGATGGCATCGTTGCTGCCACCTTCGCCGAAGCGCAGGAAATAACCTTGGGTGACATTTTGCAAGTCAGCGTTATCGGCACTCAACCAGACATCCGTATAGTTGTTTCCCGAAGGGGCAAAAGCTTCGCGAATCCAAAACTGCCATTCCATCGACTCATACTCGCTGATGGGCAAAGAAAGATAGGCTGTACCCTCGCCTTCCGCATTGAGTTGGAGCTGTTTATTGTTATTCACCATATATTGTTCCGTCGTTCCTGACCAAGTAGGGTTTTGGGTGAAGTCGCCGTCGGAGAAGTCGTCGGTGACTTGGGCGAAGAGAGAAATAGGCAGCAAAAACAGTAGTAAGAGTATCTTTTTCATGGCATTAGCAATTTTGGGAAGGACAAAAATAGTAATTTTTGTGGATTGTAACATAAAAAATTACTATTCCGATTCGATTTCCTGACTTATCGCTGATTGAAAATCGCTAACTCAAGTGCGGAAAGTGGTATTAAAAACCATGTTTCCGCACCTGAGTTTCGAATTTTTAGGCATAAAGATAGATTTTGACTATTCTTTTTATCACACTTCAAATACTTACAAAGATGAAAACAACAAAAAAACTCCTATTTTTATAACTACCTGTTGCTGATTAAATAATCTTTACTTTTTTTGCAGCATCGTTGCGGATTTTTCAAGAATATCCGCAATCATGTTGCGGATTTTCCAGCTTCCTACTTCACCAAAAACAACCCCGGCGTGATGTCCAGCCAATGGAGCACCGTCTCGCCCCACACGAGGATGAGCACCCATGAGATGGTCATCATGGTGATGCCGAACTTGAAGGCATCGGTCTGGCTGTATTGGTTGGTGTTGTAAAGCAATGCGGCGGGCTTGCTGTTGAAGGGCAGCACATAGCAGTGCTCGATAAGCATGGCCACGGGCAAGCTGAGGCTCATGACAGGGAAGCCGAAACGCGCCTCCACACCCAAGGCGATGGGCACGAAGACCATGGTGCGGATGGTCTTACTTTGGAAGACCAAGCCCGAATACATCATCAAGAAGGTGAGGATGACATACAACACCCAGAAAGGCGTGTTGGCTGTGATGCCGAGGCTGTCGAAAGCGGCATTGACCATGGTGTTGGGCAAATCAGTAGCATTGAGGCCTGAGCCCAAGGTATAAGCACCAGCCGAGAAAAGCATCAGGTGCCAAGGAATGTCGACGTCGTTCCATTTCACCACACCGATGCCCGGCAGCAGGGCTAAGACAGCACCCAACAAAGCGACAATGGTTTCGTCAATGTTGTGGAAAGTGCCCTTCGTGACCCAAAGGACAAGCACCAAGACAAAAATGCCCACAGCCTTATATTCTTCGGCTTTCATCTTGCCCATGGCCTTCAGCTCTTCCTTCAAGCGGTCCAAACCACCTTCGATTTGAGGCACCTGCTCCTCTTTCTTCATCGGGAAGAAGACGTATGTGCCAAGCAACAGGCCGATGACCAAGATCAGCAAACTCATCGGGCCACACGAGATGAGCCAGTCGGCATAGCCGAAGTCGCAGCTGCCGACGAAGCCCGCGATGAGCGAGATGGCCAGCAGGTGAGCGCCGCTACCCGTGTAGAACGCATTGGCACCGATGTTCACCTGGAAGAGGTTTTGGATAACGAGGTTGCGGCCGAAGTTGTTGCGGTTGCCGTTGGAGGCACCGTAGATGGCGCACACCGTCATGAAGATGGGCAACATGATGGTGGCTTTCACCGTGGTAGCAGAAATAAAGGCTGACAACACCAAGTTAATGATCAAAAAACTCCAAAGCACACCTTTGGCACTCTTGCCGAACTTGATGACAAAAGCCAAGGCCAGTCGCTTGGCAAACTGCGTCTTGACCAGCATACTCGCTAAAACGAAGGAAAGGATGTTCAGCCACATCACAGGGTGACCGAGTTGATTCAAAGCCTCCTTTTGTGTGGTGACATTACAGAGCACGATACCCAGGATGATGAACAGCGAGGTCAAGTAGTTGGGGATGGCTTCCGTCATCCAAAGGATGAGACCCGCAACGAAGATGGCGAGCATGGCGTAGTTGGTGCGGATGAACTCCTCGAAGCCGATGTCGTTGCAACGCTTCAAGGCCTTCTCGGTCAGCATCTCGGTGTTCAGGTTATCGATGAAGCCGATGTGGCAGCACCAATAGATGACGACGAAGGCGATGATGGCCAAGGGGCCACCGAGGCGTGCCATCCAAATCTCAAAGTTGGATTTCTGCATCTTGGGCAGTTTCTCCACTTTGTAGTTGTTCATGTCTAGCGGGTCGAATGTGCTCATGGGGGTGTTTTTTTTGACTGCGAGACTGCGAGACGTCGGGACTGCGAGACCAGAAAACGTCCCGAAGTCTCGAAGTCCCGAAGTCTCGCGTCGATGATTACCAGTTCTTATAAGGATTCTTCATCAACATGGAGTTGAAGTACTTGGGGTCGCCGGTGACCTCTTCGCCGAGCCAAGCGGGCTTGTCGAAGGGCTCGTTCTCGTCGGTGAGCTCGACTTCAGCGACGATGAGGCCGTCGTTGTCGCCATAAAACTCGTCGACTTCCCAGGTGTGCTTGCCGTCGGTGTTCTTGACGAGATAGCGGGTCTTGTCGATGACACCAGGCTCACAGATTTCGAGGAGCTGTTGCACCTCGTCGACGGGGATCTCCTTCTCCCACTCGAAGCGGGCGGCGCCCGAGGCGTTGCCGATGCCCTTGATGGTGATGAAGCCCTTGTCGCCCTTCACACGCACGCGGACGGTGCGCTCGGGCACGCTGCTGAGATAGCCTTGGGTGATGCGCGTGGCCTTGAAAGCCTCGGCCTTGAAGTCACCCTTTACCAAAAACTTTTTTTCAATCTCTTGTGCCATAGTCGTTTATTCGTTTGCAAGCGGCTTGTCGGACATACCGATGACGCGCTTGATCGCCTGTAAATAGTTGATGTTTTCGACACCCTCAAGGCCACAGTCCTTGATGGTCTTCTTGATGTCCTCGATCTCGGTCGACTCGGAGTTGATGGTCACCACCTTGGCGCCGTTGATGAGTACCTCACCAAACTCGCAGATGGTGTCGTTGACCATGTAGCCGAAGCGGCGCTTGTGGACGCGCACGGCAGCCAAGTCGGGGTTGGCCTTCACCATGGCGATAAACTCATCGTAGGTGTAGGTGTCCTTGGTCAGCTTGGGCATTTCCACCATGAAAGCGGGGAACACTTCCTTCTCGAGCACCTCGCGGCTGATGGGGAACTCGCCCTTCATCAGAGGATTCCATTGCTCGAGGCCGTCGACGCTCTGCACGAAGGTCTTGATGTCCATCTTGCCGTCGCGTATCTTGGTGTTGTTGATGTCGTTTTTGCGGGAGATGATATAGATCTCGTCGCTGAGGCGCTCCCAAACTTTTTCGGGGACGGGCATCGACAGGCGGGCCATGCGTTTGTGGGCCTCACAAAAGCACTGTCCGAAGGAGCGGAACTCAAATCTCGGCTTCGACACTTCGCCGATTTTCATTTCTTCTTTTGCCATAGAGTTATTTAAGATTCAAAATTTAAAGATTCAAAATTCAAAAATTTAAGTTTGAGATTCCCCTCCGGGGAATGGAGAATGATTGACTTGTATAAAAGGCGGCGGCTGGTCTGCCTTTCTGTCGTATTAGCTTTACAAGCCGCCGCTTAATAACTCATGAATAGAACTCCATTCCCGAAGGGAATCTCATTTTCTCACCTTATTCCTGCGGGATGTCATCGCCAGTGGCGGGGTTAGCAGCACCAGGAGTGGCTTCGGCCAGCTTCCAGTCGCCGCCGTCGGGTGTGCGGGCGTAAGATTGAGGAGCCACATCAGAAATAGTCTGACCCCACTCGCCTGTAGAGCCTCTAGTAAAAGTATCTCTTTCAGTACCATCAGACATGAAGAGCGTTATACGTACAGTCTTCTTTGCTGACAGACCACCATCAAAGAAATATTCAGGACCCAGTTCTGGATGGTCAGCCTGGACATTATTGCTATAGAGTAACACATAACTATGGGCTGGAATGACCATAGAAGCATCAGCGGTCCATTTGGCTCCTTCAACATAGTCATCCTTCATGATATACATGCCTTCCAACGACAGGTCAATATTACCCTTGTTGTAGATTTCGATGAACTTGGTGTCGCCATTCAGTTCATTGAGGACAAGGTTGGTGTAGTCGGGTTCTTCTGGAGTCGGAGGCTCGGGAGTGACGCCGCCTTCGAGACCGAGAAGAGCAACTGTGCCGTCAACATTGACAGCACCCGGAGTGGCATCACCATAGTACCATTTGCCATCGGCATTACGGCTGTAGGAAGCAGGAGCCGGGATGTAAGCTGGGTTGTTGGCTTCGATGTTGGTCAGATTGAAGTCATCGATAGAGACACCAGCAGGGGTGAAGAGCTGTATGCGGACATTCTTCTTGGCGGAGAGGCCGCTGTGGAAAGTAAGGCTCTCAGGATAGCCGGCTTGAGCAGCACCCTCTATGGTAACATCTTCGCTGTAAAGCAGCACATAACCACCAGCATCGATTTTCACCGTGTTGTCGGCCAACCAGTTTTGGGCACCATCCTTCTCGATGTAAACGCCATTCAAGTTGATGGCATCGGCACCAGCATTGTAGATTTCGATGAACTTGTCGTTGCCGTTGAGTTCGTTGAGGCGGAGCACTCTGTAGTCGACAGCGACTGCACCCACGGTATATTCCATAACGGGAGAAGCAGCCGTAACCTCATTATTATCGGCTTCAACATAGAAACTGACCTTCGTTCCGTCGGCAAAGGCGGGGATAACAGCTTTATAGAGGTTATCGGTACCTTCAGTCATTGCCAATGCCAAGCTTTCACCGTCGATAGTATAAACCACTTTTGCTTCGAGGATTTTTTGGAAACTGGTAATCGTAGCCATCACCGTGACTTCATCATTTTCTTGGACAGCGGTAGGATTGTAAGTAACATTAGAAATGGTGATGCCCGGATATTGTTTATCCTTGACACAAGAAGCAAGACCCATCAAAAGGGCCAAAGCCACAAACATTATCTTTTTCATATTATTCTCAATTTTAAAAAGTTAGACAATAGATTGGTTTAGAAAGCGACTTGGAAACGGGCCAGCAGCATGTGGTAGTTCACACCAGCCTTGCCATCGGCGGCGGTGACTTGTGTGAAGTCCTTGGTGGGTTTGCCAGCGGCATCGAGGCCGACATAGAGCTTGCCCTTGCCATTGGCATAACGGTCGTTGTTGACGTATTGGTAGTTGAGACCAATCTTCACGTTCTTGGAGAAGTAGAAGTTGAGACCAGCACCGTAGAGTTCAGCGGAACCACCGTAAATGGCTTGCTCGCCACGGCCATCGTAGTCGTTCATGTCGAGGAACTCATATTTGCCAACGAGTTCGATGTCGCCCCAGCTGCGACCAGCGCGGACGCGGTTGAACTTGGCACCATCGGAGTCGTAGCTCTGCTTGCCACCGAGGAGGAGGCAGGCACCTTCGACATACCAACCTTGGAAGTGATATGGCTTGTCGATGCCGACTTCAGGCTTCATGTATGTCCAATCCGATACCCAGGCACCTTCGAGGCGCAGACCATTGTAGTGACCGGCGAGTTCGGCAGTGGCGATGAGGTTGTGGTCGGTGTTCTTGATATCATCGGTGTCGATGTATTTCTTACGGCTGATGTTGGTGGTATTGCGGCAGCTGAAACGGGTACCGCTGTAAACGCCCATCTCATCGGACGTCTTGGGAGCGTCGTACATGACTGCACCACCGACATGGATGCCGAGATCAGGTTCGTTGATGGGACGCACCACAACCTTACCGACGTAGGAAAGGCCTTCGTCCATGCCATAGTCCTTGTTGTTGGCTTCCACATAGTCGCGGGTCTCCTGGCCTTCGATCTCTTGGAAGAGCACGCTGGCGCTACCGAAGAAATACTTGTTGGTGTATTTGGCAAAGACACCGAGGTGACGGCTAGGAGCAAAGGCGTTGATCACCATCGGGCGCTCCATGAACATGAGGTAACGCGAAGAAGTGTTGCGCGACATGGTGAAGTCGGGCTTCATGCTACCGACAGTGAACTGCCAGTTCTTCAAGCCGTTGTAGCGAACCACAGCGTCTTTCAGCTCGAAGGAGCCGTTAGCGAGTTCCATGTCGATCTCACCATACCATTCAGGGGTGATTTGAGCCTTGGCAGCAAAGCGTGCGCGACGAATGCTGGCGCCTGAGCCAATCGGGTCGGCCCATTCCTGGGCGCCGAAATAGTGACCAAAATCGACCTGCACTCTGGCATCGAACCAGAATTTGTAGTCTTTGTCTTTTGACTCGAACACCAAGATGCCGTCGCGACTCGAAGTCTGCAACGACTTGACGTTCACCTTGTTGCCATACTGGTCGACGGCTTGCGCCTTGTCTTCAGTCTGTGCAAAGGCCATTGAGCCCAACAAGAGGGCGGCCATCATTAATACAGTCTTTTTCATAGTGTGAAACATTTTAGTTAAACTTAATTTGAGATAGTTACAAACAGCAAAATTAGAAAAAAAAACAATGCTTCGACAAGCTCATCAAACAATGCAAGAAAAAAAATCGCCATTGTTTCGTTTTCCTTTTCTCAACATGTCTTTTCGCAAAAATGCCTACCTTTGCAGGCATGAAATGGGTTCGTTCCATAGCGTTTTTGATGTTGTTGGCGGCCTTTGCCGCATGTGGCGACAATTCCGCCACGGTAGAGACGCAAAATTTTGCGTCTCTACAAACACGACAATTGCAGGCCATCGACAGCCTGATGTGGCAGCAGCCAGATAGCGCCTTGGCGCAAATCATTGATTATATGGATTGTACAGACGGTGCATGCACCGTCTCTACCGCGCACTATGCCCATCTCCTTTTGGCCGAATTGCTCTATAAAAACGATTATGAACAAACCAACCGCGCCGAATTGCTGCGGGCGGTGGCATATTACGATTCGTTGTGCGCCGAAAATGACGACATCGCGTTTTTGGATGCCCG
Source organism: uncultured Bacteroidales bacterium (assembly GCA_900317155.1). Classification (GTDB taxonomy): domain Bacteria; phylum Bacteroidota; class Bacteroidia; order Bacteroidales; family F082; genus Limimorpha. Next base: position 22,343 of record ONFO01000012.1, read on the forward strand.
TGCACATTACATGAATGGTGTGGGATTTTACGAGCGCGACAGTGTGGTGGCGGCCTGCGCCGAATACCTAAAAGCCTTGGAAGTGATGGAAAGCCATTTCGATGAAAAGGAATTGATTGGACATAAGGCGAGGTTTATGGCGATGGTCTATTCACATTTAACAAGTTTGTTTTCAGATCTCTATCTTCAAGAGCAATGTATTTTTTTCGCGAAAGCTGCATTAAAACACTACAGCAAATATGGTGCTCCATCATGGCATCCCTCATGGATATTGACAGAAATTGGGATACAACATGAGATATTAGAAAATCTTGATAGTGCAGAATACTATTTTCAAAAAGCAACTGAAACTTTGAACGACACGAATTGTCTCTCGTACAGGGATATTGCCAGTCTTTGCACATATCTTTCATACAGAAAAGACCATAATCCACAACTTGCATTAGAAAGAATGTATGGAATACTTGCTCAAGCAGAGAACGACAAGGAATATTATTCAAGAAGTTCAACAATTGGAGAAATCTTCTATCTTGAAAAACAATATGATTCAGCATGGGTGTATCTGTGCCGAATTTATGAGAATTCGCAATTTGATGATATTAAAAAGCAAGCAGCGGAAAGGTTGTTGGAAATCTGCAAGACCCAAGGTCGTGATTCCGAAATTCTTGAATATGCCAATTATTTAGCACCCTATGCCAATCAATTGGAGAATCATAGCGCCATGAGATCACAGCTAATAGAATTGTACAATACCTTTCGACAGAAAGCACTTGAACGTCAGTATCAGCAAATCATCATCAAGAACTCACGACGAACCGTAGCATTGTTATTTGGACTACTTATTTTTATGGTTGCCATTGTTGTCTTATTCCATCATAAAGATAAGCGGAGTTTGAGACAACTTAAATCTGAAAGTCTTGGAGAAGTGCAAAACCATTTTGGGGAAAACAGTCTTGAACATTTTTTGGCAGAGCCTCTTTGCCAAGAAATCCTTCATTCCATCGTAGACAAAAACATCAAGCGGTCGGCCACGCCCGCCGATTATCCCGAACTTGTGCTCAACGAAAGCCAGCTCCAACAATTGGCTTTGGTCGTCAACCGCTATTTTGGCTCATTCGAAAGTCAGCTTGAGCAGCGAGGTTTAAAGTCCAATCCCGTTTTGGTCAATCTCTGCCATCTCTATCTGCTCGGCATGGATGAAAAACAAACCGCCATCCTCCTCAATAGGGATTATTCATCCATCAAACGGTATGAAAAGAAACTGAAAAACGCATTCGAAACCCAAGAAAACATGGTTTCATTTTTGAGAAACCACGTTTCAAGTATCTGATAATCTATCTTTTACATCCTGCAACTTTTTGCAACTATTCTTTTTGACATTTTTCGGTTTTTTCGTTATACTTTTGTAGCAACAAAATCAAATAACGTTACAACTATGAAGTATTTAAAAAACCGTCTCATCGTATTGATGCTTATGTTAATGATTCCCAATGCATGGACTTTGGCTGATAATTGTTATCTATCAGACAATCACCATCCCATTCAAATTAAGGCTTCACATGTTCAAGGAGTCCCAAAAGGCTTCACCATCCAAGCCTCTATCAACGGTCATACGCTTACTGTTGCTTTCTCCCAAAACATTGGACAAGTTGAAGTTGAAATCACAACGGTAACTGGCAGCACGGTGGATTGCCTTTCTATCCTCACACCCAATGGTCTGCAAAGCTACATTCCTAACACGGGAGACTACATTGTCACTTTCACCCTTTCCAATGGGGATGAGTATTACGGAGAATTTACGGTCAGCGATTAAGCATGGATCCTTTTGACGGACGGATTATCATCAGTGAGACCAAAGGCTTCAAGCAAGTGGAAGTGGCAAGCCTCTCGCATATCATCTGCGAAGACTACCTTTGCACACTATACATTACTAACGAAGAATCGGTAACCTGCGGCAAAAGCCTACGCTATTTCGAACAAGTCTTGCAGCCTTATCCCTTTGTCCGCATCCACCACAACGCCATCGTGAACCTCAGTCAGGTAGCTAAAGTTCACTTCAATGGCAGGCAACGCCATGTCGTCATGCACGACGGCACGGCGTTGCCCATTTCCGTGCGCAAATGGCCCCGCTTCCGAGACATATTTCGCTCTCATACACTTGCCACCAAAAACGACACACTTACAGCTGAAAGCGGCACACCTACAAGAAAAACCAACACGCACCAAAACCAAGGATATGGTTTACTGTAATTTTGCAGCATCTCTAACGATAGAACAAAAGTAACAACAAAACAAACATCAAAATCAAACACAATGAAAACGGCAAAACTTACCATGATGACCACCTTGATGGCCCTAATGCTCCTCGCTGTGGGATGCAAGAAAGAAAACGAAAACACGGCAGAAAGACAACAAAACAATTCAACTCCTATGCTTCAGTTCAACTCATTTGATGAAGTAATAGATTACCTCGTAGATGAGAAAAAAAACAAAAGCAACAAAGACGGCTTTGTTTCCTATGCTGAATACATGGAAAAAGAATACAAGGACTTGGATCCTGAAAACTTTTTTAAAACAAAAGAGGAGATGATACAGTATGCTTTAGAACATCATGACAAGTATCAACTTATTTTATGTGAAGACGGAGAATACATTTTCGAAACAAGATTGTATAATCATGATTACAAATATGTTGCAAATAAAGATGGAATGTTTCAGGTTAAAAATAAGGTATATTAAATAATCGAAGGAGGCTTGGTGTATACTTTGGAATCACATATCCAAGAGCTGACAGACTATGTTGACAACGGATTTAGAAATAATGATGATGTTTTCTCTTTTGTAATATTTGACGATAGCGTAAACACGGACAAAAACAATTGCTTATACTGTTCAAATATGCACAATTGGACTAAAATTAATGAAGATAATAAACTGTATTTTGAAATAAAACTATATTTATCAAATAACAACACCAGAGTTACATATAAACATTATGCAAAACCTTATCATCATAATTTCTTAGGTTGGTTCGGCTGTCTTCGTACAATTACATGCTCGTATAATAATCAAGTAGTTTATAAAGATGCAGCAGGAGATTGGCCACGTATAGGAGGAAACCAATGGATACCGCAATACCCATATCGATGGGATTTTCAAGAATCATGGACTAGCACTAGCGGTTTTGAAACTGTTAAATATGAATACGACTTTATACATTCTTGGATGTGGGAATATGAACATCCCAATACAGGAGGATTTGGGTTTAATGTTTTAGACGCAAGGGCTTCAACTCTTGATGTTGGTGAAATACACGTATATTGCCCAAAACAATATGAAATTGGCTAATCAACACTATTTACATAAGTAACTGTTCAGAATTAAACTGCATAATGCTTTGACACGGGACTATTAGACGCGGGACAAACCTATTGTCTCGTGTCTCGCGTCCCGAAGTCTCGTGTCTATTATGTAAGCTCATCTACTTACAATATTCCATTCATTATTGGAGTTATTAGAATAAATCAAAATACGACGTAAATGTTTAGGAAGTCGATAATACTATTGGTTTCGCTTTTTTATTGCTATTCGCTCTTTCCTCAAAACAGTCAAGACGACCTTATGCCTTGGAACATAGAGATTCATTATAGGAAGCAACACGAAGGCAACCTTGATGCCAATTATCATTGTCTCGGCTTTGGGATGAACTATTCCCTTTCCAAATGGATTGATGCGGGCTTCTTCGTGAATAGCGGGACATACAAATACCAAATGACCGTCTCTTCCAACAACATCATACTATTTGATGGAGATAGCCGCGACTTCTTTTGGAAATATGGTTTCAATACCAAATTGCATCCGCTATCTTTGCTATTCCCAAACTTTACGAGCATCGATGTCTATTTTGACGGATACCTTGGAGCTTTTTCCTATACTTCAGATTATTGGCCAAAAACAAACAAGTTCCTCTATGGCGCAGGTGTGGGTATTGCCTTGTATCCGACAAGACACTTCGGTTTGTTTTACGAAAGGGCATACGACAATGTAAACAAAATCACGATTAACCAAAGCAATAAGGTAAAACCTATGAACCGTTTCGGCATCAACGTCCGTTTCGGCGGGTGTTTTCGCTGATGGAGCAAGGCTTGATCAAAAACGATGTGCGTTTGGTGGTGGTAGATTGACATTTAGATAAAGCCATCGAAAGCCTACCCATCCCCAACGGCGACATGGAGACGGTTTAAGGCCTTTGGTGGCTTTTTTATAATATGCTGGATTTTGAGTATTTTTGCCGCGTGAAATGGTGTTTGCACATAGTGAGCTTTTTGTTTGGGCTAGCCATGCTGATGGCTTGTTCCAAACATGCTGAGACCCCAAGGTCGGCCCTTCGACAGGCTCAGGGACCTCAAACCCATGAATTATCGCAAATCGACACCCTGATGTGGCACCATCCCGACAGTGCTTTGGCGGTGATGATGGAGTTTGCAGGGAGTGCGGCAGCGGATAGCTTGGATGTGTTTGAGGGGCATTATTGCCAGGTGCTGATTGCGGAATTGTTGTACAAAAACGATTCTTTGCAAGCCAACCGCATGGAATTATTGCAGGCGATGAACTATTTCGATTCATTGTGCGGCAATACTGATATTGCTCACAATATTTCTACTATAGCATTCTTGGATGCCCGCTCCCATTACATGTATGGTGTAGGATATTACGAAAACGACAGCGCGGTGGAGGCCTGCCAGGAATACATGAAGGCTTTGGAGGTGATGGAAAACAATTTTGAAGAAAAGGAACTTGTGGGCTATAAGGCGAAGTTCATGGCGCTGACATATACGCGATTGACTAGTTTATTTTCAAAACATTATCTTCATGATCAAACCATATACTTTGCAAATCTTTCCCTGCCTTATTACGATAGTAAATCTTGGTCTCTGGTTTGGATAATGAATGAAATAGGGTCTCATTACGACATGAAAGATCAAATCGACAGTGCTGACTATTATTACCTAAAAGCGTTGGAGACCTTGAACGACACAAATAGCCTTATTTATAGAGACATTTCAACACATCGAATCTATTTGAATTATAAAATAGAAAAGTCGACTGAGGAAGCCATAGCTCAAATGAAGCGCTTGTTATCAGAGTCACAAAGCCTTAGAGAATCAAACTCACGATGTTTAACAATCGGAGAAATCTATTATCACGAACACCAGTTTGATTCAGCATGGATTTATTTGAATAAGGTCTATCTAGGAAATACAAGTACTGATGCTAAGAAACAGGCTGCCGAATGGTTAGTGGAAATCTGCAAAGCCCAAGGCAGAGAAGCAGATATCATGGAATATGCCGATTTCTTAGTCCCATTTGCCAACAAAGAGGAAAACCAAAGCGCCATAAAATCTCAACTCACCGAATTATACAACACATTTCGGCAGGGAGTTTCGGATCGACAACATCAGCGAAATGTAAGGAAAAATGCACAATGGACTGCTTTGGCGATAGGCGTGCTGCTCATCCTCGTAGTGGTCGTCATTTGTTTTTACTACAAGAACAAACGAAGACTCACGCTGTTAGTAAGCCAAAAGCCGGAAGAGCCAGCCAAAACCCAAGATGGGCTTCTTGCTTTTATGGAGGAACCCATTTGCCAAGCAATTGTCCGGTCCGTCCAAGGGCAAAACATCAAACGCTTGGCCACACCCAAGGCTTTCCCTGAACTCGTCCTCAGCGATGCACAGTTGCAACAATTGTCGATGGCCGCCGACCGCCACTTTGTACCAATAGAAACCCTGCTCGAACAGCACGGCCTGAAAGCCAAACCCACCTTGGTCAACCTGTGCCACCTCTACCTCTTGGGCATGGATGAGAAGCAAGCCGCCATCCTTCTCAATCGGGACTATTCGTCGGTGAAGCGATACGAAAAAACATTAAAAACGGCCTTCAATACCCAACAAAACATGGTGGCATTTATGAGAAACATGGTTTTAAGCCCATAAAAATCAATCCGTTAAATGTTGCAACTTTTTGCAACCGTTTATTTTGTCTCTCACACATTTTTTCGCTATAATTTTGCAGCGTTAAAAAACAAAAAACTGTTCTATTACATGTAGTACAATAATCTAATTTATCAATCGTTAGTTGAACATGAATGAAAAAAAATTATTGTTTTTCGCACTCTTCCTGTTTTCTTTGGTTAGAATGGAAGCCCAAGAAAGTCGTCTTACAGACACCCAACCAACCTACATCAAAGGCCATATGACCGTGACCGCAGCCTATAGCAAAAGCATCCTTGACCCGTTTGAAATCATGAAAGATAATATTATCATCTCAACCAGGGCCATGAAGGGAGGGAATATTCAAGTCCTTTACGGTGTCAATAATTGGCTCGAATGTGGACTGGATTTGGATGTTTGCTACAAATCCATTTTCCGAGAAAAAATGAATCCGAATGTTGACTTTCATCATCCCACATTCCAATGCTATCTTGGAGAAACGGCCAAGATACACTTGCTTTCAGCATTCTGGCCTCAGTTTTCGTTTGTCGACCCCTACATTTCAGGGCTCATCGGGGTGTTAACCACCTTTTCTCCAAAAGGATGGCCTGCCGCACAATATAGCTTTTATGGGCAATTAGGCGCTGGCCTTCGCGTCAACCCTACGCGACATTTAGGCTTGTTTGCTGAATACGGCATCACTACAAAGAAGACTCCTTATACATTGTTCGGCCTCAACATCCGCTTTGGCGGGCCGAAGAAATGGCAACAGTAAGCGTTTGTAGGGCTGTCACATTGTTGCAGCCGCTGCAATAAACGGCAATGCGGCTGCCGTGGTACGACAGCCCTACAGCATTAATGCAATAAAACTATATGGCTTTCGTTATGTATTCGATTCTGGATTACAAACAACATCGTTAACAAGCGTCATGAAGAAAAGACTATTTCTTTTTGTTTTACTTCTATTGCCCTGCATGATTTTTGCACAGAGCCGACCAAAGCCTTTCAACAAAAACAATTTCAAAATCGATGCAAGCTATGCCAAGATGATGAAAAATCAGCTTTCAATAGGTTATCCCGAATTTCGTATTGGCGTGGGTTATGGCGTTACCAATTGGTGTGTGGTGGGTTTGTTTGGTAGCTATGGCACACATAATGAGTGTTTTTCGATTAGTGGTGGATATGACACGATTTCCAACACGATTATTGCTCATTTTGAAGGGGACTTGACCAGGCGTTACTATCGCTACGGCTTCAACGCGGAGCTGCATCCTTTGGCTCTCTTGCTACCCAGTTATTATTTCTTTGATGTGTATTGCCGTGGTGAGTTGGGTATTAGGACAGTATCATATCATTTTGAACCTGAATACAGCAATCCCTATTTCAAGCCCGTCCAAAGCAATTTCCTTTATGGAGGGGACTTTGGCGTGGCCATAAATCCGTTGAGGTACTTCGGTTTGTTCTACGAACTGTGCTACGACAACTTCAATTATCAATTGACTGACCTTCACACAGGAGATAAAAAGCCAAAAGCCTTCCACCGCTTCGGCCTCAATGTTCGATTCCCTGGGCCGAAGAAATGGCAAAAACAGCAATAAAGCCGAAACACCTGAGTTAACCCAATACGATTATAAAACAAAACCACAAACGAAAAAAAAACATTTACCAATCATGAGAAAAAACGTTTTCATCTTGGCTTTCATGCTGACATGCTGCATGGGCCTTGCCCAACAACCAGAAACAAAGCAAGAATTCCCTTACATTCGCAACCAGATCAACGTGAACATTGGAAGAATCAAGGATACCCAAGGGATGATGAACCATGAGTTCTTTTTTGGCTATATGTCCTCGGAAGTGATGTATGGCATCAACGATTGGCTTGAAACAGGGGTGTTCTGCTCATGCCTCAGACTGAGGTCAGGCGAAATCCACAACAATCAAGGGAGGATGTATTATCCTCTTGTCCTCAATTACGGTTTGGCCGCCAAAGCCCACCTATTCCCTGCCATCATCAATCCTTCATTTTCGTGGGCGGATTTATATGCTTCTGCCCAAATCGGCACTTTCGCCAACACCACAGGCGGAGACCCCGAAAGGAAGTTTTCCTGTTTCAAGGGCATTAGCTTGAGAGGAATGCTGGGTGCAGGTGTCAATTTCAGCCGTCATTTCGGCCTTTTCTATGAATTTGGTTATTGCACGTATGAGCGCTTCAACCATCGCATAGGTATCAATGTCCGCTTTGGCGGGCCGAAGAAATGGCAAAATCCAAAACAATGACCACTGACAATGACCATGACCACTTTTACCACGATATGAAGTGGTCATAGTCATGGTCACAAGTCATAGTAAAAAAACATATATCCATGAAAAATTCATTCATCCTTTTCCTTTTTGCTGCGCTTGTCCTCAGTGGCTGCCGCAAACAGGTCAGTGACTATGAGCGACCCGATTTTGACCCTCAACCCACTTTGAACGCCGTGCTTCAGGAAGACCAGCCCGTGTGGGCACAGGTCTCCTTCGCTCGCTGCCTCGACTCGGTGCATCCTGCGCCTTGCACCAATGCCGAGGTGCTGCTTTATGTGGACGGACAGTTTGCCGAACAACTGCTACACGAAGGCGATGGCCTCTATGTCGGCGAAACCGCCGCTGAGGCCTTGCACGATTATGCCTGCAAGGTCATCATCCCTGGCTTCGACACGCTCTTTGCCCAAACCGAGATGCCCGAGAAGCCCGTAGTGACTGGTGTGGAAATCATGGATAATGCCACCGTTGACGACGAAGGCCGGCCTTGTCCCGCCATCTTGGTCACTTTCAGAACCGACCCCAACCAGAACTTATACTACAAATCCAACATTTACGCTAGTTTTAGAAACGATTTCTATGACGCTGAGACCCATGCACACCTCGGCTTCTTCACGGCACAAGGCAACATGAGTTCGTCCATTAACACAGATGACCCCGTTCTGCTCAACGAAGGTTCCAGTGCCCTGCTGTTCAGCAACGAAATCATCAACGACACCACTTATACCCTTAAAGTGAATGCTTATTTCAGTGCTTTGAGCTGGAGTAGCCAGCACTATGGTGGCATCAAAGAGACAACGGGCGAAGTGGTGGTCAGGATGCACGGCCTATCGGAATCGGCTTACCATTACATGAAAAGCCAAAACGCCTTCGAGGAACCCGATGCCTATTCCAACCTTTTCCTCGGTGTCATAAGCCCCATTAGCCTTTACAGCAACGTGGAAAACGGTCGTGGCGTGTTTGCCGCCATCGCCCCCATGACCTGTGACACTATTTTCATCAACCAAGTAAACTGACGCGCCATGAAAAGATTATTTCTCCTGTTAGGTCTTTTGGTTTCTCTTTTTGCCCAAGCCCAACAAACACATATCTCTGGTTTCGTCAGCGATGCCAACGACGGCGAGCGCATCATCGGAGCCAATGTCTTTCTGCAAGACCGCACAAAAGGCGTGGCCACCGACCAAAAGGGTTATTTCAACCTTGCTGTGGAACTGCCTGCCACACTTTGCATTTCGTGCATAGGCTACGAAGAAAAGTGCCTCAAGGTGGACCGTACCGATGAGCCACTGCAAATCCATTTGAAACCTTTGACTGAAACCCTTCAATCCGTCGAGGTCAGCGCCTCTCGCATTGAGCGAAGAACAAGCTTCAACACCTTGACCCTCAATGCCAAGAGCATTGACCAACTGCCCACCCTTGGCAGTCGCCCCGACATCATCAAGGCGGCGCAACAATTGCCTGGCATCGAAGCAGCCACCGAAGCCTCCAGCCTGATGATCGTGCGTGGTGGCAATCCTGGAGAGAACCTTTACATGCTCGACAATGTGCCGCTTATCTATGTCAACCACTTGGGCGGCTTTATGTCGGTGTTCAACTCCGAGATGATCAACACCATGGACATCTACAAAGGCGGCTTTCCTGCCCGCTATGGCGGCAAACTTTCCTCCATCGTCGACCTCACCGCCAAGAAAGGCGACCCCACCAAGCTGAAAGGCTCGCTCAGCGCAGGTCTCACCGACTTGGCCTTTGCCGTGGAAGGTCCTGGCGGGCTGAAGAACTCCAGCTTTATCATCACGGGCCGCAAGACCCTCACGGAGGCGTTGCTTTACATTGCCAGCCAAATCAGCAAAGAGCAAGGCGGACAAGACTACAATATAGCCTACGGCTTCCACGACATCAACGCCAAATACACTTGGGCACCCGATGCCAAAAACAGCTTCGCTTTCAACATCTATGAGGGCGACGACTACATGCGCATCTGGAAGAACAAGAGGGAGAACGGCGACATTGAGCGCAACAGCATCGGCAACATCTGGGGCAATCTGCTCGTCTCGGGACAATGGAACAGCGCGGTCAGCTCACGGCTTTTCATGGCCAATACCTTGTCGTTCACGCAATACCGCCTGAAGAACAACATGAAGGCCTACCTTAGAAACGACGTTGACACGACCGATTTCTTTGTCAAGACCTCTTCACGTGTCAGTGATGTTTCGCTCCGTTCCGACTGGAAGTTCTTTGTCAGCAATACCTACACCTTGGAATATGGCCTGCAAAGCTCCTATCTCAACTATCGTCCCAACCACTTCACCAGCAGCTTCTCTGAAACCAACTTGCCCGATGTTTCGAGCGTGTTCGACAACTCGCTATATTTGGACAACAAACTGAAGTTCGGCAATTGGTTCAATGGCTCCATCGGCTTGAGAGCGAATAGTTTTGTGAACAAAGGGTATCATCACTTCGCTTGGGAACCAAGGATGAACCTCAACTTCAACATCGGGCAAAGCACCATCAACCTGACCGCCATGCGCGTCACGCAGAACGCCCACCTCATGATGACGCCAAGCTCCATCATGAACAACGAGGTGTGGATTCCTGCCGATGCCCGCATCAAGCCTGCCACCTCTGACCAAGCCTCAATCGGCTGGCAGCGAGGTTTTTGGCAAGACCACATCAGCGTGGAAATCGACGCCTACTACAAGTTGCTCCGCGACCTGGCCACCTACCGCGAAGGCTACAGCACCCTCCTCGGCGACTCCGACTGGCGCAACAAAGTGGAAGCGGGCGGCAAGGGCAAGTCGTATGGCGTTGAAATGATGACGCGCTTCAACTTCAACCGTTTGGACGGCTACGTGGGCTACACTTGGTCGCATACCACGCGGCAGTTCGACCACATCAACAACGGTAAGGAATATGTGTTTGAGTACGACCGCCCACATTCCGTCAATATCAATGTGAACTATCAACTGACGGAGCGTTGGTCGCTGAGTGCCTTGTGGACCTATCAGACGGGATTGCCTTACACACCCGTCATCGGGGTGCAGAACACACCTGTCATGACGCCTGAAGGCGATGTGCATTTTGAGCAAACCAACATCTACGGTGAACGCAACAGTGCCAGAATGCGCGACTACCACCGCCTCGACTTGGCTGCCAAGTTCAAGACCAAGACCGAGAAAGGCCGCAAAGCCGAATGGACCTTCTCGATTTACAATGTATATTGCCGACAGAATCCGTACTATTACTACTACGGCGACCCAAAAGGCGACCCGTTGTATTGGAACCAGTTCCCCGACGAGCCGCAAACGCTATGGCAGCGGACTTTCTTCCCGATTATTCCGTCGTTTTCTTATAAGGTGTGGTTTTAAAACATCTACTTCCCACTTTTTTTCTATTTTTGCGCTCAATTATTGGAGAACAAAAAAATGAAAATCGCAGTGGTGGGAGCCACCGGACTGGTCGGCTCGAAGATGCTTCAAGTGCTTGATGAACAGAAAGTTCGCATAGATGAATTGATTGTGGCAGCCTCGGAACGCTCCGTGGGCAAGGAAATCGTTTTCCAAGGCAAGACCCATAAAGTGGTCAGTGTAGATGATGCCATCGCTGCCCGTCCCGACATTGCCATATTCTCGGCGGGAGCATCGGCATCGAAACAATATGTCCCGCGTTTTGCCGAACAAGGCACCTTTGTTGTCGACAACAGCTCGGCCTGGCGTATGGAAAAAGATGTGCCATTGGTCGTCCCCGAAATCAATGCCGACACCATTACGAAAGACACACATATCATCGCCAACCCCAACTGCTCTACCATACAGATGGTGATGGCCTTGGCCCCCATCCACAAAGCCTACGGCATCAAACGCATTGTCGTCAGCACCTACCAAAGCGTCTCGGGCAGCGGCCAAAAAGGTGTCAACCAACTGAAGGCCGAACGCGCTGGCGCGAGTGGCACGACTTGCTATCCCCACCCAATTGACCTTAACATCCTGCCCCACATCGATACCTTCCTCGACAACGGCTATACCAAAGAGGAGATGAAGATGGTCAACGAAACGCGCAAGATCCTTCGCGACGAGCACATCGCCGTCACATCTACCACGGTGCGTGTGCCCGTGTGGGGCGGCCACAGTGAAGCCGTCAATGTGGAGACAGAAAAGCCATTTGAAATCGACGATGTCCGCAGATTGATGGCTGCCATGACTGGCGTGGTGGTGCAAGACGACCTAGCCAACAACATTTATCCGATGCCTCTCTATGCCGAAGGCAAGGACGAGGTCTTCGTGGGTCGCATCCGCCGTGACTTCTCGGTGGAGAACGGCCTCAATTTTTGGTGCGTGGCCGACAATCTCCGCAAAGGCGCTGCCACGAATGCGGTGCAAATCGCCAAATATTTAATAGAAACGAAACTTGTATAATTAGGAATTCGGGATGCTGAATGGCCTACCGGACCCATCATTCAGCATTCATCATTCATCATTCAAAGATGAAAGTTTTCAGAAACATCATAGAAGCTAGAAATATCCCCCACGCCGTGGTCACCATCGGCACCTTCGATGGCGTCCACCTTGGGCACCAGGCCATCTTCAACAAGATGAAGACCTTGGCACAAGGCATCGGCGGCGAGACGGTTGTGGTTACTTTCAGTCCGCATCCTCGTCAGGTACTCAATATCGACTGCTCCAACCTGCGTTTCCTCTGCACGCCCGAGGAAAAACTCAAGAAATTTGAGGAGTTCGGCATCGACAACGTGGTCATCATCAACTTCACGAAAGAATTCTCACGCACACCATCGGAGGTGTTCATCAAGGACTACATCATCGACAACATCAAGCCTGCCTATATAGTAGTCGGCTACGACCATCACTTTGGCAAGAACCGGATGGGCGACTTTAGCCTACTCAACGACATGAAGCTGAAATATGGCTTCAAGGTGGAACGCGTTGCCGCACAGGATGTTGAGAACATCGCCATTAGCTCCACAAAGATTCGTAACGCCCTTGCCACGGGCAACGTGAAGCGTGCCAACCAACTGTTGGGCTACACCTATTCCGTCACTGCCGAAGTCGTGGTGGGCAACAAGATTGGGCGCACATTGGGCTTCCCAACGGCCAACCTTGAGTTGCCGAGGGAATACATGCTCATCAGCAACCGGGGTGTGTATGCCTGCCTCGTCGACTACGAAGGCAAGACCTACAAGGCCATGGCCAACATCGGGCACCGGCCCACCATCGGCGATCGCAGCGAGGACAATCCCATCATCGAGGTCAACCTGTTCGACTTCGACGGCGACCTTTACGGCAAACAGATTCATGTGCGCTTCATCGACCGCATCCGTGATGAGGAGAAGTTTGAGGGGTTGGACGAGTTGAAAGCCCAGTTGGAACAAGATAAGAAAGCAGTTTTGAACCTATTAAACCATGACCATTGACTATGACTATGACCGCTTTACGCTATGTGGAAGCGGTCATAGTCATGGTCATAAGCCATAGTAAAAAATGAAAATCTTATTACTGACCATCGGCAAAACAGACGAGGACTACCTCATCACCGGCATCAAGAAATATGTGGGCCGCATTGGGCATTATGCCTCGTTTGAGATGAAAGAAATCCCTGACCCGCGTAACCGCAAGACCCTCAGCGAAGACCAACAAAAAAAAACCGAAAGTTTTCTCCTGCTACAACAACTACAGCCTGGCGACCAAGTCATCCTTTTGGACGAAAACGGCAAGCAATTCACTTCAGTAGAGTTTTCAGAACACCTTGAAAAGCAGATGGCTTCTGGCGCAAAAAGGTTGGTATTCATCATTGGCGGACCTTACGGTTTCGCGCAAGAAATCTACGACCGCGCCAATGCTAAGATATCGCTCTCACTCATGACCTTCAGCCACCAAATGGTACGGCTTATCTTTGTCGAGCAACTTTACCGCGCTTTCACCATCTTGAAAGGTGAGCCCTATCATCATCAATAATAAAACAGCAATAAAATCGTTTAATTAGCATGAAAACAATTAAAACCATACTCATCCTTTGTGCAGCACTTTGCTTTGCCACTTCTTGTAAAAAAGAAGTCGACATGACCCTCAAACAAAAGACCGTCTTTGAGAATGCCGACATCCGTGAAATTGAAGTCAGCGACGGCTGGCAAGTGACCGTTGTGGCCGACAGTTGCACCTATGTGGAACTGGCCTATTCCGCTTATCTGGAGCCCTATGTGAAGGCCAAAATGAACGACAACCGCTTCGAACTTGGTTTTATGTTGAAGACCTTCAACGCCATCAACTCCGAGTTTCGAGCCACCTTACACTTGCACCAACTCGAAAAAATTGATGCCAAGACTGCCTCAAAAGTCACTTTCACAGGCTCATATATAGGAGAACGAATCTATGTGAACCTGAGCGATGCTTCCTCATGCAATGCCTTGACTTACATGGGCGACAAATGCGAAATCGTGATGGATGCAGCTTCAAAACTGCTCGATTTCCAATTTGACGGTACAACATGCATAGCCACATTAACAAAATCCTCACAGTTCAACGGAAGAATCCATGCCACCGAGCTGCTCAACGTGAACTTAAGCGACAACTCACGATTCATCAATCGCGGAGGCGAAACAGCCAAAGCCGAAATAAAACTACGCGAAGGCAGTTTGCTAAACATGATTGAAACTCAAGTGAATAAGCTATATGCTGAGCTCTCTGAAGCCTCCGAAGCCACAGTCTGGGTGACTGAATATCTAAAAGCCACCTTGAATGACGCCTCCACTTTATATTACAAAGGCAATCCGCTAAAGGATTTGGCTTGCCACGACAATTCTGAAGTCAAGCCCTTGTAGTTTTGGCTTGATATTTGCTAATTTTCGCCTCCGTTGCGTTGTGCAACACAAATTATTACTAATTTTGTAACCAAATTGTTTTAGAAAATGAAAAGATTAGCACTGTTATTCGTCGCCATCCTGTTCGCGACCGCCACTTTTGCCCAGTCAAACGAACCTTCCAAGTTGCCCATTGACCCAAAGACGGGAAAAATCACTTTCCGTAAAGTCATCAGCAACACTATAGGCTCTCAGGATGAGGTATTTAACCGTATCTATAGCGGCTTTATGAACACCTACTACAAGAGTCCTTCCACCATCCTCCAGCAAAACGACGGACGCACCCTTAAAGGCAAACACCAATTCCAATTGGACAACGGCGACGCAGTGAAGTCGAAATGGCCTTGGATTACCTACTATTTCACCATCGAGGTGCGCGAAGGCCGCGTGCGCTATACCCTCACCGACTTCATGCAGAAGACCCAATCCAACCACCCTTGTGAAGAATGGATGAATAAGGAAGATCCTATGTATCAACCTATTTGGGATAGCTATCTGAACCAAATCGCTGCCTTTGCAGAGGATTGGGGACAAAAATTTGAGGAGAGTCTCGTGCCTGAAAAAGTGTTTGAAGAAGAAGAATGGTAAACTGAAATGGCTACTCGCGAACGCATAAAGAAAGGCTTCTCCAAACTTCTCAAGGAAGAGAAGTTGAAGCTGATTGCCAACTACTTCGAGAACCCTGGCGAGGTCATTAGCTTGCTGAAAAGCTATTGGCATCCCGACTCGAAGCAGCAGCAATTGTTTGACGAGTTCAGCGAGAACACCATCACCAATTTCTTCATTCCCTACGGCATCTCGCCCAATGTGACCATCAACGGCAAGGACTACGTCGTGCCCATGGTCATCGAGGAGAGTTCCGTCGTGGCAGCGGCCTCAGCTGCGGCCAAGTTTTGGGGCGAGCGCGGCGGCTTCCATGCTGAGGTCATCGACATGCGTAAGGTCGGACAGGTGCATTTCGGCTGGAGCGGCGACAAGGAAAAGCTGTTCGAGCTATTCCCAAAAATCGAGAAACGCCTCTTGGCCGACACCGATGCCATGACTGAGAAAATGCGTAAACGCGGTGGTGGCATCCTTGGGATGCGGCTCATCGATTACAGCGCACAAATCCCTGAATATTACCAGATTCGTGTGGAGTTCAACACGGGCGACGCCATGGGTGCCAATTTCATCAACTCGGCTTTGGAGCAATTTGGCCACAGCCTGCAAGACTTCTTCGCCGAACGCAACGACTTGCCCGAAGAGCTCCGCAAGGTGGAAATCATCATGACCATCCTGTCGAACAACACTCCCGACTGTCGCGTAAAGGTTTGGGTGGAATGTCCCGTGGAAAAACTTGATGGCATCGACGAACACCTTTCAGGCGAAGAGTACGCCAAGAAATTCAAGAAAGCCGTGGATATTGCCCATATCGACACCGACCGCGCCACCACGCACAACAAAGGCATCTACAACGGCATTGATGCCGTGGTCATCGCTACGGGCAACGATTTCCGCGCCGTTGAAGCTGCTGGTCACACTTTCGCCTCGCGTAACGGACGCTATGAAAGCCTTTCATCGGTCACCCTCGATAATGGTCTCTTCCATTTCGAGCTGGAGGTGCCGATGGCTTTGGGCACCGTTGGCGGACTCACAAGTTTGCACCCGCTCGCCAAGAAAACCCTTGAACTCTTGGGCAATCCCACGGCCAAAGAGCTGATGATGATTGCTGCCACAATGGGTTTGGCCAACAACTTCTCCGCCGTGCGCTCTCTGACCACCAAGGGCATCCAAGCCGGTCACATGAAGATGCATTTGAACAACATCCTCAACCAGCTGAATGCCAGTGAAGAAGACAAGAAAAAAGCCCGCGAATATTTCAAGGACAAAACGGTGTCTTACGCAGGCGTTGAACAGTTTTTAGAAACACTCAGAAGATAGTTTTTTCTCACGCAGAATCCGCAGAAATGCAAAGCATTCAACGAAGTTAAATCGCAGAAGCGCAAAGCGACAGAATAATAAAATCAAATATGGCTACTTTCAAGAATGATCCTTTGAGCTATAAAGTAATTGGTTGCGCTTTAGAGGTTTATAAGACCTTGGGACCAGGATTATTGGAAAAAGTGTATCAAAAAGCTCTCATGAAAGAACTTGAACTCAAGGGCTTAAAGGCCGAAATGGAAGTGCCGTTTAATATTATTTACAAAGGAGATGAGATTTGCGAAGGATTAAGGTTGGATATTTTGGTAGAAGACCAACTCATCATAGAGCTGAAATCTGTTGAAGAGCTAAATGCCATTCACTATAAACAACTTACATCTTATCTAAAACTTACTGGAAAGAAGGTCGGACTTTTGATAAACTTTAATGTGGATGATTTGATGGATGGGATACATAGAATTGTAAATAACTACTAATTGTTTCACGCAGAATCCGCTGAATTCGCAGAACGGCGATCATCGCTTTCAGCGATTTCAAGAAACGCTTGCGTTTCCATTCAAAATAAGGATCCGGTAGGCTTCATACAATTCTGCGGATTCTGCGTGCCAAAAATAGCTTCTATATGGTTCAAAAATATTATTCTCATGGAAAATTCCTTCTGACAGGCGAATATCTCGTCTTGAAAGGTGCATTGGCTTTGGCATTGCCGTTGGAACTGGTGCAATCATTGACAGTAGAAACGGTGTGCACACCATCTCTTCAATGGAACGCATATAAACCCAACGGTCCTTGGTTTTCGGTCACTATGAACCCTGAAAACCTCGAAATCATCAATTCTGACGATCAACCCAAAGCCGAAAAACTGTCAGAGATCCTAAAGGCTGTAAAACAACTGAATCCTGCTGCGTTTAAAGACGGTCTATGTTTTGAGACCCGTTTAGATTTTGATCCGAACTGGGGCCTTGGCAGTAGCTCAACTCTGATTGCCAACTTGGCACGTTGGGCGAATGTGAATCCTTACGAATTGCTGAGACTGACCTTCGGCGGCTCGGGTTATGACATCGCTTGTGCCACGGCTGAAGAGCCAATTTATTATCAAGTAAAAGCTATGGTCCCTGAGCCCGTCGAAGGGCCGACTCCCATGGTTGAACCTATAGATTTCAACCCACCTTTCGCCGAGCACCTATTTTTCATATATCAAGGCCAAAAGCAAAGCTCATCCAAAGAAATCAAGGCGTTTTTAGCCAAAGCAAATCCTGTTGATTTACAAAAAGATATTGAGGCCGTTTCGGAGATCAGTCGTGCCGTTCCGAAATGCGAGACTTTGGATGAATTCGCTATGCTCATGCAATGCCACGAGCGCATCATCGCCCGCTGCATCGGGCAGGAACCTGTACAAAAGCATTTCCCAGACTTCGAGGGCGTTTTGAAATCCTTGGGCGCTTGGGGCGGCGATTTTATCCTTGCTGCAACGGAATGGGATAAAAGCCAAGTGAAAGAATACTTCAAGGGAAAGGGCTTGGAGGTGGTTTTCGGGTACAAGGAAATCGTACTCAACTAAAAATCTGTCGCAGGAAAGTCTCGATTTTCGATTAGGTTTGACCGAAAAAGTTTGTAATATGAATTTTTTAATTCATTGTAAATCAATTCATTGTAAAAATTTTTCTCTTCAAAAGTTTGTAATGCCCGTTGGACTTGAAAAAATGGCTGTTTTTTTCTATACTTTTGCTGGAAAGTTTTCGAAGACTTAAAACCAAGTTTCAACTAACCTCTAAATTCAATTGTTATGAACAAGTCAATCAAAACCATCATCGCATTGACGGCGCTTTTCGTCATCGGATTCCTCGCCTTGGAGGGATGCAACAAGAAAGAGGCTCGACAGCCCAAAGTTTCCGACTTCTTCGTTTCGGAATGCAATGACAACGTCATTCTCCTTCGCGACGGTGAGCCAAACGACACAATCTATGTGACCACCGTTGACGACACGAAGTTGAAAATCAGCACTACAAACACGCAATTCCCTTGCGATGCGTACACCATCCGTCCTGAAATCCAAGCGCAAGAACAAAACATCTCCATAGAACTGCTCTATGAGGATTCGTGGGCCAATTGCATATGCGGTCGCCATTTGGACATCATCCTCGAAAACCTGAAGTTGGGGCAAACCTACTCCGTCAGCATCAAGAAGGACGAGCGCGACTATTTCCAATTCGAGGTCACTTTTGGGCCTGAAACGAATTTGATGTTCATCCGCGAACAATGACGGTTGGATGCCAAATGGCCATAAAACCTTGTGGCATGGGCGGCGGTAAGGAATTATTCCCTATTTTCGCAGCGCAAAACACATCGGAAATGGAAAACAAATGGTTAAACGAGGCCTTCAAGGGCGAGGTGCCGAACGGCTTTCAAGGCAAGGTAGGCTGGGCAAGCCCGTCGAACATCGCTTTGGTAAAATATTGGGGCAAACGAGGCAAACAACTCCCTCAAAATCCGTCGATTAGTTTCACTTTGTCGGAATGTCGCTCCGAAACCTTTGTGACTTATGAAAAAGCTGACCATTTTGAATTCAGATTCTTCTTCGACGGAAAAGAAAACCCCGATTTTGGCGCAAAAATCGATAAGTTTCTGATCGATTATCAAGTGTTTTTCCCATTTATCAATCAGTTGAGTTTGACAATTGAGAGCCGCAATACTTTCCCACATTCTTCTGGCATCGCTTCTTCAGCTTCCTCGATGAGTGCTTTTGTGATGTGTTTGCTTGACATCGAATCCAAGTTGGTCGGCCCTTCGACAGGCTCAGGATCCTTAGATTTATGCAAGGCTTCTTACTTCTCGCGATTGGCTTCGGGCAGTGCGGCAAGGTCGGTGTTCCCGAAAATGGCACTTTGGGGCACAACTAATTATTACAAAGGTAGTTCAGATGAATACGCGGTTTCACTCGAAAACGATATCCATCCCGTTTTCACGACTTATCACGACAGCATCTTGATTGTCAGCGGCGAGACCAAATCCGTCTCCAGCCGTGCCGGTCATGCCTTGATGGAAGAAAATCCTTACGCACCAGCGCGTTATGCACAGGCGAACGAGAATATCAAGAACCTGCTTAAAGCGTTAAAAGGTGGCGATTTGGACACCTTTATTAATATCACAGAGTCGGAAGCGTTGCAACTCCATGCCTTGATGATGTGCTCCAATCCGTCCTACATCTTAATGAAACCCAATACATTACGCATTATAGAAATCATCCGACAATTTCGCGAAGAGACAAAGACACCTCTCTGCTTCACCTTGGACGCAGGTCCTAATGTGCATCTGCTCTATCCCGATAGTGAGGCAGCCAAAGTGGAGCATTTCATCCAGGATGTTTTGACGAATTACTGCGACCAAGGCCGCTGGATTGCTGACCGAGTGGGCGACGGACCGAAAAAATTGCTGCAATGAGAGACCGATACTATAGCAAAGTCATCCTTTTCGGTGAGTATTCGATGATCTTCGATGCCACCGCGCTAATGATTCCGCTTAAGCGGTTTTCAGCGCAATGGCAGTTGCCGCTCAGTTTTAACCGAGCCGCCTCGCTACCCTCCAACCAAAGTCTGAAGCGGTTTTGCCAATACCTTTCTGAAAATGAAGCACTGTCAAGCCTCTTTGACTTACAAACTTTAAGAAAGGATTTGGATGAGGGTCTTTTTCTCGCCTCCAATGTGCCATCGGGCTATGGCTTAGGTAGTTCTGGGACTTTGGTGGCCGCCGTTTATGACCGCTACGCTATACAAAAAACCGATAATTATTTGCAACTGAAGACCCTCTTTGGTCAAATGGAGAGCCACTTCCACGGCAGCAGCTCCGGCATCGACCCCTTGCAATGCTATTTGGGTAAGCCGTTCAAGATTACGCCAAATGGAATCGAGTTGCTTTCGGATGGTTTCCTGAAAAAAGACATCCACATCTGCTTGATTGACACAAAGATAAAAAGCAACACCAAGCCTTTGGTCAACCATTTCAAGTCGCAGCGCGAGGATCCCGAGTTTTTGAACCAATTCCAGTCGGAGTATGTGCCTTGTGTAACCTCTTGCATTGATGCAATGATTAGCAGTAACAAAGAATTGTTTTTCAATGCTTTGAAGCGACTTACAAAAGGCCAATTGCAGTTCCTCCGCCCGATGATAACCGAAAACACACTAGACCTTTTCACGACCAATTTTGGCTTCAATTTTGGCGTAAAAATCTCAGGCTCAGGCGGTGGCGGCTATGTGTTGGGCTTTACGGATGATGTTGAGAAAGCTAATGAATTACTTAGCCTCCCATGTCATTCCAACGTTGGCATGCAGGGGCGGAGGGAATCTATGGGAGGCGGATTTGATGTTATTTGGCTCTAATTTTCTATTTTTGCAACCTCAATGTCAGCCTTGAAAAACATAGAATCCTGGATAGAACGCACTTTGACCTCGGTCATCGACTTTTTCTATCCGCCTTTCCGCAAGGTGATGAGCCTCGAGTTGTTCCGTTATGCAGCTTGCGGCGGAATGAATCTTGTGTTGGAGTGGGTGCTGTACTATGTTTTCTATCATTTTATTTTCCATGCGCAGGTGTTCGACCTCGGTTTCATTGCCTTCACGCCCCATATCGCGGCCTTCGTGTTTAAGTTTCCCATCACTTTCCTGACGGGTTTCTGGATGGCGCGACACATCAGTTTTTCAGGCTCCACCTTGCGCGGCAGGACGCAGATTGTCAGGTATTTCCTCGTCACTGTGGGCAATATCCTCATCAACTACTTCGGCCTGAAACTCTTTGTCGAAGTGTTCCAATGGTGGCCGACCGTTTCCTACGTCATCATCTCTGTCATCTGCGTGACATTCAGCTATTTGACGAACAAGTTTTATTCGTTTAGGAAAGAAAAAAAAGCAGAATAATCGAAATAAGTTGTTGTTTGTTCAGAAATATTATTACTTTTGCAATTATTATTGGAATAATAATTATCGAAGTAATAAAATTACAATTTAATGAATAGCAATAAGATAGCTAATCCTTTTGTTATTGGAAAATACGTTTCCGAGGATTATTTCTGCGACAGGTACGATGAAACCGCTTTCTTGAAAAAGCAAGTCGACAATGGAAGAAACACGGCAATTATCGCGCCTCGACGTTTGGGAAAAACGGGTCTGATCCATCATTTTTTTTCCCAACCCGACATCGCAAAGCGTTATCAAACCATATTCATTGATATTTATGCCACCGATTCCCTTTCAGAATTCGTTTACCTGCTTGGGAAAACCATCTATAAGGAACTCAAGCCTTTACACACGCGATGGACCGAAAGGTTCTTCACAACCATCAAGTCGCTGCGACCTGGTTTCAAGTTGGATGCTGCGACAGGTGAACCCATTTTCGACATTGGATTAGGAAGCATCGAGCAGCCTCAAACAACAATCGATGAGATTTTTGATTACCTCGAAGCTGCCGACAAGTCGTGTATTGTGGCAATCGATGAATTCCAACAAATTACGAATTATGCCGAAAAAAATGTAGAAGCCTTGTTGCGGACGAAAATCCAACAATGCAAACAAACTTTGTTCATTTTTTCGGGCAGCCGCCGACATCTGATGAACCAAATGTTCAACTCGCCTTCAAAACCGTTCTATCAAAGCGTTATCACTACCGACCTAAAGCCATTAGACAAAGTTGTTTACACTGCCTTCGCCAGAAAGCTGTTTGCTGATTACGGGAAAACCATTTCTGAAGAACTTCTCGAACAAGTCTATGACGATTACGAAGGAGTGACTTGGTATATGCAAATGATTATGAATGAACTTTTTGCACTTACCGAGAAAGGGGATAACTGCAAGTTGGAATCCTACCCGATAGCTCTGAAGAACGTCATTCAGACCCAGGAATCGAGTTACAAAGATACCTTGTCGAATATCTCCGCCAAGCAGAAACCCGTATTGTTTGCCATTGCCAAAGAAGGTGAAGCCACCAACGTGACCTCGGTTAAATTTTTGAAGGACAACGGCTTGTCTTCTTCAAGTTCAGTGCAGTCAGCACTGAAGGGTTTATTGGAAAAAGACATTATTACCCGCACTGAGAATGGGTACCGGGTGTATGATTATTTCTTCGCCGAATGGCTGGTATGGAATTATTGATCATCCAATCTGACTCCAATCAAAAGTCTGGGCAAACAACTCCTTGTAATGCTCTCTTAACATCCTGTTCTCGGGCTTGATGAGTTTCGGGTCGTCAGACAAGAGTTTGATGGCGGCCTCGCGGACTTGCGGGATTAATGCTCCGTCTTTTTGAAGGTCCCCAATCAGCATCTCGATTTGTCCAGATTGCCTTGTGCCGCCCGTCTCGCCTGGGCCGCGCAATTCCAAGTCGACCTCGGCGATTTCGAAGCCGTCGTTGGTGCTGCACATGGTTTTCATGCGAGTCTTGCCATCGTTGGTCAACTTATGGTCGGTGACGAGGATGCAATAGGACTGGTCGGCGCCACGACCCACGCGGCCGCGCAACTGGTGCAACTGGGACAAGCCGAAGCGATTGGCGTTTTCGATAATCATCACCGTGGCGTTGGGGATATTCACGCCCACCTCGATGACGGTTGTGGCTACCATGATTTGCGCATTCCTATTGATAAAACGCTGCATCTCGAAGTC
Organism: uncultured Bacteroidales bacterium; assembly: GCA_900317155.1. GTDB lineage: Bacteria > Bacteroidota > Bacteroidia > Bacteroidales > F082 > Limimorpha. The sequence goes on from ONFO01000012.1 coordinate 46,075, forward strand.
CTTGTCCTCGGCAGCCAACCGGCCATGGCACACGCAAAGTTTGTACTGCGGCTCGGGGAAGTCGTGCAACAAAGCCTCATAGCCCTCCTGAAGCGCAATCATATCCGTGTTTTCCGACTCCTTGATGCAGGGATAGACCACATAAATCTGTCGCCCAAGCGCAATCTGTTGCTTCATGAACATCATGATGCGGTAGCGGTCATCGCTATAGACATGGTAAGTCTGCACAGGCTTTCTGCCAGGAGGCAACTCATCGATTTTGGAGACATCAAGGTCGCCATATTGCGTCATGGCGAGGGTGCGTGGGATAGGCGTGGCGGTCATCACCAAAGTGTGGGGCGGAATTTCGGTTTTCTCGTAGAATTTTGACCTTTGCTCCACACCAAAACGGTGTTGCTCGTCGATAATGGCCAAGCCCAAGTTCTTGAACACCACCTTGCTTTCAATCAGTGCGTGGGTGCCGACCACGATTTGCATCGTGCCGTCGGCCAAACCAGCATAGATCTTCCTTCTCTCCCCTATTTTGGTGGAACCCGTCAGCAAGGCGAAGTTGATATTCATGTCCTTCAGCTGCTCCTGCAAGGTGGCAAAATGCTGTGTGGCCAGGATTTCAGTAGGTGCCATGAGGCAGGCTTGGAAACCATTGTCCAAGGCCAAGAGCATCACCATAAGGGCAACGATGGTCTTGCCGCTGCCCACGTCACCTTGCAACAGGCGGTTCATCTGATGGCCCGAACCCAAGTCCTTTCGGATTTCCTTGATGACACGCTTTTGGGCGTTAGTTAGTGGAAAGGGCAAATGGTTTTTGTAAAAATCGTTGAAATAGTCGCCCACCACACTAAAGACATGACCTTTGATGGCTTGCTCTCGGTGCATCTTGTTGCGCAACAGTTTGAGTTGGAAGAAGAAATGCTCCTCGTATTTCAGCCGGCGCGTGGCCTGCTGGATTTCGATGTTGTTGGACGGCAGGTGTATCTCGTAATAAGCGTAGCGGCGTGGAATCAGTTGCTCTTGCTCAATGAGGGTTTTTGGCAGGGTCTCCGGGATGTATTCGTAGACCTGTTGCAGAATAAGTTTCTGTAGTTTGGCGATAGTGCGCGTGCCAAGGCCATGGTCTTTCATCTTCTCGGTGGTGTTGTAGACGCCCTGCAAGCCTTCACCGATGAGCGGGTCCTTGGGGTCGTACTCCTCGATTTCGGGGTGAACGAAGTTGAAGTTGTGGTTGAACTCGCTCGCTTTGCCGAACAACACATATTTCACGCCCGGCTTGAAGCGGTCCTTGATCCATTTCAGACCACGGAACCACACCACTTCGATGCTGCCCGTCTCGTCACTGAAAAGCCCCGTGGCGCGTGTGGCCCTCGGCGCCCCAATGAGTTTGATGTTGGAGATGGTGCCAACGAGTTGGTAATAGACAGTGTCGTCATTAATGTAGGCCACCTTTTGGATTTGGCTGCGATCGATATGACGGAACGGAAACTGGTTGAGCATGTCCTGATAGGTATGCACGTCCAACTCCTTCTTCAGGACTTCGGCCTTCTTCGGCCCGACGCCCTTCAGATAGGCGATATTCGTTTGCAGGAGGTTCTGTTCCATGCGACAAAAGTAAGGATTTTTTCTAATTTTGCAGCCATGGACAGCCCTTTTATCAACATACACACCCATACATTGAAGTCTGGCGACAATCTCATCCAAATCGTCAACTTGGAATTGGAAACACCATGTCCCGAACAAGGCTATTACAGTTACGGCATCCACCCATGGGCATTGGATAAGGCTGATTTTCAAGTTGATGAAGCCTTGAACAAACTGAAAGAGAACTTGCAACAGCCACAAATCATTGCCCTAGGTGAGGCAGGTTTGGACAAGATGCACAAAGCGAATTTTGAGCAACAGCTTGCCGTTTTCGAGCGTCAAATCAAGCTTTCGGAAGCCTTGCAAAAGCCAATGATCCTGCATAATGTGAGAAGCCATAACGAAATCATCGCCTTGCGGAAGAAACACAAAGCCAAGCAACCTTGGATTGTTCATGGTTTCAGCGGCACCGAACAAGATGTAAAGCAACTCATCGGGCAGGGAATTTATCTTTCTGTGGGCGAGAGTCTGCTGCATCCTGAAAGAAAGATACATAAATCATTCAAATTCATAGATTTGGATTATCTTTTCCTTGAAACCGACATGGCGGAAATCGGGGTTGAAACGATTTACGAGGCAGCGGCAAATTTGTTGGAAATGGACTTGTCGACCCTGCAAACGAGAATCTTTGCTAACTTTGCACGCTTATTCAGACTTTAGACATGATAAAGATCCTTTTCATCTGTCACGGCAACATCTGCCGCAGCCCAATGGCCGAGTTTGTGATGAAACATCTCGTCGATGAAACTGGCTTGAGCAACCAATTTGAGATAGCTTCTGCCGCCACTTCGACAGAGGAAATCGGCAATCCCGTCTATCCGCCTGCACGGCGCAAGTTAGCTGAGCACGGCATCGGCTGCGAGGGCAAGACCGCCCGCCAGATGACACGGCAAGACTATTTCTATTATGACTACATCATCGCCATGGACCGCAACAACCTCCGCAACCTGAAACGGATGTTCGGCGAGGATATTGATCATAAAATCAGTTTGTTGATGGATTACACACATCGGCCAGGCGATGTCGCCGATCCATGGTACACAGGTGACTTTGAGGCCACTTGGGTGGATGTTTTGGAAGGATGCACGGGACTGCTGGAATATCTCAAAAAGCAAGATTAACGGAACGGCTCCATCACTCGCTCAAAGATGCCATTCATATAAGCCAAAGCCATTCCATAATTACTAATCGGAATACCTTGATTCACAAAGAGATTGGTACGGTTGAGCAATTGCTTACGTGTACTCATGCAACCGCCACATTGGATGGCCATGGCGTATTTTTCGGGGTTGGCAATGGGCGACAGACCCGCCACATATTCGAAACGGATGTCTTTTGCCGTGAACTTCAAAATCATGCGGGGCAACTTGACCCGACCGATGTCCTCGCAAGTGCTGTGATGGGTGCACGACTCAAGCAATAGCACAGTGTCACCGTCTTTCAACTGGGAAAGATAAGGGGTACCTTTCACATAATTGTCGAAGTCGCCACGCAGACGTGCCATGACGATGCTGAAACTGGTCAAAGGAATGTCAGCAGGTACGATTTTGCTCACGAAGCCAAACACCTGGCTGTCGGTGACAATCAAGGCAGGTTTGGGCATGGTGTCGAGATATTGCTTCAAATGGGTCTCCTTCAGCACCACGCAGATGCATTCGTTGTCAAGCACGTCACGGATGGCCATCACTTGGGGCAAAATCAATCGGCCTTCAGGTGCCTCTGAGTCAACGGGACAGACCAAAACGACCACCTCGTTGGGCTTGATGATACCACCCAACAAGGAAACTTTCTGATAGGCACTCTCAGGAATAGCTCTTTTCAATGCTTCGACCAGAGGAGCAATGTCATCGTTTCTTGAAACACTGAAATCCAACACTTTAGCGCCCGTATTCTGCTCCATCACTGCTTTCACTACAGCAAGAAGCGGCTCTTCGTCAGCCTTGTTGTGGACGATGAAAAACGGCACCGCCAATTCTTTCATTCGGGCAATCAGTTGTTTCTCAGGCTCAGCGAAATTATTTCCAGTAACGACGAGGATAGCGCAATCGATTTCCTCCAGCACCTTCATCGTCTTCTCAACACGCTGCTGTCCCAACGCCCCCACATCATCGATGCCAGCAGTGTCGATGAGCACGCAAGGTCCAACGCCGAAAATCTCAATGCTTTTCTTGACGGGATCGGTAGTGGTACCCGCTGTGTCGCTCACAATGGCGATATTTTGTCCCGTTAGTAGATTTATCAGGCTGCTTTTGCCGCAATTTCTGCGTCCAAAAATGCCGATATGAGGTTTCAAGTCCTTTGCCATTTGACTATGTTTTTCAATTTTGACGCAAAAATAATAAAAAGTTGTGGAAAAAAGTAAAAAACTTAATCAACTGATAACAAATAATATATCCGACAGCAAACGACAACAAACGACTACTGTCGACTACAAACGTTTAATCAACGGCTTAGTCTTGACAAGTGTTGTTACTTTGCATCGTCAAACCAATCAAGGAGCGACACAACAAAATAAACTTATTCATTAATCACTAAACACACACAACCATGAGTACAATGAGAAATTCGGTCATGCTGATTGGCCGCCCGGGTGCAGAACCTGAAACGAGAACCTTCAACAACAACCGCATCGTCACACGTTTCAACCTCGCTGTGAACGAAACGCGCCGCAACGCCAACCACCAGCAGGTGAAAGACACCCAATGGTTCACGGTGGTGGCATGGGACAAGACCGCCGAGCGTGTAGCACAGGTGGTGAAAAAAGGCAAACAGATCGCCATCGATGGCACCTTGCGTAACAACGAATGGGTCGACAAAAACGGCCAACGCCACCTGTCAACAGAAATCCATTTGAACAACTTCATCCTCTTGGACTGGGGTAAAGAGCAAAACAACTAATCACCTTATTAATAACAATTAAACACATAAAGACATGAGTACAATGAGAAATTCGGTCATGCTGATTGGCCGCCCGGGTGCAGAGCCCGAAGTGAAGAACTTTAACAACAGCAAAAAGGCACGTTTCAGCCTTGCTGTGACGGAAAGCAAAAAGAATGCGAACGGCGAATGGGTCGACAACACCCAATGGTTCCCCATCGTGGCATGGGGTGCTGTAGCTGATCGCGTAGTGAAGAACGTGAAGAAAGGGAAGCGGATTGCAGTAGACGGCAGCCTCCACAACAACGAATGGACTGACGACAAAGGTCAGAGACATTCCGTCACCGAAATCTGGGTCAACGACCTGTTCCTGATAGATTGGGAAAAGGATATGTGATTATCATCACTCTGCCTCCGCAGATTATTTGCGGAGGCAGAGTAAAAAACAATCGTAATTCAAATAAAAAGTTGGTAATTCGGGATTTTCATTTATTTTTGCAGCAAAATAAAACATAATTGTAAAAATGCATCATCTGTATTCATCATTATTTAAACGCCCTTTCCTATGGTTCGTGATTTTGCTTGCATTTTTGTGCACAGGGCAACCCAAAGCCATCGGTCAGACCAACACTAAAGGTATAGATTTCTTTTCAGGTGTAGATTTCAATTTCAGAGACATCAATTACAAAACACAATATGAATTCCTAATACGACTTTCACCTGGATTCAAATGGAGTTTTGGCGACCATTGGCAAATATCTGGGCAAGTATTCATCCCCATCGTGAATCAATATGGAAATAGTTATAAATATGTTCATCTCAACATTTTCGACCTCAGTAAAGAGCTTCGATTAGGAAGCTTATATTTGAAAGCAAGTGCAGGTCTTTTTAGTTCGAGTCGTTACGGGTTAGATTTGAAGGCTTTTCTGCCTTTGTGCGACTGGTTTGCCTTTGAAGGGCAGGCTGGAGTTATTGGATCTGTTTACATGACTCCATATTGGGAAATAGTAGCACCAAACCGCTTTGTTGGTACAATAGGCGGTGACTTTTATTTGCCACGTTGGAACACCCAATTCCGTGGTACCATTGGAAAATATATATATAATGACTTCGGCTTTGAGATGGAAATCATGCGACACTTCAATCACGCCACGGCTTCAATTTACGGTCGATGGAACAATTATGACAAATTTGATGCTGGATTCAGGTTTGTTATCGCGCTTCCACCCTACCAACGCAAACACAGAATGGTGAATTTCCGTCCTGCATCCAATTTCCGTATATCCTACACAGTGATGTATCACCAATATACCAACAGGATGTACCGCACCGACCCAGAAGAAAACGAACGCGATGGATGGTTCAGCCGCGATTTTCTGCAATGGGGTAGTCACACCATGGAGCCTGATTTTAGAATAATAGAAATGAATAAAAAAGCCAAAGGAGACAAAGAATGAAACATTTTAATATTATTATAGTACTATTGCTCCTGTGGGTGTTGCCTAACAATAGCAAAGCTCAGCAATATACGGGTACTTCAGGATTGATACATATTCCTTCAGCTGAAATGCACCACGAAGGTGACGCCTTAATCGGCGCACATTTCCTCAACAAAAACATGATGCCTGATATAGGGTTCCTCTATAATGGTGAAAAATATAACACCTTTGATTATTATGTAGGATTGACACCATTTAGTTGGTTGGAGTTAAGTTATGTTTGCACAGAACGCATTAGAAGCAAGGACTCCCAAGGAAACATCAAGTGGAGCAAAGATCGTTATGCATCGGTAAAGATTCAACCTCTAAAGGAAGGAAAATACTATCCAGCAGTAGCCATTGGCTGCAACGATGTTTGGACAGCTGCATTTTATAAAGACAGGCCCAATGTTCAGTTGTATTATATGAATTTATACATCGCTGCGACCAAACACTTCATTTTTTCTAATAACGAATTAGGAGTAACGCTATCCTACCGACATTTCTATCGTGACTACAACTCGAAATGGAACGGAATAGTAGCTGGCATTACTTTCAGGCCGGCATTCTTTCCTCAGGCTAGGCTTATTGCTGAATATACGGGCAACGAGTTTTTGCTGGGGATGGATATGCTGTTATGGCAACACGTGCGATTGCAGGCCAGTATGAAAAATTTCAAATATGTCAATGCAGGGCTTTGCTTACAATTCAATCTTCTTGGAAAGAAATATCTATATTAGAAAGAGTATATTATTCGTTTTGAAATAAAAAAATTAAAAAATATGTTGCTGGCATGAAAATTATCCTTATTTTTGCAGCGTGAATTTTTGAATAATTACTAAATATTGAACAATAAAACATCACAACTATGAAGAAATTTAATATAACCTTTTTGATGGCAGGCCTTATGATTATTTCGGCTTTAAGCCTCAGTTCGTGCAAGAAAACAAACTCATCAGATGTAGATGAAATTCCTACAACCTATATCAATCTTACGGATGAGGATGTTAGCTTTGACTCAAGAAATAATGAGTTTATTCATTGCTTCTATTGCCCTGATCCTCTTTATATGTGCAATCATGGCTATCTCCCCATGCCTGCTGGGCCAATGTGCGAAGAGCATTATCACGTACATTATTTTACTCCTCAAATGAATTGTACACCTGTTGGATTAGAAGGTACAGGTTACTATTGCATTCATAATGGACTTCGCTACCATAAACATGTACTTAGTTATGCACCAACTTGGCACCATAATGACTGGCATCTTGGTGGTGGTGGCATCGGTGAATGATTCTTTGAGTGTGCTTTTTAATAAATAAAAGAGGGTGACTAAAAAGTAGTCATCCTCTTCTATTTTTTTCAGAGGGAGAATACGAGTTGGTTGTCAATTATTCGATGTCTCAGACAGGATCCAGACCTTTTTGATCACTATTTATCCCGAAACCATAAACACTCGAGAGTCTTTCCATTTGGAATGTCGCAGCATTTCGTTGGTGAAATGCGTACGGCTGCCCGTCTGTTCAAGTAGTTCCTTTGTTTTATCAAACTGGCGTAACTCACGATGAATCTCTGGGAGCTCCAAATCAATCTGCTCATCAGGATGTTTTTCAAGCAATGCAAGAAGCCGTTCTAAATTGTCCTTGAAATCCTTAAAGTTCTTCAAAAACAACTTCTCGCCTTCCAAAAGCAACCGACGGTTGCAATGCCATACGCCAAAACTCATGAAGCCATTGAGGAAATACTTCAAACGCACATATTGATGATTCCGATGCAGGTCGTTATATGCCCACCATAGGAAACGGCGCAAATAGATTTCATTCTTCGGTTCATAATGCGCCTTCTTCAAAAAAGTCCTGTAGTGATTAATAAGAGCCAATTTGCCTTTATTGTCTGAAAAACTGATGCCGAAAAAGCGCCAAGTATTCCACGAATAAACCTCTGCTTCGGGCTTCTCAAAAGTGATTAATGGCTCAATAGGTTTCTCAACCCAAAAGACGTGACCACATGAAGGACATATGATTATTTTCTGAGGAGTTGTGATATAATTGTCATTCAATACTTTACCATCAGAATACAAGATAGCTTGATTGACCATCTCCGCCTTCAGGTTACGACCTTCAAGCCAAGCATGGCAATTGGGACATTGGAAATAAAATGAGTCGAACTTGAGCATTTCCTATCTTGTTTGAGGCGGTAAAAGTAAGATTAATTTCATTTCCTACCAAAATCAGCGGGTATTTCACCCCAAATTTCAGTTTTCCACTTCAATACGGGCAACTCTACAGCATTCTCGTTGAGCCATTTTTCAGCACGGGCAACGAGCTCAAAAAGGTAAGCGTTCTTATCGTTAGGCGGTAGTTTGGTTTTGCATTTCTTCTGTTTAATCCAAAGCTGGGCATTCACCGAGTCACTATAAATTGGGTAATGCCATCCTTTCTGTTTTTGCAAGGCGAGAGCGTGGACGATGGCCAAAAACTCACCAATGTTGTTGGTACCGTTAGGGAAAACCTGACTCTTGAACAAAGGAAACGTATTGGCCGGCTGTACACCGAAGTCAACAAACACGCCTTGGTATTCCATCTTGCCTGGGTTGCCTGCACAAGCTGCATCCACAGCGATGGCTGGACTGACAGGTTGCTCTTTGGCCGCTGAGAAGTCGACCACAAGAGACACTTCCTTACCCCAGTAGTTGTCGGGACCATCCTTGAAAGCGGTTTCAGCACTTGTACGGTCAGGAAAGCCCTTGTATTTGGCTCCCTTGAAGCCCTCAATCTCCTTCTGACAAGCTTCCCATCGGTCGTAAACACCAGGAGTACGACCGTTCCAAACAACATAAAACTTTTTCTTCGCCATGGATGCAGTTGCAATACTCTTAAATACCCAACGAGATGTTCAAGCCTTTTGCGGTATTCACCAAGTCGCTATCAATAGTGACAAGGTTGGGCTTGGAAATAGCTTCCTTGAGCGAGACAGCCACCAAGTCGGGATGATGGTAGGCCACCATTTGGCCGAACTGCTTGTTGAGCACCATTTCGAAGGCCTTCACGCCAAACTCAGCAGACAAAACACGGTCGTAAGCAATCGGCACACCACCGCGTTGCAGGTGACCCAAGGTGGTCTCGCGCATGTCGTGGGTGAATCCCGCTGCCTTCATCTCCTCGATGAAACGGCGACCGATACCGCCCAACTTCTTGTTCTCATAACCAACCTCTGTGCTGATTTCATACACCTGTTGGCCGTCCTTCGGGCGTGCACCTTCAGAGGCCACCACCACGGCAAAGCCACGGTCGTGGTTGAAACGTTGTTCAAGTCGTGACTTCACCACATTAATGTCGTAAGGGAACTCGGGCAATAGGCACACCTCTGCCCCACCCGCAATAGCGGAATGCAAGGCAATCCAACCGGCATCGCGACCCATGACTTCGAGGACGAAGACGCGGTTGTGCGAAGCTGCCGTGGTGACGAGCTTGTCAACGGCCTCGGTTGCAATCTGCACAGCGGTTTGGAAACCGAAGGTGCATTCCGTCGAGGAGAGGTCGTTGTCGATGGTCTTGGGTACGCCGATGATATTCAGACCTTTCTCGTAGAGTTTCTGCGAGATGCGTTGTGAGCCGTCGCCACCGATGCTGATGACCGCGTCTATGCCCATGTATTGCAACTTGCGGAGCATCTCATCGCTGCGGTCAACAGTAGTCCAAGTGCCGTCAGCGTTCTTCACGGGCCAGTTAAACGGGCCACCCTTATTGGTGGTTTCGATAATGGTGCCGCCACGGAAGTGGATGCCTCGCACCGACTCTGGTGTCAGCCTGACGACTTCGGTGGGTTCCCACAGGATGCCATTATAGGCTTGTATACTGCCGAGCACTTCCCATTCTTTCTCCTGGGCGGCTCTCTTGACGATGGCGCGAATCACGGCATTGAGGCCTGGGCAATCGCCGCCACCGGTTAGGACTAATAGTCTTTTCATGATGAACTGATTTTCAGATTATCTTCCCCAAATATTATTGATACGCTTGGCCAGTTTCCTAATGGCTCTGTCCACATCCTTTTGGCGCGTGAGAGCAAAACTATTGGAGGAACGGCATGAAGCCACGGTCTTGCCCGTCATGTAATCTTCGAAGCTGACGCTGAGGGTGGATTTTGACTCAATAGAAGTGGCGGCATACTTCACAAGGACAAGCTTTTCCTTTTCTTGCTTTGTCAGGTCTTCAATACGGCGTTCACCCACCATCTGAAGGCGTGTGGCTTCGATGGCATCATAGATGCCTGGCTCGATTTCGATGTCGGTTTCGGTGCCGTGGATCGTTTGGCCTTTTACAATGGAGGCATACTCATACTTGTTGAGGTTCACGCCTTTGGCAATCATGGTTTTGTCCGTTGAGCAGGAGCATAAAACGAGAGCTCCCAAGAGTACGATGAGGAAATTTTTTAGTGTTTTCATGGTTTTTATTATCTTAGTTACACATTTGTGGAGGCGATCAATCGCGCCTCCACAAATATCATCTTATCACTTCAAATTCAAAGCAATCTGCAACTCATCCAGCTGCTCCTGTGCAATCGGGGCAGGCGAACCGCTCATCACGTCGCGACCGGCGTTGTTCTTCGGGAAGGCAATGAAGTCGCGGATGCTGTCGGCGCCACCGAAGAGAGAGCAGAGACGGTCGAAGCCAAAGGCCAGACCTGCATGAGGCGGAGCACCATACTCGAAGGCACCCATCAGGAAACCGAACTGCTCCTGCGCTTTCTCGTCGGTGAAGCCCAAGGTGTGGAACATCTTATTTTGCAAGGTGCGGTCGTGGATACGGATGGAGCCGCCACCCACCTCCACACCATTCATCACGATGTCGTAAGCGTTGGCGCGGATGTCGCCCCACTTCGTTGGATCGTCGAGCAAGGCCTCGTCTTCAGGCTTCGGTGCAGTGAAGGGATGGTGCATGGCGTAGTAGCGTTGCGTCTCCTCGTCCCATTCGAGCAGCGGGAAGTCGATGACCCACAGTGGTGCATATTCATCGGGCTTGCGCAGACCGAGTTGATTGCCCATTTCGAGACGGAGTGCGTTGAGTTGCACGCGGGTCTTCATGGCCTCGCCACAGAGGATGAGCATCAGGTCGCCGGGCTTGGCACCGAACTTGGCGGCGATGACTTTCAGGTCTTCAGGGGTGTAGAACTTATCCACTGACGACTTGAACGAGCCATCGGTGTTGTATTTGATGTAGACCATGCCGCCGGCGCCCACCTGCGGACGCTTCACGAACTCGGTGAGGGCATCGAGTTGCTTGCGGGTATATTCCGAACAGCCTTCGGCGCATATACCAACGACTAAATCGGCATTGTCGAAGAGGCCGAAGCCCTTACCTTTCACCACGTCGTTGAGTTCCACGAACTTCATCCCAAAACGGATGTCGGGCTTGTCGGAGCCGTAGTATTTCATGGCGTCGTGCCAGGTCATGCGTGGGAATTGACCGAACTCCAAACCTTTCATCTCCTTGAAGAGGTGCTTGGCTAATCCTTCAAAAGTGTTTAGCACATCTTCCTGCTCCACAAACGACATCTCGCAGTCGATTTGCGTGAACTCGGGCTGACGGTCGGCGCGGAGGTCTTCATCGCGGAAGCAACGCACGATTTGGAAATAACGGTCCATGCCAGCCACCATCAGCAGCTGCTTGTACTGCTGTGGGCTTTGCGGCAGAGCGTAGAACTCACCAGGATTCATACGGCTCGGCACCACGAAGTCGCGGGCGCCCTCGGGCGTGCTCTTGATGAGCATCGGGGTCTCGATTTCCAAGAAATTAAGGTTGCTCAAATAATTGCGCACCAACATGGCCATGCGGTGGCGCAGTTCGAGGTTCTGGCGAACGGGGTTACGACGGATGTCCAAGTAACGATATTTCATGCGAAGGTCGTCGCCGCCGTCGCTGACATCTTCGATCGTGAAGGGCGGGACCTTGCTGCTGTTGAGCAGTTTGAACTCGCTGACTTTCAGTTCGATTTCTCCCGTCGGCATGTTCGGGTTTTTTGATTCGCGTTCGATGACAGTGCCTTTGGCCTGAATCACGAACTCGCGGCCGAAGGTACGGGCCTGTTCAATGAGTTTCGGGTCGCTGCTGCCATCCAAGAAGAGTTGGGTGATGCCATAACGGTCGCGGAGGTCAATCCAAACGAGGGAGCCTTTGTCGCGGGTGCGCTGCACCCATCCGGCCAATGTCACTTCCTTGCCGGCGTCGGCAAGACGAAGTTCGCCACAAGTATGCGTTCTGTACATATAATCTAGATTTATGATTTAAAATTCGATATTTAAGATTTAAAGATTAAAACTTGCAAAAATACTAATTCCATTTGGAATGCTGTGCAAGTAGGTCAGTTTTTATTATTTTTGCAGCCGTGAATCTGAAGTTGAAACATATTCTCATTGCGGCTGGTCTGTTATTTATGGCCTTCCTCGCTCAGCGTTGTGCCAATGCGGTGGCTCCTACGGGCGGCCCGAAAGACGACCGGCCTCCAGTAGTGGTTGAAGCCGTACCCGAAAACCATAGTATCAATTTCACCGCCAAGAAGATTGAAATCACTTTTGACGAATACATCACCCTTGATAACGCCAATCAGAATGTGCTGATTTCGCCGCCCATGGATGAAAAACCCGATATCAAGCTGAAAAACAAGACGGTAGTTGTCAAATTTAAGGAGAATTTGGCACCCAACACTACCTATACCATCAATTTTGGTTCAACCATCAAGGACTTGCATGAAGGCAACCCGCTTAAGGATTATGTTTATAGCTTCTCGACTGGCGATCATATTGATACACTCATGGTCGCTGGAAAAGTGCTCAACGCCGAGGACAAGAAACCCGTTGAAAACGCTTACGTTTCCTTGTATGCCTCCCACCGCGACAACCTGGATTCGCTTCCTTTGAGTACCAAACCCGACTATATCACCAAAACCGACAAGGATGGCAACTTCCGACTTGAAGGATTGGCCGACCAAAAATACCTGGTTTTCGCCCTCAAGGATGTGAATTCCAACCTTTATTTCGACCAACCTAACGAAGAGGTGGCATTTTTGGATACGTTGGTGCCAGCCTCATATTCTTGGGTTGCTCCTACACAGACGCCTTTGGATTCAACAGCCATGGATAGCTTGAAAATGCAGTTGGATTCACTTGCTGTTGATACTGTCATGTCCGCAGTGGATTCTATCGCTTTCAAGACGAAAGCAACTATAATTGAAGATTCTATAGCTATCGAGACGAAAACAACTGCAATGGAGGATTCTGTCGTTCTGGAGACGAAAACGGCGAAAGTGTTAGACCAAAACGCCTTGAACCTAACACTTTACATGTTTACCGAGGTAGATTCCACACAGGTACTTTTGGAGAAAAAACTCATTGAGGAAGGTTTATTGCGTTTCGTATTCCGCCATCCCGCCAAGGAAGCCGTCGTCATGACCCCAGAGATGCTACCCGACACTTTTAATTTGGTAACGATCCCCTCTGCTGAATATGATACGGTATGGTGGTACTTTTCACCCAAAGTCAAAGACAGCCTGTGGGTACACGTGAAATACGACACCATTATCAACGACTCCTCGCGTTACAGTTTGAAATTCAAGGATAAAAAAGCGCGCAACAAGAAGCCTGAAAACCTAAAAGTCACCAACAACCTGCTTGGTCGAACTGGGCTGATTTCTGGCGAAGACTTGATACTGACGTTCTCGGAGCCCATCGTCAATTACCAGATGCGTGATTCTGCCGTCTTCAAACGCGACAGCATCACTTTCTACGACCAACTCACCTTTGAACCCGCCGATGAGTACGGCTTGAAATATCGGCTGACTACGCCTTACTCCGCGGATTCAAGTTACAGCTTCGTGGTGCCAGACTCGGTGTTTTTCGGCATCCGTGGCCACACCAATGAGCCAATAAAAGTTGATTTCCACGTTCTTAAAGACGATGAATACGGCAACATCTACATCACCGTCATTCCGCCCGATGGCATGAAACAAGTCATCGTGCAACTTACAGATGAGAGCGGGAAAGTGCTGAAGCAAGAAATCATCACGCGAAAGCAGGAAGTGATGTTTGATCACCTCATGCCTGCTAACTACAAGTTGCGCGCCGTCCTCGATGCCGACGGCAACGGCAAATGGAGCACGGGTAACTACCACCGCCACTCCTTGCCCGAAACCGTACTCGAATACAAAGATAATTTAGACCTCAAAGCAGGATGGGATATTGATCTGGAAGACGCCTGGGATCTGAATCTGAAACGATGAAAGCCTTAGTGACAAATAAAACCCTTTATGGACACGTTTTTGCCTTTGTGCTCATTATTGTCACGGGGCTGATTATCCAAAAAGGCTACATGAACGAATATCCGACCCACATTCATGCTTGGGCCGAACAAGATCATTATGCGCTCGCCTTGGGATTTATCAACAATGGTTTCGATTTCTTCCACCCCGAGACGATGATTTACAACAAGCAGTTTCCAGGTTGGTGGAAAGAAGCTTACGACAATACCATCACCTCCGTCGACTTCCCCATCCATGAATACACCGTCGCCCTGTTGATGAAACTGCTTGGCAGCACATCGCCATGGGTATTTCGGTTTTGGACACTGTTTTGGGGCTTCCTCGGGCTGTTTTTCTTGTTTAAAGTCGCCTATCGCCTCACCGTCGATTGGATGAAATCGGCTTTGATCACAGCTATCGCCTTAACCTCACCTGTCTATACCTATTTCCTCAACGGTTTTTTGCCTAGTATTCCCGCCTTGTCACTGGGTATCATCGGATTATGGTTCTACCTTAAATACTATGAGAACAATCAAAGAAAACACTTTCATCTCAGTATAGCTTTCCTCACCTTGGCCATGCTCATGCGCACCACCTTCGCCATCGAGCTCATCGCCATTCTTTGCTTCGAATTGCTGCGTATCTTCCGTAAAGAAAGCACATTCTTAGACAAACTGCCCAGTGTACTCATTTCGGCTCTGTTGTTCGTAGCCTATTTTCTTTGGAACAAGCATTTACGTGACCTCTACGGCACACTTTTCCTTAATGAGCTTCTACCGCCCGAAGACTGGCAAGATGCCAAGGAACTCCTTGCCGACACCTACAATAAATGGACTTACCACTACTTTCAAAGATTGCAATATCTTGTTTTCTATTCGTTAGCCTTGTTAGCAATTGTCGTAAGCCTTTACCGTTCAACTAAAAACGAAGAAAAGAAGGCAGTTTCTATAAAAAAGTCTCTCTCGCTTTGGTGGCTCCCAATCATCGAGATTTTCGGTTGCTTGCTTTTCAGTGTAGCCATGATGCAACAACTTCCCTTCCATGACTATTACCTCCTCGATACATTTTTCCTGCCCATCTTGCTATTAGTCATGTTGACACTCAACGCTTTGCCCAATGCCAGAGAAGCAAACCATATCGGTTGGGGCGCTTTTCTGACAGGCGTCGTTTGCACCCTCATGGTGATCAATGCCAAAACGACTCAGGTTGAAAGGCGGGAAATGGAAAACGATGCATTGATTTCTTATGAGCACTTTCAAGGTGCTGACCTGCTACTGGACTCATTAGACATCCCTCGTGACGCTAAAATCCTTTGTCTATATGGCTACGCCCAAAACGGTCCTTTCATCCAAATGCAGCGAAAGGGTTACACAGTGATGACAAATGACAACGACCTGCTTGAAACCGCTCTCACCTGGGATTTTGACTATATCATCGTTGAGAACGGCAAGTATATGGCAAACTTCGAAGAAAAGCGCATCCCACTCTCCAAACTGAAACGCATCGGCGGCAACAAACATTTGAATGTTTGCACCGCCGACAACGACTGGATTTATCAAGAATGGTGGCAGCTAATCTACCATTGAACTTATTCGACCGTCACTGATTTAGCCAAATTGCGTGGTTGGTCAACGTTGCAGCCCCGCATCACAGCGATGTAGTAGGCAAGGATTTGCAGAGGCACCGTTGCCAACAATGGTGAATAGAGACATTCCGTCTCGGGAATCTCAATTACATAATCGGCCATGCGACGTGCCAACACATCCTTCTCGCTCACCACAGCAATAATCTTTCCGTTGCGCGCTTTCACCTCCTGAATGTTGCTGATCACCTTCTCATAGGTGCTATGGTTGGTTGCAATGAAGACCACAGGCATATCCTTATCAATCAATGCAATTGGTCCGTGTTTCATCTCAGCGGCAGGATATCCCTCTGCGTGGATATAGGAGATTTCCTTCAGTTTCAAGGCACCTTCAAGAGCCACGGGATAGTTTTGCAAACGCCCGAGATAGAGCATGTTATGGACATCCTTATATTTTTCGGCAATGTCCTTCACGTGGCCGCTATGGTCGAGGGTCCATTGGATTTTCTCAGGGATGCGGTCAAGTTCTTGGATGAATTCGCGCCTTTCTTCGTCCTTCATCGAGCCTTTCAATTCGGCCAAACGCAAAGCCAACATAGCCATCACTGTGACCTGTGAAGTGAAAGCCTTAGTGGAAGCCACACCTATTTCGGGACCGGCATGGGTGTAGATACCCGCATCCGTAGCTCTTGAAATGGAGGAGCCGATGACGTTACAGATGCCCAACACGACTGCACCCTTTTCTTTCGCCAACTGAATGGCGGCCAATGTGTCGGCGGTCTCACCTGATTGCGAAACGGCAATCACCACATCGTGCGGGGTGACAACGGGGTCACGGTAACGGAATTCGGAGGCGTATTCCACCTTGACACGTATCTTGGCCAATTTCTCGATGAGATAGCTACCCACCAAGCTGGCATGCCACGAAGTACCACAAGCCACAAAAACAATGTTGTCGGCATAGAGCAACTGTTTCTCGTACTTCAATATGCCGCCAAGACGCACCGTGTTGCCCTCTGGATGCAAGCGGCCACGCATGGTGTCGCGAACGATGGTGGGTTGCTCATAAATCTCCTTCATCATGAAATGGTCGAAACCAGCCTTTTCGATGGAATCAAGATTCATTTTCAGCTCTTGGACATAAGGTATAGCCTCCACATCCTGAATGGTCTTGATGTGAAGTTCCTCGCCCAACTTGATACGCACAACCTGCTCATCTTCAAGATAAACGACCTTCTGGGTGCGGCCTACGATTGGGGTGGCATCAGAAGCGATGTAATATTCACCGTCACCAATACCAATCACCATCGGGCTTCCTTTTCGGGCAGCTATCAGCTGGTCGGGATGTCCCTTTTCAACGATAGCGATGGCATAGGCACCCACCACATGATTCAAAGCGATGCGCACCGCCTCAAACAAGTCGACATGCTCGCTTTGTTGCACATCTTCAATGAGGTTGGTGAGCACTTCTGTGTCGGTGGATGACTTGAAAGTAAAGCCACGTTTTTCCAGCTCCTTGCGCAGGCTTAAATAGTTTTCGATAATGCCGTTGTGAATCAGGGCAATGTTTCCCGACTGTGAGCGGTGGGGATGGGCGTTCACCTCGTTAGGCTCGCCATGGGTGGCCCAGCGCGTATGCGCTATGCCGATGTGTCCGCTGACATCCTTAGAATAAGCGAAGGCCTCCAAGTCGGAGACCTTGCCTTTAGTTTTATAGACATTGAGTTCGTTTGCCTCATTGAGCAATGCCACGCCGGCACTGTCATAGCCACGATATTCGAGGCGCTTCAAGCCTTCAATGAGGATCGGATAGGCCTCTTGACGGCCTACGTAAGCTACTATTCCACACATATTTGTCCTTATTTAAAAGGCGCAAAATTAGTGGTTTGAAAATAACAATGCAAGAATTTTCTATTTTTTTTATTGGAATAGATCCTTCACATCAGGAGCTTGCTGAGCCGCCTCTGAAGCCTCGAAGTATGGTTTCTTGTCGAAACCAAACATTCCCGCGATGATGCTGGCAGGGAACCTACGCACCGCTGTGTTGTATTCACGGGCAGTCTCGTTGAACTCCCGTCGCGCGTTTGCGATGGTGTTTTCACATCCTTCAAGTTGCGATTGGAGGTCGAGGTAGTTCTGGTTGGCTTTCAGGTCGGGATATTGCTCAACGGTGACCAACAAGCGGGAAAGTGCGCTCGACATTTGATCTTGGGCAGCCTGGAAAGTCTTCAAACTCTCTTCAGTAAGATTGCTGGCATCAAGGGTAACCGAAGTGGCCTTTGCTCTGGCTTCAACCACAGCCGTCAAAGTACCAGCCTCATACTCAGCATAATTTTTAACCGTAGCGACAAGATTGGGGATCAGGTCAGCACGCTTTTGATACGCCGTTTGCACATTTCCGACTGCCTTCTCAACGGATTCTTGTTTGGAAACCAATCCATTATAAATGCCCAAGCCCCAAACTACTAACAAGACCAAAAGGCCAATGATTACAATAATTCCTTTTTTCATAATGTGTAAATTTAATGTGAAACTTTTGCCTTAATAATAATCGGCGACAAAAGTAAGGATTTTTTTTGTATTTTTGCAGTTTATATATAGCTATTTAATTTATTTTTCAAATGACTGAAAATCAACAAAAAAACGATAATAACACTATTGAAGGCCAGCTCTTGAACAGAGGTTGTAAACTCACCGAAGAGTATACCCCTGGGCAAAAGGTGTTGTCCTGCGGCCGATGCAAACTAAACCAATTTGATTGGCTAAAAGACTATGAGAACCAAGAAATTAAGGAAAACGTTTGTCTTGCAGAAGTACGATTCAAGAACGACCGGAAAGACTATTTCGCTTATCCCGAAGATTTAGATCTGGAAGTAGGTGAATTGGTTGCCGTGGAAGCTGCCATCGGGCATGACATAGGCATTGTCACCATGTTAGGCGAAATCGTAAAGCTGCAAATGAAACGCAAGAGATATCGTACTCCCATCAACGAGTTGAAGAAAATCTATCGTCGGGCACGTGTCAACGACGTGGAAAAATGGCTCTCAGCCATCAAATTGGAAGACAGCACTTTGGCTCGCACACGCACCATCGCCGAGAACCTTGGACTTGAGATGAAACTCAATGACGTGGAATACCAAGGCGACAAGACTAAGGCCATCTTCTACTACACCGCCGATGGTCGTGTCGACTTCCGCGAACTCATCAAGAAACTGGCGGAAGAATTTCACATCAGGATCGAGATGCGCCAAATCGGCGTACGCCAGGAGTCAGCAAAGTTGGGTGGCCTTGGCTCATGCGGTCGCGAGTTGTGCTGCGCTTCGTGGATCTGCGACTTTCAATCGGTAACCACCAATGTGGCCCGCGTACAACAACTCTCACCCAACCCGCAAAAATTAGCGGGACAATGCGGCAAGCTGAAATGCTGCCTTAACTTTGAATACGAAGCCTACGTGGAAGCCTTGAAGGTCTTCTCCGACCCCAACATCGTACTCCATTTCGAAAGTGGCGATGCCATTCACCAAAAAAATGATGTTTTCAAAGGCATCATGTGGTATTCCTACACCAACGACAAAGGCAACATCATGGCCATTCCAGTCGACAAGGTGAAAGAAATCATTGCCATGAACAAGAAAAACCAGAAACCCGCCAAACTGGAAGACTACGCCATCACCAAGGAAGCCCAGACCAACACCAACGAAGGCTATGGAGAAGCCGATCTTAAGAAGATGAGTGACTAACCCGAAAAGAGCATGAAAAAAGGAATTGTTTGGATATTAGGGATATGCATGGCCTTGACAATGGCCTCTTGCACCACCGACTCGTACAACAAGCGCATTGTCATCCCCGAGGCCGAGTGGCGGCAGGAAAACCGTATAGCCTTTGATGCGGATATCAACGATACAATCAGCAGTTATGTATTCGGTATAGGCCTGCGTCATTTGGAAAACTATCGTTACAGCAACTTATTTGTTTTCCTTCATACCCGAATGCCCAACGGAAACATCACCCACGACACAATCGAATGCACTCTGGCCACCCCAGAAGGAAGATGGTTGGGCAAAAGTAGTGGCAGCATGCGCGACATGGTCATTCCTTTGAACGACAACCTGAAATTCCCACTTTCGGGACCATACCATTTCGAAATTGAGCAAGCCATGCGAGAGCCTGTCTTGAAGGGCATCTCCGACATTGGATTATTCATTGAAAAACAATAATATATGTATAATAACAAGAAAAAGACAAAAGCTAAGGGAGGGTCGTCGAAGGCTATCAGAAACCTTTGGATTATCTTTGGCTCTCTCTTGCTGCTTACCATCCTGTTCTTCATTTGCGTAGCCACTGGCATTTTCGGAACCATGCCCAGTTTCGAGGAGTTGGAAAACCCGCAAACCAACCTTGCGACGGAAATCATCTCCTGCGACGGTAAGATACTTGGCTCCTATTATGTTGAAAACCGCTCGAACGTGCGCTATTCAGAGTTGTCGCACTATATGCCCGAAGCCCTTATCAGCATTGAGGACGAACGTTTCACCGAGCACTCCGGCATCGACGAGAGAGCACTTTTCCGCGTGGCTTTCGGTGTGTTGACAGGACGGAAGAAAGGCGGCGGTAGTACCATCACGCAACAGCTGGCCAAGAACCTATTCCCCCGAGGCGAAAACCTCAGCAAGCCCAAACTCGTGCTGCGTAAGTTCCAAGAATGGATTACCGCCACCAAATTGGAGCATAACTATTCGAAGGAAGAAATCATTGCCATGTATCTCAACACTGTGGCTTTTGGTCACAATGCCTATGGTATCCGTGCAGCAGCCAGCACTTTTTTCGACAAGAAACCCATCGAAATGAACATCCAGGAATGCGCCTTGATGGCTGGGGTGGTCAATGCCCCTACACGCTACAGCCCAATTCGCAATCCTGAAAACTCGATTGGTCGCCGCAACCTCGTCCTCCAAAAAATGGCCGAGAATGGTTTCCTCACCCAAGCCGAATGCGACTCTATCTCGCAAATTCCGTTAGACATGTCGCATTTCAACATCAAAGACCATAACACTGGACAAGCCACCTATTTCCGTGAGTTCCTGAGAGGCCAACTCAATGAATGGGCCAAGAACACCGTACGCCCCGACGGCAAGACTTACAATATCTATCGCGACGGCTTACGCATCTATACCACTATCGACTCTCGCATGCAACACTATGCTGAAGAAGCCGTCAAGGAGTTCATGGGCAAAGAGTTGCAGCCGATGTTCTACAAGCATTGGAAAGGCGTGAAAAATGCGCCCTTCTCCAACGTCACAGCCGACGAAATCGACCATATCCTTGAAACTTCGATGAAACGCACCGACCGTTATCGTTCATTGAAAAATGCCGGCGTGTGCATGGATACCATCAAAGCGATATTCAACCGTCCCGTACCGATGACCGTTTTCTCGTGGAAAGGTCCCATCGACACGGTGATGACTCCAATGGACTCCATCCGCTACTACAAATGGTTCCTCCAAACCAGTTTGGTCTCCATCGAAACACATACCGGACACGTCAAGGCTTATGTGGGCGGTCTGGACTATCGGTTCTTCAAGTACGACCACGTCACGCAAGCCCGACGTCAAGTAGGTTCCACCTTCAAGCCTTTCCTTTATTCCTTGGCCATGCAGGAAGGAGAATACACCCCTTGCACCAAAATACCCAACATCCCCTACAACATCCAACTTCCTGACGGACAATTCTGGTCGCCAGGCAACTCGGGAGGTGGTGGAGGTGAAATCACACTTAAAAACGCCTTAGCTCAATCCAACAACTGGATTTCAGCATACCTGATGAATCAATTTGGTCCCGAAGCCGTCATCGGCATGGCTCGTCGCATGGGTGTAGAGTCACCTATTGACCCTGTTCCTGCCATCTGCTTGGGTGTCTGCGACCTGAAACTCATCGAGATGGTCGGAGCCATGAGTACCTTCGCTAACCAAGGTGTCTACATCAAGCCCATGTTCATCACCCGTATTGAGGACAAAAACGGCAACGTCATCCAACGTTTCAGCCCCGAAGAATCGGAAGCCATGAGCGAAGTGACCGCTTACAAGATGGTAGAACTGATGAAAGGCGTGGTGCAAAGCGGCACGGGTATCCGCCTACGCTCGACTTACGGACTCTCCTACCCCATCGCGGGCAAAACAGGAACCACACAAAAGAACAGCGACGGTTATTTCATGGGCATCACGCCCGATTTGACCACTGGCGTATGGGTCGGTGCTGAAGACCGCAGCGTGCATTTCCGCTCAACCCGTTTGGGACAAGGCTCTCATACGGCATTGCCTATTTGGGCCACGTATATGAAGAAAGTTTACAACGACAAGAGCCTAAATATCAGTAAAGGCGATTTCCCGAAGCCCTACGTGCCTGGCGTTGACTTGGACTTTAACTGCTGGCAATACGACAACGACGAACACGACGAATATATCGACGAATTTTAGATAAAATGGAGGATGCTGAATATAGGCTTCAACATTCAGCATTAACTCCGTTGAATCTTCTATTTCATAATTCAGCATTCAGCATTCATAATTCATAATTAATCAACGATGACTTCAAACTTTGTAGATTACGTCAAGATTTTCTGTCGCTCGGGCAAGGGTGGCTCAGGGTCGTTACATTTCCGGAGAGAAAAATACATCCCAAAAGGCGGTCCCGATGGCGGTGATGGAGGACGTGGCGGAAATGTCATCCTGCGCGGCAATGCCCAGCTTTGGACTCTGCTCCACCTACGCTACACCAAACATTTATTTGCAGGCGACGGTGTGCCTGGAGGCAAGAACCAGCTTACAGGAGCTGCAGGCGATGATATTTACATCGACGTTCCCTTGGGAACCGTGGCCTACCGCGCCGAAGATCATACGATGATGGGCGAGATTACTGAAGACAGGCAAACGGTGGTGTTGCTCAAAGGTGGCCGAGGTGGCAAAGGCAATGCCTTCTTCAAAACAGCCACCTTGCAAGCTCCAAAATTCGCCCAACCTGGCGAGCCCTGCCAAGAAGAATGGATTACATTGGAGCTGAAGCTGTTGGCTGATGTCGGTCTGGTTGGCTTCCCCAACGCGGGCAAGTCAACATTGCTCTCGGTAGTTTCGGCGGCCAAGCCTGAAATCGCCGATTATCCTTTCACCACATTAGTACCCAACCTTGGCATCGTCAGCTATCGCGACCACCGCAGCTTTGTCATGGCCGACATTCCAGGTATCATCGAAGGAGCCGCAGAAGGTAAAGGATTGGGCATCAGATTTTTGCGTCATATCGAAAGAAACTCCACCTTGTTGTTCATGGTGCCTGCCAACACTGAGAATGTGAAAGCGGAATACGACATCTTGCTCAATGAGTTGAAGAAATACAATCCCGAACTGATGGACAAAGACCGCATCCTTGCCATCACGAAATGCGATCTGGTTGATGACGACACCATCAAGGAAATCAAGAAACACCTACCCAAGAAAGTGCCACATGTCTTCATCAGCTCCGTCGTCGGCAAAGGCATCGACGAACTGAAAGACCTGATTTGGCTGATGTTGAATAAGGAAGATGATATGTAAGTTCACAAAAGACTATGTCAAACTTGATAAACTATTTAAATCTGCATCTAACACTTTTCAAATTTTCTGCATCCACTCTGCGTGGATGAAAAACATAATAACAATAATCTTCAAAGCAAACAGTGGGTTTATCCTTTTCGATGATTTCAACCAAATCATAATGATAATTGCGCCATTTGTCCAACAACGACTCTAACCAATTTCTAGGTCGTTTATAATATTCTATCGTAAAAATCACATGATTATTTGGCTCTTGTATACTATCCTTTTCAACTCTCACTACCATATCAGCGCATTTATAACCATAATCATTTGCATCAACATAAACGTTTTCTAATGGATATGGTTGATTATAATACTTTTCTAAACAATAGGACGGATAAATACGAACGGTATCTAGATTGTATTTGTGAGCCAAATATTTCCATGTCCATTTTGGAAAACTAGGAGCAGATGCCATACGATGAGAAGAATGCATCCGATCCAATGCGACAACCCCTCCCGATTCCACTATTTCGTTCAGTAAAACATCATTATTAACTTTCTGCTTTTTGGTTTCAATCACGGCGAACACCGAATCCAACATAAACATCACAAACAAAAGGGTTAGTAGTACATTTCTTACCCCTAATGAATTGCGGAATATGAAATCATCAATGAATCTAATATTGAAAAAGCCATAAGTATTAAACAAAAACTTCAAAAACAAGACAAGTGACAAAGCCTCGGTAAAAAACAAAGCACGGTTTCCAGGTCTAAAAACCACACTGAATGCAATAACGCTCCAAACCAACGACAATAATAAAATAGAATTGTGTTTTGCCCATGCATTAACTACCGATTTGTTTCTTATCCACCCCAAAACAAAAACTATCAGGAACATCCACAAAGCTTTATATCTTATTATTTCTTGGAAGAAATTATGTGTCAAATAATGTAGATTATCAAAAACAGAATAGCTTATCATGTCAGCTCTTCCAATACTACCTGGAGCAAACAACAAGACCATTGATCCTAAAGCATATCCTATTACCATAGGAACGGCATTCCCTTTAAATTTTTTAATATGTAAAGCATAATAAACAACGAATGCACCACAAATAGAAGCACAAGTAATAAACTCTGTAGCAGCAATAAAAGACATCAAAAACAATCCTAGTTTTCGTACAACACTGAAATTGTCGTCTTTTCTTTTTTGAAAAATCAACAAAAAAGCAAAAGACAGGGTATTCGCCCATAAATACGTTGTTGACCCTGCCACCCAAAATAACGTTTGCTCAGGAACTGGACATAGGAACCAGAACAATAAAGCGAATAATAATACACTCGAAACCAACTCTGTTTTCCCTTTATTTATCAACCTACCGCAAATCAAGATAAACGATGCAAAAAATATGGTATTCACAATATCAAACCATATTTTATTGTTTCCTAGCGCTCCACTAAATAAATATTGTGATGCTACAGAAAATATGCGTCCCCCAAGCCTAAAGTACCATTTCTTAGTCTGTTTTAATACGTCCATTAGCGAAGAAACGCCATAATTCATATAAAGATCGTCTTCCAAAAAAAAGCCGCAATGACTGATGATAAAAAACGCAATTACGATAAATAGAACTGCGACATAATCTAACTTTAAAAATCTGATTTTTCTATGCATACTCATTTTCATTTTTGCTTAAACATATTGTCTGTTTTTTGTTTCATAAAAAGAAAGTAACCCTTCTCTCCAATAAAACCAAATGTAGAAAAGAGAAAAACATAACAAACTAAATCTGTTTCTCAATAATATAACGAGGCCGCCTTTTCACTTCCTTGTATATTTTCCCAATATACTCCCCAACTACGCCTATGGAAAACAAAAGCAAACCTCCCAAAAACCAGACCGAGAACAACAAAGAAGCCCATCCTTGAATTGTGCGCCCCTGAAAATAAGCAACTAAAATATAAACCATTTCAAAGACAGAAATGCCCAAACAAACCAATCCAATCAAAGTAATAATTCTCAACGGCTGAACCGAGAAGGAAGTGATGCCGTCTATTGCAAAATTAAACATCTTACTATTAGTATACTTTGATTCACCTGCAAATCGGTCATTACAATCAAAATACACATTGGTTTCCTTAAACCCAAGAAGCCTGACCATTCCACGAAGAAACAAATTCCTCTCTGGGAATTCTATCAAGGCTTGCAAAGCGTTTTTTCCCAACAATCTAAAATCGGCATGGTTGGGTATAAGATCTACGCCCATCTTTTGCATTAATTTGTAAAATGATAAGGCTGTTTTCTTTTTAAATTTGGAATCAGTGGCCCTTGTGTTTCGGACCCCATACACGACTTCATAACCAGCCTGATACGACAATACCATTTCTCGAATTTTATGAATATCATGCTGCAAGTCTGCATCAATCGAAACGACGGCATCGCACTTGCCAGCCGAATATTCCAATCCAGCCCAAAGTGCATTTTGATGACCAACATTATGTGCCAACTTCAAACCTTTTACGTATGGACTTACATTTCGCAATTCCTCAATAATACTCCATGTATTGTCTTTACTACCATCGTCTATATAGATGATGTCGCATTCCGTCAATAGTTTTTCATCCACCATCGAATCAATAAGTTTTGACAATTGATGGTTGGTTTCATGCAAGACTTCTTCCTCATTAAAACAGGGTACTATAATAATCAATTTCATTTTTCATTATGTTGGAATTGTTTTGATTTGAACACAAACCTAACAAGCAAGAAATTAATGGGGATAACTAAGGCAAATACAAATAGTGGTGCAACTTCTTCCGATATCCCAATGAAAAGGAAAAAGTTTAAGAGGACCAAATGCAACAAATAATTGATGAGGTGAGAAAAGGCAAAGCCAACGCCTTTCTTGAAGGACAATAAACTTTTGAAAGTGAAATGTGCTGTCAGATACAAATTGACCAACCACGAAACCACATAGCCAATTGTGTAGGCGACATTGACATTGATGAAAAGGTTGAGAAGATAGTATATGCCATAATGGATAGCTGTGGCAATCAATCCAACTATGGCAAATCTGACAAACTCCCTAAACTTTGGGGAAATGTACAACTGCTTAATCTTGCTTGCCAAAACTGTAGTCATAGCTATTCATAACGCCCTTACAATGCCAATAGAGCCAAATACAATAGAGAAGCGTGGCATCAATGCTCCCTCAGAAACTCTGAAAGAGGAGCATAA
This sequence comes from uncultured Bacteroidales bacterium, assembly GCA_900317155.1. Lineage (GTDB taxonomy): Bacteria > Bacteroidota > Bacteroidia > Bacteroidales > F082 > Limimorpha. The sequence continues at coordinate 72,745 of ONFO01000012.1, forward strand.
CACTTCATGTTCCTAAATGCTAGCAGGAAAAGAAGCCTTAAGAACTATGTTGCAAAGATACGGCTTTTTTGAAAGCTTGTTTAAATTTACAGGAAAAATAGTATTTTTGCAATCTTCAAAACATAGTAAATAACATTTACCATGGACAAACTCTCCACTATCGACTCCGATCTTTTCCTCTTCCTTAACGGCCTGCACGTTGGATGGATGGACAAAGCCATGATAGTAGCCACCGACATGTGGATTTGGCTTCCGTTATACCTATTATTAATTTATTGGACGGTGAAGGAATATGGTAAATGCTGTTGGTTGGTTTTTTTTGCCCTTGGAATCATGGTGCTCTGCACTGACCAGCTCTCAGCTCACGTGTGTAAGCCTTATTTTCAGCGGTTAAGACCTTGCTATAATATTGATTTACAAGGAATAATACACCTTCCCAAAGGCATGGCAGGAGGCAAATACGGCTTCGTTTCATCACATGCCTCCAACACCTTTGGCATAGCAGCTTTCCTTACCCCTATATTCCGAAAATACCGTCCTTGGCCTGCCATTTTGCTATTCCTCTGGGCGTTTATTTCAAGCTACAGCCGCATCTATCTCGGTTTCCACTATCCTGGCGACATCGCCTGCGGAGCCCTATTAGGCATACTGGTTGGATTGTTGTTTTGGAAAGGTTTCAGCTGGTTTTCGTCAAAAAAGGTGGAAATCAGAACAACGAGCCAGGGGTAGGCTTCGACTCTCCGTCATAAAACACCACCTTGATGGTCGAGGAAGGCTCGATGCCGCAAAGTGAGGCCAATTTAGCTTTGTTCAAAGCGAGTTCAAGATAACCATGCGTGCCGAAAATAGCCACCAAATCCACCACATCGACATCCAAATAGCTGTCCGAAATCTCGTCAACGGTGTAAAGGTCGCCTTTCACCATGATGGTGAAGTTGCGGCCACGACGTTCCTGCTCAAACAGTTCCTTGGAGATATTGGTAATCAGGTTGTCATAGGAATCGATGTGCATCACCACACCTTCAATGGTGTTGTCGCGCGCCACGGCGCAGAAAGCACCGCCAGGATTCAGCTTGGGACGCGGTTCACCAATACTTGAGAGCGGCTCACCATTGGCAATCATCACGGCTACTTTGGCAAACCGGTCACGGGTGGCAAAAGTGAAGAAATCGGAGTCCTGCATCACGTCGATGCACACGGCCTCTTCATACTTCCCGCCAAGGATATGACTGAAAATACCGTTGTCCGTCGAGATGAAATACTGCCCCTCTGCCTTCACCACCACATGTGGACATTCCGTCGATTCAATCGTATCGACCGCGATGATGTGTATCGTTCCTGGAGGAAAGCACCGGTAGCAGTTTTTCAAGGTGAAACCCGCCTGCGAAACATTGAAAGGCTCAATGGCATGGGTAACGTCAACAATGGTCGCGCTCGGAAGCATGGATAAAATCGTGCCTTTTACTGCCGCAGCATAATAATCTTTCGTACCCCAATCGCTTGTTAATGTGATAATTGCCATGTTTAATAAACTTTTCGACCTTCCGCCTACCTAAAAACTATTAGAGATTGTGCAAAAGTATATCATTTATGCCAAACATGAGATAAGTTTTTGGAAAAAAAATATTCATTATCTTTGCGAGCAAATAAAACAGACTTACTTCGACAAACGCAGCAGCCATGGCAGAACAGATCCTTCAAATAGAAAACGTTGACCCTAAGGAACTTCACGGCCCTAACGACAAATACTTGGAATTGGTGAAGAGCATGTTTCCAAAACTGAAAATCATTGCTCGCGGCGATTTCGTGAAAGTGATTGGCGACGATGACGAGATTGAGTTTTTCGCAAGCCGATACGAAACCTTGATGGTGCAATTGGAACGTTTCGGCAAACTCAACGCCCAAACCGTGGAAGATGTGATGATGGCGGCCACCGACAGCGAGCTACAACAGAAGATGTCGGAAAGCGACGTGCTCGTTTTCGGTCGAAATGGCGTACCCATCAAGGCCATCACCGCCAACCAGAAACGCATGGTGACCGCCTCTGAGCAAAAAGACCTGGTTTTTGCCATCGGCCCAGCTGGTACTGGCAAGACCTATACCGCTGTAGCCTTAGCTGTCAGGGCCTTGAAAGCCAAACAGGTGAGAAGAATCATCCTCACCCGCCCCGCTGTCGAAGCCGACGAACACCTCGGTTTCCTTCCCGGCGACCTGAAAGACAAGCTCGATCCTTATCTGCAACCCCTTTACGATGCCTTGCGCGACATGATTCCCACAACCAAACTGGAAGGCTACCTCGAAGACCACACGATTGAGATAGCCCCATTGGCTTTCATGCGCGGTCGCACCCTCGACCATGCCTTCGTCATCCTCGATGAGGCACAAAACGCCACCCGTAGCCAACTGAAGATGTTCCTCACCCGCATGGGACGCTCGGCCAAGTTCATCGTCACCGGCGACATCACCCAAATCGACCTGCCGCCCAAGACTCCTTCGGGACTACCGCAAGCCATGGAGGTGCTGAAAGACGTTCGCGGCATCGAGTTCATCTATTTGGACGATAAAGATGTGGTGCGCCATAAGCTTGTGACAGACATCATTAATGCCTACAAGAAGCACTTTGAGAAAGAGGACGAAAGTCCTTCTGAGACAAACCCTCAAACCATCGAAAATCCGTAAACGAAGCCTTTCTCGTTGCGTTATTTGACTCAATGCGCCTCAAGCCAGTTGCTTCCTGTGTTCATCTCCACCACGACTGGTACTGAAAGCGGCAAAGCATTTACCATCTTATCGTTGACGATGGCTTTCAGCGTGTCGAGCTCGTCGAGATGTGCGTCGAAGACCAATTCGTCGTGTACTTGAAGAATCATCTTCGACTGCATCTTCAAGCGTTCCAGCTCCTGATGGATGCCTATCATGGCAATCTTGATCATGTCGGCGGAACTGCCTTGGATGGGTGCGTTGATGGCGTTGCGTTCGGCGAAGCCGCGCACCACGCTATTGGCGCCATTGATGTCGCGCAGGTAACGGCGGCGGCCCAAGATGGTCTCGGCATAGCCGCGTTCACGCGCCAAGGCAATGCTACGGTTCATGTATTCCTTGATGCCCGCATACTCTTCGAAGTATTTCTTAATGATGTCGGCGGCCTCGCTGCGCGAGAGCTCCATGCGCTCGGCCAGACCGAAAGCCGACATGCCGTAGATGATGCCGAAGTTGACGGCCTTGGCGCGGCTGCGTTGCTCCTTGGTGACTTGCTCCATGGGCACGTGGAACACCTTGGCCGCAGTGGCAGCATGAATGTCGTGGCCGAGGTTGAAGTCGTTCACCATGGCGGGGTCTTGACTCAAATGGGCGATGATGCGCAATTCGATTTGGCTGTAGTCGGCGGCCAAAAGCGTGTATTGCGGACTACGTGGCACGAATGCCCTACGTATCTCGCGACCTTTCTCAGTACGAACAGGAATGTTCTGCAAATTGGGGTTGTTCGAACTCAAGCGCCCAGTGGCTGTCACCGCTTGGTTGTAGGAGGTGTGTATCAGTCCATCCTTCGGGTTGACCAAGGCCGGCAGCGCATCGAGGTAGGTCGACTTCAGTTTCGTAAACGAACGGTAGTCCAGAATCATTTGGATGATAGGGTGCTTGTGCGACAGTTTCTGCAAGACATCCTCGCCTGTGGCATATTGCCCCGTCTTGGTTTTCTTGGCTTTCTCGTCGATTTTCAGTTTCTCGAAGAGGATTTCACCCAGCTGCTTTGGCGAAGCAATATTGAAGGGCGTGCCAGCAGCTTGGTAGATTTGTTCCTCAATCTTCCGAATCTCTTTGCCAAACTCCTCGCTGATTTGTTGCAGGTTCTCTGTGTCGATTTTCACGCCGTTAGCCTCCATACGACTCAGCACGGGCACCAGCGGCATCTCAATCTCGTAAAACAGCTTCTCCACACCGTTTTCCTTCAGCAAGGGCATCAGCTTCTCGTAGAGTTGTAGCGTGATGTCGGCATCCTCGGCGGCGTATTCCTTCACCTGTTCCACTGGCACATCGCGCATGGTTTTCTGCTGACGGCCTTTGCCAATCAAGTCCTCAATGGGGATGGTGAGGTAGTTGAGGTAGACCTCGGCAAGGTAGTCCATGTTGTGGCGTTGCTCGGGTTCGAGGAGGTAATGCGCCAGCATGGTGTCGAACATCGGGCCTTTTACGCTGATGCCGTATTGTGCCAGCATGGAGATGTCGTATTTCAGGTTCTGCCCGATTTTCTGGATGCCCTCGTTTTCAAACAAAGGCCGCAACAGCTCCAGTTTCTTCTGACATGCTTCACGATCGGCGGGCATGGACAGATACCACGCCTCATGTGCCTTGATGGAGAAGGAAAGCCCCACTAATTCGGCGGAATACACGTCAATGTTGGTCGTTTCGGTGTCGAAGACGAACTGCTTTTGTTTGCACAGCAAGTCAACCAAAGACTTAATGTCGGCATCGTTTTCTACAAGCTTATAGTCATGCGGCACCGTCTTGGCCGAGTCCTTGTCGGAAAACTCCAATAGTCCGCTGTTGTCGCCTTGATGGAAGAGGTCAAACTCGCTTGAGGGCGGCGTTGTTGAAAACAAATTGGGCGCTGAAGGCTTGGGGGTAGGTGTTTCTGCTTGCGGCACATCACCATGGGCTTTCTTATAGTCATCCAAAAACCGTTTGGCGAAAGTCTTGAACTCCAGTTCCTCAAACAAGGCCATCAGTGTAGGCACATCGGGTTCCTTGGCTTTCAGTTCCTCTTCGCTGAACTCGACAGGCACTTCCAAATTAATTGTGGCCAAGGCCTTCGACATCAATCCTTGTTCGGCGAAGTTGATGACGTTTTCCTTCTGTTTCCCTTTCAGTTCATCGGCGTGGGCGATGAGGTTCTCCACGCTGCCGTATTTCTGCACCAACTGCGCTGCGGTCTTCTCTCCAATGCCTGGTATGCCCGGAATGTTGTCGGCGGCATCGCCCCAAAGACCGAGGATGTCGATAAGTTGCTTGGGTTCCTTGATGCCATAACGTTCGCACACCTCTTTCGGTCCCCAAACCTGTGCTGGCTCACCGAATTTGGCGGGTTTGTAGAGCAAAATTTTGTCGGTTACCAATTGTCCAAAGTCCTTGTCTGGGGTCATCATATAGGTGATAAAGCCTTGTTGTTCTGCTTTCTTCGAAAGTGTGCCGATAACATCGTCGGCCTCGTAGCCTTCCACGCCGTAGACGGGGATGTTGAAGGCCTCGATGAGCCTGATGATATAAGGTATGGAGTCGCGCAGGTCGTCGGGCATCTTCTCGCGGTTGGCCTTGTATTCGCTGTATTCGGCCTGTCGTTGCGCGGTGCCTGACACGTCGAAGGCCACACCGATGTGGGTAGGCTTCTCTTTTTGCAGGATCTCGTAGAGCGAGTTCAAGAAGCCCATCACCGCCGAGGTGTTGACCCCTTTCGAGTTCATTCGCGGGTTCTTGCTGAGTGCGAAGAAAGCTCTGTATATCAGTGCGTAGGCATCTAAGAGGAAAAGTTTTTTTTCTGTGTTTTCCATAGGGTTCGTTTTGATGGGGTAAAAATACGAAGTTTCGGAATACCATAGATGGGATTTTTGCTATTTTTGCAGGCATGAAACGTTTTGGATGGATAGGGTTTATGGTTTTGTTGTTCTGTGCCGCCTGCACATCAAGAGCCAAGGTCGCTGAGCATGGGCGAAGCGAAGAAGGACCGAATCCAGAGTTATCCGCCATCGACAGCCTGATGTGGCGACAGCCCGACAGCGCCTTGGCGGTGCTGCAGCAGTTTGCAGCCAGTCCCAAAGCCGACAGCCTCGATGAGTTGAATGGGCATTACTGCCAGCTGCTGATTTCGGAGCTGCTGTATAAGAACTATTATGACCAAAGCAACCGAGAAGAGTTGTTACATGCAGTGGATTATTTTGATTCGATAGTGGCAGATGGCACAGACATACGCAAAACAGACGCACACGGTTTGTCCATACAGAAGCAGAATGTTTTTTTTGATGCAAGGACACATTATATTAATGGTGCTGGGTATTATGAGCGAGGAGAAGTTGTAAACGCTTGTGCGGAATACTTAAAGGCTTTGGAAATGATGGAGGAACAATTTGAAGAGAAAGCACTAACGGGAAAGAAAGCTGTTTTTATGTTTTATATTTATAATAGGCTTTTGGAATTGTTTTCAGCACAATTTATGATGGATCCAGCCCTTACTTGTGGTGAAAATGCTTTGGCATATTGCCGAAAAGTTCCTTCTTTATCCAAAGAAATTCCCAATACATATTTTCATATCGGGAAACAATACGACAAAAAAGGAGAAATAGACATTGCAAGGTATTATTATGAGATGGCAATAGAAGAAATGCCTGATACTAATAGTCCTATCTACAGGGATGCCGTTTCCATGAAAGTACTTTGCGACTATCAGTTAGGTTTAGGAGCCGAACAATCACTGAAGACAATGAAACAGAGCCTTGCTTCTGTAAAAGATGAGAGAGAGAAGGTCGCCCGTTTTTTGGTCATAGGATCGGTTTATTCCGAGGAAGGCATTTACGATTCGGCACTTCGTTACTTTGAATTTGTTTTTAATAATGAGACAGATGCAACTTATAAAATCAGGGCTGCGGAAAGCCTTCGTGTTGTTTATGACAGTCTTGGCGACAAAGAAAAGGCAAATGAGTTTATGCGTTATTTGACAGATCATAAGGAATCGGAGGGTGAAAACAAGGCATTGGTTTCGAAGCTTGAAGATTTGTTCAAGACTTATACTATCCAGAAACAGGAAAAAGAAGCTGAAACGAAGCGTGAGACAGCAATAAAAAAAGTCTTGGGAGTTATTATCCCTACTGCCGCAGTGTTAGCTTTGATTATTATTGTTTTGGCAAGACTAAGAAGCAAGAGACTGCTGAAAGAACAACAAGAGGAAGCAGATAGAATACTTGGAGAAACAGAGCAAGAGCATGAGAAGGAATTGAGGCTTTGGCAGGCCGAGGCTGATAGGATGTTGGAAGAAACAAAGAAGAAATATGAGGAAGAACTGAGACAACTGAAAGCAGAAACCGAACAACAGTTGGAGGAGGTGGAAAGGAAGCATCAACAGTGGATGGCAAAGACAAAAGAACGACACGAGGAAGAATTGAGAGCACAGAGAGACCAGTCGGAAAAGGAGATAGAGAAGACCAAGAAGCGGCATAAGGAAGAGTTGGAAATAGAGCGGCTGGCCTACCAGAAGGAACAAGAAGCATTGCGACAAAACCTACAACAGCGTGAAGCGCAAGTAAGTGCATTGGAAAAGGTCTTGGAGCAACAAAGCAAAGAGGCGGCTAAACAACGTGCGGCATTCCTGGATGAAGAAATCTGCCAACGTATCTTAGCATTATTACATGGCAAACATATCACCTCCCGCGATACTTCCTTCCAACATGGTATCGGTCTCAAAGTAGAGGATTTCAAGCTACTCAAAGATGCCGTGGAAAGACATTATAAGGGTTTTGACAATATGCTGTTGAGCCAATGTGCGAGTTTGAAACAGAGCGACCTCTCGTTATGCCACCTGCATCTGTTGGGATTGAATGAGGGAGAGATTGGAGCGTTGAAAGACCGGACTTATTCGGCCATCAAGAAACAGAATGAGAACCTTCAGGAGAAGATTGGGTTGGAAGAAAGCTTGTCTGCCTATGTTTTGAAGGTAGCGGAAGGGCTGTGCGGTTCCCAAAATGTCAATCAAAAAGAAAAGGGAAATATGTCTTTGCCACAGAAAATGAATGGTTTTGAGGGTCAAACGGAAGGAATTTCACAAGAAAGTACATTGAAAAGTACATTGAAAGATACATTGAAAGGTACACAGAAAACAATCGTTGAAATCATCATCAGTAATCCCAATGTTACCATTCCAGAAGTCGCCAGACAATTAGACTTAAATCCTCGTGGAATTGCCAAACATTTCAAAGTGCTTCAAGATAAAGGTGTTATCTGTCGTGTTGGACCTGATAAGGGTGGACACTGGGAAGTGATTGGATGATTTTGGCACCTTAATTAAAAAGAAAGTGACTCTACTTGACCTCGCCTTATCTGTCTGTTTTGTAAATTATTGATTATCAGCTATTCAACACAAATATAAAAGATTCCAACATTTCTCCAGCGTCGTTTTGTGATTTATGTTTTTGCGATACTCTA
>ONFO01000006.1 GCA_900317155.1 uncultured Bacteroidales bacterium
TTGATGTTCTATTTGGTGTTCCTTTGTTATAAGGTTCCTATCCCTAGCGCGGCTCACGCCGCGCCGGTCTTGTGCTGGCCTCAGACTTTCAATGAACTTCGCTTCCGTGTCCCCTCGTCCGTCCCCTCTTCCGTTCCGAAAGCGGGTGCAAAAGTACAGCTTTTTTCATTACGCGCAACACTTTTTTTCAATATTTTGAAACTTTTTTATATTATATTGATTATCAAATTATTAAAACCACATATTTTTTCAGAAAAGCATGGCTTTTAAGACACAAAAACCTTTTTTTCGGTCCAAAAAGGCACATTTTGGTCAAGGTTTTCCAGAAAACTTTCATGTTTTTGAGATAAAAAGGTGACTTTTTATTTTACCTCCCAGACCTGCTTTGGGGAAACACCTTATTAATATAAATAGAGGCATGGATTTTTTTGCCGAAAGCAAACTTGCATTCAGCACAAAACACTATTTTTGCAGAAAATAAAACGACAATGAGGTTTTGCGCCAAAACCATGCTGCTTTTTTCGGCCATATTGATCGCATTCACGGCCAAAGCGCAGGTATACATCAACGACTTTGAGAACCGCCAAGAATGGAATACGCCGTGGTTTAACCTGCATATCGTGGCCGACAGCAGCGCAATAGAGGAGAATTTCGTCTGCATCTGCGACACCATGCATGAATATGGATTTGGGGTTGGCATTAATGCGGACAAAGAATACCCTAACCAAAATATCAACTGCAAACTCGACTTCCTATTCAAGGCTGATACCAACACCCAAGCCGATATTGTGGTGAGCATCGACGACACCATCCGCAACCGTTATTGGGCCGCCTATCCCCTGGCAGATTATGTGAACGACACAACTGATTGGTCGCAAGTGCAGCTTGACCTCAATTTCCCCGCCTGTTATACGCAAGGCAGCGAGATTAAGGTTTATGTGTGGAACAAAGCGAAAGAAAGGCTGTATTTTGATGACGCACAATTGAAAGTCATAGCCGATGTTTTGCCGAGCTATCAGCCTGTAATAAAACGAGATCCTGTTTCATTAACCGAAAATGATACACTTTATTTTGAATTGCAATACGATTACTGGTATGATTTAAAGCCTGTCGTTGAATATATCAATGCCGATGGCGACACTGTCAACGACCCTACTATTGCGGAAATCGACATTCAACGAGACTTCATCTGGGATAAATCCTATAAACTGAAAGACCAATGGGATTACCAACCCCGTTTCGGTCGAAAAATCACGACAAAAACACGATTCAAGGAAGATGTCAAATTGCTCCGATTGGCTTTTGTCCTTTCTCTGCCTGAGAAAGGTGATATTACTGCTTACCGACGCAACCAGCATATCGATAGTCTTAACCTACAGCCAACTTATTATCTTGATCGTGAAGGATTTTCAATAAAATACGGCAATATCGGATTCAGCACATATCACAACACTAATATCTCATCACTGCAATTGGATGTAGAGAACCGTACTGCTTGTTTCAACATCGACTACTGGCGTGACCATCCACTGGTGCATTATCCTTTAAGGAACGACACTTCAGATTATTTCGAGGACATTTCCTACCGTAACGTCAAAGCCGGTGAGGTGCTGACAGGCGAATTCAATATCTTTTCAAAGGCTCCCGACGACCTCCCTCGCCTCATGCCCGTTTGGGACGGCTACCAATCGGCTTTCATCTTCACCGAACATGCCGACTGGACGGATATCAGAACGCATCGCGCCGTACTCTTTGGGAATGAGAACATCACCAAACCGGAAGATGCCGTCGGCGGGTTTTGCTTCTTCAACATTCCCGTCACGAAGAGTGTGTTCTATTGGAATCCCGACAACGTAACCAACGAAAAGACCAGCGACGGACTATTCAAAGGGCTTGTCGCTTCCATCAAGACGGACAAGGAGTTTTATAAACTACTGAAAACCATTAAAAAACAAGGCTTTGAAATCTGCCTGCACACGCCAGAGGTTTATACCACCCTTCCCGATGAGTTCCCAAAGGCTATGCGGTTCATGAGAAGGCAATTCGACACCAAGAGTTGGATTGACCACGGCTACAACAACGGTCCCGACAAGAACCGCGAGGACCTGGTTTGTGATGGCCTACTACCCGATTCGCCACAATATGCCGCCGAGCTTTGGAAAAAGAACGGCGTGCGCTACCTTTGGAATGCTTATTATGAGGAAAACCGAATGGAAAGCCATAACTTCGACGGTCATTTTGTGCAACCTTTTGACGGCTTCGGCGATGCCCTACCCAACCGTCAAATCACCACTTTGCCCAATGGTGACAAAGACTTCCTGCTGTGGTCGACACCCTCGACCTTGGAGGTGAATGAAGACCGGGAATGGTATTACTACTTCGACAGCATCCGCCTGCAACGCATTGTAGACCAACACAATGTGTTTATCACCCATGTCTATCCCGCCTGGAGCAATCCTTATCGCGCCTTCTGGCAGTACAATGAAAACGGAACCGCCGTAGCCATGCCAGGCTTCAACTTCGCGATGAGCCAACTTGCCCATTTCCGCGACGAGAAGAAAATCCTACCCACTACTATTGAACAATACCTCAGCTATTACGAGAAGCTCAACAGCATCGAGTACCTGATTATCGACAACAAGACCATACAATTAACCAACCCCAATGAAGCAATCAAGGGTCTGACCTTGCTTTGCACCAAACCCATCGTGGTGGAAGGCAAGCCCATCGATTTCCGCAAGGTGGACGAAGGCTATTTGGTGTGGTTTGATTTGGGCAAACACGAAACCGTAACCATAAGATATAGAGAATGAAAAGACTATCCATATTCGTCAGCGGCAACGGCACCAACCTGCAGCGCATTGCCGAGTATTTTTCCAACAACAAAGACGTTGAAATCGTTAACGTAGTGTGCAACAATCCCAAGGCCTATTCCATTGAACGGGCGAAAAAATTGGGCATCCCGTTGAGGATGATTACCAAGCAAGACTTCAACAGCGAAGCTTTCGTAAAAGAAATGCAAAGCCTTGGAATTGACCTGATTGTGTTGGCTGGTTTCCTTTGGAAGTTGCCGGAAAACCTAGTCAAGGCCTTCCCGAAAAAGATTGTCAACATCCACCCTGCCCTGTTGCCCAAATATGGGGGCAAAGGCTTCTATGGCGAGCATGTGCATGAAGCCGTTGTAGCGGCCAAGGAGGCTCAATCTGGCATCACCGTTCACTATGTCAACGAGTTGTACGACAGCGGCGAGATCATCCTGCAAGCCCGTGTCAGCTTGGACGAAAACGAAACGCCTGACTCCTTAGCGGCTAAGATCCACCAACTGGAGCAGGCATATTTCCCTGTGGCGATTGAGCAGGTGTTGTTTTCGAATGCCCTATCGGGCAGAAATCCTTAAAAAAATCAATTTCAAAATCATTCAAAATACAACAATTTGATTTTGAAAGATTTTTACTATATTTTGAAAGATTTCTTGCTCTTCAGGACAATCCCTTAAACAACCACTTGTTGCTTCAGCCAAGCCGCGAAAATCGGGTCTTGGATTTCGGTTTTGCCGGGCAGCACGTCAATCAAATCGCGCTGCAACATGGCCTTGCGCAAGTTCTTGATGTTGGCCGAAGTGCCCAATTCGTACTTGTCGAGGATGGTTTTCGAGGAGAAATTCTCCACACCGTCCACCACCGCATGGAGGAAATTGATTTGCTTGGGTGTCAGCGAATCGAACAAGTTGCTGAACAGCAGCCTCATCTGGTCGATAATGTTGGCGTGAGCCGTAGCAACGGCTTCAGCTGTGCAAGTGCCCTCAGTACGCAGCCACACCTGATGCGACAGTTGCTGCACATAATAGGGATGCGCGTCTACCTTGCGGACGATTTCAGAAGCCAACTCCTTGGAAATCAACTTTCCCGTTTTCTTAAATTGCCTTGTTATATAAGGTATCCAGTCCGCCTCGGCGATTTTGTCGAGAAACATGAGGTCGCCGAATTTGTAGAAGGGCATTTCGTAGTTGCCGAAAATGTCGAGCAGCATGTGGCGTTTGCTTCCGTATAGGCAATAGCACACCGAATTGTGCAACTGCCAGTGGGAGCGCAACTTACGCTGAAAAGCCAACGAATCGGCATAGTTGCCCACGTTTTGGAACTCGTCGATGCAGATGACGAATTTCTTGCCTTTTTCTTCCGCGATGCGCTGCGGCAGGTCGAGGATTTCGTCCTCGGAATACTGCACTTCCTTGAAGTTGAGGCCGAACGTCACTTCGTAGGACGAACTTCCCTCGCCAAGCGAGATCTTCGGCCCTACCGAGCCAATGTGTTTCTTCATCAGCGCGACCCATTCGTCCAACTTCGAGGCCGAAGCTTGCAGCACGGCATTGACGTAAGTCTTGTAGAACTGCTCCTCGGTGCGGCAGTTGAAGATGTCGATTCGGGCGGCATAAAAGCCTTTGTCCTTCTCAAGCATCTCCAAAGTTTTGTTCACGAGTGAGGTTTTTCCCCAGCGGCGCGGCGAGATGATGGCCGTGTTCACCAGACTTTTGAAGTTGCCAAGAAGCTGGGTTGTTTCTTTCTCTCTATCGATAAAGAACTTACTTTCAGCCATTTTACCATATACAAACGGACTTTCCATAGCGCAAATCATTAGTTTCACGCCGCAAATATAATCATTTGATTTGAAATAGAACAATTTGAAATGAAATAATTTCAAATTATTTAATTTGAAATAGAATAGTTTGAAATCATTTAATTTGAAATGGATTGATTTGAAACCATTTTGTTTCATGGCAAAATTTTCATAGAAACTTTCACTTTGCTTGGTTGTGGTGGGCTGGACTATAGATTGCAAAGGGTGCGCAAAAAAAATTTAAATGATGCAAAAACATATTTTTGCACTCGATTATACAACACTCAATAATATGGCAAGATATATTTCAGATAAGCACCTTAAGGCCTACCAAAAAGGTGGAGTTTTGAACAAACTGTTTGAAACCATTAAAGAAGACCCTGAATTATCATTTGAAATTCGGATGAATGACGAAGTAATGGTGCACTACCATAAAGATAAAATACTCACGATTACACTAAGCAGAAAAGGCGAACCTAAAGTCACAATACTAAGTGATAAATACTACAAGGAAAGTGGGAATAAGCCTAAGATTGATTTTCAAGATCCTCATAACTTCATAGCTAAAGAAGAAATGAGGGAGTATTTTAGAGAAGCGAAAAAGCTTGTATATGTATATAAAATGGGAGCAGAATTCAATGTTCAACAAAACATAGCACTAGGCAATCACTCATTTGATAATAGGTTTTTAGTGGTAGATATGGAATGGCAATTTTCACAAGCGGGTATTCCTAAGGGCGAACGGATTAGTAAAACAAGGGTTGACCTAATTATTGTAGACACTATTCGCAATACAGATGGCGAAAACGATATATATTTAGCAGAATTGAAGCTCGGACTTGGCGCAACTGAAGGAGCATCAGGAACAATTGATCATGTAGACAAAACAGCTGAGATTATATACAACAAAAAGGCATGTGATTCTTTAAAGGAAGACGTTAAGAGTATTGTTAAGCAAAAAACAGAATTAGGGTTAATTGAAGGAACTCAAAAGGAAGAATTCCATTTTAGTTCAAAGCCAAAAATGATGCTCATATTGGCCTATCGAGGGAAAAAAGAGCTAGATTTGTTGAAATTGGAATGTGAGAAAGCAAAGCAAGAAGCTTTGAAAAAAAATATAGATGAGCCTTTATGCATTATGCATGATGCGCTTATTAAACTAAGCTAAGCAGTTATAATTTTTCATTTCGGGCGGACCAATCATCCGCCCGATTTTTTAGTATTTACATTGAGGATGGTGATCGATGCCCATACACCTCTTCAAAGCTGACTTTCTTGAAAAATGGCATGAAATAATTCTCAAGAACAATTTCCCTGTCTCTTTTGCCGAAGAGCTGCTGTACAACATAAGATCTTCCAGAATGATGTCTGTCTTTTGCATCACAGATGAGCTTATAGTATCGTCCAGCTTGGTCTTTATAGTACCCAGTCTTTATCTCAGGCAGAGACTCCCATCCTTCCAAGCAGCGTTCCAAAATGTCCTCTGGTCGGGCAATGTCTTTAGACAAGGCATCGCTGATGGCGTGCTTCATCGTATCAGTGTCTAAAGCCTTTTCCTTACCAACAAAATGTTGCTCAATGCTTGTTACAACAAGTCCGATGCGCTTGATATAGAAGTTGATGTCGTCGGCTGATTGACCGTTTTGGTTTTTCATTTTGGGTTTCACCAGACTATTCTTCTCGTCCCAATCTGCTTCGTTGATAGAATACCCGATGGTGGTTTGGTAACGCCGGCCACCAAAACTCCAAGAGAGCCTAATGGGGCATTCGCCGAACTTGTTGGTTCGTTTTTCCAAGGTAAATCTTACTGACATATTTGCGTGTGTTTCGGGCGCAAAGATAGGAAAATAATTTACTTACGCACGACTTTACGCACATAAATATATAGTTATTATCTTTCTGTTTTATAGTGTTTTACAATTTCTTTGTATAGATTACATTGCTGCCAATCGTATTGTATAGCGAAATTTAAAAACAAACGCACCATGAGTACAAAAAAATCCCACAAAGAACAGGAAAGAAAAAGAAAGCAACAATTAGAAGCACGCGCCAACATCAACGCCTTCCGCACCCAACTTGAAATGAAAATCAGGAACCGCTTCCCGGAGCTGGGCACCGACCACCCCGCCGTCATCGCCGAAATGGACGCCATCTGCGCCGCCGGACTTGCCGAAGGCATGATCATCCTGGGAAAAATGGTGACTGGCATCCGCACTGAAATGGGAGTGAATCCCGAGGCCGACAAAGGATCACTCATCGGAGCCATCGTGCCCTACGTGCTCGGCATCACCATGGAGAGCCCGATTGAAAACGGCCAACTGGACAGCACCCTGGCCAACGCTGCCGAAATCAAGACCCCGCTGCAAGTCAGGCTCTACTTCGACAACGAAGTCCGCAACCAAGTGGTGGAATGGGTGAAGGCTCACTACTCCAACGTGACCACGCGCCTCGGCCAGCCCATCGTGAAGTTGCCCAACGTGGTGGTCGAGTTCAAGAAAGTGGTCAAGGATGCTGATTTTCAATATCTTTTGAAACAATAAAAAACTAATGAAAAAAAGTGGCATTAGCGGCATACGTACCATTGTGGTTTTGGATTCAATGGACCCGGATGACCAACGGACAATAAATCAACACAACTCCAAGGCATGGCGTTCTCCGCTCTCAATCATCAAGAGCGGAGGCTATGCCTGCGTTCCAGCGATGGAAAATTTCGGGGACTTTTATCACCCATACGCCATATTCAACATGTCGCTTGACCTGGCAAAGAAGATATGTGGCAAGCAACAGCAAGCCTCATTTGTGTTTAGTGTACTGAATGAAAATGGCATGATTCACAGTGAGTATTATTCAAAACAAGATCCAGCACTTCCGTATAACAAACAAGCCAATGACTATATCAAAAATGACGAGTGCGACACTTGGGAAGACACGTCTTATGCAGATGGCAATTTCACGGTAATAGGAAAAGAATTCAAATATGGTATACCATTCAAAACTCTTTATGCAGTAAATGAAGCAATTTGTGAAAACTTGAAGAGAATGGTATCTGTTGAAAAACATCGTGGAAATCATTCAATTACAGAAGAAAGTGCACTTGAATATACGATAAATGGTGTAGGTCTATCTCCGTACTTGTGGCGAAAAGCAACAACAAAAGGACTATCATGACGAACTCTTTACCGAATTTTTAGACAATACAGAGAATGTCATTATTGTTGCAGAATGAAAACATGTTTAATTCTAAATAGTACTATGAACAAAGAAAACAACACATTGACATCTTTGATTGTCAACAATGACGATTGCAAAAGAGGGAAATACTTCCCATTGACAGACATTTATAATGAAGGATGGATGTTGAGATTAGTTCTAAGCAAATCAGAAAACAACGAAAAACTGAAAAAGGCTTTTCATTGTAATTCGGAGATAAAATGGTTTTCTGAAGCAGAATTAAAATCTCCTTTTCTCCATGGCAAATTGAGAGAAACTAGAACCCATGCGGACGCAGTCATTGGATCATTTGAATTTGAAGAAAACACAAAAACAGGAGTTAATTTGCCCAAAAACAAAGAAGATTTTCATTGTTTTTATGCAATAGAAGCAAAAATGTATGCACCCTTATCCAAAGGCATTAAAGCAGACTCTAATTACAATCAAGCTGCAAGATACTTAGGCTGTCTCGCATATATGGCATTTTCAAATGATATTGTTGATTTTGATAATATGGGGCTAATCATTTGCGCACCAGAAGACCATAAGTCAATTAACAAAGAGAGCATTCAAAATAGTTACGATAGTTTAAATAAAAGAATTTTGGATTATTACAAAGCTAACAAAGACCATAGCAATAACAGAGAAATAGAGACGTTCAATTCATGGTGGGAAAATAACAAAGATAGATTTCTTGATAAGATAAAAATAGAGGTACTTCGTTGGGAGCATTTAGTTGATGGTGATAATGAATTGACCCTCTTTTACGACAAATGCAAGCAATACAATAAAAACAATTGAGATGTTCTTGAATCAGATAGCTTTTTATGACACACAATCAATCTAACCTCCAATTCATCATCCATCGTGGTTCCCACCAAATCGGTGGGAACTGCGTGGAGCTTGTGGCACCCAATTCCAGAATCCTTATTGACTGCGGATTACCACTGGATTATGACGAGCAAGACCCTGAAACTCAAAAGGAGATTCGAGAGAATGCACGAAAGTGGCTTCAAAACTGCGACGCTATCTTCCTTAGCCACTACCATGCAGACCATTACGGGCTGCTCAATGAGGCACCACAAGGGACCAAGGTTTACGCCACGAAGGAAACTGCTGAGCTGATGAAAATATCAGGGATGTTTGGTGAAGACCTCACGGAATATCTGGATATTCATCCCATCGAAGACACGGTGACTGTCAAAGACTTTCGTGTCACGAAATACGACGTTGACCATTCAGCTTTTGGGGCATGTGCGTTCCTCTTTGAAGTGTGTGGGAAACGTATCCTTTACAGCGGTGACATCAGGCTGCACGGAAAGAAAGGTGTGTTATACAAAAACCTTCCTCAAAACGTGGATTATCTCTTTTTGGAAGGCACAAATTTGGGCAGGGGCGTTAGGCAAAAGACGGAAACGGCCATTGAGAATGAGTTTGTCAAACAGTTCTCTTCCAATCCGGATAGCCTACATCTGGTTTGGTGCTCTTCGCAAAACATCGACAGGATCGTTGACTTGTATAGGGCTTGTGTTAGAACCAATCGCGTTTTAGGTGTAGACCCCTATGCTGCGTATGCCTTGGAGCTTGCTCATCAGAATCGGCAAAGCATTCCTAACAAAAAATCCCCAAGTTTGGAGATTTATTTCCCATGGTCGTTTACCAATTGGATGATTGAGAAAGACAGACAATTGGTCCTTGACCTGCGTAGAGGGGCAACGAAATTAGACCAAACGGATTTACCTGTGAATCCTTCAAAATATGTGTTGCTATATCGTCCTAAGCTTATTGGCGACCTCAACAGGTACATCTCGAAAACTATGGTTTGTCTGACAAATTCTATTTGGGCGCAATACTGGGAGCAAGACAAAAGTGAAATCAATCGCCTGAAGGCTTGGATTGAAGATAAGCCAGAGCTTAGGCAGAAACTGCCCGACATCCACACCAGCGGGCACGCCGATGTGGCATCGCTGCAAAAGATTGTCGAGCATGTTCAGCCGAAATGTATCGTTCCCATACACACGGAAATGCCTGAAACGTACAAAACGCTTTTCCCAAGTTATACTGTCCTCAATGCCACTGACGAAACGCCAATAGAGTTAATCAACACAAAGGAATAAACATGAAAATCCTACATATCTCTGATACTCACGGCAAGCATCATCAATTGAAAGACTTGCCTGAAGCCGATGTAATCGTGCATACAGGCGACATCACTGAAGAGGAAGTAAAGGACTTCATCGAATGGTTTTGCAGCTTTCCTTACAAACACAAGATCTTCATTGCAGGCAATCACGATAATTGCTTGTATGATGCCAACATTGAAGGCTTGCCAGACAATGTGCATTATCTCTGCAATGACGGCATCAGCATAGATGGCATTAAGTTCTATGGAGTTCCCATGTTTTTGCAGGACGACCTTGACGGCAACTTCCCTGAGCTGTTTGGCCGCATCCCTGCTGACACGGATGTGTTGCTTACTCATCAGCCTCCATTGGGCATTCTCGATGAACAGGACGGCATCAATTATGGCGACTATACTCTTTTCAAGCGTGTGATGGATGTAAGGCCAAAATGCCATCTTTTCGGGCATCTTCACCACACTGAGAAAACCCAAGAAGTGTTTCGAAGGGTGCGGTTTTCAAATGCGGCTGGAGGCAAGTATGGCCGTTATGAATTGTTAAAGATGTGAGTCGTGGAGAAGTATCTATTCCTCGACTTTGACGGTGTGTTGAACACGGCTCAACACACCAAACTGCTTAAGGGGGAAGGCATCGACCCTTTCGTTGCGATTAAGATATTGAACAGATAGAGACTGTTACTATATCTCTTTTATACAAATCACAAAATCCAATTTTCAAATTAGCATAAAACAGCTAAGAAAAAAGGAGCGCCAAACGGCACTCCTTTCCCGTATTAATTTGTATTTCAGTAATTTTACTCCGTCGGCAAAGCCTTAAACCCATTACCCATAATCTCGGAGCTTTCAATCACGTTGACGAAAGCGTTCGGGTCTAGGAAACGGAGATTGGCTTTCAACTTCACCAAGTCGCTGCGGTTGAGGGTGACGTAAATCATCTTGCGTTCGGCACCTTGGTAGAGGCCACTGCCTGCAAATACGGTACCACTGCGGTCCAAGTCCTTAAGGATGAAGTTGCGTACCTCCTCGATTTTGTCGGTAACGATGAAAGCCGTCTTATAACTCTTCACGCCTTCCACAACGAGGTCTATGACCTTGCCTTCGATGTAAATCAGAAGGATGGAATAGATAGGCAAGCGAATGTCCTCGAAAGCAATCAAGGTGGTAAGTGAAATAATGCTGTCAACAACCATCACAAGCGTACCGAGGCTGATCTTGGTGTATTTATGGATAATCATAGAGATGATGTCAGAGCCGCCCGAAGTGGCGCCGGCACGGAATATGACACCAATGGCCACGCCATAGATGAGGCCGGAAACGATGGTATTCAGGAAGAAGTCGGGCATGAAGTAGCGTTGAACATCACCTTCCAAGAAGAACAACGATGACTGCATCTCCGTATCGAAGAAAGCGCCGTCATGGATGAGGGGTGCATAACCCCACCACGTTTCAAGGATATAGGTGAACACGGGTATCAGGATGACCGAAATGATGGTCTTGATGCCGAATTTGGGACCAAGGATGATGGTACCGATGATAAGCAAGGGGATGTCCATAGCGATGCCTGACACAGAGATTTTCCATCCCCACAAGGCATTGAATACGTTGGCGAGACCATACACACCGCCAGGCGCCAAGTGATAAGGGTTCACAAACATCACATCGCCGATGGCGAAAAGGGCCGAACCTAACACCAACAAGGCATAGGCAATAATCTGTTGCTTCAATTTCTCGTTTTTCATAACTCAAACAATTATGATTCAGTTAATTAAATTAAAATGTTAGCTTTTTGAAGCGGCAAAGATACGAAATTTCCAAAATCTTACTATTTTTGCAACCCAAAATAGGGCCCGTAGTTTAATGGATAAAATAAAGGATTCCGGTTCCTTAGCTCAGGGTTCGATTCCCTGCGGGCTCACGACTTTTTAACTCAAAATGATTACGAAAATGAAAAGACTAAGCATCATTACAGCAATCTTCGCTTTCATCCTTTGCTGCGCGACTGCAGTTAAGGCTCAGAACAGCAATCCCGCTGTTGCCCAATTCGTCGAACAGCATTTCCCCAAGGCTACCATTCAAACGGTGCTTCCAGATGATGACGACATCGATGTCATCCTGAGTGACTTCACCAAGATCGAGTTCAGCCTCAACAACGAATGGAAGAATGTGGACTGCGAACATGCCACCCTCTACACCAGTGTGCCCGCCACGCTTGTTCCCGAACAAATCACGGCCTACGTGACTGCCAACTTCCCCAATGCCACCATCAAAAAGCTGGAAAAGAAATACTCTGGCTGGGAAATCGAGATGAACAACGGGCTGGAGGTGAACTTCAACAACAATTTCAAAGTAACCAAAATCGACGACTAATCAACCTTTGACAACATGAGAAAAGCATTGGCATTAGCCTTATTTATCGGCATCGCCTTCGTCAACACTTCATGCAACAGCGACAAAAAGACGATGTTCATGAACAACTTTGTGCACACCTATTTCCCCGATACGGAAGTCGTCGCCACAATCAAGGACGGTTTCGACTATGATGTCACGCTCAGCGACTACACCCAAATCGGCTTCGACGGCAGCCTGTTCGGCAAGCTTGATTGGGACGAAGTGGACTGCAGACGCGCCAATATGAACACGACCGTTCCCGCCGCTCTGGTACCTGCCGAGATCAACAATCTGGTGAGCCGCCTTCATGGAGGTCAAACCATCACGAAAATCGCCAAAGACAACCGTGGTTGGGACATCGAACTGACCAATGGCGTTGAACTCGAGTTTGACAAGAGGTTTAACCTCGTTGACATGGACGATTAAACCCGTTCTGACAACAAAAAAAGCGGTTTGGAAATCCAGACCGCTTTTTTCATGCACTAAAGGGGATTAAGTTCATGATATGGGTCAAAGAATATTGGATGTATCATACCGTTGTATCCCACCATGAAATAAATCCTTGCATTGCGATTACCTTTAGCGCGGTCGGCTATAACTTTGCATTCGGGGTCAAGAGCAAAGTGGAATATCATAGGGTTGGCTTTTGCAATCTTTGGATTTATGCTGTCAAAAACCTTCTTAATGTTGCCTTTGATGCTAGTACGATAAAAATGCCACGAACGAAATCCCTCATCAATGATATTGTTGATTGACATTTCCGAAAAAGCATTCATTCGTTCGAAATATTGGTTGGCTTCGTTACCCTTAAATTCTTGATTGAATCCATAAGCAGTACCTCCGAGATCTATTTCATTGTACTGAACGGAAATAAGACAATCCTGTGACTCGCGAAGATCATCGTAGCCTATGCTATCAGCAAGGCGAGCCAATTGGATGTCACCTGTAAAATCCTTTTCTTGAAGATCAAAGTTCATTGTTTCGGTACACGATTGCGGTCATATCTGGCCTTATAGTATTCATACATCGAATCAAGAGATATTATATTCTGAGAATAATCGAACGGGGAGAGGCCCTTGCGCTGGTCAGCCCATGGCGACTCAGCATGTGTCATGAAAATGAGTTGGTTCTGTGACTTGGAGCCATAGAGCATGACAATGGAGTCGATACATTCCATCTCATCCTTGGTGAGCCCCATTTTCATGGCAAGTTTAGTAGCTTCCTCAGCAAGCGTTTCGTTAGTGCAGCCGAAATCCTTAGCGTGAAGGTGTCCGCACATGTCATCCGTCTTGTCTTTGTACTCGTAGTAGATAGCAGGATAAACAGGGCCATTCACCCAAGCCTGCGGATTGTCTGCAAAAAGAGTATTCTCTCTGCCGAAGAAGACCATATACCAAGACTGAGTGTAATATAACATCTTCTGAAGTTTAAGTGGACTTACCGAAAGGCCTTTTGATAGCATAGAGAGGCCAAGGTATCTTGCAACATCCTTGATATCACAATTTGCTTTCATACTAACTCTTATTGATGAATTATCCTTGCGTTACGCTGCAAAAATACACAAAAAGCGTTCCCCAAGCATGAAAAGCACGCGTATTGCGCTAATTTAGAACTAATTTAGACAAGTCCTGCTCTCCAATTGATTTCTTTTTATCCTGCTACAAATAATAGATACAATTCATCATCCCTCTACAAAAAACTCCTAAATTTATTTGAAAAATAGTGTATTTTAAAACAAGTCTTTTATCGTTCACAATTATTGTGCCTTTCAAAAAACTTCAAAATTAACTTTAAAATAGCTACAACAATAATAACTAACAAAAGCCCAACAAATGTTAAGACAACAATAGAAAGAACAACTATTATTGAAATGCTCTCAGCCAAATATGAGTTTTTTCTAAAAACAAAAAACAATACAACAAAAATAATAATCCAAATAATAAACAAAAATCCAATAGTTGAGGCGCATCCACTATCAATTTGACCATATCTCCAACTATTATCCAACTGTAAAGTAAGTCTTTCTTTAATAAATGTTTTCCATGCTCTTTTTATTTTTTCAAGCCTCTTGATTAAATTATTTAGTCCATCATACATAATTATATTTCAAAAAGTTAGTTACTAAACAATAATCATTTCTTATCACAAATCATCACATCAATCGCCCCGACACCGAACTTGGCTATGCTGGCCATGCGGTTCTCGGTGTTCTTGTAATGCTTCAGTTCATCGATGATGGCGTTTTTCAGCACACCATTGCCCACACCATGAATGAAGGTCACCTTGGTGTATTCAGCGGCAATGGCGCTGTCGAGCATTTTCTTGAAATAGTCAATCTGGATCTTGAACATATCGTGGCTCGATAAGCCAAGAATATTGTCGACCAGCTCGCCAATGTGCAAATCAACGATGGCCTCGCCGGGAGCCGTGCGATGCTTGTCGATGGGAGCTTCTTGCTTCACCAACGACTTGGCAGGAGCCTGTGCACCCACGCCTTCCTTCATGATACGGGTAAAATCACCGTCGCCATGCTTCAGGGCAATCAGCTCAGAGAGACAAATCATCACCGACTTCTCCCCCAACACACCCGAAGGAAGATAGCTGCCCTCTTTCAAGAAGCGCCCCACACGAAGCGAAAAGGGCGCATTCAGCGGAAGCAACACACAATCAGATGTTTCCGTTGTCAACAGAGCTTGCACCACACCGTTGAGCCAGTATTCAAGATCATCGCGCGAGATGGTCTCGATGACGATTTTTTCGTACTTGTCGACTTGGCCGTAATCAACATTCACAAACTTATCCTCCTCTTTGATAGTGAAGGTATAGAGCATCTCGCATGGCGTATGGTTGACCAACACCACATCCAACGGACCTGTCAAGAGCCATTGTTGCTCGTGCGGCACAAAAGCCATATAGACGCCTTCTTTTTCAGCCTCTTTCGCAAAGCGGCGCAGACCGCCTTTGCGGGCTTCCTCGGCTTGTTGCTGTTTCAGAAGTTCCTGCCCCTGAACCTCTTTCTGCACCTTTTCGACCGTTTGTTGTTGTTTGCTCGGAGCGGGCATAGAACGGTAGTCCAGCACCAAATCCGTAATCAAAGTGGGGATCTCGAAGCCGTCTTCCACTTCAACCATTACCATACGAGAATCTATAATTTTCGTGACCTTACCCCCACCCACGGTGCTGAGGAAGTTCACTTTGTCGCCAATCTTGAATTCTGCCATTGTTTTTCGAATTAGGGCAGCAAAAATACACAATTTTGGCAGAATTTTTGTATCTTCGCCGCTGAATTTCAAAAGATGATGAAACCGAGACTCCTTGTCATAGTGTTCGCCTTGATGATGGCGGCTTGCACAAAGCCCAACGAAAAGGCTGAAATTAACTTGAACCTTGGCTATGAAGTCAATGGGAAGTCGTTGGTTACTGACTCGTTATGCTACGAGAATGAAGCTGGAAATAAGTTTCTCATCACAGAGATACAATGGTTTCTTTCCAACATTGAGCTGAAAAACGAAGCAGGCGATTGGATTATGCTCCATCAGACAGGCCTTTCAGACACTTTGGACGTCAGCCGAGTCTATTATATCGACACCGATATTCCGGAATCACAAACATTACATTCCAGTCCTGTGAAAGTCGGCCACTACACCGCCATCCGTTTCACTTTTGGACTGGACGAAACCGACAACCAAACAGGTTTATTCACCGACCCGCCCGAGTCGGAAATGTTCTGGCCAGATATGCTGGGCGGTGGCTACCACTACATGAAACTGAATGGCAAATACCTCAAGGCGGAAGACCGTCTTGCCCCGATGGCCATCCATCTCGGCATCGGACAAAACGAAGACTGCACCGAGTTTTACCAAAACTACTTCATCGTGGAGTTGCCTATTGAGTTCAATGTCAAAGTGAACACTGAAAACCAACTTGACTTGACGATGGTCATCGACAACTGGTTCCGCAATCCCAACACGATTGACTTTGACGAATTAGGCAGCCATATCATGCAAAACCAAACCGCTCAACGATTGCTAAAAGGCAACGGAAAAGACGTGTTCAGAATCGGGATGCCTACTGACAATGAAAACAATAAAAATATGGAAAAGGATAATAGTCTTGCAGAAAAGTTCAAAAACGTGATGCAGAAAGCCGCACCGAAGCCGCATTTTTGGAATTGGGAAAGTGTTAAAGAGAGGCATTTGAATTCAAAGATTCAAAATTCAAAAATTTAATATTCAAAGATTGGGGATGATAGTTACAAAAAGAACCATAATTTACTGGTTGTTAGTATTGGGTTTGCTATTCACAATTGAAGCTTGCAAGCCTGAGCATTATCAATATACACCAACGCCTTACGAATTGGTTCAACCTTCCTATTTCCCCACAAAGAACAACATCCCTGCTGACAATCCTATGACAGAGGAAGGTGTGGCTTTGGGTAAAAAACTGTTTTATGACCCGCGTCTGTCGGGTCGCAACGGTACGGATGGCATCCGCAGCTGTTCCTCCTGCCATCATCAAGAACACAACTTTGAATACGGTGCTCCGACCAACACCCACCATGCCATGCTGCCGCTGATTAACTTGGCATGGAACCGCACTGGATTGGGCTGGAATGGTGGCGTGGCCACCTTGGAAGACATGGTTTTGGCGGCAGTCACCAGTCCCGTGGAAATCAATGCGGACACCAATCAGGTTGTCAAATACTTACAGAAGACCGATGATTATCCCGAGTTGTTTTACAAGGCTTTTGGAAGTCGCGACATTACTTTTGTCAACGTTGAACGTGCCATAGCGCAGTTTGTGAGAAGTTTGGTCTCCGCCAACAGCAAATTTGACCGTTATCTGCTTGGTAAAGAAGAACTTACAGATGATGAAATGGCTGGCTATGAGCTGTTTTGCACCGAAGAAGGCGCCGACTGTTTCCACTGCCATGGCGGTGGAGGATTGGCACTAATGACCACCAACCTGTTCTACAATAACGGTTTGGACGACGAGTTCACCGATCCCGAGGACCGCGCTGCCGTCACGGGAAGCCATTGGGACCGTGGCGCTTACAAAGCCCCTACGCTTCGAAACATCGCCGTATCGGCACCATACATGCACGACGGACGCTTCACCACCTTGGATGAGGTGATCAACTTCTATAGCGAAGGTGTGAAAGACTCCGAGAACATCAACCCGCTGATGCACCATGTGATGGACGGCGGCGTGCAGCTTACCGATTTAGAGAAAATCCAACTGAAAGCGTTTTTGAACACTTTGACGGATGAGACGTTTTTGAACAACCCAGATTATTCCAAGCCATGACCTTTCCTTGGGGAGATAACAGAAGATTCAACAGCTACAACAACTACTTCACAAAACAGTTCGGAGGGCGGGTGCAGAAAATCAGTATCGATGCGGGTTTCAGCTGTCCGAACAGAGATGGGAAAATCAGTACGGGAGGATGTACTTTTTGCAGTAACGAGGCTTTCAACCCGTCGTATTGTCGGCCAGAAAAGAGTATTAAGCAGCAGATTGAGGAAGGTATAGAGTTCCACCAAAAGCGTTATCGCAAGGCAAATAAGTATTTGGCTTATTTTCAGCCGTTTTCGAATACTTACAAGCCGTTGGAGGAGTTGAAGAGGATTTATGAGCAGGCTTTGGAAGGCATAGATTCCATCCCCGCACTATCCATCGCTAGGAATGACATGCCTTCCAAACCACAGATTGTCGGTATCGTCATTGGCACAAGGCCTGATCTGGTTGACGAGTCCCTTTTGCAATACCTCAACGAGATACAGCAAACGCATTATGTCATGCTGGAATATGGTGTGGAGAGTGTCTATGACGAGACTTTGAAACGCGTAAACCGAGGGCACGACTTTGCTACTGCGGAACACGCCATTCGAATGACAGCCGACTACGGCATTCCTTGCGGGGCACATTTCATTTTCGGCCTGCCTGGCGAGACCAAAACCATGATGCTTGATGCCGCCAACATCATATCACAACTGCCACTGACCACAGTCAAGTTCCACCAACTGCAGATCTTCAAAGGCACCAAGATGGCTGAGGAATACCTTGAATATCCCGAGCATTTCCATCTCTTCGACTTGAAGGAATACATCGATTTCGTCATCGACTTTGCCGAACACCTGAATCCTGGTATCGTCATTGAGCGATTTGCGGGCGAGGTGCCACCGCGATATCTTGTCTCGGAGCCTTGGATGAAGTTGAGATATGACGAGGTATTGAGACGTATTGAAAAACGAATGGAAGAAAGAGACATCTGGCAGGGAAAAAAGTATCGGCAATAACATACTTTTCTACAAAAAGTTACTTTTTGTGCTATTTTTTCGCCTAATAATTAAACTAGATAACTTGGATAATGAAAAGACTTATCTTTATCTTCACCGTGCTTTTTCTCTGCTTCGTCAGTCTAGTCGCGCAGCCCGTCCTTGACCCTGGGCTTGAAGCGGAGATGCAACGCATTGGCGATGAGGAGAAATCAAAGGTTGTCATCCTCCTTACGGAGCAATCTGATGCAACGGCTTTACTTCGTGAGGCTGAGTATTTCGCCTCCAGACAAGAACAGCGGCAATTTGTCATCGAGACCTTGAAACGGCAGGCAGAAACCTCTCAATATGAGTTGATTGGACTTTTGAATGAGATGGAGCGCAACGGAATGGTGGACGAGATTCAACAGTTTTGGATTGTGAATTGCGTCAGTTGCAAGGCCAACAAAGCGGCCATCAACGACTTGGCGCAACACCGCGACATCATGACAATTTACCACTGCCAAGAAACCCAATGGATTTTTGAGAATGAGGCCACGCCTGGCCCGAGAGGCAATGGACGCGAAATCACCCAAAACCTGCTGCAAGTCAATGCGCCGCAGGTGTGGGAACAAGGCTACATGGGCGCAGGTGTTTTGATTGCTATCATTGACACAGGTATCCGCCTCGACCATGCCGACTTGGCCGGTCGCCTTTGGGACGGCGGCGCGGAATTTCCCCATCACGGCTACGACTTCTACTACCACGACAACGACCCTTCCGATGATTGGGGACACGGCACGCATGTGGCCGGAACCATTTGTGGCACAGGAGCTTCTAGTTCACAGACAGGCATCGCTCCAGAGGCCACCATCATGGCCTTGAAAGCCTTCAACAGCGATGGCGTTGGCGAGGAAACCCATTGGGTGGCCGCCATGCAGTTCGCTTTGGAGCATGATGCCGACTTGATGAACATGTCGTTGGGCCGACCCCAACCCAATCCTGCACAAAAACTCATGATGCACCAGGCCTGCGACAACACTTTGGCGGCTGGCGTGGTGGTGGCTGCCTGTGCAGGCAACATCCGACAAATGCAGTTCATGATGCCCGTGCCGAACAACATCTACACTCCGGGCGACTGTCCTCCGCCGCATCTGCACGAAGACCAGCTGGTTAATGCAGGTGGAACAAGTTGCGTGATTTGTGTGGGCGCGGTGAATTACGACAACGCCATCGCCTCGTTCTCGTCCGAAGGCCCTTCACAATGGACTGATGTGACTGCATACAACGACTATCCCTATACGGCGGGCAGCACGACCGAGATAGGCCTCATCCGTCCCGACATTTGTGCTCCCGGTGTTCAAATCAAGTCATTGGATTTCAATACCACCGACGGCTACACCTTGATGGACGGCACTTCGATGGCCACACCCTTGGTGGCTGGTACCATCGCCTTGATGCTCTCCAAAAACCACGAACTCACGCCCGCGCAAATCGACGAGATTCTTGAACGCACCGCTGTAAAACTCACTGAGCACAAGAGCAACGACTTTGGCTCAGGCCTTTTGGATGCCTTGGCTGCCGTGAATGCCGTAGACTATGACGGAGTCGAAAAGATACGAAATGAAGCGCAAGTTTATCCCAATCCGAGCACAGGGGATTTCACCGTTGTCGGGGAGGGAATCCATAGGGTTTACGTGTTTTCTATTGAAGGCAAATTATTGAAAACCATCGAAATGAACGGAAAAGAATGCCACATCGAAGACTTGACGAACGGTGTTTATTTATTGAAAATCGACACGGAGAACGGTGTTATCGTGAACAAAATCGTGAAATTGTAAAACCATGAAAAGAATTGCCCTGATTCCCATTCTGTTGTTGGCCTGCATGACAGGTTTTGCTCAAGGTTGCCTCGACCCGCTGTTGAGCCAGGAAATGAACCGCCGAAGCGATGACGAGCAAATCGCGGTCATTGTGCTGATGAAAGCGCAATATGACCGCTCGCAGTTGTGCCGACGCGCCGATTATTACCCTTCACGCACCGAGCGCAGAGCGTTTGTAGTCAATGAGTTGAAAACTTTCACTGAGGCTTCGCAGCATGACTTGAAAAGCATCCTTGCCGAGATGGAAAGCCACGGCATGGTTTCTTCCGTGCGTAGCCTTTGGTCGGCCAACACGCTGTATTTAGAGGCAACAAAAACTGCTTTGCTCGACCTTTCAGAACGCGCTGACATTGAAACCATTAGCCTCAACATTCAGCACCAATGGATTCCCAATGGCGAAACGCAAAATCTGGCATTCACAACGCGTGAAATTACACCGAACATCACGATGGTGAACGCTGACCAAGTGTGGGAATTGGGCTACACGGGTGCAGGTGTCGTGGTGGCCGTCGTCGATTCAGGAGTGAACTACGAGCACCTCGACCTCGCAGATCACCTTTGGGACGGCGGCGAGGGATTTCCGCATCACGGCTATGATATCGTGAACGACGACAACGACCCGATGGACGACAAAGGCCACGGGACGCATTGTGCAGGCACGGTGTTGGGCGACGGCACAGCAGGCTCGCTGACAGGCATGGCGCCCGAGGCCACCTTGATGTGCGTCAAGAGCATCCGTGGCGATGGCTTTGGCGGCGCGGTGAACATTGCCGGCGGCATGGAATGGTCGGTCGAGCATGGCTGCGACTTGATAAGCATGTCGTTGGGCATGGCTGGCGCTGGAGTTGCTGACAAGGAAATCTTGCGCCGTACCTGCGAAGCCATCTTGGATACAGGCATCGTGGCTTTGGTCTGTGCTGGAAATGAAGGTATTAACATCTTTCAGATGATGTACCCGATACCCAACAATGTGCGCGTGCCGGCCAGTTGTCCCCCGCCTTACCTCGACCCCGACCAAATGGCCAATCCCGGCCCCTTGAGTTGCGTGGTGGCCGTCGGTGCCGTGAACTATAATGACGCTGCCGCCGACTTCACCTCGCGTGGCCCAGTCACATGGCAGGACACCGAGTTTGGCGACTATGCCTACAACCCTGGCATCGGTCTCATCCGCCCTGACTTGTGCGCCCCTGGAGTAAACATCAAGTCGTTGGATTACGAAAACACCAGCGGCTACACCAACATGGACGGCACCTCGCAGGCCACACCTTGCGTGGCGGGCATCGTTGCTCTGATGCTGCAAAAGAACCCCGAGCTGACGCCAGCAGAGATTTGCCGCATTTTGGAAGAGACCTCCGTCAAACTGACGCCCACCAAGAGCAACATCACTGGCGTGGGCCGCGTGGATGCCTTGGCTGCCGTGAATGCCGTGGAAGCCTACGATGGCGTCACAGAGCAAAGCATTGAGGCTGAAATCTTTCCTAATCCTTCAAGCAGTAGTTTCACCATCGCTTGCGAGGGCGTGAAGCGAGTTTCAGTTTATTCCGTTGACGGGCGGTTGGTGAAGACTTTTGAAGTCAAGGCAACAGAATGCCGCATAGATGATTTAGAAAGAGGCATTTATTTGGTTAGGATGGAGATGAGCAACGAAACTGTTGTGCAAAAGATTGTGAAGATGTAGCATTTCTGAAACGAAAACACAGGGTACTTTATTTTTCCAGGACACCCATATCTCAGAGCTGTGAAACCCATATCTGCCGCATGTCAACCATAGGGGTCTATGGAAGGCTAATACATATAAAAAAAGCGACCGTCCATAAGGTCAGCAAAGCACCAAGTCGGAGGATAAAAGGTAGGTTTCCATCAATTGAGATATGGATTTTACCCCCCTCAATCCTCGTTCACTTAAAGCCCAACAATGACCACAAAAAAAAGTACGCTTTATGAAATAAAGCGCACTTTTCATTTTGAATAAAAGTCTGATTACTCTGTCACTTCCTTCGCCTTCGCTCTGAAGTTCACCAAGTCTTCCTCGATGAAGTTCTTCACATAGACGCTCTTGCCGATGACGTCTTCCTCGGCGGCGTGGACGTAGACATTTGCCGACTGGGTGAAGAGGTGCGGAGCATGGGTGGCGTCGTCGAGGATGAGCAGCGACATCATGATGTCGCCAGTCATGTCGTAGAGACGACGGGCCAAGAAGTCCTGAACCTCCTGGTTGTTGGCACCTTTCACGTAGTTGATGCTCTGGTCATAGAGTTCAACCAGCGTGCGCACCGTGTTCTGCAAGGGCTTCAAGTCCTCAGAGACTTCGTTCTCGAGCATTTCCTTCATGATGGTGAGGTAGGTGCCGTTGGTGATGTAACGGATGGCGGCTACCACCTGCAGCTGCGTCGTGCCTTCGTAGATGGAGAAGATACGGGCGTCGCGGTAGAGGCGCTGGCACTTGTACTCCATGATGAAGCCCGAACCACCGTGGATGCTGATGGCATCGTAGGCGTTCTGGTTGGCATACTCGGAGTTCATACCCTTGGCCAGAGGCGTGAAGGCATCGGCGAGACGCGAGTACTTCTTGCATTCGGCGCGTTCTTCAGGCGTCAGAGGACGCTCGCGCTGGATGTCCTCAAGGCACTTGTAGATGTCGACATAACGGGCAGTCATGTATAGCAGCGAACGGCCGGCGTCGATCTTAGCCTTCATACGAGAAAGCATGTCATAAACAGCCGGGAATTCGATGATTCTCTTGTGGAACTGCTGACGTTCGCCAGCATACTTCAGAGCCTCGTTGTAAGCCTCTTGTCCCAGACCGACGGACTGTGCAGCGATACCAAGACGGGCGCTGTTCATCAAGGCCATGACGTACTTGATAAGGCCCAAACGGGTCTCACCGCAAAGCTCAGCCTTGGCGTTCTTGTAGGTCAACTCACAGGTCGGGGAACCGTGAATACCAAGTTTGTGCTCGATGTGACGCACATTGACGCCGCCTTGGCGCTTGTCGTAGATGAACATCGACAGGCCACGACCGTCCTTGGTGCCTTCCTCGGAACGGGCCAGGACAAGGTGGATGTTGGAGTCGCCATTGGTGATGAAACGCTTCACGCCGTTGAGCAGATAGCAGCCGTCCTTTTCACTATAGGTAGCCTTCAGCATGACGCTTTGCAGGTCGGAACCGGCATCGGGCTCGGTGAGGTCCATTGACATGGTCTCGCCGGCACAAACGCGCGGAATGTACTTCATGCGCTGCTCCTCGTTGCCGAATTCATATAAGGTGTCGATGCACGACTGCAGCGACCAGATGTTCTGGAAGCCAGCATCGGCACTGGCCACCATCTCGCTCAGCATGGAGAAGACGGTGATGGGCAGGTTCAAGCCACCGTAACGGCGCGGCATGGAAACACCCCAGAGGCCACCCTTGGTGCAGGCATCGAGGTTCTCCACGGTCTTGGAGGCATAGATCATGCGGCCATTCTCCAAATGCGGACCTTCGAGGTCGACACTCTCGGAGTTGGGTTCGATGATGTTGGCGGTGATGTCGCCCGTGATGTCTAAAACGCGGCGGTAGTTCTCCATCGCGTCTTCGTAGTCGACGGGAGCATAATCGTATTTGTCCTTATCCGCAAAGTTGCGTTCCTTCAACTCGACGATGCGCTTCATCAGCGGGTGGTCGAGGTAGAATTGCAGGTTCGGGTTATCGTTATAATAGTTTGCCATTTTGTTCTATTTTTGTGGATTGTTGTTCTCGGATTTGTCCTTCTTTTTTCCTTTCATATTGATAATATCTATCACCCCTAAAATCTGGAATGCAGATAATACCACAGCAATTACATAGAGGACAATAGCAACAATTACCATATTTATTTACTATTCTGTTTGTAATACTTGATCAGCTTCGGGACGACTTCTTCAACCGTTCCAACAATCACGTAGTCCGCAATCCTATTAATAGGTGCGTCGGGGTCGCTGTTCACTGAGATGATGATCTTGGAGTCCTGCATACCGGCGATGTGCTGAATCTGACCGCTGATACCGCAGGCAATATACACCTTCGGGTGCACGGTGACGCCCGTCTGACCAATCTGGCGGTCGGTGTCGCAGAAGCCCGCATCGACGGCGGCACGCGAGGCACCGACTTCGCCGTGGAGTACCTTAGCGAGTTCAAACAGCATGTCGAAGCCTTCCTTCGAGCCCATGCCATAACCGCCAGCCACCACGATGGGCGAGCCTTTCAGGTTGTGCTTGGCGGCCTCCACATGGTGGTCGAGGACCTTCACGACGTAAGCCTCGGGCGAAACATACTTGCTCACCTCGGGATAAACCACTTCGTTCTTGGACTTGCCTTCATAAATGGCCTTTTGCATCACGCCTGAGCGGACGGTAGCCATTTGCGGACGGTGGTCGGGGTTGACGATGGTTGCCACGATGTTGCCACCGAAAGCGGGACGAATCTGATAGAGCAGGTTGTCGTAGTGCTTCTTGGTCTTGACATCGTCGAAGTCACCGATTTCGAGTTGGGTACAGTCGGCGGTGAGGCCGCTGGTCAGCGAAGAGCTGACGCGCGGACCGAGGTCACGACCGATGACGGTGGCGCCCATCAGGCAAATCTGCGGTTGTTCCTCCTTGAAGAGGTTGACGAGGATATCGGTGTGCGGTGCAGAGGTGTAGGGGAACAAGCCTTCGCCGTCGAAAACGAACAGCTTATCCACGCCGTAAGGCAGGATTTGATCTTCCACCTTGCCCTTGATGCCAGTGCCAGCCACAGCTGCGTGAAGTTCCACGCCCAGTTGGTCAGCCAGTTTACGCCCTTTGGTGAGCAACTCCTGAGACACTTCGGCCACTACAGAACCTTCGGTCTCACAATATACAAATACATTATTCATACGCTAATTCACATTGGCCTAATACGAAATCAATCACGATGGTTGTTCCATAACGAGAAGAATATCAACAACGCGAGGAAAGGATGTTCCTTACACCAAGCAATGATTCTATCTATCAATCTCATATTAAACCCTTTCTATAAATTTATCCAATAATCTTCTCCTCTAACAATTCTTTAATCAAGCCTTCCACATCGGCATCGCTAGCGGTGAGGGTCTTGCTCTCCTTGGCCTGGAATACGATGTTCTGAACGGTTTTCACCTTGGTGGGACTACCCGAGAGACCGCACTGGTCAGGGTCGCCATCCACATCGGCCACGCTCCACTGGTTGAGGTTGAGGTAGTCGCGGCTGGCATAGAGGTCGGCGCGAGGATCTTCGGGCTGACGCTCCAGCGGGCATGAGGCATACTTGTATTTCATCACCAGTTTGGCGTTGCAGGGACGGCAGGGAGCCGCGCTACCGTTGACGGTAATCACGCAAGGCAGCGGCACTTCCACGGTCTCCACGCCACCGTCAATATGGCGGCGAATAGTGGCGATGTTGTTTTCGATCTTTAGGATTTCCTCGGCATAAGTCACTTGGTTGAGACCCAGTTTCTGTGCCACTTGGGGACCCACCTGGGCGGTGTCGCCGTCGATGGCCTGACGGCCTCCGATGACGATGTCGACATCGCCAATCTTCTTGATGGCGGTGGCGAGGGCATACGAAGTGGCGAGGGTGTCGGCGCCTGCGAAGAGGCGGTCGGTGAGCAGCCAGCCCGTGTCGGCTCCACGGAAGAGGCCTTGGCGGATGATCTCACCGGCGCGCGGCGGGCCCATGGTGAGCACGCCGACGGTGCTACCCGGATGCTGCTCCTTGAGGCGCAGGGCCTGTTCAAGGGCGTTCAGGTCTTCGGGGTTGAAGATGGCGGGCAGTGCGGCGCGGTTCACGGTGCCTTCCGGCGTCATGGCGTCTTTGCCCACATTTCTAGTATCGGGCACCTGCTTGGCAAGCACCACGATTTTCAATGGTTTGGTCATAAAATAAAATTTCTCGTTTTCAAATTAACTGCGTTGATTGCTTCGCAATTCGGCGGCAAAGATAGGGAAAAACTTTGACATACAAATAAAAACCATATTATCAATAGGTTTGTAGGGCTGTCGTACCACGGCAGCCGCAGCATTATTTTATAGCTACGGCTGCCACGAAGTGACAGCCCTACAAACCAAACAAAACTAATATTTGTCGATATACGGTGTGTCTTCTACACCTTTGTTTCTTAATGATGCTACTAGTTTATCCAAAGGTTTGCGCCAAAAATCTTTGAACCATGATGTTTCGCCAAACCATCTCACCAATGTTGGACTGATGGCATAATAGGTTTTGATGAATGCACGGCCATACCATGTTTCATCCAAGGTGTTGTCGCGAAAACGGCGAAGCGTCCAAACTTGGGGACAGTTGTAGGAACCATATACAGCAGTGGCAACGTAACACGCTCCCTTATTCTTATTAAGTTCAGGCAGTTTATAAGAAGAATCGTATTTCCTTATTTGATTTTTGTAAAAATCAATTTCTTCAGAATTCGTCGTTTTATTATATAATAGCGGTCGTATTTCATTTAATAGAACAATGCACTCTTTCCAACATGCAACTGACTGTACACCGTATTCCCCTTTATATAACACATCCAATTTATCTCCTAACTCTTTAAGAACACCCGTGACTGAAACCACAATACTTGTATAATTCTGAACAAAAATTTCTCTTTCAACAAGTTTTAGCATGTTTGGCATCTCCAGCTCTACAGCATAATGTTTCTTGGTTACACTGAGAAAATAGCGAGCTATCTCAATAACTTTTTCAGTTATTTCTTTAATAGCATTCAACCTTTCTCCATCTTCTAAGATACTTTCTTGTATCAATTTCAACAAAGAAAAAAGACAATTTTTCACTGAATCAGCCGCGATGTTTATCTGATCAAAAGCACATGCCTTTGCTGTATAATACACTGAATAGAAATTCGCTTCCCAACTATTAGGGTCTTTTAAAAGTATCTGATTATAGTATTTTGAAGCATTTTCCGAATTGTCATTTAATACGGCCCTTCTTGCAAGTTCGTATAAGTTGCGTAATTCATCAGATGAATCTATTGTTACAGTTCCTCTCACCTCAACCGTACCTTCAATCATCATTTTTCTCGCAGCTTCAACCGAATATTTTGTTCCACAATTTTGGCACACAAACAAGTCTTCTTGTTTTACCACATCGTTGCTTCCGCACATTTCACATTTTAATGCTTTCATCTGTTATGTTTATTATTTGGATTTTCTTTATGTTAGAAAAAAGCGTGGAATCAATTCCTTGCTCGAACACCAGGGGTTCCACGCCCTACCTATCTAACAAGTATTCCACGCCGTACCCAGTACGGCATCTGTCAACTTGTCCTTGATAGGTTGCCCCGCCAAAACGGGGACTGAATGGAACTTTGGTGTTCAAGGACAGCAACAAGTGCTATCTGATTATTATATGTCTTTTGTGTTTAACTTTTTCTTTGTTCGATTATTTTGGTTCAACCAATGTTTTTATTTTGTTTATATATTCTTCAACCTTCTCAAATAGTGGCTCCACTTCTTCTTGATGCCATTCAATGAAATCATCGTAGTCACCTGTTTTGCGCATGTTCTGAAGTCGGGCCAAAAGTTTGGCTTCATCTTTTGAAAGAATGCCCGTTAGGACAAAATTCTGGCCAATCATTCCAATGACACGTTCGTGAGACTTTGCAACAATTTCATTTTGAATCAACAACGCCAAAGAAGCATAGTACGCAGCATAGTACAAACGATTGGCTGCAAGTGTCCAATGGTTCATAGTACCGCAGTCTTTGGCTTCGACCAGCGTTTCACCAGCTTTCTCAAGTCGGTAGATCACCAAGGCTTTTCTTTCATCTTCCGTTAGCATAACTCCACCCCTTCTTTCATTACATTTTTATAAAATGGAGTTATCTGCCGCCGCATCCATTCATCGTAAGTGTATGCCACGGGATTGATGTCAACACCAAGCGACCATCCTAACGAAACGAAAGGAAAAACCCAACGGTCGAAATCTTCATTGCTCACTTTTTCACCTTCCAACAAAATCAGTAAATCCCAATCGGAATCGGGTCTTGCCTCATCACGAGCTTGGGAACCAAAAAGCAACAAACGAGCACCTCGGGGAAGTATTTCGGTTCCAAGATGTTTTATCAAACTTTCTATTTCAAGTTGTCGTGTTGACATTATCTTTCTTTTTCAGTTTGCAAATATAAAAATTTTTCGTCAATTAATCACTCTACTGTTTCACAAATTTCCTAACACTCCAAAAGTCTCCCTGGTCCATCTGAATGAAATAAATCCCAGATGGCAAATGCGAAACATCAAGACTCATTTCTGTGGCAGAAACGGTTTCCGCTAAAACAACCTGCCCCATCACGTCAATGACAACAACGCTCAAAGGCTCACATTGGGTAGCATCACCAACACTAATGGTCAGTAGGTTAGTGGCAGGATTGGGATAAACCTGAACCATCGTTTCCGACATTTCCGGAATCGAGGTCGGAAATTCCAGGTGATTGTACAGGAAATCTCGAGTAATGTTGAAACAGGCATCGAATTTTTCCTCAATCAGCGTATATAACAAAGGTACAAAATAGAAAGCGTGTCCCTCACCCTCGAACGGGTGGAATTCGTAATCAGTAATGCCGATTTCATCAAGTCGGCCAGCTATGGGATGAGAGCCGTACATATAAGGCATTACACCAGGGAGCATCCCATTGTAGCAATAGCCTGAATCGTATGGCACGTTGGTGTCGTCGGTGCCGTGAATCATGCACAGCGGCACATATTCCTCCTCGCTAATGACATCGAGATCCATCACGCCGCCCCATTGCGGAATGGCTCCAGCCACTGCTGGCGAGATACCGGCATATTCTTCGAAGCCTGAACTATGCATCGGACCTAAATCAGGTTCCTCAAAAGTCTCCGCTGGACGCTCATTTTCGTCCATGAAAAGCTCACACAGGATGGCAATCGAACCGGCCGAGTTGCCAAGCAAAAAGATTTGTTCCGTGTCAATCCTGTATTCGTCGCAATGGTATTTGAAAAACCGAATCGCAGAGCTGACATCCTGCGCCGCCATGTAAGCATCGCGAATCAAGGCTGTGGAAGTAAGATTCCATATCGAAATCAGGCGATAGTCGATGGAGGCCGCTGCATAGCCATGTTTCGCCAAACGAGTGCAATACTCTACCATGTCGGCATAATCGCGGCTACCAGCCACAAAGGCACCACCGAAAACAGTAATCACCAGCGGACGCGCCGAAAGGGTGTCGCCCTCTGGCTCATAAAAGTCAAGATACAAGGTCGTGGGCGATGTTTCACCCTCCTTGATGGCACTGCTGAAAGGGATGCCCGTTTCAATGTTTACCTCGTCGAAAACGGGTTCGGCATAGCGTTGCCCCGTCTGTGCCAAAGCAACATTCGAAAACAAGCCAAACAATAGGCCAATTATGGCTAAAAATTCGTTTTTTTTAATTCTACTCATTTGGTAGTTCAAACTATAGAGATAAATGAATTTCAGAAAAAAAATGCGGAAAGAAAGGGAACATGGAAACGAAAACATGGAAAACCTACCCCCTATCACCCTCCACAAACACGAGGCATAACAAACCATGTAATCACAACAATCAGCACAAGAAACGTGATGGCAAGGTAAGGTTTCGTATAGGTCCGCTTATAACAAATCAGCATGGGTAGGAAAAGCCCCAGCAAAACCCAAGCATGAACAGAGGCCTTGCCATCGGCAATACGGCAGAAATAGTTGTGAACTTTGTACAGATTTTCAGGGACAAAACCTGTGTAATCCCACGCAGTGACCTCGTCAGCGTTCGTCACTTCTCCAGTCTTGTCATATTCCGGGAAAATCACTTTTTCAGGCAACAACGCCCGCGTTTCCTTGTCAAACACATAAGTATAATAACCTAAGCAAGCAATTTCATTTATCAAGCATAAGGTCAATAATATGATATAAACTATAATCAAAAACTTACTAAGATCCGACGATGTTTTCATAATTAAATCATAGAATTTTATCTGCAAAGATAGTCTTTTTTTGGAAATCATTACTTTTGCGGCAAATTTCAAGCAAATGTCTATCACCGAAATTCTAAACAAACCCAACCTCGAAAAAGAGGACATCAAAATTTTGTTAGCCAGCGAAGGCGACGACA
The DNA here is from genome assembly GCA_900317155.1 of uncultured Bacteroidales bacterium. Lineage (GTDB taxonomy): Bacteria > Bacteroidota > Bacteroidia > Bacteroidales > F082 > Limimorpha. The sequence continues at coordinate 30,617 of ONFO01000006.1, forward strand.
AGAAACTTTTGTTCGACAAGGCCTTGCAGACCAAACTGGCTAAATTGGATAACTATGTCCACCTGCGCGGACTGATTGAATGCAGCAACATCTGCACAAAATACTGCCTCTACTGTGGTGTGCGCAGCAAAAACCTAAAAGTGGAACGCTATACACTCAGCGATGAGGAAGTCATCGAATGTGCCAAGCTGGCGCATGAGCTGGGTTATGGATCGGTGGCTTTGCAAAGCGGCGAAAGGAGCGATAAGGCTTTTGTGGACAAGATTACCTATTTGGTACAGGAAATCAAGAAGATAGAAAACGGTAGTTTGGGCATTACACTCTCTTTGGGCGAGCAAACCGAAGAAACTTATCGCCGCTGGTTTGAGGCAGGCGCCCACCGTTACTTGCTCCGCATCGAAGCCTCTAACGAAGACCTATATTATAAGATTCACCCGCATGACGAAAAACACGACTTCAAGCAACGCCTAAATTGCATCAATACATTGTTGAAGCTGGGTTACCAGACAGGCACTGGCGTGATGGTGGGTTTGCCTTTCCAAACACTTGATGACCTTGCTGACGACCTGCTCTTTTTCAAAAAGAAAGACGTGGCCATGGTCGGCATGGGGCCTTTTATCCCCCACCCCGACACACCTCTTTGGCAATTTAGGGACCAAATTCCTTCTGCCGAGAAACGCATGGAACTGACCTTGAAGATGATTGCCATCCTTCGCTTGATGATGCCCGAAATCAACATGGTGGCCGCCACTGCTAACCAGACCGTCGACCCGCAAGGCCGCGAGAAAGCCATCCTCGCCGGCGCCAACGTCATCATGCCCAATCTCACGCCCAACGAATTCCGCGAAAACTATCTCATCTACCCCGACAAGGCCTGCGTTAAAGACAAACCCGACGAGTGCCACAGTTGTCTCGATGTGCGCCTCGCCTCCATCGGGCACAAGGTTTTGTACAATACATGGGGCGATTCTGTGGCGTTTACGAAGAAAAATCATCAAAAGTGACTTTCATACAGTTAAAATCACTATTTTTGCCCCTTTGAAAATCAATTTATTTCACTATGAGAAAACATATCCTTACCGCCCTGCTCGTCATGTTGTCGATTGTGACTTTCGGCCAGCAGTGGGTCGCCATCAAGAGCGACACTCCGAGCACCATTCAGACGACTTTGGTTGCCTCTACCGAGAACCAAATCACCGTCAACATGCAAGTCCCTGGCTTCTACACTTTCGAGGTAACCACGCCTCATGGCGAAGCCAACATCATCTCGGTTCCCAGAACGGTCAGCACCGCTGCCGCTGGTGAGCCCAACCTGCCCATGATTGCCGTTCCGGCTATCATCGGCGACCAACAGCATTACAACATCCGACTCATTGACGCTCAATACACTGATTTCCAGATGGAGGTCGCGCCTTCAAAAGGCGATTTCCCGCGCAGTGTCAATCCTGACGATGTGCCTTATACTTATGGTGAAGCCTATTCGACAGACGCCTTCTTCCCCGCTCAGAATGTAGGTTTGTACGATCCTTACATCCTGCGTGACTTCCGCGGACAGAATATGGTATTCTATCCCTTCGCCTACAACCCCGTAACACATACCTTGCGCGTGTATTACAACATGACTGTTGAGATGTACAGCGACGGCCAACTCGGCGAAAACACCCTCAGCCGCCGTTCCTCTGAGGTGAGGATGGACCCCGAATTTGGTGCCTTGTACCAAAACCACTTCATCAACTACAGTGAAGGTTTGAGCAAATACAACGCCGTTGACGAGACTGGTGAACTGCTCATCATCTGCCACGACGCCTTTATGGAAGCTATGCAACCTTTCGTCAACTGGAAAAAACAAATTGGCAGACCCGTCACTATGGTCGGCACCTCAGTTTCAGGCTTCACTAGCGATGCCATTAAAAACTACATCCAAAGCCAATACAACAGCAACCCCAACATTAGCCACATTTTGCTCGTTGGCGACAATGCACAAGTGCAGAGTTACTTCACCTCTTCTGGAGGCTATTCTGGCCGTACCGACCAATACTACGGACAACTGGTTGGTAATGACTACTATAATGATGTAATTGTTGGCCGTTTCTCCGCCGAAACCGTCGACCATGTCACCACACAAGTCGACAAGGTGATCCACTACGAAAGAGACGTCACTGCTGCCGACACTTGGCTTTCGATTGGACAAGGTGTTTCCAAGAACGAAGGTGCGGGTAGCGGACACTTTGGTGAGGCCGACTACCAACATATCGACTACATCAGAGACACGCTGTTGCACTACAATTACACCAGCATCCATCGTGATTACCAGAACGTACAAGGCGTTTCGTCGAGTGCGGCCATCATCAGCCAGCACATCAACGAAGGCGTGAGCATCATCAACTATTGCAACCACGGTTCACCGACGAGTTGGGGCGTGTTCAACTACAGCAACTCGCACATCAATGCTTTGACCAACGACAACAAGTTGCCCTTCATTTGGTCGGTGGCTTGCAACAACGGACAACTTGACTATTCGCAGCCCTGCTTCGCTGAGGCATGGATGCGTGCCACCAACAACTCCAACGGTGCGCCTACCGGAGCCATCGGTGGTATGTTCAGCTACATCTCACAACCTTGGCAGCCGCCTATGTATGGTCAGGACGAGATGAATAACGTCCTCACGGAACACAGAAGCATCAAGCGCACCCTCGGCGGCATTTCGACCGACGGCAACATGAAGATTCTTGACCAATACAACTCGAATGGACAAGGTTTGGCCACCTATCAGTTCTGGCTCCTCTTTGGTGATCCAACGCTCACTGTGCGCAATGCCGTTCCAGCCAACATGAATGTTACCCACGAACCTTCGATGAGTTCAACTGCAACGAGCTTTACAGTGAACGCCACCAACGGCAACGGCGCCTTAGCCACTTTGACCCGCAACAACGAGATCATGGGCTCGGCCACCATTGTGAATGGCACCTGCAACATCACCTTTGCCGCACCTGGCACTTCAGGCATTGCCACTCTGACTGTGTTCGGCTACAACAAGATTACCTATATTGCCGAAATCGACATCATGCAGGGAGGCACACAACAATACACAGTTAACGTTTCAGCCAATCCAGCCAACGGAGGCACCGTCACTGGAGGCGGCAATTACCAAGCAGGTCAATCCTGCACCGTGACAGCCACAGCCAACAGCGGATACACCTTTACTAATTGGTCGGAAAACGGAACCATTGTCTCTACCCAACCTAGCTACACATTCGTGGTGAATGGCAACCGCACTTTAGTGGCCAATTTCCAAGCCCTGCCGCAAAACTACACCATCAGCGTTTCGGCTAACCCAACCAACGGAGGTACCGTGACTGGCGGTGGTACCTATCAACAAGGACAACAATGCACCGTACATGCCACGGCAAACACGGGCTACACCTTCACTAACTGGACGGAGAACGGCAATGTGGTTTCAACCCAAGCCAACTACACTTTCACCGTGAACAGCAACCGCACTTTGGTGGCCAACTTCACGTTGCAACAATTCACTATTACTGCACTTGTTGATCCTTCGCAGTGGGCTGGAGGTGTTGAAGGCGGTGGCGTCTATACCTATGGTCAAAGCTGCACTTTGACAGCCACTCCTACTGTTCCCTACATCTTTGTCAATTGGACGAAAAACGGTATTCAAGTCAGCACTAATGCCACATACACCTTCACGGTCACAGAATCTGCCACCTATGTTGCCCACTTTGTTGTGGAAACTTTCACGATTACAGCGCTTGCCAACCCAACAGAAGGTGGTGTTGTTACAGGTAGCGGCACTTACGAGATGTTAGATGAGTGCACTGTAACCGCAACAGCCAACGAAGGCTACAATTTCGTCAACTGGACGGAGAACGGCAATGTGGTTTCCAATGAAGCCGCTTACACCTTCACCGTTACTGGCGATCGCACTTTGATCGCCAATTTCGAGTTGAAGACCTTTGAAATCGTAGCTTCTGTTGACCCAGAAGAGGCTGCAAGCATCAGCGGAGCAGGCATCTATAACTATGGCGACGAGGTTACTCTGACCTTCGACCGCAACGAAGACTGGGCCTTCCAGAACTGGACTGAAAACGGCGATGTGGTTTCAGAAGAGATGACCTACACCTTTATTGCCACCGAAAACCGCAACCTGGTAGCCAACTTCCTCTTCACTGAGGGCATCGGCGAGAACAGCATTGCTGCCAATGTCTATCCTAACCCTACCAAGGGTGAATTCACCCTTGAAGGCGAAGGCTTGAGCCATGTCCGCATCGTGAACGCTTACGGACAAACGGTTTACAACGCCGACCTCGAAGACGACCAAGCCCGCATCGACCTCTCTCAGATGGGCAAAGGCATCTACATGATGCACATCGAGGCCAACGGTGGTCATGCCGTCAGGAAGATTGTGGTGGAATAAGCCGCATTGTTTCAAACAAAAATCCCAAAGTGAGGTGACAAATACTTGCCACCTCACTTTTTTTGTCTATCTTTGAAGCCAAATTTAACGAAGTTGAATCTAACGATTTCATGCCTATGAAAATCAAATTCATCGGTGCAGCCCAGGAAGTGACGGGCAGCAAGCACCTCATCACCACTGACCATGGCAAGAAAATCCTATTGGACTGCGGCATGTTCCAAGGCAAAGGTCTCGAAACTGACGCCGCCAACCGTAATATCATGGTCGATCCCAAGGAAATCGACGTTATCATCCTCACCCATGCCCATATCGACCACTGCGGCCTCATCCCCTATTTCTACAAATTGGGCTTCCGAGGTCAAGTCGTCTGCACCAAAGCTACCGAGGACCTGTGCAGCATCATGCTCCCCGACAGCGGTTTCATCCAAGAGAACGATATGGAGTGGTTCAACAAGAAACGCCGCAAACAAGGGCTACCCGCTTTGCAACCTATCTATACCGAAAAAGATGCTCGCGCCAGCATGGAGTTGTTTGTCAGCGTGGCCTACAACCGCTACTTTTATATAGACAATAATATCAAGGTAAAGTTCAACAACACAGGTCACTTGCTTGGTAGCGGTTGTGCCATCATTGAAATCGACGAAGGTGGCAAGATGACCCGCATCGGCTACACGGGCGACATCGGGCGCGAATACAACTATTTGCTGCGCTCGCCCGAGCCTTTCCCACACTGCGACTACCTCATCACAGAGGCCACCTACGGTAACCGTCTCCACAGCGACCGCACCAATGCCGAGCAACAACTGTTGGAAATCATCTATCATACTTGTGTGGAGAAACGTGGCAAACTCATCATCCCGTCGTTCGCGGTCAGCCGTACGCAAGAGATTGTGTATCTACTGAATAACTTTTACAACGAGGGCAAACTGCCCGAGAAGATTCCAGTTTATGTCGACAGTCCTTTGGCCGTCAATGCTACCGAAATCTTCCGTATGCACGTCGACCTATTCAATGATGACGTAAAGGACGTCATCGAATACGACCCCGACCCCTTTGGCTTCAACGGGCTCACTTTCGTGCGCGACATCAACCAATCGAAGGAACTAAATGCTACTAAACAACCTTGCATCATCATCTCTGCTTCGGGCATGATGGAAGCTGGCCGCGTGAAACACCACATCGCCAACAGCATCGAGAATCCCAACAACAGCATCCTTGCCATCGGCTATTGCTCGCCTACTACATTGGGTGCCAAACTGTTGGAAAAACCAGCACCTGCCAACGTTTCCATCTTTGGCATAGAGCACACAGTCAACGCCGAGATTTTCGAAATCGATGCCTTCAGCGGTCACGGCGACTACAAGGAGATGATCCATTATCTGAGCTGCCAAGACCCGAGTAAGGTTAAAAAGACCTTTATCGTGCACGGTGACCTTGAAGCCCAACAATACTATCAAAGGCAACTTCGCAAGGAAGGTTGGGACAACATCGTCATCCCCGAGCCTGGAGAAGAGTTTGAATTGAAATAATTTGTACTTTTGCAAAAAATTTCAAAAATGGCACAAAAACCCAGCATTCCCAAAGGCACCCGCGACTTCCTGCCCGAAGTCATGGTGCGCCGCAATTATATCTTCGACACAATTAAAACCGTATTCAAACGCTTTGGTTTCCAACCGATTGAGACCCCATCAATGGAAAATCTCAGCACCCTTTTGGGCAAATACGGCGAAGAAGGCGACAAACTCCTCTTCCGTGTACTCAACTCTGGCGACTTCATGAGTGGCGTGGAACAAAATGGCGAACCGCTTGAATCATTGAAGTTGGCCTCAAAAATCACGGAGAAAGGCCTGCGTTATGACTTGACTGTACCCTTTGCTCGTTTTGTAACCATGTATCGCGACCAGATTGCCTTCCCCTTCAAGCGTTATCAAATCCAACCCGTTTGGCGTGCCGACCGTCCGCAAAAAGGTCGTTACCGCGAGTTCTGCCAATGCGACGTCGACATCATCGGCAGCGATTCCTTGCTGAACGAAGCTGAATTGGTGCAAATCGTTGACGAGGTATTCCATGCTTTGAAAATCAGAGTCACGCTGAAGATTAACAACCGCAAGGTGTTGGCAGGCATCGCTGAATACATCGGCAAGTCGGACGCTTTGGTCGACATTACCGTGGCCATCGACAAGTTGGACAAAATCGGCATCGAGGCCGTCAATGCAGAACTCGCCGAAAAGGGACTGGAGCAAGCTGCCATCGACAAGCTGCAACCTATTCTCTTCATGAAAGGCAACACTCGCGAAAAGTTGGCACAACTGAAACCTCTGTTGGATAACGAAGTCGGTCAAAAGGGCATCGAAGAGCTTGAGACCCTGTTCGACTATATTGAAAACATGGAACTTGGCATCGACACCGAACTCGACCTCACCTTGGCTCGTGGCTTAAACTACTACACCGGAGCCATCTTCGAGGTGAAAGCCAAGGACTTCGCTATAGGCAGCATCTCAGGTGGCGGTCGCTACGACAACCTCACGGGCATCTTTGGTCTGCCCAATGTCTCTGGCGTAGGCATCAGCTTCGGTGCCGACCGCATCTACGACGTGTTGGAAGGCCTTAACCTCTTCCCCGAGACCATGTCGGAAAGCACCAAGGTCATCTTCCTCAACTTCGGCAAGAACGAAGAGAAATACTGCCTCAAGTATCTGAACCAGGTACGCAAACACGGCATCAACGCAGAGATTTATCCCGATGCCGCCAAGATCCAGAAACAGATGAAATACGCCGACCAACGCCACATCCCGATTGTCGTCATCGCTGGCGAAAGCGAAGTAGCTGAGCAAAAGTTCACTGTGAAATGGATGAAACAAGGTAAACAAGAAACCGTGGAAGCCAACAAATTGGTGGAAACAATTTTGAATCTTAAATCTTGAATCTTAAATAACAAATAATATGAAAGTCCATAAAATCTCATCGAAGGAACTGACCTTCAAACAGGTAAACGAAATACTCACCAAGGGCTACAAGCTCGAGCTCAGTGCCGACGCCATCAAGCGCATCCAAAAGTGCCGCGACTACCTTGACAAGAAGATGGAGAACCCCGAGAAGCCCATCTACGGCGTGACCACCGGTTTCGGTTCGCTCTGCGATCACAGCATCTCAAAAGAAGACCTCAGCACCCTGCAGAAGAACCTCGTCATGTCGCACGCCTGCGGCACAGGTGAAATGGTGCCCGAGGAAATCATCCGCCTCATGCTCCTGCTGAAGGTCCAGAGCCTCAGCTACGGCAACAGCGGTGTGCAAGTCGTGACCGTGCAACGCCTCATCGACTTCTTCAACAACGATGTACTGCCCGTGGTCTATAACCAAGGCTCACTCGGTGCCTCTGGCGACTTGGCTCCTTTGGCCAACCTTATGTTGCCTTTGCTCGGTCTAGGCGAGGTGCATTTCGAAGGCAAGATCGTCCCTGCTGAAAAGGTACTCAAGAAGTTCGGTTGGGAACCCATCACGCTGCAATCGAAAGAAGGTCTTGCTCTGCTTAATGGTACACAGTTCATGAGCAGTTATGGCACCTACGTTCTGCTGAAGGCCTTCCGCCTCAGTTATTTGGCAGACCTCATTGGTACAGTCTCTTTGGAAGCCTTCGACGGCCGCATTGAGCCTTTCTTCGACCAAGTGCATCAAATCCGTCACCACAACGGACAAATCGTCACCGCCAAGCGTGTGCGTGAGTTCACCAAAGGCAGCGAGCTGATTGTCAGGGAGAAGAAACACGTTCAGGATCCATACTCTTTCCGTTGCATGCCGCAAGTGCATGGTGCTTCGAAGGATGCCATCGACTATGTGGCCTCAGTGTTCAGCGAGGAAATCAACGCTGTCACCGACAACCCGACCATCTTCCCCGATGAAGACCTGGTCATCAGCGCCGGTAACTTCCACGGCCAGCCTCTCGCCATCACCTTGGACTTCTTAGCCATTGCCATGGCTGAGTTGGGCAACATCAGCGAGCGCCGTATCTATCAACTGATTGGTGGCAAGCGTGATCTGCCTTCGTTCCTCGTCGCCGAGCCTGGCCTCAACAGCGGCTTCATGATCCCACAATATGCTGCCGCCAGCATCGTCAGCCAGAGCAAACAGCTCTGCACACCCGCTTCGGTCGACAGCATCGAATCCTCACAAGGTCAGGAAGACCACGTCAGCATGGGCGCCAACGCAGCAACGAAGGCTTTGCGCGTGGCTGAAAACTTGGAGCGGGTGCTTGCCATCGAATTGTTCAATGCCACGCAAGCTCTTGAGTTCCGTCGTCCTCTGAAGTCGTCACCCATCATTGAGAAGTTCGTCGCCGAATACCGCAAACAAGTGGAATTCGTTCGCATCGACAAGGTGATGTACACCGAGATTGCCAAGAGCGTTCAGTTCGTGAAGGACTATCCGCTGGCTTTTGATGATTTGCAAAATAAATGATTGATTTGTAGGGCTGTCGTACCATGGCAGCCGCTCATAAAAACAAAAGCGGCTGCCACAATGTGACAGCCCTACAAATACCAAATATAGAATGGAAACCACAGAACAAAAACGGCCCACAGGAATGACCATCCTTTTGGTATTGTCGTTCATCAATGCCTGCTGGAATATCCTCAGGTCCATCATCATGTATTTTACAACGCCACTAATGTCCGAGATGCTCAACAACGGACAATTTGAAGAAATGATGGAGCCTTTTTCCAGCATGGGCGAAGAATTTACCAAAGCCATGAACGACAGCATGACAGTCCTCACACAAATCAACACCAACTATTATCTAATTCTATTGGTGCTTTTCATCGCTTCGTTGGTGGGGGTCATAAAAATGTTCAGAGGTGACAAACGAGGCCTCCACATTTATGCCATCGCTCAAATACTCATGCTCATTGATGCATCAGTGTTCGTGTATCCTCTACAAAAACCATCACCGTTCTTCTCTGACCTTTTGCTCACTGTTATTTTCATCCTGATTTATTATCTTTACTTTAAACGGATGAATTTGACGCAAGAAAATCAAAATCAAGAATAAGCCATGGAACAACGCGATGGTAAAATCTTCGATCTGAAGCCCGAACTCACCACGGCGATGAAACTGGCGGCGAGTTTTGCCATCACCTATTATGGTTTGTTGCTTATCTATGAAGTATTTACTCTTGTCTACAGCCGATATTTCATTGATTCCTATTACTTTAACCAAGGACAAACCGATGAGGGCACCAAAGAGCTATGGACTCAAATCATTCAACTTGTATTATCTACAATACTAGTTTTCAGTTTGATACAAGTATTTAGAAAGAAGATTCACGGAAAAGCCCTATTTGTCGGGTTCTCGATTTTACTCATCGCTTTTCAGTTTTACACTACAGGTTTTGTACCATGGATGAAATACGCTCTTGAAGTGCTCTTGGTACTTATCATTGCTCCTATTAGGGTAAAAAAGAAAATCAAGCTGAAACAAATTCAATCAAAAGAAGAAAAATGAAAACAGAAGATTTTCACATAGGAAATGCCATTAAAGCGATACTTAAAGAGCAAGAGCGTAGTGAAGCTTGGCTTGCAAGAAAAGTACACTGTGATCCAGGCAATTTCAATCGAATCCTCAAACGAAATACCATGGACTTAGACTTGTTGAGAAGGATTTCCATTTCACTGAAACACAACTTTTTTACAGATTTTGCTTGTTTTGTTGAGCAACAAATCCATAACGATACTTTGAAGTTAGACAATACCGATATCTGACACAATAAAATCATTGTAAAATACGCATTAAAGCATTGTAATATTAAACATATAGAATCCCACACACCTCCATAAAAACCCTTTAACTTTGCAAAGTATTAAGTGCATAATAGCACTTCTATATTAACAAAGTAAATATCATATAATTATATAGCGTCATGAAGAAAAATACTATTTCACTTTTAGCTATTTTGGCTGCATTTTCAATGACAGCTTCATCAACTATTGCTCAAATAACGGTACCTAAAGACAGCATTCAAAAGTCCATTGCTATCGTAGAGGAAGTAGAAGACGACACCAAAGGTCAAGAAGAATTTCTGGATTTAGCAGTTAAAAACGAAAATGTTGAAATGCCTCAACCAGAACACCAAAGCATTACAATTGACTACCTTGCTCCTCTTGGTGGCGGAGTTCTTCTTTTAAGTTGCTTGGGTGGTGCTTACCTACTCGGAAAAAAGAGAAAAGAAAACGATTAATTCTCTTTTTAGAAAACACATATTGCCAAATATGCAAATACATAAGTCATGTCGGTGACATGATTTATGTATTTTTGTTTTCATGAAATAATGATTACAATTCTAAATTATCTCAGCATCAATGCAGCTTTTTTCACTGCATTTGCAAAAATTTCAACCTCTTTTATAGTATTGTATAATGCAAATGATGCACGGACTGTGCCTGGTATGACAAAACGGGTCATCACAGGCTCAGCGCAATGATGTCCTGTGCGCACTGCTACACCCATCTTGTCAATGATGGTTCCGAGGTCATAAGGATGAATGCCATCAATGATGAAGGAAACCAAACCTGAACGATGCGCTGCCTCTCCAATGAAACGGATGCCGTCAATTTCGGAGAGTTGTTCGATGGCCGACTGTAACAAACTGGCTTCATATTGCTCAACTTCCTTTCTGTCAAAACTTTGCAGGAATCTAACGGCTGTTTCCAAACCCAATGCGGCGCCCACATTTGGCGTCCCAGCCTCAAACTTATAAGGCAACACATTGAAAGTGGTTTTCTCAAAATTCACTACATCTACCATCTCACCTCCAAATTGGTAGGGAGGCAGTTTCTCCAACCATTCGGCTTTGCCGTACAAGCCGCCGATACCCATAGGGGCATACATCTTATGGCCAGAGAAAACGAAGAAGTCGCAATCCAAGTCTTGAACATCAATTGAATGGTGCGCAATGGACTGTGCGCCATCAACGACTACGGGAATGCCATATTGATGCGCCATGGCAACCATCTGCTTGACAGGATTGATAGTTCCCAACACATTAGAAATATGTGCAATCGACACTACCTTCGGCCCTTCTTTCAGCAAGTCTTCGTATCGATTCAAGTCCAACACGCCTTTGTCATCCATTGGCACGACAAGCAGTTGACCATGATGGCGCTGCACCATCTGCTGCCATGGCACGAGGTTGGAGTGGTGCTCCATGGCCGTAATCAACACCTTGTCACCTTCGCCAATGCAAAAGTGCTCGAATGATGTAGCCAACAGGTTCAATGACTCTGTGGTGCCACGCGTAAAGATAATTTCGCGCGCTTCCTTGGCATGAACGAAATCCGCAACGGTCTGGCGGGCATGTTCGTAGGCCTCAGTCGCCTTTTGACTCAAGTAATGCACCCCACGGTGGATGTTGCAATTTTCATGCAGGTAATAGTCGCGCTCACGATCAATGACACATATTGGTTTCTGCGTGGTTGCGGCATTGTCAAGATAGACCAAGGGCTTACCATAAACCTGCTGGTCGAGGACGGGGAACTGGTTTCTTATTTCGTTGATATTCATCAGATTTTCGAATAATCAATTTCAAAATTATAATCCTTCGGATGGCTGCAGCGCAGGACGCAGTTCTCGCAACTCGACAACTCACCGCGCAGACGACGCTTGATCATGTCGTCGATGTGCTCGTGCAGCATCTCGTTTCCGATATGGTTGCTCACCTCTGCGGCAAACGCATACATCAACAGGATTCTTGCGTTGGCCTTGCTAATGCCGCGTTGACGCATATAAAACATGGCCTCCTGGTCAAGTTGGCCAGTGGAAGTGCCATGCGAGCACTTCACATCATCGGCATAAATCTCAAGGAATGGCTGGCTGTTGACTTTGGCCGTCGAAGTCAGGAGGATGTTGCTGTTGTTTTGGTGGGCATCGGTCTTTTGGGCGTTTTTGGCCACATACACATGACCGTTGAACACCGCTGAGGCCGAGTCATCGATAACGCCTTTGAACTTCTCGTTGCTGGTGCAATGCGGCACATTGTGGTTCACCTTCAGGAAGTTCTCCACATGCTGGGTCTTGTCGATGAGATACAAGCCATGCACCTGTGTGTCGGCGCCTTCACCATCCAAGTCGACATGATAGGTGTTTCGCACATCGCCGCCATTGAAGGTAATGACAACAATCTTCAGTCGGCTATCGGCCAGCTGCTTGACCTTGAACTCCCTTTGGATGGAGGCCTCGTTGCTTACATTCTGCAGCACATACAACTCAAGGCTCGAATTCTCATTGAGGATGATTTCGGAGACCTTCGGCTCGGATGACAGGTGAGCGTCATCGTCATACTCAATGATTTCGCGGCTTTGGTTGGCGGCTAAGATAAGTTGGTTGTTCATAATCAAAGTTCCTTAATCCATTCGTAGCCTTTTTCTTCGAGTTCGAGGGCGAGGTTCTTGCCGCCCGTCTTGACGATGCGTCCGTCGTACATCACATGGACGAAGTCGGGAACGATATAGTCGAGCAGACGCTGGTAGTGTGTGATGACCACGAAGGCGTTCTCATTATTATGCAGTTGGTTGACGCCATGGGCCACGATGCGCAGCGCGTCGATGTCGAGACCTGAGTCCGTCTCGTCGAGGATGGCAAGGCTCGGTTCCAACATGGCCATCTGGAAAATCTCATTCTTCTTCTTCTCGCCACCGCTGTAGCCCACATTAACGAAACGATTTTGCAGCTTCTCGGTGATTTCCACCATGGCCTGCTTCTCCTTCATCATCTTCATGAAGTCGACAGTGCTCATTGGGGGAAGTCCTTGATACTCACGCTTCGAGTTGACAGCAGTACGCATGAAGTTCTGTATGCTCACGCCCGGAATCTCAACGGGGTATTGAAAGCTTAGGAAGATGCCTTCGTTGGCGCGGTCCTCGGGCGACATCCCAACGATGTTCTTGCCCTTGTACCAGATCTCCCCTTCCGTGATCTCATAGCCATCGCGGCCTGTGATGGCAGCAGCGAGCGTACTCTTTCCTGTTCCGTTGGGGCCCATGATAGCGTGGATTTCGCCTTCGTTGACGCCCAGATTCAATCCTTTCAGGATTTCCTTGCCTCCGATGGAGACGTGTAGGTTTTTGATGTTCAGTAACATGATATATAGTTGTTCAGTTGTTCAATTATTCAGTTGTTCCGTATTCAGTTGGATTCGCCCATGTCATTCCAACGCGGGCTGGTGGGCTGGCGGGAATCTATGGGCGAATTTTGATGAGTTGGGCTTAGGCTGATTTTGCCGTAACGCATATAATAGGCATGCTTGGCCCATTGTGTATATTCTTCTGGTGATATTTCAATAATACTAGTTTCTCCTACTTCCGCAATCTTTTGCTTCACTTCTTCAATCAATGCGTCATCGCGACCGTATTTCCCGACATGGACAATGTTCAGAACCAACCCCAGTAACACGATGCAACTTGCTCCAAGAGTCATCCATCTGTGGACTTGTGGCGTTATCCTGGGCAACCATAAAGTCAACAATGAGAGGGTGATATGTCCGCATGCCAAGGCAAAGAAAGGCAACGCAGCAAGCATATAAAAGTCGCGTTGCTTCACACTTACCATGATGGGCAAAACACCCAAGAGACCCAAAATCAGGAAGCTATAGAACCAAGCCTTGTCGGGTGGGAATTCAAAGACCTTTTTGTTGAACTTGTTTTTCTTCTTGAGAATCACCGATACCACGACCAAAACAAGCGGAATCATCAGTTGCTGCAACAAGGCGAAAACAATGTAAAACCTAGACGAGACAGTAGTTTCATGAAGTCCACCATCTAAGACTTGAAGTTGGATGTAGTCCTTAAGATAGGCAAACAAGCGAGGAAAAATCAAAAACAACACCCCGACAAAAAACGCCACAGAAACCAGCAAAATCAAACTATCAATAGGACCTTGTATCCACTTGCGCTTTTGGTCGAAAGCACAATACGAAACAGGGAACACCAAGGGGAACAATCCCGTAAACCCTTTAGACAGGAAAGCCAAAAATAAAGCCATTGCCGACAGAACCAACCAAATTTTGTTGTTCCTTTGATAGCTAACAATCATTAGATAGACTGATAGCAGCACAAATACCGACATGGTATTTTCAAGCATATTGTTGGTGGCGCACCAAGTGACCAAAGGCATGGCGAGCCAAAACAGCAGAGGCAGCCAAGCCCAACGGATGTTGTTAGTACTCCGTTTCCAAATCAATACAATCAATAGTCCGCTGAACAGGAAGGTCAAAACAGAATAAGCTTTTTCAACCCACCAATGGTCACCCAAAACCTTGAAAAACAATGCTTCTAGTCCAAAAGCCAAAGGCGGATGGGAATGGAATACTGGACCTATCGTTTGAGTATAGCACGGGTTACAAAACGAGCCAAGACCGCAAGCCATATTGCGGGAAATGCAGGCGTATGTCACACCATCAAGAAACATGCCCTCAGTCAATAGGCTCTTGCTCACCAGAATAAGGAACAATCCGATGAGGAGCAACCAAAAAGGCGTGTTATTTGAACGGGTTCCTGTCATTTGTTGATTGTTGGTCGTTTATTTGTTTAATTGTTTTATCCTACGCTGCCTTCCAGGGTTATCGACAATAATTTCTGCGCCTCAACGGCAAATTCCATAGGTAACTTGTTCAGTACATCTTTGGCATAGCCATTGACGATGAGGCCAATGGCCTTCTCTGTCGGGATGCCTCGCTGCTGGCAATAAAACAGTTGGTCTTCTGAGATCTTCGAGGTGGTTGCCTCGTGTTCGAGGATACTCGATTCATTGCCGCATTCTACGTATGGCCAAGTGTGGGCACCGCATTTGTCGCCCAATAGCAGGGAGTCGCATTGCGAGTAATTACGGGAATTCTCGGCTTTGGCAGCCACTCTCACCAAGCCTCGATAGCCATTCTGGCTGTGACCGGCGGAGATACCTTTAGATATGATCGTACTGCGGGTGTTCTTGCCCAAGTGGATCATCTTGGTGCCCGTGTCAGCTTGTTGGTAGTTGTTGGTCACAGCAACGGAATAGAACTCGCCCACCGAGTTGTCGCCCAACAACACGCAGCCCGGGTATTTCCAGGTGATGGCCGATCCCGTCTCGACCTGTGTCCAAGAGATCTTGGAGCGGTCGCCGCGACAAAGGCCGCGTTTGGTGACGAGGTTATACACACCACCCTTGCCGTCCTTGTCGCCAGGATACCAGTTCTGCACTGTGGAATACTTCACTTCTGCATCCGTCTCGGCGATGATTTCCACAATGGCTGCATGGAGCTGGTTCTCATCACGTTGCGGAGCAGTACAACCTTCCATATAACTCACATACGCACCTTCATCAGCCACAATGAGCGTGCGCTCAAACTGGCCCGTGTTGGCTGCGTTGATGCGGAAATAAGTTGAAAGCTCCAAGGGGCAACGTACACCTTTCGGAATGTAGCAGAACGAGCCATCGCTGAAAACCGCCGAATTGAGTGCCGCAAAGAAGTTATCGGTATAAGGCACTACCTTGCCAAGGTATTTCTTCACCAAGTCGGGATGTTGCTTCACCGCCTCGCTGAACGACATAAAGATGACACCATGTTTGGAAAGGGTCTCTTGGAACGTCGTCTTCACCGAAGTGGAGTCCATTACCGCATCGACAGCCACGCCAGAGAGTTTCTTCTGCTCATCAAGTGAGATGCCGAGTTTGTCGAAGGTGGCCAACAGCTCGGGATCCACTTCATCGAGACTCTGCTTTTGCTGACGCTTGCGCGGTGCAGCATAATAGATGATGTCCTGGTAATTGATTTCAGGGATGTCCAAATGAGCCCAGTTGGGCTGTTTCAGCGTCTGCCAATGTCGGAAGGCCTTTAAGCGGAACTCCAACAGCCATTCGGGTTCCTCTTTCTTTTTGGAGATGAGGCGGATGATGTCCTCGTTCAAGCCCTTTGGCACAAAATCGGTTTCAATGTCGGTCACAAAGCCGTATTCATACTCTTTATTCGTGACTTCACTGATGATATTTTCGTTCGGATTCTGATCCATGATTCTGCTTTTTTGACTTCGGGACTTCTGGACTTCTGGACTTCGGGGTCTTCAATTAGCCCCAAAAAATCTCGCAGTTCCGTAGTCTCGCGGTCACTATTAAGAATGATTTCAAATTAGGCCGCAAAGATACAATTTTATTATGGTTCAAGAAGCTTCTTTTTTATAATTTTGCGCCAAATTTCAACAGAAATGGATTTAAACATCGGACTTTTCAATGAATCATTCCCTCCCGTGATGGACGGCGTTGCCATTTGCGTACAGAACTATGCCTATTGGATGCAAAAAAAAGTGGGAGGTGTTTCTGTCATCACACCTAATGTGCCCGGAGCCGACTACAGCCAATACGACTATGAGGTGCTCGATTATTTCTCGGTGCCCGTCCCGCTCCGCCAACCCTATGTCACTGGAATTGCAGAAGTTGATCCGACTTTTCTTGCGAAAATCGTCAAGCGTCGGTTCAAGATAGTACATGCCCATTCTCCGTTCGCTGCAGGCATAGCTGCGACTAAAGTGGCCAAAAGGCTCAATATCCCAATGGTGGCCACATTCCATTCCAAATACCGCGATGACTTCAGCCAAACCATTCCCTCCAAAGCAGTTGTGGAGCAAATCATCAAGCGCATCGTTAGTTTTTATGAGCGTGCCGATGAAGTCTGGGTGCCGCAAGAATCTGTAAAAGATGTGATTAAAGACTACGGTTTCAAAGGCAATGTGGAAGTGGTGCCTAATGGTAGCGACCTTGTGGCCAACTATCCCGATGCCTATTTCACTGACGCGAGAAAGCAGTTAGGCATTGCACCTAATGACTTTGTTTGCCTCTTCGTCGGACAGCATATTTGGCAGAAAAACGTGCGCCTCACCATCGAGGCCCTTGAAAAAGTGAAAGATACGTCTTTCAAGATGTATTTTGTCGGCAACGGTTATGCAGCTGAGGAAATGAAAAAGATGGTAACCGAAAAAGGTCTTGACAGCCAAGTCACCTTTGTGGGCACCGTGACTGAGCGCGAAGTTATCAAGCAGTATTATGCAGCTGCTGACCTGTTCCTGTTTCCCTCGCTTTACGACACAGACGGTTTGGTCGTCAAGGAGGCAGCGGCGCTGCAAACACCCTCTGTCATGGTGGAAACTGCCACGGCAGCCTCCATCATCACTGATAACGAGAATGGTTTTCTGATTCCCAACGACGTAAATGCCTTTGCCAACCGACTTCGCGAATTAATTCACAATCCGGAACTTGTGCATCGTGTGGGTATTCAAGCCTCGCACTCCATCGTACGCTCGTGGGAAGATGTGGTCGGTGAGGTACTAGAACGCTATAATCGTTTGATTGCCAAAAAGAAATTGATTGTCATACCCTAAACCTCAGGATTTTTCCTTAGTTTTGCACCCAAATAGCAAAAATAATGAACAAGGGGAAACAAAAACACGGTTTCTGGTTTTACGTTGGACGCATCTTCAGCGGTCTAGGCATCGCCTTGCTGCTGTTGGTGTTGTACGTCTACCTCTCCGTGCCCACCTATAGTTTCAAGGAGCCGAAGCCCTTCAGTGGCGAATACCTTTACAACCCCTATCAGGACATGAATCCCGACCAATGGAAGAAATATCACTTTCATTGCCACTCTCGCAGGTATTTTGGGCTGACCAATGGACGCAAGAGCAAGGAAGCCACCATTGACAGCGTGTACCGAACCTTGGGCTACGACCATTACGGCATCTCCGACTACATGGGCATCAACATGCATGGTTCAGAAAGAGAAGACTATATCCCCGCCTACGAACATGGTTATGGCCTCTTCCGCAAGACGCACCAGATATGCATCGGCGCCGAAAGCGTGTATTGGCCTGACTTCCCCTTCATGCAGAACCTCAACATGAAGCAGCACATGCTCAACAAGTTGGGCGAACGCTGTCGTTTCGTCATGCCTGCCCATGCTTCGTTCACAAAAGGCTACAAAGTCAGCGACATGATATTGTTGAGCAACTACAGATTGATTGAGGTCGTCAATCCTTACGGAAATGCCTTCGAACATTGGGACAAGGCTCTTTCCAATGGTCACCGCGTGTATGCCCTCGGCGACGACGACACACATAACATCACTAATGTGCATGAGGTTTGCCGAAACCTAACCATGGTCAACACGCCCGACCTTGACCCAGAACATGTATATGAAGCCCTGGACAAAGGCCTTTGTTATGCCGTAGAGTTCGACAATTGGTACTATCATCCTCTTCCCCTTGAGCAAAAGGCCAACGATGCCCGCGCATTGGATTACCTGACCCAAGCCCAATTGGTCGGTGACACCTTATTTATTAGCACCTCTGCTGAAACCATGCGCGAAGTGAAATTCATAGGACAGGACGGCAAAGTGTTGAAAACCGAGGAAAACGTTGCAACAGCATATTATATCATACAAGCAGAAGATACCTATGTACGAACTCGTATCGACTTGAATGGCAGGCATTTCCTATATTTGAATCCCGTCACAAGACATTCATCCGCCGACCTTGACGACCGCCGATTAGACAGCATCAACTATGCTCAAACCGGATTGTATTGGCTCGTCTATGCTGTGGCTTTGTTAGCCATGATCTGGTATCTGATAAGAAAAGCTAAGGAGAAGAGTGCATGATTCAAATCCAAGACAACGATAAAAAAATTCATCAGATACTCTTCTGGATTTTGGCTGTCAGTGCCGTCATTCGATGCATAGCGGCAGCTTCGATTGAGTTTGGCAACGATGAAGTCTATTATTGGACCTACGCTCTCTATCCCGACTGGAGCCATTTCGACCATCCGCCTATGGTAGGTTGGGTAATACAATTGTTTAGCCTTAACCTGTTGTTCGACAGCGAGTTTTTTATCCGATTGGCCTCAATAGTCTTTATGACTGCCAATACCTATATTCTATTTCGCATTGGGAAAGAAATCAAAAACGCGCAAACGGGATTATACGCTGCATTGCTTTACACAGCCTCCATCTATGCTTTCGTCATCACAGGCGTTTTCATTCTGCCTGACACACCGCTAATGTTGTTTTGGCTTCTTGCCTTTTGGATGGCAGTGTTGTATTTCAAACGACTGCACACCCAACAGCACTCCGACAGCTACATTGTTTTATTTGGCGCGTTTGCAGGTTTGGCTATGCTTTCAAAGTATTCCGGTGTATTCCTTTGGGTAGGAATGATGTTATACATACTCTTTTTCGACAGAAAACCGCTGAAAACCTGGGCATTATATTGTTCCCTGCTTATTTCCCTCAATTTGGTCATACCTATCTTGAAATGGAACATTGATAACGGTTTCATCAGTTTCAACTTCCATGGCGGCCGCATTAGCTTGTTTGGTAAACCCAACTTGGGCTATTTCGGCATCGAAGTGGCTGGAGAACTGCTATACAACAACCCCGTGAACTTCGTTTTGGCCATCATAGCGGTCGTCGCAGCTTTCAAAGGAAAAATCGAACTGGAAAAGCCCATGCTGCGACTGGTACTTTGCACAGCCTTGCCGCTGATTTTGACCTTCCTGTTTTTTTCATTGACCAGACAGACTTTACCTCATTGGAACGCTCCTGCATATTGCCTAATCATTTTATTAAGCTCTTGTTGGTTATGTAATAAAAATCCGAAACAAAACGAGAGTTTCCGTCTTCCCAAAAGCATCATCGCCGCACTTTGTGTACTGCTGCTGACCGTATGTTTTGGCATCGCGGAAATCAACACGGGATTCATCCCGCTTGACAGACATAGTGAACCAGAAATGCTTGGACGCAACGACTTCACGCTGGACATGTATGGATGGCGACAGCTGGAAACGAAATTCGCCACTTTGCGCGAACAAAAAATCGCTGAAGGCGTAATGAAAAAAGAAGACGGCATCGTGGCTGATGAATGGTTTCCCTTGGCCAACTTGGACTATTATGTAGCTCGACCTTTAGGCATGAAAGTGATGGGCATCGGCTACATAGAGAAATTACATAAATATTTGTGGATCAACGACAAGCGAGGTGGATTCCGAAAAGGAGAGGATTTCTGGTTCCTCACTGACAGCCGCTATCTCAAAAACCCAAACGGACTTTATCCTGGTGGATTCGAATCCATTGAATTCATTGATACCATCACCATCGAACGAGGAGGCAAACCTGCCAAGAACTTCTTCGTATATGCTTGCAAAGGCTTGATTTACATACAGCCTACTGTCTCAGAAACAATAGAAAAATCCAAAACGTCATGAAACCTTTGCAAGCACCAGCCCAACGTAAAAGCATTATCGAATGCCTGATTTTACTTGTAATAGCGGCCGTGCTCCGCATGTGGTTTTTGGGCAAAACCGACCTTGGTGGAGACGAAAGTTTCACTCTTTATATGGCTTTACAAAGTCCCTCCGACATCGTGCGAATGCTTTGCAAAGGCGACAACCCGCCACTTTGGGAATTGCTTCTACATTTCTGGGTTAAAGTATTTGGCATCTCCGAGGTTGCCATTCGTTCGTTATCGCTTATTTTCAATGTTTTAACCATCGTTCCGATTTATTTACTCGGCGAGAAGTTCATCCATAGGTATGTAGGCATCGCTACCTCTCTATTCTATTGTTTCTCAACGTTTTCAATCTATTTGGCACACGAGTGTCGCGTTTACAGTCTCATCGGGTTTGCCACAGCAAGCTCTGTTTTCTTGTTCATCAGCTGTATCCATCGGCCCAAGACCTTCAAATTCATCCTGTTGACCATCGCCAACCTGATGCTGATGTACGGCCATTACCTTTCAGTTTGGGTTATTGTGATGGAATTTTTTATTACTTTGGCAATCAAGCCCATAAGAAAGAAAATCTGGAAACCTTATCTGATTCACGCAGCATCACTCATCCTGCTCTTCGCACCGATGTTTCCTGTATTGTTCACCCGCTTTTTCGACTCAGGGATAAACGGCACTTGGATTGCCAAGACCACCAGCCCCGAGGTGCTTTATGATTTCCTATGGCGAATGTGCAACGTCCCCGTCACTACAGTTTTGGTCATCGGAATCTTGTTTTCTTCATTTATCATTTTGATTATCAATATTGTAAATAAAAAATTTGCTTTGGGGAATACGGGCATTCTCACTTTGCTTTGGACCGTACCGTTGCTAGTTTCATTTGTGCTATCCTACTTCACAGGCTTTTTCCTCGACCGCTATTTCTACTTCCTTTTCCCGATTTTCTACCTTTCCGTTTCGGCTTACTGCTTGTATCTGTTCCCAAAACGCAAGCCTTTGGGCATTAGTCTGATGGTACTGCTTGTCGTGACAATGGTCATTTCCTGCTCGCCTGACAGTTCCACCAAACGTTTCAGCGGCTGGCATTCCAACATAAAACCTATTGTAAACCAATTAGTTGAAGCAAAAGAAAACGGAAAAGCGCTCGTCATATTACCCGAGTATTTTGATAAGCAGTTCACATATTATTTGGATGAAAACCATGAGATATTTCAAACACAAAGCCAACCTTCAAATTATTATGTGTTTCAAGATTATCTGCTGAAACAAGGCTATTATTATGACATCAACTACCAAAATGCAGATTTCAGTGCATACGACAAGGTGGTATTTCCATATCACAAAGACATGCCTATCAATGGATTAAGAGAATACTTGGAAAACCAAGGTTTTCGATTGGAAAGGGAACAAGACGAACATCCATATACTGTCAGCTACTTCTCAAAGTGATTTTCATTGCAACTTCCGACGAAGCAGATGCAAACGACCATCGGAAGCGATGGTCTCATACTCAGATCGGTTGGTAAACAGCACCTGACCTTTTCGCTTATAGTTGACGTAATGTTCAGTAATCAACACATAATCAGCATCGATTTTGGTTGCGTACGCAAAGTTTTGGATGTTTTCACGCAAGGCCAGATGAGGCACAAAATAAGTAGCGGCACTCACGGAAGCATCATCAGGTATCATCTTTATCAACTCACGAGCATAGCGTACATCAAACTCCTCTTGCTCGTAATGACGACCTTGATACACACATAACTGGTCAACCAAGATGTCTGACTTAGGCACGCCTATGGTATAAAAGGTAGTCAGCACTGTTGAGAGCAATAAAGCAAAGCACAAAGCCATTCTCCACTTAACGTTTCTCAACTTGACAAGCACCAAGAACGACGAGACCACCAATATCGGAACAAATTCAACTGAATACTGGAAGGAAACACCCCAGAAATTGGTTTCAGCAGCCAACATTTTCTGCGCCAATAGGGGAATTAGCATTAGCAAATAGTTAGGTTTCAATAAAGTAAGCAACATTCCTGAAGCTAATGCGCACATATAAAACTCTTCCTTTATTCCATCGTATTCGGATATGCCATTGGTATTGGTGAAAAACATCTGCAAGGTCTCCCAAGGATGCGTGACCAATCTTTGGGCAATGTCAAAATAATTGTCACCCAAATGTGCATAACGGGCAAAACCACCACCAGACCCGCCCAATTTCGGCATTACTATCATATTGATAATAAAGAAGTAAGCCAAGGAAAAAACAGCATAGGCAACCAAATGCCAAATTGCTTGCTTGTCTTTTCTATAATCCCACATCAAACAGATGACTATGAAAAACAACCACAGCGACATGTTCTCCTTCCCGATGACAAAAAGCACGACAAATAGCGTCGACAGACCAAACTTTCGCCTTTTGAAAAAGTAAAGCAGCCAAGGCAACATCATGGCTGTCAATACGTTGGAATGGTAGTCGAAAGCCAAGGCTTGGATGATTCCAAAGGACATGAAAAACGTGGTTGATGCCACAATTGGCATCCAGTTATCATCAGTATAGAGACCTATTAACTTGTAAATACCCCAACCACCCAACAGGACAGCCACAATCTGAACAAGAAGTAACGTATAACTACCAAAAATATAAACCAATGGTGACAAAATGGCCAAATACAAATCGAAATGGTCGCTGAGAATGCTTTGCGGAACGGCCTTAAACATGCTGCAATCATCAATGCGAAAATGCGCATAGTCATACATCGCATGGGTGTAAAGCCCCAAGTCGAGTGCGTATGTCTTGAAAAGATAATGGTTGACCAATGAGATAAGACAATACAACACGCCGGCAAGGGTGAAAACCGATGCCAGCGTGATGTTTTTCTGTCGAGTGCTCAAGGTCATGGCCTTCATGCAGACCAAGTTATTATTCCGCTTGGAACAAGGTGATAATGTTCAGAATCACCTCAGAGGCTTTCATCATGCTTTCAAGTGGTACATACTCCAGCTTGCCGTGGAAGTTGTGCCCACCAGCGAAGATGTTAGGGCAAGGCAAACCCATGAATGAGAGGTTGGCGCCATCGGTGCCGCCACGGATGGGCTGAACTTTTGGCTTGATGTTAGCCATTTCCATTGCTTTGATGGCCCGCTCCACGATGAAGAAATGCGGCTCCACCTCTTGGCGCATGTTGTAATATTGGTGCTTCAGTTCCAGCTTCACCACATCGCCGTATTTCTTGTTCAAGAACTCTGCAACTGAGATGATCAAGGCCTTCTTTTCCTCAAACTTGGCGCGGTCATGGTCGCGGATGATGTATGACATCGTGGTCTCCTCCACCGTGCCGTTGATTTCGGTCAGATGAAAAAAGCCTTCATAGCCTTGAGTAAAACGCGGACGCTGCTCCACAGGAAGCATCCCATTGAGTTCCATAGCGATAAGCATCGAATTCACCATCTTGTCCTTGCCGTAGCCAGGGTGGATATTGCTGCCTTGAATGTGTATTTTGGCTCCAGCGGCATTGAAGTTCTCATACTCCAGCTCACCGATTTCACCACCGTCCATAGTGTAAGCATATTTGGCACCGAACTTCTTCACGTCAAATTTCACCACACCGCGACCGATTTCCTCATCAGGCGTGAAGCCAATCTTGATTTCGCCGTGCTTGAAGTCAGGATGTTCCATCATATATTGGGCAGCATACATGATTTCGGCTACGCCCGCCTTGTCGTCAGCCCCAAGCAAGGTCGTGCCGTCGGTGGTAATCATCGTTTGGCCTTTGTATTGCTGCATCTCAGGAAATTCCGACACGCGCAAAACGATGTTCTTTTCCTTGTTTAAAACGATGTCGTTGCCGTCGTAGTTCGGGATAATTTGCGGCTTGATGTCGGCACCCGAAGCATCCGGTGAAGTATCCACATGCGCAATGAAGCCGACGGCGGGAATGTCGCGGTCGACATTGGAAGGAATGGTAGCCATCACATAGCCGTATTCGTCAAGCGTGGCTTCGATACCCATAGCTTGCAGTTCATCGCGCAGCATCTTCAACAAGTTCAACTGCTTAGCAGTGCTGGGCTGCGATTCGGAATTTTCGTCGGAGGTTGTCTCCACAGAGACGTATCTCAAGAATTTGTCTAACAGTTTTTCCATTTTCGTGAGGTTTAATTTGGCACAAAAATAGTCTTTTTTTCAATACAAAAAACCGCGACAGAATCGCTTCCGCCGCGGTACCATGAAAAAAACAACATTACTATTTAACGCTTTTCAGCGTGTTTTCTTGCTCTGTGACGGTCTTTGGCCCACAAGCCGTACACCTCGCTAACGTTGCCAGCCGTGGTGAAGGCGTTGATTTCGTTCTTGCCAAGATATTCCATCAACTTCGAGAACTCATCGTTGGTGAGCAGGGACTCCAATTCGATCGACTTTTCATTGGTGTAGCCTCCGATGACTTCGTAAAGAGTGCAGCCACGATGGAGCTCATCGATAATATAACGGCGAATGCGATCGTAGTCTTTTGAAACGATGCAAACACGCTTGCGTTGGTTGAGATTGGCGGTGAACATATTCACCACCATGCCATTGATCCACGTGGCAATGAGACCGATGATAACCATCTGGAAGGGATTGATGGCGAAGGCCGTGAGGCAGATGATGGCACCCGCCACACTCACCGACTTACCCATATCGAAGTGCAGGTATTTGTTGACAATCTTAGCCAAAATGTCGAGACCACCCGTGGAGGCATTGATGGAGAACATCAGTGTTTGGGCTGCACTGAGGATAATCACGCAGCAAAGCAGGTCAAACCATGGATTGCCCATCACAGAGAAGGCTTGGTCGGGAGCGACACCCATATTAACCAGGTAATCGTTTGGGGTAGCAAAATTCTGCCAAGGATACAGCCACTCGCAAAATTTGGTCATGGGACCGAGAATCATGGCGCAATAGACTGTCTTGAGGCCAAACTCCTTTCCAACGAGTAAATAAGCTAAAATCAGCAAGATAGCATTGATAATGGAAATCATCATGGACAGGCTGATGCTGATGCCCATGCCGTTGAAAATGTTGGTCAACACGATGGAAAGACCCGAAATGGAACCCACAATCAGCTTGCTAGGAACAAGGAAATAGTACACACAAACGCCCGTCATAAACATGCCGAAAGTCATGATTAGCAGTTCGACCCAGAACTTTTTACTGACCAAAGCTTGGCCAATTTCTTTCATTATGTCGTTAAACTTACTCATAAATTATTGATTCTTAATTTTTTAATATTAAATTCTCCTTTAATTTTTGCGGCTGCAAAGGTCGGAAATCTTTTTGAGATAATGAAATGTTTTAAAGAAATAATTACCTTTGCAAAAAATTCACGGAATGACCCTCCTCGACTGGCTACCAATAACAAAGAAAGAAACCGACCTCCGTGGTTGGGATGAGGTGGACGTGGTGTTCGTCACGGGTGATGCTTATGTTGACCATCCGGCATTTGGGGCGGCCGTCATTGGAAGGGTGTTGGAACACAATGGTTTCCGCGTGGCTCTCATCCCCCAGCCCAACTGGCGCGATGACTTGCGCGACTTCAAGAAATTCGGCAAACCGAAGCTGTATTTCGGCGTGTCAGCAGGTTGTATGGACTCGATGGTGAACCACTACACCGCCAACAAGCGCCTACGCAGCAATGACGCCTACACCCCTGGCGGCGAAGCGGGCTTTCGTCCTGACCGTGCCACGGTGGTTTATAGCAACATCCTCAAGCAACTCTACCCCGATGTACCTGTTATCATCGGCGGCATCGAGGCCTCGCTGCGACGCGTAACACACTATGACTATTGGGACGACTGCCTAAAGCCCAGCATTTTGGTGGATTCCAAAGCCGACCTTGGCGTATACGGCATGGGCGAGCTCACCATGGTGGAAATCGCCAAAGCCATACAAAGCGGTAAGAAAATCAGTGAACTGACCGACATCCAGCAGACTTTCTTCCTGCATGACAAGAAACAGCCACTTCCCTATTTCGAAGGCGAGACCATCGAACTCGTCTCACATGAAGTCTGCCTGAAAGACAAGAAAAAATATGCCTCCAACTTCCGTCACATAGAGGAAGAATCCAACAAAAAACACGCGGCAAGACTGATTCAAAAAGTTGGCGACCAACATCTTATCATCAATCCACCTTTGCCAACTTTCACCACGGAACAAATTGATGCTTCTTTCGATTTACCTTACACCCGATTGCCACATCCAAAATATGCTAAACGAGGTGTCATTCCAGCCTATGAGATGATACGCCATTCGGTGAATTTGCATCGTGGTTGCTTTGGCGGCTGCGCCTTCTGTACCATCTCGGCGCACCAAGGCAAGTTCGTGGCCTCTCGCAGTAAGGAATCAATCATGCGCGAGGTGGAGAAAGTCACTGAAATGGAGGACTTCAAGGGTTACATCAGCGACCTTGGCGGTCCCTCGGCCAACATGTACCGTATGAAAGGCAAGGAAGAACGCCTCTGCGAGAAATGTGCTCGCCCAACTTGTTTGCAACCCACCGTCTGCAAGAACCTTAACACTGACCATCACCCACTGATTGACATTTATAAAGAGGTGGACAATAACCCTAAGGTCAAAAAAGCCACCATAGGTTCGGGCATCCGCTACGACCTGTTTTTGCATGACTGCACACCTGAGGAAAACAAGGCCATGGGCTATGACGAATATTTCCGCCAGTTGGTTACACGGCATGTCAGTGGAAGACTAAAAGTAGCCCCCGAACACACCAGCGATGCCGTTCTGAAGTTAATGCGCAAGCCCAAGTTCGATATGTTCGTCAAGCTGAAGAAGAAATTCGATACTATCAACGAAAAGGAGCATCTCAACCAGCAACTTATCCCCTATTTCATTTCCTCGCATCCAGATTGTTACCTTGAAGACATGGCCGATTTAGCATTGAGAACCAAAGAATTGGGCTATCATTTGGAGCAAGTGCAAGACTTCACTCCCACCCCTATGACCCTAGCCACCGAAATCTACTATTCAGGCTACGACCCTTATACTTTAGAGCCCGTCTTTTGCGCCAAAACCAAAGAGGAGAAGCTTGCTCAACAACGATTCTTCTTCTGGTACAAACCTGAAAATCGTGAGTGGGTGAAGAACACCCTTCGCAAGATTGGCCATCCCGAATGGGTTAAGAGACTATTTTCAGTTAGGAGTTGATAAATAATTTCCCTAAAGTCTCGTGCCAAAAATTAACAATTAAACAATCAACACTTCAACATAAATCCGTATTTTTGCCGCAAATTTCAATATCTAATAAATAAAGACATGAAAAGACACTTTTTAGGAGCCATCGTGCTCGTCGCTGCCCTTGCTTTTGCAGGCTGCAACAACAAAAAACAAAAAAATGAAGAACCTGAAAACAAAGCAGCTGAGACTGTCGTTGAAGAAGTCAAGCTCCCTAACCGCTTACTCATCATCGTTGACCCGCAAGTCGACTTCACCACAGGTAGTTTAGCAACCGCTAAAGGCCCTGCCTCTATGGATTACCTTGCCAAAGCCTTAAAAGAAGGTGCTTGGAAGAACTACAACTGGATTATCGTCACACAAGACGCTCACCCAGCCAATCACTGCTCGTTTGTTGAGCAAGGTGGCGTGTTCCCGCCCCACTGCGTGCAAGGCACCGAAGGCATGAACGTCTACCCTGCCCTGCAAGATGTTTTAAGCGGCATCACGGCCAACATCCCGAACATCCATTACATGCAAAAGGGTGACCTTGCAGAAAAAGAGGAGTTTAGCATCTTCCAGAACGAACGTAGCGGTGAAAAGCTACGTGCCATCATTGAGCAAGAGAAGTTTGAAGGCATTGACGTCTGCGGCATCGCCACGGATTACTGTGTTTACGAGACCACGAAAGACTTGATGGCCTTCTATCCTGCCAAACAAATCCGCATCGTCACCAACTGCCTTGCCGCCGTCGATGACAACGACACCAAACTTGCCGACCTGATGAAGGAAAATGGCATTCAAGGCATTGAGTTTTGATGAGTAAATTCAAATCATTCTTACAGCGCAAGGGCGTCGACATGACCTGGAAGGCCTATTTTGTCGACGCTCTTGGTGCTATGGCACTAGGTCTGTTCGCCTCGTTGCTCATCGGTACTATCTTCCAAACCTTGGGCGACAAGACGGGCATTGAAGCCTTCGAAACCATTGCCAAATACGCAAAGGCTGCCACAGGAGCCGCCATCGCCGTAGCCATTGCTTACAAGCTAGGTTGCGAGGGATTGGTGCTATTCAGTGCTATTGCTGTAGGTATCGCAGGCAACGAACTGGGTGGACCTATGGGCGCCTACGTTGCCGTGATTGTAGCCGCAGAATTAGGCAAAATTGTCTACAAGGAGACCCAAGTCGACATCCTAGTCACGCCCGCTGTAGTCATCATCAGCGGCGTGTTGATGGCCTATGCGGTCGGTGCACCTATCCAGAAAGTGATGACTGCCCTCGGCACCTTCATCGAGAACGCCACACAGATGCAGCCCTTCCTCATGGGCATCATTGTCTCTGTGGTCATCGGTGCAGTGCTCACCTTACCCATCAGTTCGGCAGCTATCTGCCTCGCCATCGGCTTAGGCGGCATCGCTGGAGGTGCAGCCACAGCAGGTTGCTGTGCCCAGATGATTGGCTTCGCCATTTTGAGTTTCAGGGAAAACCGCTGGGGCGGACTTGTGGCACAAGGCTTAGGCACCTCCATGTTACAAATGGGCAATATCGTAAAGAACCCTAGAATTTGGATTCCAGTGCTGCTCACCGCTGCCATCACAGGTCCCATCTCAACTTGCATTTTCCATTTGGAGAATATCCCCATTGGCTCTGGCATGGGCACTTGCGGCCTCGTCGGTCCCATCGGCATTTACACGGCTATGCCTGAAGGAGGCGCCAACATGTGGATTGGCATGTTGCTCGTCTGCTTCGTGTTGCCTGCTGTCCTCACTTGGTTTTTCGGCTTGATCTTCCGCAAAATCGGCTGGATTAAGGGAGGTGACCTCAAAATCGACTGCTGATGGCAAAGCAAGCCAACAAGCCACTCACTCCCGACCAGGTTCTTGACAAGATGGCCAAGTATTGTGCCTATCAAGAACGATGCGTGAAAGATGTGCGCGACAAACTGAAAACCTTCGACCTTCCGCAAGAAGGAAAACACGAAATCCTTGATTATCTGTTGGATAACCGTTTCGTCAATGATGAAAGGTATGCCAAGAGTTTTGTTCGCGGCAAAATCAACCAAAGCGGCTGGGGTGTGAACAAGATTCGTTTCCATCTCATTCAGAAAGGTATTGACAAAGACATCATCGAAGAAGCTTTAGGACAAACCGACGAAGAAGTCTACAGGCAGCGACTCATTGACATCTTGAAAACGAAAGCCAAAACAATAAAAGCCGATTCTGACTTCGAGAAAAAACGCAAATTGGCAGCCTACGCCATGCAGAAGGGCTTTGAAGGGGCTCTGGTTTGGGAGGTATTGAAAGACCTCGACATTTAATCCATGTTGAAATAACGCACTTGTTGCAATACGCCTTCAGGTGCTGTTTCATTCTCATCCAAGTGAAGCAGAAGCACTTTGTCGGTTGATACCTTTTGCCCAATCACCAAAGCCTTGCTCTGCAATGCCCTCAACGCCTCATTCTGAGCAGTCTTTTCGGCGATGACTTGATCCACGCTCTTCCCACATTGCGAGACCATCTTGTCGGCTTGCCCAATGATTCTTCCATAGGCGATAGCGTCTAAACCCAATTCGGGAAGTGCAAGCGTAGCATTGGCCATCTCCAAACCCATCAATGACATTGGTGACTTGACTGACTTTCCGTCAGCGATGATTTTCTCGTTTTCAGCGATTATGGTATTGATGGACAGCCGATTGCCTCGATCATCAACAAACGAAACCGCCTTGTAGTACTCACCCTCGTCACCTTGAAGATAAGTTGTAGACAAAGAATAGGACACACCGGTGCGCTTTTCGTAATTTTTGGTGGCCTTCCAAATGGCATCGCAATTCTTGAGATAATCATCGATATATTTGTTTCTTGAGAGTTTCGGCATCTCCCAAACGATGGCTTCTTCTTCCTTTTTCTGTTTTTCCTTTTTCTGCTTCTTGGTGGGTTCAGATGGTTTTTTCCCTTCGCCCTTGCTTGCCGATTTACTGACGTTTGCTGGCTGTTCAAAGGGTTTCTTACTCACCGTCATGTCATAAATCACATATTGCCCAGAGCGCACGTCGCCGCACTGTAGCCAAAACATGAGTTGCTCGCAATGGTTGATAGGGACAGTATAGGTGGTGGGGGGCATCTTGTCGGTCAGTGTGATTTCGGCCACTTGATGTTGGTCAGCGATGACATAAAGGGTTACGGGAGGAGCCTGCTTCTTGCCACCGATCTGACTGTCGAAGGGGTCGATATACTCACTCTTGTTGGCCACGGTGAAGGTACAAGACTCGTATTCGCGATATGGATTAAATGCGGCGCATGACGACTGGTGTCCTTTGTCGTCGGTCACGGCAAGGTCGATGCCAGCAACGTAAGTCGGTGTAAACATAAGGCAGATTGCCTTGGTGATGGTCATATCTTCGAAGCCGAGCGGGATGTTGGTTTCGAGCATAATGCCTTTGTAGATCTTGCTACCATCCTTCATCTGGAAAAACTCTTTTTGGGAGCTTCCGTTTTTGAAGCAGTCGTTGAAGTCGAAGTTGGTTAAGCTACTCAGGTAGCGTCCCACGAAGTGGAAATAAGGTCTTTGGCACAGGTCGATGAGGTCAACGGTCTCGGGGCATTCGGGTTTATCGTGGACGAATAGGTTGTGAGGTACGATCTTGCCGCGGTAAAGCACCACATCGCCAATGCCGAAATAGACTTGCTTCGACTCGCCATTGCCGGGTTTCTCGAAACGCAACGTGCGGCATTTGTTGAGTGGAAGTTCGAAATATTGGTTTGGCCAAGTGGCATGAATCACGGTCTCGAGGATGAGGTGGTCATCGGCATAGACGCGGATGATGTCATCGTCGAGGACGCGGTGTTGCGTCAGGCAGCCAGCGGTGAAAGTGACGTAATCGAACTCTCCGGCGAGGTCGAAGGTGGCGTAGGAGTTGATGTTGTCGTCGAAGAATGTCGTCCCCGTAGTGAGGATGAATCCTTCCCAGAACTTCTCGCCACCCATGGAGAAGGTACGGTGTTTGGTGGAGCCGTCGAAATAGGTGTCTTTATTTGAAGAGACGCCTCTCACCGAGAATGGCCTGATGTTGGAGCACATCCGGCAAGGATTGGGCAGTTGCGACAGGCGTTCTTTTGAACCGTTGGCCATCCCCGCTTGAGGGATGTCGGGGTCGCCATGCGGATAGGCAAAGATATCGACTACGCCAAAAACGATACCGCCGTTTAATTCGCTGGCCTCGTCGATGCTGTGGAATGAGAGGTTCTCTACACCTTTCACATCGATGACGACTTGCTCGGCGAGGTCTTTTTGCGTTATTCTTTTTTCGTAAAGTATCTTGCCGTCGCCTTTCACGGTGAGCCAGCCCGAGGCGTTGGAACTTTGGTTGTCGCGAGGCCCGACGATGAACGACACCTTGTCGTATTTCCTTTGCAGCCAGAAATAGGCCCAAGCCTTGTTGTGACCACTCAAGGCTTGGTTGGCGGTAAACTGCAGACCTGTGGTATAGGTCACGCGGTTCACACTAATCGACTTGACATGGTGACAGTCCTCAACTTCCTTGTCAATGATGGCATCAACCCAGCCGCTATGCCTGATATAGTGAGGAAACAGTTGTTCGACCAGTTGTATCTTCTTGCCGTTGTGAATATTCTCGAGAGGCTTGCGTGTAGGCACTGGCGTCTCCCCTGCCTTCCAAAGCTTCACGGCACCAAAGCCAAGGTCTGTCTCGCCTTGGGGAAGGTCGAAGCGCAACTGATTGACACCTTTGATGTCGATGGTGTATTCCTTCGGTGCGTCATGACACCAAATCACCTCGTCAAGGAGAATCTCGCCGTCGCCTCTCACCGTAAGCACGATGTTGCTATTGTCGCCGGCTGAGTTGGGGCTGTTTTTGCCGCCAGGCCCGACAACGAAGCTCATCTTGCTGTATGAGCCCTTAAGACTGAACTCTGCAAAACCAGTTTTGTCGCCACTGATGAGGCCGCCCTTCCCTGAGCGAAGCGCAAAGCCACCCTTGTAGTTGTAAACGGCAATCTTGAGATTCGCGGAGCCTTTGGTGGGATAGGCTTCATACAGGTAAGAACTGGTTGGTTCATACTTGTCGGTGAGATAGGTTTGGGCTTTTGCTAAATTACTGAAAGCAAACAATATGCAAAGCGGCAAAAAGAAATGTAAAGCTTTGTTTTTCATGGTAGTTATTTTGTGTTTTGTCAAGATTCAGAATGAGAAAAGGTAGCATTTGGTGTATTGCCAACGACGATTCAGCAAGTCATCCTTAGAAATCAGGAAATTGAGCATCCCACAGTCGTAGAAGCGCAGATTCCAGTCGTCACTCTCATCGATTTGCAGGAGCGAGAGCATACCAGGCATGGCCTCGCGCACCTCGTCGATGTAAGGCATGCCGAGCAAGCGAGTGCTGTATTCTGGATCCGATTCGTAGGTGAACGTGATGCTCTCGGCAGGCAAACCGAAAGGCGACCCGTCTTCAAAAACGATTCTATGGGTGTGCAACTCCTTGCAGTCAGGTGCATAAAGCACTTTGAAATAAGATGCATCCCATTCGCCCATGCCAGGCGACGAAATGGCATCAAGATTGCCAAGAAAATAGTCCAAGGCGGCAAAAAAGTAAAGCATTCCCTCATGTGGGAGCAGGTTTTCTTTGTCGAGAGATGCTATCTCGTCACAGCGTATCTGACAGATGAACGTGAGCGGATCCTCATATTCGTCGCCATCATCGTTGACAGGAACTTCGGGATAGTCAAGGTTGTCGGGCATATCAGGGAAGCCCCACCATTTGCTTTTTCCGAATAGGTCTGCGTCGGTTTTTTGTGTCGTTATCTTTATCATGGTTTACAATTTCGCCAAAATGATTGAAACGTTGTCATAGCCTCCTGCTTCACAAGCTTTTTCTTTCAGCTTCTCGGCGAGGCCTTGTCCCATGCCATCGGTAGTGATGCCTTCGTTGAGCAAGGCTTCTATTTCATCGTCGGTGAGCATGTCAGTGAGTCCGTCGGAGCATATCAGTATCACATCGTTGTCGATGATCTTGTTGGTGATGTCGTCGGTGAGTACCTTGCCGGTGAGTCCGCCGCCGATGCAGTTGAGGAGTGCTTTGCTTGCCTGCGGATTGTCGGTAATGCCTCGCTCAGTTTGGTCGGTAGAGAGTTGTCGCAAAATGCCGCCACGGAAACGGTAGGTGCGGCTATCTCCAGCGTTGATAAGGTATATCTTGCCGTAGTGCCACACCACACCGGTCAGGGTGCATCCCATGGGTTTTGATTGCCCTTGGTCGTAAGCCGCGTTGTTGAGCTTATAGGAAATGTATTTGCCGGCTTCGTTGATGTCGTCGATGAACGTGTCGGGCTGGATCTCGTTCATTGCGAACTGCTCCTTCAGTTCCTCAAGAGTAATCTCGCTGGCTTCTTCTCCTTTTTCGTGACCTCCCATACCGTCAGAGACGAGTAGGTAGAAAACAGCGTTTTCCTGCACGTCAACGGTGAGGTTTATGGCATCATCACGGAGGAAAGTTCCTCCAATGGAAAGGGCGTCTTCATTGTTTTCGCGCACCCTTCCTTTGTCGCATATAGCTTGTATTTCTATCTTCATTGCACGTTGAAGTCTATGGTTGCTATGGTTAGTGTATCGCCTATACGTATTGGCGTTTCGACGCCAGGGGTGAGTCTCAAGCCGTTGACAAATGTGCCATTGGTGGAGCCGCTGTCAACGACCATCCACCCTGTAGCTGTTCGTTTGAACATGCCGTGTCGTCCGGAGATATATTGGCATGAGGCGAATTCAGGGTAGATGCCCGATGTACGCCCGAACGGTCCCTCGCGGAGTGGCAGCATCCAACCGTTACCGATGATTCTGGTTGGTCCAGCCGGTGCACTCGCTCCACTGATTGCCGTGCGTTGCGGCACATCGTTGGGTTGTGGCTGCTGCACCACATTTTGTGCGGAAGTATAGAACTGGGTCTGCGGCGATGTGAAAAGGCCTGCTGTTGAAGGATTGGGCTGCTGGGTCTGTTGAGGGGCAGTTTGAGGTTGGGCCATAATGCCATTAAGGTATTTCCTTCCGGGAACGAGGTCGCTGCCGCATACTGGACATTCGCGGGTACGGTTGGGTTTGGGGCGTTTGCAGTCGGGGCACCACATCAGTTCGGTGCCGCATTGGTCGCAGAAAGCGCTGTCGTCGGGTATCATGGTCCGACAGTTAGGGCATTGTATCATAACACATCCTCCATTTTAATCGTTTTACGTTCTTCAGCTGTACGCGTGCCGCCTTCTTCGGCGAGGCGCATGGCCAGGTTGCTCTTTACTTCATCAAAGAGGTTACGAGCCTCGCGTCCGTTGCCGAAGGTGCGGCCACGATTGTTGTACATCATCGTGAGTTTGCCGCGCACGGCGTTCTCGGCCATCGCATCGAGGATGTAACCTCCCTTGCGAGCGTGAATCATGAAAATGTCGAAAAGTTCTTCTGGCGAGTAATCCTCGAACACGATGCGGTTCTGCTTGGGGAAGCGTGACTCGAATCCGCTGTTCTCTGCCAGGAACTGCTGCATTTCGAAAGAATAGCCTGCGGCGATACAGACGAACTTGCCACGGTCGTTCTCCAAACGAGCCACCAAAGCCTCTAAAGCCACTTTGCCGTAACCTTCGGCAAGTTGGTAGGCCTCGTCGATGAAGAGAATCCCTCCCATTGCGGTATCGACCACATGTGAGGTGATGGCCTCCGTATCGCCCAAGTAGCGACCTACGAGGTTGGCCTTGCCAACTTCCACCACGTTGGGTGATGGAAGTGCGCCCATGGAATAGAGTATCTTGCCCATGAGTCGTGCCACGGTAGTCTTGCCCGTACCTGGGTTGCCAAGAAAGAGATAGTGTCCGAGTGGGATCTCAGGGCGGCGGTTTTCGACACGGGCACTCTCAATCTCGTTGTTGATGGTGTGGGCAAGCTTCGTGAGCGATGCTTTGACACCACCCAGACCGATGAGCTGGTTGAGTTCTTCGAGACATTCGCTGATAGACACCTTTTCAGGCTCCACGTAGGGAATGTCATCGATGTAGGCAGTTTGCAAGAACTCAGGGGTCCATTGGTCGAAAGGTACTGAAGCGATGCGGTTGTTGATGTTTGTCTTGGTCTCTGCCACTTTCTTCATGGCCTCGCCTGCGTTGCCGAACTTGTCGTCTTTCATGGCCACCATGTTGCGGAACATGTTGAGTGCCTTCATGCGCACAGTGTCGTCGGCGAGAGAAAAATTGTATTTCTTAGCCTTTGCAGCCCTCTCGTATATTTCAAGGAGTTCCTCGGCAGTATAGTCGTCGATGTGTATGGTGTGGGAAAATCTACGTTTCAGACCTGGGTTGGAATTCATGAAGGTAGCCATCTCCTTGGGGTATCCGGCGCAGACGACAACGAATTTGCCAGCTTCGTTCTCCATGCGCGTCATAAGTGTCTGCACGGCCTTTTTGCCTTCCGAGCTGGTGCTACGTCCCGCCTCGTCCATCGGTTCGAGGTCATAGGCCTCATCGAGGAAGAGCACGCCGCCCATTGCTTCTGTGATCGCCGCGTCCATGAGCTTGTCAGACTCGTTGAGATACAGACCAATGATGTCTTTGGGCACCTTCTCTGTAACCTTGTCGGTGCTGGTGACGCCAAGGGCCTTGAATATCTTGCCGAAGATACGCGCCACGGTACTCTTTCCAGTGCCCGGGTTGCCAGTGAGGATGAAGTTGAACTTGGTGAGTCCTTCCTGTGCCATGCCCAACTCAATGAGACGCTTTTGCACCGCAATCTCTTGCGCGATGCGGCGAATGGCTTCTTTCACCGACTTCATTCCCACAAAGCCATCGAGCTCTTTCATCACGTCCTCAACGGAAACCTCATGGGTGTCAGCCTCGCCTACGATGTCGGCGTATGTGAACTGGTTTTCGACATAGTCAGGTTGCTGTTTGCGCAGACGGTGGCGTTTCAGCGCCAAGTCGAAGGCGTTACGCACATCGCGGGCGTTGCCGAAGGTGTCAGTGCGTCGCAAATACATCCTTTCGAAGACCTTGGGAAGCATCTCGTTGGCTCTGGCATCAAGGGTGAAAGTGGTGTCCTCGTCGTTGCGAGTAAGCATCATGCGGAACAACTGCTCCAATTCTTTGGGGTTGTAGTCGGGAAACTCGATGGTGACATTGCAGCGCGACTTAATGCCTTCGTTCATGCGGACGAGTTTGTCCATATCCTTGGTATAACCAGCGAGGATGCAGACGAATTCGCCCTTGCGGTTTTCAAGTATGGGCAACAAGGTGTTGACGGCATCCATGCCAAAGCCGGCACCATCGTCGGTGGCAAAGGCGTAGGCCTCATCGATGAAAAGCACGCCGCCCATGGCTTTATCAACAGTTGTCTTCACGTTGAGTTCGGTATCTCCTATATAGTTGCCTATCATCTCTTTGGCCGACACTTCGACGAATTGTCCTGTTGGCAGTGCACCTATGGCGTTGAGAATCTCTCCGAACTTGCGTGCAAAAGTGGTCTTGCCCGTGCCAGGGTTGCCGGTGAAAATGAAATGGTCTTTCAGCAGCTTCTCCGTCATGCCTTTCTCTCTTCTTTCCTTGACGTTGCTCACGATTGCCCTGATCTCGTCCTTCACGCTTTGCAAGCCGATGTAGTTGTCCAGTTCCTTGAATATCTGTTCCTCTGTCTTGGGGACGAATATTTTATCATCATCAATGTCAACAGATTCGACAAGGTCGCTGTTACGTAATTTAGCACTGATACACAAGTCGTTGGACACTTTCTCAGCGAGACGTCCGTTGACATAGGTCAGTTCTTTTCGGCGCATATACCATGCAAAGTGAGCACGCAGCTTGGGCAATGCCTCGTCGTCGAAATCCATATGTTTCTCTTTTTTCAACATGGCCATTGTCAGGCTGACAAGGTCGTCTATGGAGAAGGAGTCCAACTGGAATCTGAATGCGAAGAGGCCTGCCACGTCCTTGTTGTTCTCAAGGAAGTTGGTCATGTCGTTGTAGTCGCCGCTCAAAATGACAATGGGGGCTTTGCCGTTTCTCATCTTGTCGAACAGCTTGTCGAGTTCGCCCACACGGTCAGCTTTGGTGATAGGTAGCAGTTTCTGTGCATTGTTGACAACCAGTATCCCGTTTTGCAAGGCGGAGATGTTCTCGTCAAACTTGCTGAGGAATTCGTTCCATTCTGAGGCAGGTACTTCCTTGACTGGTTTGTCGGTGAGTCCAGCCTTGACCATCATGTCGGCGATGTTCATGGACATGTAGTGTCTACCCGTCCCGGCATCGCCCATGACGAGGCAATTAAGGCCTACATGGTTGCCCATCGAGGCAAGTTGCTTGGCCACTTTCAACGTCTTGGTCAGTTTGTCGAACTCAGGCTGCATCGTCTTCTTGCCAATGATGCCTATCTCATCGGCGACGGTTATCTTTTCGCCGCAGAAGCGACAGAACTTCGCCTCATCACGGTTTTTCTTGTGGCATTTTTCACAGGTTTTCATAGTCTCAGCGTAAAATGTGGTTTAGAATATCACTTCTTCCGTTGCCTCAGCCTCTTTTTTTTGGGTCGAGGTTTTCTGGCTGCTGTTGCCCTTGTTGGATGACGGTTTGGTAGTGCTTTTGGGGGTTGCTTCCTTTTGGGCAGGTGCTTTCTCTCCAGCGTGTTTCGCTTCGGGGTCAAACATCTTCTTCAGCGTCTTGTCGCCCACCATGCCATCGGCCGTCAACTTATTGTCCTTTTGGAAGGCTTTCACGGCAGTGCGTGTGGCATCGTCAAAAGTGTCGGACACCTCGCCCTCAAAATAGCCCAACTGCTTGAGGCGTTTCTGCATGGCTGTCACGGCCTCACCCTTGCTGCCTTTTTGGAGGATCCCGGTAATCACAGGCATAGCAATGGTTTCATCTGCATCAGCCTCTTTTTCACCCACTTGATCCCAACCTAAGGTATGCGATATTTTTTGCATGAACGGGTTCTGTGTTTCAGTTCCCCCTCGCGGTAGGAGCAGGCTGAAACTCCAAAGCAGTATCGAGGCTCCAATGAATATGAGCACATACAAGCGGCGTTTCGTGAGGTCTTGTTTCCACGAATTGATGTAATTGTCATCAACCATGTCATTAAGTGACGAGTCGAACTCGTCTTCGTCGCTGTAGGCGTAGTAGAGTGGTTCAAGGATGTATTCCTCGAATCCAGGCTTGTCGAACTTACGTGCTTGCTTGGCGAATTTGCTTTTGTTGAACACGGTAAGGATAGTAAACGTAATCAATGCCGCCAACACAACGACCAAGTAGAAGTACAAGATGAACTGCCCGAGGAACTTCACCAGGAAGAAGACTGCAGCGGCTCCCACAATACCTATTATGATAGGTATCAAGCAGCCATCGGTGTCGAAGAGGAAATATATTATGGCACCTACGACAAGTCCTACCGGCCAGATCCAGTTCTCCAACTTAATGCCTGAAGTATCGATGGTGGGATGCATAATAATGTTCACCACGAGCACTATGGCGAGCGCGGTGAGCGGCAATACGCCCAAAAGCATCGACAAGAGGAATTGTGTCGCGTTGCGTCGGCTCTGCTTGCCTATCTTGCCTTTGCCCTCGCTGACAATGCGCTTGGCTTCAGCATGGGCTTCCTCGAAACGCTGCACGGCGGTGTCTTTAGGGTCAATCTTGCCGACATCCTCAAGGTATTCGTGAAGTAATTTCTCGTAGGTGAATTGCGGCTTGAGATTGACGTTGGGGTCTTCGTGATGCTGCACCGCGAGCCAGCCTCGCAAGCCGCGTTCCTCGTATTCTTTTTTGAGGGTCTTTTTTGAGAACTTGAACAATTCGCTCACCGTGGTCACATCGGCATCCTCGTCTTCGAGATGATAGACGGGGTCGATGCCAAAGCCCTTGATGACCCTCATCCACGCCACTTGCTGGAGATACTCCTCGTCTTTGGGTCCGGCTTTCTCCTGATTGTCTTCGTTATAAATGTCGAGGCAGGATTCCAACCAACTCAACTGTTTCGCAAAACGCGTCCCTTTGGTTCGCATGAAGTCGGCAAGGTAGTTAGGGCCGTCTTCTTCTGGTTCCGTGAAGTTGAGGGCTATACCCATCACTGTATTCAAGGTTGTTTTTCGGTACCTCGGGTCGTCTTTTTTGGAGGAATCGGCTAATATGGCATCGCCATCGCCTTGATAGATGTTCCACCAGACATTATAGGCCTTGTTGATGACGCGTGCCAGTCCTTCTTGCGTCATGGCATAGTCGGGGTCGTTTGGGTCGTTGCAAAGATTGATGTCCGACAAAGGGTCGATGGTTTGTATGCGAAGCATATCAGTGAAGATGCTGACGCCATCTTTGGGTAACATATCAGCCAGGGAGCTGTTTCTCGACCTGACCCATTCCAAGAATAACGTACCGCTAAAGAAACCATCTTCGGGTATGGCACGGTTGCAGAAATCCGACACGTCTTTGATGGTATCCGCGGTGCATTGCACGGCTTCGCCAGTGGTTCTGTCGATACCATCAATGATGATTACCTTATCGGGGCAGATGGCGAAAACAGCTGCTATTGCGCCATCAGTTTGGTCTGTTTGATAGCGATTTTCGACGATGTCGTCCAATCGGGCTTGCAGTTCGGGGTAGTCGGAGAGCCATTTGTTGAGCTGGCCTTTGTAGAGGTAACGCGCTGCAAGGTCGAGGTCTTCAACCATGAAGTCGGCCAGGTCTTCAAAGGTGTGTGCCGTCTGATGTTTTGAGGCGTTGTAGACAATGTTGAGGTCAGCCAGTATCTCGTCTTCCTCTACAGGCACGTCCTGTCCGTTGATGTAGGCGTCTATCGACTTGAAGTCCCATCGTTTTTCGGGGCTTTTGATAAGCAGTCCCCTTACGATGCGGTTGAGTGGGTCGGGAATGTCGTCAGGGATGCCGATGGTGCCTTTCATTTTGCGCAACGAGTTTTCCTCTTCAGCGCGCTCGAAGGCTTTTTCGCCCATCCACATCGAGAGTATGGTCATGCCGAGTGAGTAGAAGTCGGCTTTGGGTGTCATTTCACTCGAAATGCTCCCGTCGTCATTCATGGTTGCGTTGTCTTCCTTGTAGATTTCCGGGGCGGCGTAGATGGGAGTGCGGTTGCGCCTCGTCACGCAGTATTTGCGCATGATGCCGTTCTTGGTCTCGGTTTTCAGCAGGTCGGCAATGCCAAAGTCGCACAGCACACAGTTCCAAGAGTTAGGATCCTTGATGAGGATGTTGGCGGGTTTCACGTCTTTGTGCAGCACGTTGACTTCGTGCATCTTGTCGAGGCTCATAGCGATGCTGTAGGCGATGAGCATTATGGCTTGGGCTTTCTTTTCGCGTTTGGGGTCGTCGGCAAAGTTGAAGTTGGTGTGGGCCGCGCTTTTGCCTTCCACAAACTCCATTAGCTCGAAAGTGTCGCCATAGGCCTCGATGTCAACGATGCAGTCTTTGCCTTTCAGCGGCTGCAAGGCATCCAGCACCTTCTTGTTGGTTTGGAACCCGGGATTGCAGAGCTTCAAGGCGTATGTCTTTTTGCCTTCCTTCACTTTGAATATCTCACCTTCAGTTCCGCTGCCAAGACGTTCAGTTAAGGTGCAGTTGTGGCCGCCTACCGTAACCTCATCACCCACTTGGTGCATAAAGCCTGATGTGGATTGGCCTTGAGCCCGAGTAGGCCCGTCAGGCACAGCGGTCCTTTCGGGTGCAGTTGCGGTTTTCTGTGGTGCGGTTGCGGTTTTCTGCGGTGCAGTAGCGGTTTTCTGCGGTGCAGTCGCAGTTTTCTGTGGCGCAGTTGCCGTTTTCTGAGGTTCCGTTGCAGGATTATTATGATTATCTTCCATATTTTTATGTAAATATTATTCTATTCTCTTATACACTTTCTTCTGTTTCTCCACTTCTTCTTCACGTGTTGCCCATACATCGACGGTCCTCGTGGTATAGTATCCGCCATATTCTTTAACAGCGCAATCTTCCGGACA
Source organism: uncultured Bacteroidales bacterium (assembly GCA_900317155.1). GTDB lineage: Bacteria > Bacteroidota > Bacteroidia > Bacteroidales > F082 > Limimorpha. The sequence continues at coordinate 72,518 of ONFO01000006.1, forward strand.
ATTGTGGAAAATTTGGCATCTGTAGCATACCCATCCCAATATCTCCTTTTGTCTGGCGATGTAAGAGACAGTCACTTTCTCTTTGTATGTCTCCATGACCGCCACTTTGCGGGCGGTGGAGTAGTTACGTTGTTCTTGTGGCGTGCTACCAGCTGGAGGCACCATCGAAGCCAGCACCTTGTTGGCTTCTTCCATCATGCGTTGGTATTCGGTTTGTATTTCCTCGCGGCTTCGCGATGTGTTCTGTTTAGGTTGTACCTTGGGTTTTTCGGCAGGTTTGAAGCCCACTTTGCCCATCAGCTCACGCAATCGCAGTTCTTTCTCTGTAGGCTCATGCGGGGTGTCGTCGGTGATATCATCCTCCTCGATGGCGTTTTGCATTTCGGCTTCGAGTTCTGCCATCTTGACCAAGATACTGACGGCTTCCTGCACCTTAGGGTCGGCCTTGGCCTTCTCGACAGCCTTGCGTGCCGCACGTGAGAGGGGACGGTTGCACTTGCGGCAGAAGCTCCTGAAGTTGAGGGTGCCGCAATCGGGACAGGTGATGCCTTCGGAGGGCATTCCGCATTCAGGGCAGTCGATGTCGTAAGCGGTCATGTTCGCACCGCAGAAGGTGCAGTATTCCACGAGTTTGTGCCCACATGCGGGACATATCTCATAGTCAGGCTCGACGGCGGAACCACAAAAAGGACAGGCGGTAAGTGCCACGTTCTGCTGGGTGTTGACCGATACGTTTTGCGCCTCGCGTGTACGTTCGTCGGTTCTGACACGTGTTTGCTGTTTAGGGTTTTCGTTCATAGTGTTTTTCTTGTTGAAATCAGTCAAACATTACTCCTGGGTTCATCTGATGCGGGTCGCGCCACACGATACCACGTTTGGCGAGCACACCGCGTTTAGTGCTCCAATAGCCAAAGCAAAAGCCCATGCCGCGTGGCTCGTCGCCCAGCAATGCATCGGTCTCAGCCTCAACCTCTTGGTTGATTTCCTCCCAAAGCGGGGTGCGCTCAATGGGATCGAATTTCAAGGTGCGGTGGCTTTGTTCCCTGCAGTCTTCATAGCTGACGTTTTCGATGTCAATAAAACGCTCTAATTCGGCAATGTGGTCTATCACATCCTCTTCGGTGAGGTTTTCCGACTTCTCTTCCGACATTTGCAGCTGTTCCAACTCATAGCGGAGCATCTCAAGCGTGAAACGCGGCGCGTCATATTCTGAAAGTCTGTCCACCACCATTTCACATCCCATGGCTCTGCCGAGCGGGCCTTCGTCATCACCCACTTGCTTGATGAGTTCAAAAGTCTCCTTGGCTATCGGGAGGTTTTTCCAGATACGCATCTCCTCGGCGTTTTTACGCATCACCTCCACGTTGGCAAGGATGGTCTCAACCAGTTTTTCGCTATTGTCAGCTTTATTCATTTTTTTCAATTATTTGATTTTCAATAATCTATCAATCCTCATCCTCGCCTTCCAACTTAAACCTAACACGGGATCGGATGTCTATGGGCACTTGCCGACTATCGACAAACTGCCATTCGTCAATCATGTAACCGCCATTGCACTTGATGTTCAGCTCCACAGCGTCTTTGATGGAATACATCAAATCGTTAGTGCTGGTGAAGGAATATTCGCTGGGACAAAGGACAAAGAGCGTGTCGCGGCAAAGGTTGCACACTTCAAGCACTTCTTCGATGTCAGCGAGTTTCACCGTAAGGGTCGTCGGTTCAGCGTCATCGCTTTCTTCCATTGAGGGAACATCCTCTTCATATTCTTCATCGTCATCAATCAAATCTGGGTCGTCGTATTCCCCGAAAGCATCGAAGGTTGATTCAATTGCTTTTACCTCTTCATCTGTTGGATAGCGCGTCAGTCCAGCAGTGGCTGCATTGAGCATATTGATACACATATTGAAGAACGCCAAGCCTTTGATGGGTTTCACATTGTATTTTTCGTCTTCGAGTACAAGTATTACCGTGCCGCGTATTTCCATGCCATGACCATAGAGGAGAGTGCCAGGCATGTTGTCGGGCAGGTCCTTGGCATAGCCGTCACGGTCAACGGCCATAGCGATGTGGCAGCCTTTGTGCTCGCCACGGCACAGCACTTTGGTCATGCGGTTCAGCGGCTCGGAATAGTGCACCATGTCAACACCACGGGCATCAATGATTTCAGCAAGGTCAAAGAGCGTGTCAAAGGTTTCCGTATCCACTTCAAAAGCATAGAAGAAACCTTGCGGATAAATCAAGAGCACGCCCATGCTGTCGGGGTTTTCTTCTTCGGCTATGCTTTGTTCGTAATATTTCGGCAACCACATTTTCTCTATCTCTTCATCTTGCTTGGGCAACAGGTTAGCCGTATAGGCTCTAGCCACCTTTTCAAGAGCCTCAATGCTTATGACATCCATCCGCAATGACTGCAAATAGAGTTTGGTTAATTCACTTTGACTAATGCGCAACTCATTGGGAATGTTCTCATTGTTGTCGTGAATCATTGCAAGCAGTTCGAAACACAAATTATAGCCCAACTCACAACCGCGCTTGGCAATGCGTATCGCCTCGGCGATATTGGCCTCGTAGCCCATTTGGCCTAAATACACATAGACAGCCAGTAAATAGCAGGCTCGTCGGTCGTAGTGTTCTACGGCATAGCGCAATCCTTGGTCCATCTCTTCGTGTAGTTCCTTTTGCTTCTCCTTAGGAAGAGCTTCAAACTCTTCAGAATCCATGAAGCTTGCCAAGGCCCTGTGACAGTTCACTGCGCCTTTGGCCATACCTTCTTCGGCAAACCTGCGGGAAAGGTTCTTGTCACCTTTTTCGTAATAGTGGTAGGCCAAAGAGTAGTAGCTCTCGGTATTGCCCATTTCGATGGATTTCTGGTAGTACTTTAGTGCCTCGTCGTGTTCTAACTGCTCATGAGCCATGCCTAAAAGGTCCCAGTAGATGGGGTCGCAGTCGGGATGCTTCTCCAAATGTCTTTCCAATATGTCGGCAGCCTCCGCTGGGTCTTTCTTAAAACCATAATCTCCATAAATGGTATTGAAAAGTGTAAGGTACTGCGCCAACTCGCTGCCTTCCGTTTGCGCCTTGTACATTAGGAAGCTATGCATCTCATGATTGGCCTTGTCCGTTTCCACTGTTCCGTCATAGTACATCGGAGCCAAGGCAGCAAAGGCATCGGCCACGTAACCGTAGTTGGCAGCAAGGGTCAACTTCTCTTGTGCTTCTTTCAACGAGTTACCGTCAGGATTGGCGAAGTAAAGCCATCGGCCATAGCCGTAGCATGCATAGTAATCGTCGCTGTTCTTCATGCGTTCCACCATCTCTGGCGAGATGTCCAACGTACGCCAGCGGGTAAGGAAATGTTGCAGGAACTCACGGTCGTGGGTGATTTCGAATGTCGTTTCCATAGAGCTTTGTTTGTATTTAGTATTCTGGTCTGTTGTTAAACGTACGCGTCATATCGGCCGTCGTCGTCTTCGAAGTCGTCGTCGGTGTATAGGTGGCCTCCCACGAAGTCGTAAATCTCATCAAAGACCGCGGTGATGTCATCGTAATAAGTGAAGCTGTATACAGGCCGGAAGCCGCTGTCATTGCAATCCATCGGATGAAACTCACCTTCAAGGGCAATGACCACGGAGCCGCGCATTTCGATGCCGTTGTTCAGTTGGGTTGCCACGGGGTTGACTTTGAGTCCTTTCTTTTCGGCGTCAAGGTCATAAAACATGGCAACGTTCATTCCATCGCCTAAATCCACAGTCTTGGTGATGTCGCGCAACGGCTGGGCAAACATCACATCACGCGTGTCATCGGCGCCAATCAACTGACCTATTTCCTTGAACGGATCCATGAAATAGAACTTGGAAATATCGACTTCCAAATATTCGGCATAGCCATCAGGATGAATGATAAGCACCGTGGGATCCATCTTGTCCTTCACGAGGTTAGGAAGCGGCTTGATGTATTTGGGCAGCCATTCGCGGCGTATCTCTTCTTGAATGGCTTCTTCGGGATAGAGACCTTTATTGTAGGCTTTCACCACTTTTGCAAGTTGGTCTTCATCATCATATCGCAAGGCTTCGAGACGCATGTAGGCAATCTGTTTGTCATCGAGTTTAAAGCCTTTAGGGGTCTCGTCATCCTGCATATCAATAATCAGGCCACAGGCACTGGCATCACAGAGGCGGTAGCCTTCATGGGCATATTTGAAAGCCTTGTTGAGGTCACGCTTGAAGCCAAGCTCACCATGATAGTAGTTGTATGCGAGAAAGTAGGCACAAAGACCCTCGCCCAACTGTATGCCACGTTCCAGCCTTTTGTTGACTTCGCGTTTCAGTTCGCGTTGTTTCGTCAGACTCAACTTATAAAACTCATCCTCCTCCATGTCGGCATCGAGGATGCAACAAAGGGCGCAGTCTTGTTCAATGCCTTCAAGCATCAGTTTACGGTAGGTGTCGGTGTCGCCTTCGTCCTTATAGATCAGGGCGAGATAGAAATAGGCCTTTTCTACATGCTGCTCAATGGCTTTATGATACATTTTCTTGGCATTTTCCACGTCATCCAAAGTCTCGTAGGCGAAGCCCATGATGCTATACCAGGATGGGTTAAGGTCCATATCGGTGGCTATGCGTTGCTTTATCTCTTCAAGCACACGTTCAGGTTCCTTGTTGGCGTTGAAGCCTGCAATACGATTGCGGGCTTGAAGCATGGCGGCGAACTCGCTGCCTTTTTCGACGGCCTCGTCGCGCAGCTTGGCGGCGAGTTGTGAGTCCATGATGCCACCGAGGCCATTACACCACAGCAACGATTCACCCATCAGTGCATCGGCACAGCCTCCTTCGGCAGCCTTTGCATAAAGGTCGAAAGCCATTTTGATGTCATCGACGTTACGGTTGTTGACGGCAAGCCAGCTGGCGTAACCATACATGGCGTAGGGATCATTGGAGTTGCTCAGCACCTCAATGTCAGCATCGGTAAGCCTCATAATCTGGCTATTCGTACTGAAACGGCGGAGGAAGGAGAGATCATGGCTGATATCAATGGCCTCCACCACACCGGCCCAGAGCTGGAAGTTCGTGTAGTCACGACCTGCTTCAGCCAGTTTTGAGAAATGGCTGCCTTTGAAGTCGGGCAGGCGCACCGTCGTGCCAGCTGACTGCAAGGTGACACCTTTTTCGTCAATGCCGACCAATTTGACGGAAGGCAAAATGCTGAAAGGATCGTTGTAGCCTATGTTCTGACCTACCTTAAGGTCTTTTATCAACATTTCTGTTCGTTCGAAATAGTGATCTCTACAGCCTGGATCGCTGGGCGAATAGTCCACGTCAATGATTAGTTTGTACCAACTCATGCTATTTTTTGTTTACTTTTTTATGATTGAATTATGTCAGAGTACGAAAAGCAAAATTCACCAAAATCACGCGCTTTCCTTGTTCACTCAGCAAAAAACCAGTTTGCAATGCGTAAAAACTACCGATTGTTTCTTCATTGCGTAAAAAACCGATTTGCAAAGCGTAAAAAACCGGCGATGCACCTTGGGGTGGTGTTCTGCCCTCCTGTTTGGGGTGGTGTGGTTATTGAAATTGCGACTCTTCGAGATTCTGAATACGAAAGCAAAGACCGTAAAAACCGATTCTGACTTTGAGAAAAAGCGCAAACCAGCTGTCTACGCCACACAGAGAGGTTTTGGAGCGGTTTTGAAGACCATGAATGATTTGACAATTTGACAAGTTTTCGTATCTTTGCCGCACTTTTGTGAGCAACACTATGAAATTCCCAAAACGCCTGATAACGCAAACGCCTGAGTGCCTGACTGAACCCGTCGGGCAGGTGCTCAACGTAATCATCTCTGCATTGTTTGCGTTGGTGTTTCTGACGGCATACGTCCCTTTCTCGGAAACGGCATGGTTCCAAGTGGGAAGAGGACACTATTTCTTCATCACTGCTGCTTTTGTAGGTGCAGGCACTATGTTTCTGGTCCTCAGCCGAATGCTGATGAACTGGGTCATCCGAAAGAGCCGGCATTTCCCCTTTTGGTTCTATCTCCTATGGCTTTTCCTTGAAATCATGATCATCGCGGTGTGCCACACCTTAATCTCCTATTTTGAAATTAGAGCTACCGACCATAGTTTCGGCTATCTCTATGCCAAAAGTGTTCTCATCACCTTAACTGCCTTGGGGGTACCTTACACCGTTACCATATTGTCCATCTTGCTGAAAGACACGCGACAACGCCTTATGCTCACCAAAAGCGACACGGTGGAATCGGACGACGAGGTGATGCCCGAACACACCGAAATCATCAACCTGATGGACAACAACGGCAATCTGAAGCTGTCTGTCAAGCTCGACAACCTCTATTACATCAAGGCAGAGGATAACTACATCAACGTGTTCTACCAACGTAGCGGCACCATCGCGAGCTATATGCTCCGTTGCAAGATGCAGACCATCGCCGACAACTGTGTGGATTCCAGCAGTCTGATGCGCTGCCATCGTTCTTATATCGTCAATATAAAAAAGGTGAGCGTGCTACACAACGAGACCGACGGCTTCGTCATCGACTTCGAGCGCGAAGGATTGGAGGCCATTCCTGTTTCAAAGACCTATTCTGCGAAAGTGTTGGAGGCGTTTAATAAGAAGTAAAAATTCAAACCAGCCAGAAACGTAATTTTTTGATTGATTCGGCTAAATAATATAGTATTTATTCAGCCAAATCAAACATTTTTTCTATATTTGCGGCCAAATTAAGCATCAATGGAGAATCTTATCGGAAGAAAACAAGAGACACAAGAACTTAAAAACCTGTATAATAGCAAGAAGCCTGAGTTCGTGGCCATCTATGGTCGCCGTCGTGTGGGTAAAACCTTCCTCATCAAGGAACTTTTTCAAGACAAGATGACCTTTTATCACAGCGGCCTTTCGCCTTTCGACAAGAAACGCAAAATTGGTATCAAAGATCAGTTGGAAGCATTCTATTCAAGCCTGACAACGTGTGGCATGAGCGAAGACCATTGCCCTAGTTCGTGGGCAGAAGCCTTCCTCATGTTGGGTCGTTTCCTTGACAGTATCAAAGACGGCACTCGACAACTGATTTTCATCGATGAACTGCCGTGGATGGACACGCCCCGTTCAAAGTTCATGGTGGCCTTCGAACATTTTTGGAACTCTTGGGGAGCATGGCGCAACCATGTGATGCTCATTGTTTGTGGCAGCGCAACTTCGTGGATGCTTGACAATCTCATCAATAATAAAGGTGGTCTTTATGACCGCTTGACATGGCAAATCAAGCTTTCGCCTTTCACTCTCGGCGAATGCAAGGCTTTTTTCGAAGCGAAAAACATCCCCATGTCGGCTTATGACCTTGTGGAAGCCTACATGATTCTTGGTGGCATACCTTACTATATGAACTACTTCCAGAAAGGCAAAAGCCTCGCGCAAAACATTGACTCCCTTTTTTTTGGCTCTAATCCCAAACTAAGCATGGAGTTTGACCGACTTTTCGGTTCTTTGTTCACCAAACCCGATGAATTCAAAGCGGTGGTACGGCAACTCTCGAAACGACACACTGGCTATACCCGTGAGGAGTTGGCAAAACAACTCGGAATCAATGCGGGAGGAAGTTTTTCAAAGACTCTTGAATCGCTTATGGCCAGCGACTTTATTACAAACTATCACCCTTTCGGGAAAAGCAAGAAAGAAATCAGGTATAAACTCACCGACAGTTTCTGCCAATTCTACCTGACCTTCATCGACGGACAATCCATCACCGATACTGCCTATTGGCAACACAACCAAAACAAGGCCCAACTCAATGTCTGGAGGGGTATCACTTTCGAGCAGGTCTGTTTCAACCACACCGGCCAAATCAAGAGAGCTTTAGGAGTCGAAAACGTGGTTTCTTCCGAATCAGCTTGGATTGTGCGCGGGGATGAGAACCACAATGGGGCACAAATCGACATGTTGATTATCAGGGATGACCGCGTTGTCAACCTTTGCGAAATGAAATTCTTGTCGAAAGAATACGAGCCGCAGGCGGACGACGACACAAAACTGAGAGCCCGCATCGCTACATTACAAGAATACCTTTCGCCCAAGCAGACCATTCATCTGACTTTAGTCACCACCGTCGGCCTCAAGCATAACATCCACAGTGGAATATTCCAACAAATCGTGACCATTGATAGTTTGTTTTAAACAGAAAAGCCTCGCAAAATGCGAGGCTTCCTTTCTGCTATCGTTTTCAAAATATATAAGCTTAGCAATTCATACCACCGCAGCAGTGAATCACCTGACCCGTGACATACGAGCTGAGATCGGAGGCGAGGAAGAGGGCCACATTGGCCACATCCTCGGGCGTGCCGCCGCGACGCAGCGGAATCAGGCTTTCCCATTGTTTGCGGACGTCCTCGGGCAGGGCGTTGGTCATGGCTGTGATGATGAAGCCAGGAGCGATGGCGTTGTGGCGGATGTTGCGCACGCCCATCTCCTTGGCTGCACTTTTGGTGAAGCCGATGATACCAGCCTTCGAAGCGCTATAGTTGCACTGGTTGGCATTGCCCGACACGCCCACCACGGAGCTCATGTTGATGACACTACCACCAGCCTGCTTCCACATGACAGGTTGCACAGCCTTGGTGAAGTTGAACACCGACTTGAGGTTGACGTTGATGACGGAATCCCACTGTTCCTCGGTCATGCGCTTCAGCGCAGTGTCCTTGGTGATACCTGCATTGTTGACGAGGATGTCAATGCGGCCAAAATCCTTGACGATTTCGTCCACCACTTGGTGCGTCTCCTCAAAGTTGGCGGCGTTGGAGGCATAAGCCTTGACTTTCACGCCAAGAGCAGCCAGTTCCTTTTCCGTTTCCATGACGACATCGTTCAAGGCGATATCGGTGAAGGCGATGTTGCAACCTTCCTGGGCAAAACGCAGGGCGATGGCCTTGCCAATGCCACGACCGGCTCCCGTAATCAGAGCCACTTTATTGTCTAATAATCCCATAATATTCAAGATTTAAAGATTTAAAATTTGAGATTGTTTTCAATTTTTTGACCATGACTTGTGACCATGACGATGACTGCTTTCATCCAAGTTGAAGCGGTCATAGTCATTGTCACAGGTCATAGTCCTAAGATTTCTTTGTGTATTTTTCAATCAGTTCATACAAGTCGCCGACGGTTTTAGCGTTGGCCATTTCGTCTTCGGAGAATTTCACGTTGAATTCGCGCTCCAACATCATGGAAAGCTCCACGAAATCAAGTGAATCAGCACCCAAGTCGTTGAAAAGATGCTTCTCTGGAGTGATTTCTTTCTCCTCAAGTTTCATCTTGGATGCGATTAACGCCCGTGCCTTGTCTTGAATCCTTGACATTTCAAATTGAAGATTTAAGATTTAAGATTTAAAATTCAAGATTCACTGTTTGTTCCGAGTGTCGGGGAGCAAGGCAAACGAAAGCTCGCCTTTGACGCACATCTTGCCACCCACGCTGAGCACGGCGGAGCAGATGTAGATATTGCGCATGTGATAGGTCAGCGTGGCTTCCACCTCGACGGTATCGCCCGGCTTAACACTGTTCTTGAAGCGCACCTTGTCGATGCCTGTGTAGAAGGTCAACTTGCCGATGAGGTCGTCCTTCATCAGCAGGGCACACGACTGAGCCATAATTTCGCAAAGGATGACGCCAGGCACTACGGGTTCGCCCGGGAAATGGCCTTGCAGGAAGAACTCCTCGCCCGTCACATGGTATTTGGAATGGGCAACATGGTTTTCATCGAGGGTCATCTCATCGACCAAAAGCATAGGCTCGCGGTGCGGGAGATACTGTTTGATTTCGTCTCTGTTCATATTGTTGATTTAAAATTTCAAATTTAAGATTTAAAGATTATCAGATTTTTCGGATAGCCAAGCAAGCATTATGTCCGCCGAAGCCCAAGGAATTGGAAATAGCTATATCCAAATTCACCTTGAGCGGATTGTTGGGCGTGTAGTCAAGGTCGCACTCGGGGTCGGGTTCGTCCAAATTGATGGTTGGGGGAACGGTGTTGTTGTTCAATGCCATCACACTGATGATGAGCTCGATGGCACCTGCAGCACCGAGAGCATGGCCCATTTCCGATTTGGTGGAGCTGATGTGTGCCTTGTAAGCCTCATCACCCATCGCAATCTTAATGGCGCGGGTTTCACCGCTGTCGTTCATTGGGGTACCTGTGCCATGTGCGTTGATATAAATGCTCTCACCTGCCTTAAACTGAGCTTCATCCAAAGCCTGCTTAATTGCCAAACTTTGAGTCGTGCCGTCGGGACGGGGAGCCGTGCTGTGGTATGCATCGCAGCTGTTACCATAGCCGCAAAGCTCAGCGTAGATCTTCGCACCACGCTTCTTGGCGTGTTCGTATTCCTCAAGCAACACAATACCTGAACCTTCAGCAATGACAAAACCAGCGCGGTTTTTGTTGAACGGTAAGGAAGCATGTTTCGGGTCTTCAGCTTTCGTCAAAGCCTTGCAGTTGGCAAAGCCGCCGATAGACACGGGGTTGATGCCTGCCTCCGAACCACCTGCGATGATGGCATCGGCATAACCATGCTTGATGGCGCGATAGGCCTCACCGATACTGTGTGTACCCGTGGCGCAAGCCGTCACGATGGGCACGCAGGGGCCTTGAGCGTTGTAGCGGATGGCCACACTGCCAGAGGCTTGGTTGCCAATCATGGTCGGAATCATCAAAGGAGAAATCCAACGCGCACCTTCATCATAATAGGTCTTGACGCCCTTCATAATGGTGTCGAAGCCACCGATGCCAGAGCCGACATACACACCCAAACGACTGGGGTCCATCTGCATGTCTTCATTGTCTTTCATAGCTTGATAGGCAGCGGCCAAAGTATAAACCGCAAAACGGTCGTTACGTTTGACAAAAGCCTTATCGACGCCACAAGCCTCGGGGTTGAAGTCTTTCAACTCGGCTGCAATCTTCACGGGAAGCTCGGTGGTATCGAATGATTTGATGAAGTCGATGCCACAATAGCCCTTCATCAGGTTATCCCAAATGATCGACAGGTCGTTGCCAATCGGCGAAACGGCACCCATACCGGTTATTACTACTCTTCTATTCATAATTCAAAATTCAAAATTCAAAATTTAAAATTTAAAATTCCCATTCCCACAAGCAGGCAGCAGACACGAAACCAGCGCCAAAGGCACTCATGATAATCTTGTCGCCCTGCTTTATCTTGTTGGCTTTCAACATCTCATCAAGCATAATCGGGATACTGGCTGAAGAGGTGTTGCCATACTTCTCAATGATGGTCGGATACTTTTCCTCGGGACCACCGATAATGTGGCGAATACCCTCGATGATGCGCTTGTTGGCCTGATGCAGCAGGAACCAAGTGATGTCCTCATGGGTCAGATGATTATAGTCCAACACATTTTGGATGTCCTTAGCTGATTCGGTGACAGCGGTTTTGAACAATTCTTTGCCTTTCATCACCAAGGGTTGGCCTTTCGTATAATGTTGTTCAAACGGTGTGGTTTCCATACCGCGTTCGTAATACAACACATCACGGTCAGAAATCATGGTGAGCTTTACGTCTTTGAAGGCACTGCCTTCAGTCAGCACCACAGCACCAGCTCCGTCTCCAAACAGCACACTGCAGTCTCTCTCGTGCCAGTCACAGTATTTGGTAGGCTCTTCGGCACACACTATCAAAATATTCTTGGCATGACCCGCCTTAATCATACTGTCGGCGAGCATTAGGGCATTGACAAAACCAGCACAAGCCACGTTGATGTCGAGACCTGCACAGGTAACACCGATACGCTTTTGGATAATGCAACTCAATCCAGGGGTGACGTGTTGGTTAGCCACATTAGAGACCAAAAGGAAATCGATCTGATCGGTGCGGAGCCCTGAAGACTCGATTGCCTTATTGGCGGCTTCAACGGCCAAGTCATATAAAGTTTCAGTAGATAATAGGTGTCGGGCTTGGATACCTGTACGGGAAGAAATCCATGCATCATTGGTGTCCAAAAAAGTGGCCAAGTCGTCGTTGGTTACCGTAAGTTTCGGCAATGCGCTTCCTGTTCCAATAATTTTCATTTTTGTTTTCGATTAAATGATTAAAATTAAAATTGTTTTCGGTTGTAAAAACGTTGCAAAAGTACAGCATCGTGCAACACCGTGTAGAAAATGTGTCCAAAATGGGGTTTTTGTGGCGAAATTCGCCCATTTGTGGCGAAATTTGGGCTTTTTTGTGGCGAAAATGCCAAAATGAGACAAAAAGAGACGCGAAAAATCCGCGTCTCTGGGGTGAATTACGGGCTGGTTTTTACATCCCACCCATGCCTTGAGGTGCACCTTGTGGGCCTTCGCCGCCTTGACGGGCCACCTGTTCCAGTTCCATCTTACCGAAGCGGAAGGTCACACCGACAGCTACACTACGGCTGTTGTATTTGTAGGAGGAGTTCGACTGTACATACGGGCTGTTGTTCGAATGCCCAAAGCGGTTGGTGTTAAAGATGTCGTTGGCATTGACGAAAACCGACAACTTACGATCGAAGAAATCGGCACGCAGACCCGCATCAACGCCAAAATAGCCTTGACGCTCGCTAAACAAGGATTGCGTTGGTGAACTGTAGTAGCCCGAAGCCGTCAATTCCAGTTTGTTCCACAGCTTTGCCCACATGTTGAGACGGAAACTGTAAGACCACATGTCTTTTTCATATTCATGTCCCTCATACTCCGTCTTGATATAGGAATCATACAGATTGGCATAGAAACGAAGGTTGAAGAAGCCGTTGGGGCGATACATCATATTGTACTCGAAGCCCGCGTTATGGCTTTTGCCGACATTGACAGGATAACTGTAAGGAACTACGCGACCGTACAGCCAATGGTAACGAGAGACTTCTATCTTATTGACGTTGTTGGTCTTGCCGCGATAATAGGCAGACAGACCAACAGAGCCGAAGTTGTCCCAATACTTGGTCCAGCCTGCCTCAATGGAGTTGGTGAAGACGCGATCCAAATCGGGGTTGCCACTGCTGTAGCTGTCCTCGTTGTACATGGGGAAACGACTCAACTGCTCGGCTCCAGGCGCAGCAATGCGGCGCGTGTAGCTCAAACTGAAGTTGTGCATTGACTTGGTGCGATAAGACAGGTGAAGCGAAGGTCTCAGGCTGAAGAAATGCTTATTGAAGTTGTATTGCGACGAGTCGGGATAAGCACCTTTGACCAGCTCGCTGACAAAGCGGATTCCCGGCTTCACAGTGAAACCGCCAAACTTATGCTGTAAGGTGATAAAGGCTTCGTTGTTCAATTCTGTGAACTTGGCATTGTAGGTACGGTAGACGTCTTTGTCCCACTCCCATGCCTCTTTATCCGAATTAGGATTGATCACAGTGTCAGTAACAAGACTTTGATGCTCAGGATCATAACCAATAGTATAACCCACCGAAATCTCTCCGTTCTCAGAATAAGGACGGTTGTAGACAATCTCGCCCTCGACACCTGTGGAATGGTAGGAGCTGTTTTGACGCAACACACGGGTGTAGTCCATGGGCAAAGTGAATTTCCTTGTTGCTTCGCCATCTTCACGTCCACCAAAGCTCATTCCATTGACACTAACTGAGAGGTTATGACCTTCATTGTTGAACTTGTGCTGGTAATACAGGCCATAATTAGCGAAGTATTGACTGTTTCTGCCATTAGTGCTTTCGCGCATATCGGTGGTCAGCACATTGGGCAGATACTCCTCTCTAAAGAAAGAGGTGTTGTTGGTAGCGTCACCCCAATTGGGCCATCCGCTCAACCAAACATTCAAACTATTCGCTGTATCAATCTCATAATCCAAGCTGAAGAAACCGCCCGCGCCATACATATTGTTTTTGAAAAGCGTACTATCGATTTCATGATTGGCAAGAGCTCCGCTCGAATCGAATAGCGACTGATCTATGAAGGAATTGCCTTTCCAATCGGAATAGCTACCGTTGATGTAGGCATTGACCGTCAGCTTTTCGTTCGACCAAACGTAGGAAGCCCAAGGGTCAATATAAGGATGGGTTGAGACGTTCACGCCGAAGCTGAAGAACTCGTTTTTCTGGATTTTGGCGTTGGTCACGATGTTGATGATGCCGTCGGCGTTGGAACCGTAACGCGCCGAGGGATTGGTGATGACCTCTACATGGTCGATGCTGTTGGCAGGCAGTGTCTGAATATAGGTCTTGAGGTTTTCGGCGGTCATGTGTGAGGGCTTGTCATTGATCCACACCTCTACACTTGATGTGCCACGAAGACTGATGTTGCCTTCCACGTCAACCTCTACGCCTGGAGCGTTTTGCAAAGCATCTGAAAGCGTACCCGTCTGAATGCTGTTGTCTTCGGCAACATTATACATGGTCTTCTCCCCTTCCACGGCAAATAAAGGCCGTTTCTCTGTGATAGTCACTTCACCGAGTTTGGTAGAGCCTTCCTTAAGTTTAAGTTGACCAAGGTCTTGGTTACCCTTGACGGTCAGTTCCTGCTCGAAGGTTTGAAAACCGATGGCCGAGACCGCCAAACGGTAATCACCATTAGGTGCCAAAAGTTCAAAACGTCCTTTGTCGTCGGAAGCGGCACCGCTCACAAAGACGCTGTCGGCTTGGCGGAACAGACCCACATTGACGAAAGGAATGCCTTTGCCATTGGCTTCCTCGATGATGGTTCCCGTCACTTTGCTTTGTGCCATTCCTGACAAGACGAAGCACCCTAAGAGTGCAAAAAGGATATAAAAACGTTTGTTCATAGCTCTTTTAAGTTGAAAAATTGAAGTTCGTGTTTAATTAATTTAATTGACTAACAATGATTGATTCGAATTATTATTTCACATTCCTATAATACTCAATGATTTTGCAACGGTAAAGGTATTCGTAACGCGCTTGCAGCAAGTCAGATTCGGCCTTGTGGTAGCGGATTTTGCTCTCATTGAGTTCCAAGAGGGTCTTTTTCCCCATCTCAAAACCTGCATTGGCGTATTCGTAGGCGACGCGCGAAGCCTCCAAACTGTTTTCCATGGCGGTCATTTTCTGTTCGGCGGCCTTGGCGTTGCCGTAGGCTTGCTGGATTTCTTTACGCAGCGTTTTCTCGGTGTTTTCGAGGTTGAGCTCTTCGTCGGCGATGGAAAGCTCGGTCATCTTCACGCGGTATTTTGTCTTCATTCCGTTAAAAATCGGGATGTTGAGCGAAACGCCGAGTTGCGTCCTGCTGTTGCGCTTCAACTGCTCGTTGACGGGCGTGTTGGGATAGTTTTCGGAGAAATAACGGTAAAGCCCATTGGAATAGCCTGCGTAGAAACCCAACGTGGGAAGCCATGCCGACTTACTGGCTTTCAGGTCGTAATGACTCTTTTGCAAACGCAAGCGTGCGGCTTCCATAGCGGGTTGGTTCTGCAAAGCGTATGCGATGGTGGATTGCGGTGTGTAGGAAAGCGGTTCCTGATTGGCGAAGAATGCTTCCGGCTCGCTGATTTCAAAGCCCTCACTGTCTTCAATTTCAAGAACTTGTGTCAGAGTAAGCAAACTCAGTGCCAAATCGGTCTCTGCCTGAGTGAGTGTGGCTTGGTCTAAGGCGAGCTGGGCCTGGCTTTCGTAGACATCGGCCTCGGCCAGGCGACCGTTCTCAAAAAGCTGTTGGGTCTTTTGCAACTGCTCGGCGGAGAGTTCCTTTTGCCTGCGGGCGATTTCCACCTGCTCCTTGCCGTAAAGCACTTGCATGTAAAATGCAATCACGTTGAGTTTGAGGTTGAGTTGGGCCGCTTCCTGGTCCATCTCGCTGGCTTGCAGGTTCAACGCATCGGCTTTGGCGGTATTGTAGAGACCCATACCCTGAAACAGCGGCAGTGAAAGATTGGCGCCAAACGAAGCCGAAGAGGAATTATCAGACACGTAAACACCTGTATATGAAGGCGATTGACCAAAGCCAAAGTATTCGCCTGCATTGGCACTCAAGGTGGGAAGCCAAGCGTTTTTGCTGGCTTTATATTGGTATTCAGCCTGCTGTCGTGCCAATTGGGTCTTTTTCAGGTCGAGGTTGTGCTCAAGGGCATAGTCGATGCACTCGTCAAGCGTCCACACCTTTTGGGCTTGGACACTGAGCATGGTCGCTATCAAGAGCGTCATTAAAAATGTGCGTTTCATTTTTCTTCGGTTTTTTCGTTTCCACGGATTTTGTCGCCCACCTGCAGCCCTTCCTTGACGACAATGTTCACGCCATCGGAAAGGCCGACTTTAACAGCTTGCTTCTCAAATTGTTGCGGAGCGTCTTCCTTGGTGCAGCGATACACGTAGGTTTCGCCGTCCTCATAGCTAATACAACTTTCGGGCACAGTCACGGCGCCTTCCTCCCTGTCAAGGATGATTTCAGCGTTGGCGGAATAGCCGGCGCGAACGAAGATGTCGTCAGGCAAGATGGCACGGGCTTTCATCTCGAAGAAGACAGCACCGCTTTCTTGTGTGCCTTTGGGCGCAATGTATTCCAACACGGCATCAAACTTGCGGTCGTTCATGGCACCGATGGTCAAGGTCATGGGCATCCCCTCATGGATTTTGCCCACCTCGGTTTCGTCGAGTTTGCCCTTGAAAATCATGTCCTTCATGTTGGCGATGGTCGCAATGGTAGTGCCGTCGTTGAAGGTGTTGGAGTTGATGACCGAGTTGCCGACCTTCACGGGGATGTCGAGGATCATGCCCGATATGGTGGCCTTGATTTTTGTGTTGCTGTAGCCCGTCGCGTTCTTCGAAATGCCCTCCTTGATGATGTTCAGCTGGTCTTGGGCATTGCTGTAGCTTTCCTTAGCCTGCTGGTATTCGAGTTGCGACTTCTCGAATTCCTCGGTGGAAATCAAGCCTTTAGCCTTCAGGTTTTGCTGACGTTGGTAGGTCTTTTCCACGTTGTCCAAGTTCATCTTGGCCACGCGCACCTGCGACTCAGCAGCGGCGAGGTTGCTCACGTCGGGGATGACCTTCACCACGGCGATGACTTCGCCTTGCTGCACCTGCTGGCCAGGCTCTTTCAGAATTTCGGAGATGATGCCCGACACTTGGGGCTTCATGGCCACCTCGTCGCGCGGGTCGATTTGTCCCGTCACCACCGTCGATTTTTGGATGGTGTCGATTTTGACCGTCTCGATTGCATAAACAACCTCCTTCGGCCTCGATTTCTTGTAGAGGTAGACGAAAGTCCAGATGACCCCTATTCCTAACAAGATGAAAAACAGAATTTTGAAAAACTTCTTCATGGTATTGTGTTTTAATATTATTCTTCCCTAATTGCATCAATAGCCTTAATCTGAATGGCTCTCCATGCGGGCAAAACGCCTGCGAGGAGGCCTGATATAATGACGATGACGGTGGCGGTCACAGCTGCGCCGAAACCGAGGTTCGGGTCCTGGAACATCATGTTGTCGCTCGGCATGTTGGAAGTAATCATCCCCACGATAGCCATGATGCCTACACCGATACACAAACCGACTAAGCCCGCCAACGTGGTGAGCAACAGGCTCTCCGACAGCACTTGGCCGATGATATCCTTGGGCTTGGCCCCGATAGCGCGCCTTACACCGATTTCGCGGGTGCGTTCTTTCACAGTTACGAGCATAATGTTGCTTACCCCGATGATGCCCGACATCAACGTGCCCAATCCCACAATCCAGATGAGGATGTGAATGCCGAAAAACAGACCTTTGAAGGCTTTGAAAATCTCCGATACGTTGAATGAGTTGATGGCATCCTCGTCGGTGGGCGCAATGTCGTGCCGCTGCTTGATGAGCTGTTTCAGGTCTTCTTCAAAGCTCGTGATGGGCGTCTCGTCATCAGCCACGATGGCAAAGAAACGAATCTTGTCACCTAAGGCATACACCTGCTGCATGGTCGTGTACGGCAGGATGACCGACTCGTCGATGGAGCCATTGATGTTGACATTGTCCGTGTAGGAACGTATCACTCCCACCACTTGAAAATATATTCCATTGATCTTGACCATCTTGCCTAATGGATTTTCACCTCGCTCAAACATGGTTTCATACACTTTCTTTCCCAAGAGGCATACCTTTCGGTTGGCAGAGATGTCGGTATCGTTGATGAAGCGGCCCTTCAGAATCTTCGACTTTTCGATCTCGTTGTATTCGGGCAGCACGCCTTTCACTGAGAAACTACCACCGCGACTGCCGTAAATCACATTCTTGTCCTCGCTCGACCACACGCTGGCCTCAGGCGATATGGCTTTGACACACGGGAATGTTTCCTTGATAGCCTCCAAATCAGCCAATTGCATCGACCAAGAACGACCTTTTTGGTAGCCTTTGTAAGGTTCGCTGGTTTCGCCGGTGAAGAAGAAGGCCGTGTTGGGTGTCACGCCTTCCACCTGCTGCATCAGGCCGTTTTCGAAGCCGTTTCCCGTCGAGGAAAGCACGACAAGCAAGAAAATGCCCCAAAACACGCCGAAGGCCGTCAGCAAGCTGCGGGTCTTGTTGCGCGTGATGGTCTGCCAAATCTCGTGTATGCCGTCGAAGTCGAACATGATGCGTGGTTTTTATCTGTAATTCATTGCTTCAATAGGTTTGATTTTCACGGCGTTGCGTGCGGGGAAGAAACCTGCCAATACGCCGCAGACGATGAGCAAAGCCGTTGCCATCAGTACGATGCGGATGTCGATGCTCGGGACAATGTTCAAGGAGATTTCCTTGCCTTCCTGAACCTTAGCCAGAATAGTGCCACCGACTTCAGCCGCAATCATGCCGAGCCACATCCCGATATAGCCGAATATGGTGGTGATAATCAAGGATTCGGTGACGATGGAGGCCAAGATCGAGCGTGACTTGGCGCCGAGGGCCTTGCGGATGCCGATTTCGTTGGTGCGTTCCTTCACGGTGATGCGCATGATGTTGCTCACACCCACGATGCCCGAAATGAGCATGGCAAAACCGATAATCCAGATGAAAAGCTCAAATGTGCGGAAAATTTTCATGGTTTGAAGGTATTCCTCTTGGGTGCTACCGATGTAAACGGCAGAGGTGTCGTCGGGGTCAAACTCGTGCAAATGCGCCAATTGGGTGCGCAGATAATGAGTGAACGCCTCGTTTTCTTCCTTGGTTTCCAAGCCTTTGACCGTGAAACTCAGCCTCCAGTAACGACTGATCCGCTTGATAGATTTCAAAGTGGAAAAAGGAATGTAGCTTTCGCCGCCATCGGAGTGTCTTTCTGCTTCGCAAACACCTACAACGTTGAAAGCCATATTGTTGATGATAATAAACTGGCCGAGCGGCGACACGCCTTCGCCAAATAGCTTGTCGCGCAAAGTCTTATCAATAACAATGTACTTTTCGCTGTTTTTCTCGTCCTGCACGTTGATGAATCGTCCTTCCAACATCTTCACATTGTTGATATCCTTGAAGACGGGCCTTACGCCGTTCACAAAAATATTGTTCGATTTGTCGTTGAAAATGGCTGTGCCGCTGAAATAGCTACTCGGCGACACCTGATCAACATGCTTGGCTTCGGTTTCCAAAAAACGTATATCCTTGTCGTTGAAATAGATGGCGCGGTTGGTGCCGTGCCCTTTGAACGGCTTTGAGGTTTCGCCCCAATATAGGGTATAGACGTTTCTGGACTGGTCGCTGAACTCCTCACCAATCGCGTTGATGATGCCATTGCCGGCAGCGAGTAGCACGATGAGGATGAAGATGCCCCACGAGATGGCGAATCCCGTGAGGAAAGTCCTCAACTTGTTGCGGCTCAAGGCCATGAATATTTCGCGCCAGAAGTCCATTACTTAATTTCCTTATCGAAGTCGATGCTGTCGGGGTTGTTGATTTCTATGTTTTCGATGACACCGTCTTTCAGGTGGATGATTTTGTTGGTTCTCAGGGCAATGCCTCTTTCGTGCGTGACGATGATCATGGTGATGCCGCTTTGGTTCACTTCGCGGAGGATTTGCATCACCTCGGCGGAGGTCTTGCTGTCCAAGGCCCCCGTAGGCTCGTCAGCGAGGATGACTTTCGGCTGGGTCACCAAGGCGCGGGCCATCGAGACACGCTGTTTTTGTCCGCCAGAGAGTTCGTTGGGGTAATGGTCGGCCCATTCCTTCAGGCCAAAGCGTTCCAGGTATTCCATGGCCAACTCATTGCGCTTCTTGCGACCCACGTTCTGGTAATAGAGGGGCAACGCCACGTTCTCCATCGCCGTCTTGAACGGGATGAGGTTGAACGACTGGAAGATGAATCCGATGGTACGGTTGCGCATGTCGGCGGCCTCGTTCTCGCTGAGGTTTTTCACTAATTTCCCGTTGAGGTAGTATTCACCTGAGTCGTAATTGTCGAGGATGCCCAATATATTTAATAAGGTGGATTTCCCCGAGCCCGAAGCTCCCATAATGCTGACCATTTCTCCTTCTGCAACCTCCAAATCGATGCCCTTCAGCACGTGCAAGGGCTGGGCGCCAAAGTAGGTCTTGTTAATTTTCTCCAATCGAATCATCGCCTTGATTATTAAATAGGTATCACAACACTATTACCATAGGTAATACGCAGAAAGCCCACATTTGTTACATCCAGTGGAAAATAAATCCATTTTTTCGTTTTCGCCTAACGATCTATATGTTGTACTTATTAGCATTAGTGTATTAGTTTATTAGAACACTGCAAAAGTACAACTTTTTTGAATATGTCAAGAAAAAAGTGAGATTTTTTTCTTTTTTTTCTGCGGGTACGTCATTGCGAGGAACGAAGCAATCCAGACACTAAACCATTTTGTTTTCTGGATTGCTTCGTCGTTCCTCCTCGCAATGACGCAAAGCGACAATGTTTCACTGGCGAATCAATTGTTCACAAAACGCCTCCAGTTCCTCCTTCGACGACCATTCCCTCATGATGAAGAAACAGCCATTCTCAAGGTTACTCATGATTTTCCATTCCTGAACTACCACGCCATCGATGGAAACGGCACCTCTTTTTCCAGTGAGGTGCTTGGTAAATTCAAGCCAAAGTTGGCCTGCTTCAGGAGTCAGCCACACGATCATCGGAACGGAGACGTTGCTTGGGTATTTGGTAGGTTTGGTTACATCCACCCTTTGAACCATCGGCTTGCCGCCCAAAATCGCCGAACTGATGGCCGGACCTTCTTGGGAGTTTTTTTTCATACAATAAAGCCTCACCTCCTCGAGATTGTTTTCATCTTGTCTCCAACTATGTTTCGCTTCATTGCCCACTTCTATTGTCACCTTCCGCTGTTGCCCTCTCATAAGAACGCAACGACCAGGATCTAAGATTTGTAACAATTCTGGGACATCCTTTTCGGGGACGACCGTATCGGCAAAGACTTCCCAGATTGCCAGTTTCCCTTCCGTCAAATGGTCATCTGCAGCCCGTACATATTCCACGGTGCGCCACATCGGCGGCAGTTTCAGATAGGTTCCGACAATCGTGTAAGCCCAAATGTCGAGACCAACGAATGCGACAATCATGGCGATGCAGAACCACTGCTGTTTCTTATTGAAACCTGTTTCCTTATTTGTTGTTGTCTCAAAAGCCTCAATCTGGCGGATAATCTCGTCGCAAGGCCTTGTCTTATAGCGAATTTCACTAATCCCCAAAACTATCATTCCAACAACAACTGCCAAAAATGTCAACATCATTGGCTTTCCACTATAGTTTTCGCCCACCAATGACATTAACAAGCCACAAACAAGGATGAGTCCAGTGGAATAATTCAGGACGGTAAAGACGGAAAAGAGTTTCTTGAAACTTCGAGCGGTGTGGGAAAGAACGAGCAAATCGTCGTTTTCCAATGTTTTGCGCTGGAATTTGCGAGTCAAAACAAGTTCAATGACCAGGCAAGTGAACATAAATGCGACCCAAAACAGACTTAACGAAAGATTGTTGCCAAACCACAATTTGATTCCTAATAGACCAAAAATGGCAGCCAACGGACACATTATAATGCTCCTCATCCGGTTGCGTCTGTAGAAGTCCGTGCCCTGCTTGATGGACGACATCATCAGCCTGTCATTGACGATTTCCTGTTGGTCGAACTGTTGTTTCAGCGTTTCGTATTGCGCTTTCAGTTGGTCGAGTTCGCTTAAATTATTGTTTTCGTTGTTTTCCATGATGATTCCCTTTCATTCTTTTTTCGACATTTTCACCAATTTTTCCTTGATGCGCGCCAGCCTCACCCCCACGTTGTTGGGCGTGATGCCGATGATGGCCCCGATTTCGTCGTAACTGATGCCTTCGAGCCAAAGCAGGATGAGGCTTCGGTCGATGAGGTCGAGGCGCGAGATGCGATCGTAGAGTTCGCGGATTTGTTGCGTCTTGGGGTCGTCGGCCTCGTAAGGGTCGATGTCCACCGTCAGCGGCACGGTCTCGATGCGCCGGCGTTCCTTCTTGTCTTGGTTGATGGCCGTGTTGAGCGCGACGCGATAGATCCAAGTCTGCGCGGTGCTGCGTCCCTCGTAGTTGTCGAAGCCGTTCCAAAGCCTGATGAGGATTTCCTGAAACAGGTCGTCGATTTCGGCCTTGTTGCGCGAGAACATATAGCACACCGTGTAGATGGTCCGCTTGTGCTGCCGCACCAAAAGTTCAAACTGATGTTCCTTGTCGTTGTTCATAATGCGTTTTCGTTGCAACGTTCATCATGTTAGACAACAAGGGAAGGGAATTCTTACATCACGGTGACAATTTTTGTCGAAAAGCCTTTAGCTGTTTCTATCCTAATCACATACAGGCCTTTTTCCAAATCGCCAAAGTCGAATTCAAAAGCATTGCCTGACACCACGCTTTCAAAGACTTTTTCTCCCAAGAGATTGAAAATGCATAGGTTGGAGATACCTTCGGCCTCGATTTGCACCGAGCCCTTGGTAGGGTTAGGATAAACGGAAACGCCCTTGTCTTCATTCTCCGAAACCAATGTGCAATCCTCAACGATGTTGGTGAACTGTTCGCTCCAATCGGAGTTCTCATACACTGAAACGCATCCGCAAGGTACCATGAGGGTGGTACAGCCAAAGCCGCCAAAGGGATACATGTCAAGTGTTGGGGGCGTCTCAGCCCAAACTACCGCCTCTGTGAAGCCCGAACAACTTGCAAAAGCAAAGCTGCCAACATAATTCAAGCCCTTGGGAAGCGTCAGTTTGCCGTCGAAACCATGGCAGCCTTCAAACGCGCTTGAACCAATTTCTGTCACCAAATTAGGTATCACCAAGGAGCCGGTGAAGCCTGCGCATTCCTCAAAAGTCCAGCCGCCTATGTAGGTCAAGTTTTCGCTCAAGGTCAAGGTACCATCGAAACCTGTGCAATTCGCAAAAGCAGATTCGCCAAGCTCGACGACGGTATTTGGGATGACCAAAGAGCCCGTCAGACCTGTACATTTTTCATAGGCATAATGTCCAATAGAAGTGATTTGTTCAGGAATCACCAACTCGCCTGTGAGCGTGTTGCAATAATAGAAAGCGTTGTTGCCGATACGGGTCACGTCATCAGGGATCACCGTGTTTTGGCAGCCGGCAAGCAGTTCGCTAGTGCTCGTCCTGATGATGGCGTTGCAACCATTTCGCGAGTCGAAGACGGGATTGCCAGCTTCAACGACAATCTCTTCCAGCCCAGCGCAACCACCAAACGGATTTGTGCCGATGTAAGTCACCGTGTTGGGAATGGTAATACTCGTCAAGCCAGTGAACCAAAACGACCAGCCGCCAATTTCAGTCACCGTGCTGGGGATGGTGATGGAAATCAAGCCGCTGATATGGCTAAATGCATCCTCCGCAATAGATTCGACACCGTAGGGAATTGTCGAATTCTTGCATCCGAATTTCAGTTCATTAGTATAAGACGAGATAACAGCGTTGCAGTTGTCGCGCGAATCGTAGTCCTCGTTGGCAGGGTCGACCACAAAGCCCTCGATGCCATCGCAGCCATAGAAAGGCGTGTAGCCTATCCATTCCACAGAAGCAGGAATGTTCACGACACCGGTAAAACCGCAATAGTCAAAGGCATCATCACCGATTTCCTCAAGGGTATTGGGAAGGACTAAAGCGCCTTCAAGTCCCCTACAATAGCTAAAAGCATAGCTGTCAATAATAGTTACGGCATAGCTGTTACCATTATAAACCACATAATCAGGAATGGTCAATGTACCCGTGGCATCGGTACCGTCGACATGGTCCAACACGGTGACGGAAGTCCCACCGTAGTTGACTTCATAGTTCAAGTCGCCATAAGTAAAAGTCTGGGCGTTCAGCTTCATCAAGCCGAAGACCAACAATAAAAGCAGGAAAAGTCTTTTCATAGGGTATTCTTTTAAGATTATAGTGGCAAAATTACAAATTTTCCATAAAATTACTACCTTTGCAGCCCGAAAATAACACCTTATATAAATAATATGATCACCCAAGACCAACTTAAAGACTTATGTAAGAGGATTGATGCCTTGAGGAGGTATCTTTGACGTCGACAGACGTACCATCGAAGCACAAGAATTAGACGAAAAAACGCAAGACCCGCAGTTCTGGGCCGACCCTAAGGCTGCCGAAGCCACCATGAAGAAAGTGCGCGAGGTGAAAGGCTGGCTCAACGGATACAAGGAAGCCGAAGACGCAGGCAACGACCTCACCGTGCTCTTCGACTTCGCTAAGGAAGGCGAAGCCACCGAGGAAGAAGTGGACGAGCAATACAACGCCACCCTTCAAATCGTGGAGAACCTGGAGTTCAAAAACATGCTGCGCGAAGAAGCCGACCCTATGAGTGCCGTGCTGAAGATCAACGCGGGCGCAGGCGGCACCGAGGCCCAAGACTGGGCGCAGATGCTCATGCGCATGTATATGCGTTACGCCGAAAACCACAAATACAAACTCACCATATCGAATCTCTTGGAAGCCGACGATGCTGGCATCAAGCAGGTGACCATGAAGATTGAAGGCGACTATGCCTACGGCTACTTGAAAGGCGAGAATGGCGTGCACCGCTTGGTGCGCGTCAGCCCGTACAACGCCCAAGGCAAGCGCATGACTTCATTTGCCTCGGTGTTCGTCACCCCGCTCGTCGACGACACCATCGAAATCGTGATTGAACAGTCACGTCTGTCGTGGGACACTTTCCGCAGCGGCGGTGCTGGTGGACAGAACGTGAACAAGGTGGAATCGGGCGTGCGTTTACGCTACCAATATAAGGACCCGTACACGGGCGAGGAAGAGGAAATCCTCATCGAAAACACCGAAACCCGCGACCAACCCAAAAACCGCGAGAACGCCTTGCGCCTCCTGAAGTCACAACTCTACGACCGCGAGATGCGTCACCGCATGGAAGAGCAAAACAAGATTGAGGCGGGCAAGCTGAAAATTGAATGGGGCTCACAAATTCGTTCTTATGTCTTCGACGACCGCCGTGTAAAAGACCATCGTACTAACTACCAGACCTCTGACGTTCAAAGCGTTATGGATGGCAACATTGATGCATTTTTGAAAGCCTATCTGATGGAATTTGGCGGTAAAAAGGAATAAGACTGTGGCACGAATTTTGTAATTAGTAAATATAATTATCTATAAATATTCTAAATCAATTATAAATGAAAAAGTTAAGTATCATTACCACTTTCATCGCCATACTCTTCTGTTGCATGGGCACAACAATGGCGCAAAACGACAACAGTAACCCTGGTATCACCAAATTTGTTGGTCAGTACTTTCCCAAAGCTAATGTTCTTATGGTGAATACTGAATGGGATGAATACGAAGTAACCTTGAGCGATGGTACTCAAATCGAATTCACTCGCTCCCCCGAATGGAAAAGAATCGATTGTGAGCATTCCACTATTTATACAAATGTTCCCGCAGAACTCATCCCCGAGCCCATCGCCAACTACGTGAAAACCAACTTTGCTGATCAAAGCATCAAAAAAATTGAAAAAAAACGCAGAGGTTGGGATATTGAACTGAATAGTGAACTTGAAATCAAGTTTAACAAGAACTTCGTTGTAACTAAAATCGACGATTAATCCTTGCAACAAAACAACTACTCAAGCGGCTTGAAAGACTTCAAGCCGCTTTTTGTTTGCTTTTTTAGGCGCAACCGTACATTTTGTTTTTCAAAAACTGTAATTTTGCGGCAAATAAACAGACAAACTATGGTCACCTTCTTTATCGCTTTGGCCGTCCTCATTCTCGGCTATTTCATTTATGGAAAATTCGTTGAAAAGTTGTTTGGTGCCGACCCACAAAGGGCTACACCTGCCACTACCATGGCTGATGGCGTCGACTATGTGCCGATGAAGCCTTGGCGCATCTTCCTCATCCAGTTTCTTAATATCGCGGGAGTAGGCCCTATCATCGGAGCCATCATGGGGGCGCAGTTTGGCACAGCCTCTTTCCTTTGGATTGTGTTGGGCAGCATCTTCGCCGGTGCCGTCCACGACTATCTGGCTGGCATGATATCTTTGCGCGACAAGGGCGCGAGCCTACCCGAAATCCACGGCACTTATTTGGGCAATGGTGCCAAACAGGTGATGCGTGCCTTCACAATCATCTTGATGATTTTGGTCGGCGTAGTCTTTGTCAACACCCCTGCCACGCTGCTCAACGCACACTTTACACAGGGCTGGAATCCTTATATTTGGATTGGCATCATCTTGGCTTACTACCTGATTGCCACCTTGTTACCCATCGACAAGGTCATCGGCAAGATCTACCCTATCTTCGGCATCTTGCTGTTGGGCATGGCTGTGGCCATCTTTGTGGCTTTCCTCATCTACAAGCCTGAGATTCCCGAATTGTGGAGCGGCATGCAAAACCGTCACCCTGACGCGGCCAACAACCCCATCTTCCCAATGATGTTCATCAGCATCGCTTGCGGTGCCATCTCGGGCTTCCATGCCACGCAGTCCCCACTGATGGCGCGTTGCATGGTGAATGAGAAGCAAGGTCGCCCGATTTTCTACGGTGCCATGATTACGGAAGGCGTGGTTGCGCTCATCTGGGCTGCTGCCGCTGCCTATTTCTTTGGTCCCGACAGCGTCGTCGATGTGACAGGCAAGAGTGGTGCTGCCATCGTGGGCGTCATCGCCAACACGTGGTTCACGCCTATCATCGCCACCATCACCATCTTGGGTGTCATCAGTGCTGCCGTCACCTCAGGCGACACGGCACTGCGTTCGGCACGACTCATCATCGCCGATTTCATGCACTATGACCAAAAGCCCATCAAGAATCGCCTGATTGTGGCCATCCCGATGTTTGTTGTCACTGCTGCCATCTTGGTCTACAGCATATCCGATGCCAAAGGCTTCCAGGTCATTTGGCGTTACTTTGCCTGGGCCAACCAAGTCTTGGCTACAGTCACACTTTGGGCCATCTCGGTATATCTGGCTAAAAACAAAGGAAAACTTTGGTATCTAATCACCCTCGTCCCTGCCCTGTTCATGACCATGGTAACGGGTTGCTTCCTCTTCGTCGCCAAGGCTGCCGACGGCGGTTTGGGTTCACTTCTATCACGTCCTGTCGGCTATGGCATCGGTGCAGCCATCACCGTGTTGGGATTGGTTCTGTTTGTGATGTTTTTAAAGAGAAACGAGAAAACAATCTAACAACTTTTACACAACAAAATGCCCAATTGGATTCCTGATTGGGCATTTTTCATTTTAGGGAGAAGCCGACCTCAAAGGCTCCTTTTCCAATATCTTGATAAGGCAAATGCCATTCATTGGCTTGTGCTATCCATTTCTCGGCCAAATAGCGAGGCATCGAACCGTCAATGAGGAGCAACTTGGTGTCGTATGCATTTACAACGGACTGCACATCAGGGTTTTGCCCTTGCGAAACCAAAAGATAATCCACAGGAAGTCGGTAGGAAAGGCTATCCTCGACTTGTTCCTCTTCCCAAAGTGCAAACAGTTTTCCTTCAAACGAAACGAGATTCGACTTTTTGCACAGGTAATCCCCTACAAAATCCTCGTTTAGTCGAATCGTTTCGGGATGCGACGAAAGATGACGTTTCGTCCATATGCCCCTTAGGCTGTAATCCACAGCAGATTCGTCGGACATCAACGCAGAGTCGGCCAATAACAGATGCTCCCTTCCCATAACAAAATCAACCGCAGTATGTCCACGAAGGCTGAACACCGTCATTCCTTTCTGACTATCAGATTGATACAAACGAACTGTCACCGACAACATCATCAACAGCAGCGCCGACAACACACCAATGAACATCCGCCGCTTCTTCAATGCCACGCACAACAATAGCATTATAAAGGCAAGCAATAGCATAGAAAACTCAAACTCACTGACATACAAGCCTTTGACTATCGAGAAAGGCAAACGTTCTATCCATGAAACGATGGCGTTCATCACATACACTGAGCCCCAAACCAGATAGCCGACAAGTACGTTTACGTATGGAATCCACGACACGAGCAACAGAACCATCCCGCTGATGACCACGATGAACGAAATCGGAGTCATGAACAGGTTGCTCAACCAGAAATAAGTGGTGAACTGATTGAAATAGAACAATGTAAACGGGATTGTCGCGATTTGTGCTGAAAGTGCCACTGCCGTAACATTCCAAATTTTGTCGAGAAGTTTGTTTTTGATGACAAACCAACTGTATATTGGTCTTTGCAACACCACAATGCCAATCACAGCAGCATACGACAGCTGGAAACCGATTTCGAACAAATTGTTCGGATTGATACAAAGCAGGATAAACGCTGAAGCCGCTATCGAATTGATGACGAATCCTTTACGATGAATCACCTCACCAATGATGACGAAAGAAATCATCAATGAGGCACGTAAAATGGAGGGCGACAGACCTGCAATGAGCGCATAAAACCATATCAAGGCCAACAAAAGCACCTGCTTTAAGGTCTTCTGCCATTTTTTCCGATTGAGAAAACCCAACAGTAAATTCGCCAGCAGATAGATGATACCGACATGCATGCCCGAAACACAGAGGATGTGCATGGAGCCCGCAGCCACATAGTTTTTGCGCACCTCATCGGCAAGTTTGTCATCATATCCCAAAAGAATAGCCGAAGCTACGGCAAATTCATCGTCATTCAATCCGCTTCGATGCAAGGAAGACAACAATGTATTACGAAATCGATAAGAGAAGGCATACAAGGGGTTGGCGTTATTTACCTCCAAATCAATCCAATCTTCATCTTTCAGATAGGTCTGTCCTGTAATGCCTTTCCGAAGCAGATAAGTACGATAGTCAAACTCCTCAGGATTCAGAGGCGGTTGCAATTCGCGGATTGGAGTGGGTATGGCAACCAAGTCACCATAATGCAACGCAAAAGCAGAGTCTGTCTTCGAAAAATAAGCCATAACCTTTCCCGTGACAGCACGCGATGGCAAGCTATCGCCAAACTGATACTCCAAGCTCAAAACCGCTCGAATGGAGTTTGCTTTTTCAACAGGATCATCATATATGCGTGCAACATAACAACTTGCATCTGTCTCAAAGTTACGGAAGTAATCTTTACTTGTCTCCGATTCATGGACGCGAGTCAAGGCATACCCTGCCATGACAAGATAACACGCCATGATGGTTCCAAACACCCAATTAAAGCGATAGCTTTTCAGGACAAAAGCAGTCAGCGCTGCCATGGCCAACAATGCAAGAGCAACGAAAACGACAGTCATCGGAGCGAGCTGCAAAGAAGGCAGGTTAACACAGAACCAAACACCCAAAGCAAAGGGTATCAAGATTCTAACAAAGGGATATTTGCTCCAGTCTGACATCATAGAGATTTATCTTGATTTATACGGTTTCTGATTGAAATCACAAGCATCGGCGACAGGTTTTTGGAGTGGTAACATAATTGCCAGTCGGACTTCCAAGTTTTGCAGTCGTCGTTGGCCCAAAGTTTCATGCGCGATATCCCCCCAACCTTCAAACGCAACTTCTCCATTGACTTCGCCTTGCGAGAAATTGCTCAATACACTGACACCATAGCCAAGGTCAAGTTTACAAAGCAGGGCCCTACGTCCAGTCTTCAAATGAGCGCACAATCCAACACCTGCCATCGCGCTCAAGTCAAAGGGCAACATCAAAGCCTCGTTGAGCTCGCTTTCGAAAGATTTCGAAGGAAAACTCGGATCATCGTAAGTGCGTTCCCAACTGACCTTCCCTCCCGTCCAAACACTTAGGCGTGGAGCGAGGTACACATAGGGTCGCAAGTTCCCTTCGTCGCCGAAATAAAACGATAATGGGATACGCAAATCAATGCCATTCATGGTTAAATCGTATTTCACATGGGCAAATGTCGTCGAAGAATAGCTCGTCTGGAATTCGGTGTTGAATGTCTTTTGACCACCACGCATGGCATAGGAAACATCCAATCCGACCGAAAAATGGGGCATAGTGTTCCATTCAGCAGCGAGGCCAAAAGTCGGGTCGAAAACAGGATGCATCGAAGACTTTGTCACAGAGCTATAAATCAAGTCATTGGCTGCATAACTACCCGTAATGCCAAGGCTAAAAGCCCTTTTGAAGTCGTTTTTTTTCTTCAGCGGTTTGGCAAACTGAGCCTGTGCCGAAAGCATCGCTGACAAAACGAAAACCAAAATGCAGACTCGCTTCTTCATGGCTTCATTGATTTTTGGGGATGAAACAAAGAATCGTTGAACCAAGAGCATTGCTCTGCCAAGCCATCTCTGTCTTTGAGGATGAAGATGGAATTAACCGGATAAGCCAAGGAAGGAATAACGGAATCGTTGTATTTCAGTATTTTATAACCATAAATAAAATTCTTTATGCCTTCATTGGTCAGGGTACCCGACATAAGAACGGCATATTCCGGTGCACCTTCGATTTGCGGCGACTCATAGAAATAGGCAGTGAAATCATCGCCTCTACCGGTCAAATATACGGGGGAAACCGTTTTACAACGGAATTCCTCCGAATTCATTCCGACATAATCCGCCATTTGCAGATACTGTCGGCTTAATTTGTGGAGATAAGTTATGGGTGAAAGACCACCTGGTTCAGGAGCATAGGGGGGCTGCAAGTTAGTGGCCACATACACGTGCTGCGACCTAAATTCCAACTCAACTACGGGAGGACAATCGCCAAAATGCACATTCTCTTCGCCAAACAACATCAGCAAATCCTCTGGAAGATAATCAGTTATAAAAGGAATCTCTTGTGGGTCGTTGACCAAAACCGATGTATCGCCCTCTTTGAGACAAGAAGTCAGCGACAGCATGACAGCCAACGCAAACAAAAACCGTTTCAGTAGTTTCCTTTTCATGGTTTTGTTACATTACCTTTCAAGCAATACTTTTCGGGTGGCACACACTCCCTCTCCTCGCAACATGAAATAATACAATCCGCTGCACAAGTTCGGCATGGAGATAGTCTTTTCTTTGCAGCAACTGGCATCTAAACAAAATGCATCAACTTTCTGACCCAAAACATTGTATACCGACACCTCAACCAGGCCTTCTAACGCGCCGAGACGCAAAGTCAACTGTCCTTTTGTTGGATTTGGGTACACTTCAAAAAAGCAATCGGAATTATCCTCCACATCATAATATGATGTTTGAACGAAAAACATTTCGTGAACCGTATCACAAGCATTAACGGCATAGGCATGAAGCATGACTGGATCCAGCAGGAAGGTGTAAATCAACATGGTGCAAGTCTCACCCTTTCCATGGGGTTCCAGTTTCCAATTCGGATTATCAACTTGCCATATCACCGTATCTATTTCATTCACAGAGTTATCAAGCAAAATGGAATACTCATTCCTGCTAGCGTGAATCTCGCTGCCACCAATGGGCCAATGGTTGCCGACAATCTGAAATCTTGGAGCACTCCCGACGATGTTAACCGTAATGAAAAACGAGCTGTCGCATCCAAAAATGTTGGTTCCCTCAAACTCAGAATGCATCGAATGATGATACACTTGGTCGAACAACACCAAAGAATCACAGACCTCGTAGTTCCCATAGAAATAAAAAGGTTCTCCTACATGGATCACGATGCTCATGGTGTCATTAATAGGTTCCAAAGTCAGCGTGTTGAATCCTGAGACATAAGCTTCAACATAAAAATCGCCTATGTGGGGATAGCAATGCATGGTTTCAATACCTTGAGCCGTCATTCCATCGCCGAAATTCCAATCCACCTGTTCAACAGTATAATTGGTCACCACACGCATCTCGACACAACCTTCACTACACATGTACAGGCCATCATGATACGATCCGCTCCACAGTCCGTTAACATACATCTTTGCATTGAGCGTTAACACATTAGCACCAACACAATAGGCATACCCCCTCGCCTCACCGAAACCATAAACGTGGGCTATCAGCCCCGACTCACACTTAAGATGATGCGTGCCATGCGCAATCTCCTTCCTAATGAAGCAAAAGTCGCCACTACCGTTAACATATTGAAAATCAACACTGTTTAAAGGTTCTCCATCGAGAAGGAGCTGGTCATTGTCTAAGCGATGCACGACGATATTGACATAATGGTGTTCTATGGAGGCCAAGTCATGTTCGTTGTCGAAAGTGCAGAAAGTCACCTCCTTAATCCTTTGCTCGATGGGGGGAATCCAGACCATCGAAGGGTCGCCAAGTCGATGTGGAGACTGTTCGAAAGGGTCTTCCCAACTCGTATGATATAGGTAAACAACGCTGGGCTCAGAGGTTTCAATGAAGCAGGATCCGTCGTCGCTTAAAAGGTCAAACTCAAAGGAATCGCCATAGCCGATAATGGCGATTTCCTCGCCATCTCGATAGATGAAGTTGTCGTCGGCAGACGAAGTGATTTTCACGATGTCGCGAGCACGGCCTTCAGAAGAAGTGACCACAAAACGTTTCCCCCACGAATCGACGGGGAGAGCCTGCTCAAAGATGTGGTCGCGACCATTCGAAGCGTCGCCAGGGATACGGGTGATGGTGTTTCCATTGAAGACTGCGATTTTCTTTCCATTACGGGCAAACACCGTACTTCCCGAAAGATCACGCCACTCCGTCTTGTTGTTCGACCTTACGAAATACGTCTGACCCGCCGACATTGAAACCGTGAAGGCTTCTCCTGGGTTGTGACCTTTCAGTGTAGCCACAGAAGGCGTGATTTCCACTTCGGTATCATCCTCAACAGCAACGATAAGAAAAGAGCTGGTTTCCTTTTGGCGACTATTGACGTTGTCACTTATCGACTGCTGGTCGGATTGAATAATATATTCAGAACCAAGACTTTCCACAGGAAGCACAAAAGATGCATCGAAGGAATACGTGGCCATGTTGCTGATGAAAACCGATACGGTATCGGAAGCCGTCAGCACGATAGCTTTATTATCGATGGACTCCTCGTTGCCTTCATTGTAGGCCCAAGTTTCAGGAATATCAAGAAAGACGATGCCATTGTCGTCAACCGAAAAACTAATGCTTTCAGTCGGGTTGCAAGCTCTTCTTACCGTGCCAGTGCAGGCTCGATTCGCGCTAACCATCACAGTGTTCTCAACCCATGATGTAAGATTGCCGTCATATTCCCGATAACCGTTTTGCATAAAGGAAATCCAAAACTCCTTCCCTTGAGAGGAATTCTGCGCCGTCATCATCGAAAAAGCGGCGAAAAGCAGAAGAAGCAATAGTGTGGATTTCTTTTTCACGGCATTTCGGATAAATTATCGCTGCAAATATAGAATAAAAAATTTAAAAACAAACGATAAAACGACAAAAATTTAGATTAAAAAGGATTTTTTATACACAAACCAGATTGATTTCATTTCTTTTTCACACGTTGGTCGAACGCGCAGGCATCCTTCAGCGACTTGCGCAACGGCATAAGCAATGTGAGCCGTGCTTCCACATTTTGCAAGAAGCGTTTGCCCAAGGTTTCATGCTCGATGTCGCCCCAACCCTGAAAAGTTACATCTTCATCGACCTCGTGTTGCGAGAAATTACTGAGCACACTGATGCCATACGAGAGGTCGAATTTCACGAAAAACTGCGTCCGAGACACCAGAAACCGACTGCATAGCCCGACACCAGCTACAGCACTGACATCAAATGGCTTGACAGTCGCTTTCGTCAACTCCGTTTCATAAACCAATGGTTGGTAGCTATTATCATTATAAGTGCGTTCCCATCGTGCATTGCCATTCAGCCAAAGGTCGAAACGGGGCGCCACAAACAGATACGGCCTAACATTCTCACCATAACCCAAATAACAGGAAACCGGGATACGAATCTCGATGCCATTCAAAGTCATTACATAATTCACCCGGGCGAAAGTCGTCGAGGAATAACTGGTCATAAACTCCGTAGCAAAAGCCTCTTTCGTACCGCGCATGGCATAAGAAGCATCCAAGCCGACAGCAATACGTTGCATGGTCTTCCACTCTAAAGCTACACCAAAAGTCGGGGCAAGATAAGGGGTAAGGACGGACTTGTTGACCGCAGAATACCACATATCGTTTGCCGCAAAGCTCCCTGTCAGACCCATGCTTAACGAACCGGTGTTTCGACAGACAAAATTTCTATTTTTCAATGGCTTGGCAAACTGAGCTTGCATTGAAATCACTGACAAAAGACCGAAAGCCAGAATAAAAATCAACTTTTTCATGACTTCATCAGTTTTGAGGGTTGACTAAAGAATCATTGTACCAAACGCATTTCTCCGCCAATCCGTCATAGTCTTTGAAGATAAAAATAGAGCTGGCAGGATAGACCGTTGGCGGGACAATGGAATCATTGTACTTCAATATCTTATATCCATACATAAAATTCTTGATGCCATTGGCAGTCAAGGTGCCGGAAAACAGCACCGCATGTTCGGGATGGCCATCGGTTTGAGGCGCTTCATGATAATAGACTGTGAAATCATTGCCGCGACCTGTCAAATAAACTGGTGAAATCACCTTACATTGGTTTTCCTCCGAAGTCATGCTGATATAGTCCGCAATCTGAAGATATTGCTGATTGATTTTGTGGTAATAGGTAATCGGCGACGTGGTACCCACAGGAGGCGCGAAAGGTGGTTGCAAATTGGTGGCCACATATTGGTGCATTGACTTGAACTCCATATCGACCACGGGAGGCTGGTCACCGAAATACACGTTTTCCTCACCGAACAGGTTCAACAAATCGTCAGGAAGGTACTTGATAATGAATGGGATATCTTGTGGGTCGTTGACCAGAATCGTATTGTCGCCTTCCTTGATACAAGATGGCAAAGCCAACAGCACTAAAGCCATCCAAAACAATCGTTTTTTAAGATCAGGTTTCATATAATAATCTTTTATCCAGTTTATTAACGGATCAGTGCCACTTTTTTGGTTCGCGTCCGACCATTATGTTTCAATACAAAGTAATATAATCCGTTATCATAGTTAGTCATCGTATAACACACTTCCTTACAAGTGTTCAAGTCCAAACGGATAGCATCCGTCTTTTGTCCTATGCTATTGTAAACTTCTATTTCAGCACTACCAACCATGTTGCCAAAGCGCAAGGTCAAACGGCCATCGCACGGGTTAGGAGCCACCTCAAACTCAATGACTTCATTTGCCTCAGGCAGGTCGAAATAAGATGTTTGAATGGAAAAATCCCGCTGAACGGTATCACAACGGTTGATAGCCATAGCATGCAGGGTTACAGGTTCCAGCAAGTAGGAATGAATGTATAACGTGCAATACTTGCCCTTGCTGCCATGAGGTTCCACGCGCCAGTTGGGGCAATCAACTTGCCATAGGACTGTATCAATGTGAGCCCGAGATTCAACAGGTTGGATGACGTACTCATTTTCGCTGATGTGCGTCTCGCTACCGCCAACAGGAAAATGCGAGCCCTCAATTTCAAAATCTGGTGTGAATTCAAAATCAAGCGTGAGTTGATAGTTGTAGCAACTGTTTTCGTCCTCACCTTCCATCTCGTAATAGCCAGATTCAGTGTATTCCGTACCAAAATATTCAAACGTAGGAACATCGCAAAGGGCTATTGTATCATTGTGATATTCAAATTCTTTAACATGTACTGGAAAAGTCAGCGTGTCATTAAAATGCTCTTGCGAAAAGGCATTGACACCCTCTACCAACGCTATTATCGCATAATCCCCTGCTTGTAAAAACAAATGACTAGTTGTAGTACCTTCCGCACTTTGTCCGTCGCCAAAGTCCCACTGCACTTGTTGAAGCTCGAAATTAGTCTTCACCTCAAAAACAGCCTCACTACCAGCACAAATACTCAAACCGTTGTAGTAAGAAGTTCCCAACAAGCCGTTTACATACAGCACCGATTTCAGATCCAACAAGTTGGAGCCAGCACAATAGGCATATCCCTTGTCAGTTCCAAAACCATATATATGAGCAACCATACCCATAGGACAGGCCAAATGATGGTTGCCATGACTGATTTGCTGTCTGACAAAATAATAGGCATCATTACCGTTCACTGGTTGGAACAACGTGGGATTCAGTAACGTGCCGTCAAGAAAGACTTGGCCAATGCTGGAATGGTCAACCACGATATTTACATAATGCACATCGATCGGTGCCAGTTCATGGTGAAAAGTACAAAATGTTATCTCACTGATTCTCTGTTCAATCGGCGGAATCCAAACCACAGACGGGTCGCCCCTACGTGTTTGTGCAGGGTCATCGTAACTCGTAGTATTGTAAAGATATACATGGCTGGGCTGGGAGGTCTCAATGAAACAGGAACCCACTGGTGAATACCCACCTGATGCGTAGAGCCAAAAAGTGTGCGATTGTCCTGCATTCAAGGTGGTCATATAGGTATTGTTGCACCAAATCGTGTCGTTGTCGGCTGCGGCAGTGATTTTCACCAAGTCGCGATACCGACCTTCCGAGCCAGTGACAGCGAACTGCCTACCCCAAGTATCTATAGGGATAGCCTGTTCAAAGATATGGTCGTGACCCTTACCCATGTCGCCAGGAATACAAGTCAATGTATTGCCGTTGAACAAAGCTATCTTTTTCCCGTCTTTGGCGACCACGCGTGTGCCTGACAAATCACGGTCGAATAATATGTAATTCGACTTTACGGGAAGAGTTTGCCCTGCATTTAGAGTGACCGTAAAGGCATGTCCTGCTGAATGGCCTCCTGCTGTAGCCACCGAAGGTGTCACTTCAACTATGGTGTTATCATCAATGGCAACCACGAGAAAAGCGCTGGTCTCTTTGTCTGGAACATTCGGATGTGACCTCGACTGGTTGTCGCATTGCACGACATACTCCGACCCGAGGCTTTCGACAGGCAGCACAAAACTCGCATCGAAGGAATTGGTCGCGAAATTGGTGATATATACCGAAACGGTGTCATCCACCATCAGTTTCAAGCCCAAATTGTGAATCTGGTCCGACCCCAAATCGTGATATCCAGCCGATTCTGGAATGTCAATCATCACCGTACCTTCATTGCCCACCGAAAACGAGGTCTGCCACGAGGTGTATGGATTGACAATCGTTCCGCTACATGCCCGTTTCGCGCTGACCATCACTTGCGTTTCCACCCAGTCGTTCCAAGCATTCACTTTATAGCCATTTTCCATAAAGGAAAACCAAAACTCGGTACCTTGAGTTGAGTTTTGGGCCCAAATAGAAAGGCCGCTCAATACCAATAATGACAATATGGACAACCTTTTCATCATATCCAACTAACGCTGCAATAATAGTTTTCGTATTCCTTTCCGGGTTTCAGACTTCAATACAATATAATATAGTCCATCGGGAACGTTTGGCATCAAATAATTCATTTCCTTTCCTTGAACGACTTCCAACGCGAATGCATCCACCTTCTGACCTAAATTGTTGAAAACCTCAACCTCAACCAGTCCTTGCAAATCACCGAAACATAAGTTCAAGTTACCATTAGTTGGATTAGGAGCAATCTCAAAACCATCATTTTGCGCATTCTCTTCCACATCAAAATAGGAAGTCTGGATAAAGAACTCCTCATGCACTGTATCGCAGCGGTTGATAGCCCAAGCATGCAAGGTTACAGGTTCCAGAAGATAGGAGAAAATGTATAAAGTGCATGTCTCGCCTTTACCATGCGGTTCAACGTACCAATTGGGGCAATCTATCTGCCAAAGCACTGTATCAATATGAGCACGAGGCTCCAAAGGACGAATGCCATACTCGTTCACGCTGATATGCGTCTCGCTGCCGCCAATAGGCCAATGTGTGCCGACAAACTCAAAGTGCGGCGTAAACTCCATGTCAAGGGTCAAGATATAGGTGCTATCGCAGCCAAAGATGTTGTGTCCAATCCGTTCATAATGACCCGATTGCGAATACGACACTCCATAGTAGTCGAAAGCATCGACATCACAAACCATAGTGTCGTTCAAATGATATTCTGGCTCACCAACATGCACATCAATAGTCATCGTGTCGTAAACCGGCTCATACGTGAATGCGTCGATGCCTTCGACAAACGCCTTCGTGACGAAATCCCCGACCTGTTCGAAGACATGCGTTGCAGTCATCCCACCCTCCGTCATCACGCCGTCAAACATCCAAAACACGCGCCTCACGGGATAGTTGGTGCGCAGCATGAAATCGGCACTCTCGCCCACGCAGAGGTACAAGCCGTTATGATACAAGTTGCTCGATTGCCCGTTGACGAACAGGCTACCCGACAAGTCCAGCACATTGGCACCCACACAATAGGCGTAGCCCTTGACAGTCCCGAAGCCATAGACGTGCGCGATGAGCCCCCAAATGCAAGAAAGGTGATGGACACCATGTGAGATTTGTACCCTTGCAAAAGAATAGGCTCCGTTTCCAATGAGCGGATCAAATCGGTCGGGACTGATGAGGGTACCATCAAGATACACCTCGTTCACACTTGACGTCTCCACTACAATATTCACATAATGGTAATCGATGGGCGCCTTGTTGTGGTTGAAAGTGCAGAACGTGATTTCGTTGATTTTTTGCTCGACGGGTGGAATCCACACCATAGAGGGGTCGCCGTACTCCACCGCCCCCAAATCGTAGCAAGTCGTGTTGTAAAGGTAGAGCATGCTCGGCAGCGAGGTCTCGACGAAACAAGCGCCTCCGCCGAACTGATGGTTCCCATAGCCCGAATACAGCCAAAAACTATACGACTGCCCGGCGTCGAGTGCCGCCACAAACTGGCCGTTGCACCACACCGTGTCGTTGTCGTGGCCTGCCGTGACCTTCACCAAGTCGCGCGTGCGGCTCGCCGAGCTTGTGACCGCAAACTGCTGTCCCCAGGTTTCCACAGGCAAGGCCTGTTCAAAGATGTGGTCATATCCATCCGTCAACGTATTGGGGATGGTGGTCAGCGTGTTGCCATTGAAGACAGCGATTTTCTTGCTGTCGCGGGCACTAATCTTTGTGCCCGAAAAATCGCGGGAGCTGGAAGAGTTGTTAGAGCGCATGAAATAAGTCTGGCCTTTGTCGAGACTGACCGAATAGGTGGTACCGGCACTGTGTCCGTCAAGGGTTGTCTCCGACGGGATGATGTCAATTTGGGTATTGTCCTCTGTGGCGACGATGAGAAAGGCGCTTGTCTCCAGATCACCGAACGATGACTGCGTCTTCGATTGGCTGTCGCACTGGACGATATAGTCCGACCCAAGGCTTTCAACGGGAAGCACAAAAGTGGCGTCAAACGAATTAGTAGCACAATTGGCGGTATAGACAGAGACAGTATCCGTAGCGGTCAGTTCCAGCCCAAAGTTGGAAGGATAGCCCTCGTTGTTGGTATTATAGCCCTCGTCCAAAG
The DNA here is from genome assembly GCA_900317155.1 of uncultured Bacteroidales bacterium. Classification (GTDB taxonomy): domain Bacteria; phylum Bacteroidota; class Bacteroidia; order Bacteroidales; family F082; genus Limimorpha. The sequence goes on from ONFO01000006.1 coordinate 112,272, forward strand.
GGATTTGCAGCACCACAACACTCTCGTTTCCAACCTCAAAAGTCATCGACCACGAAGTGCGAGGATTGCTTATCGTACCGCTACAAGCCCGTTTCGCGCTGACCATCACCTGCGTCTCCACCCAATTTGTACCATTATACTGATAGCCGTTTCTCATGAACGACAGCCAAAACTCCTTGCCTTGGGTCGAGTTTTGGGCAAAAAGCGCATTCCCGATGAAAAGCAAAACCAACAAGAACGTAAATCTCTTTTTCATGTCACTTCGTTTTTAGGACACTGCAAATATATAAAAATTTCCAATTTCTAAATAAAACAATAAAAAAATTCGATAAAAAAGAAATTTTTTGCTTGAAACGAATTATTTCTTCGTCTTCAATGATTCAACAATGACCTCAGCGGCCTTTTCTGAAGCCCCAACATTACCAAGTTTGTCCTTCAATTCCTCATAATCCTCAAGCAACTGGCGCTGACGCTTGCCATTGTGGAGCAGTTGGTCCAACTCCTTGACCAGATTATCCTCGTTCAAGTCGCCTTGAATCAACTCCTTGACCACTTCCCTATCCATTATGAGATTGACTAACGAGATGAATTTCACCTTGATCATCCATTTGGCGAGGCGATAGGAGAAATTCGTGGCTTTGTAACACACCACCTCTGGCACGGAAAGCAAGGCTGTTTCGAGGGTAGCTGTCCCCGAAGTCACCAATGCGGCACTGGAGTTTAGCAGCAAATCGTAGGTCTGGTTTTCCACAAAAAAGACATCGGAATTGCCCATGATATCTTTGTATAAAGACTTATCCAGAGAAGAAACGCCAGCGATCACAAACTGATAATCAGGAAAATGCGAAGCCGCCTTGAGCATCACAGGCAAGGTACGTTTCACCTCTTGCCGACGGCTGCCAGGCAACATGGCAATGATTTCGCGCCGTTCGCCAAGGCTGTTGCGACGCAGGAAAATCGAGCGGCTGCCCGTGCCCACCTTGGCCAATTCATCCAGCAAAGGATTACCGACAAAAGTCACATCCACGCCGTAACGCTTGTAGAACTCTTCCTCAAAGGGCAAGATAACCAGCATCTTATCCACAGACTTCTTAATCTTTTGCACACGGCGTCGCTTCCAAGCCCAAACCTGAGGAGAAATATAATAATACACCTTGAAGCCCTTCTTGTGGGCAAAGTCAGCGATACGCAAATTAAAACCAGGATAATCCACCAAGACAACAACATCAGGCTGATATTCAAGAATATCCTTCTTGCACTGGGCGATATTGCCCAATACCTTTCTCAGGTTGACCGCCACCTCAACAAAGCCCATATAAGCCATTGTGCGATAATGCTTCACCAACTCAACGCCTTGGGCCTTCATAAGGTCACCACCAAAACCACGAAATTCGGCCTTCTTGTCCTTCTTCTTGATTTCAGCCACAAGGTTGGAAGCGTGCAAGTCGCCTGATGCCTCACCAGCGATGATATAGAACTTCATGACCCTACACTTTATAAAGGAAAAACACGAGCAGCATCCCCACAACCGTGACCAGCAGAATGCCCTTGCCAATCCGTTCGTAATTCCATTTCACCAGCAGCATCCTAAACAACACAATGCCTGGGATGAAAGCCAACAGATAAGGCGCACGGCCATATTGTTCCCCCCAAGGAATGAGGTTCAACAAAAGGAAAAACAGCACAAAACTGGCGGCACCTGCCAAGAGCCCAAGCCAAAAGTTATCCTTGATTTTCATAAGCGTATTATTTGACATGGGACACGGGACTACGGGACACGGGACTATCCATAGTCTCGCGTTTCGTGTCTCGAAGTCTCGCGTCAATAGTTATGTTTTCAAATTCTTTCATCAGTTCAATCTGCGAATGTGCCGTCCAGTCGAAGCAGGTGGGCACCAGCGAGGCATAATTGTTTTGCAACGCCCAGAGGTCGGTATCGGGCACGATGTCGTCGCTCTCAAAAGTCCCGTCAAGGTTGTAGTACTGCTCGCCTTTCTCATCATATTGTTCCTTGAAATATTCCACCCAACGGCAAGCCGCCTGCCGGCACACCTTGATGCCTTTCATAGGTTCCTCGCAACGTTTGGGGAAATTCACATTCAAGCAGATGCCTTTAGGCAAGCCCTCTATCAGCACCTTCTTAGCGATTTCCAAGATGGCGGTGTCAAGATGGTCAAAGTCGGCATCAGGGTCAAGGCTAAAAAGACTGTAGCCGATGGCATTCAAGCCGTTCATGCAAGCCTCGATGACAGCACCTATCGTTCCCGAATAGACCACTGTTGTAGCGGCGTTCATTCCATGGTTGATACCTGAGACCACCAAGTCGGGATATTGGGTCATCAGTTTTTGATATCCTAGCTTCACGCAGTCGACGGGCGTGCCATTGCAACGATATTCTTTAAAGCCTTCCTCCTCATGTACAAGGCGCACATAAATCCTTTCTCGGATACTACAGGAATGACTCTTTGCCGACATCACCTCATCCGTCGAAACAAGCACCACATCGCCAAGGGTTCGCATTAGTGTAACCAGTTTTCGAAGGCCTTTGGCCGCGTAACCGTCATCATTGGTAATCAGTATTTGGGGGCGTTTTTTGTCCATTTTAAAACAATATGCTGCAAAGATAGGAAAAAGCATTGTTGGAATTGCCCTGTCGGGCAAGAAATCTGTCAAAAATGAATCAAAAATCTTTATACTAGATTTTTAGAGATTTCTTTGCGAAGCAAATCCCATTCAAAAGTCTTTCAAGCATTGGTACAATTTTCGGGTTGGCAGACCCATCACGTTGTAGAACGAGCCTTCCAATCCGCTGATACCCACATAGCCAATCCACTCCTGGATGCCGTAGGCACCCGCCTTGTCGAAGGGCTTGCAATGCTCGATGTAATAGTCGATTTCTTCATCATCGAGTTGGGCAAAAGTCACATTGGAGCGCACCGCAAACGACTCTGTTTTCTCTGCCGAGCGCACCGTGACACCCGTCACCACATGATGCGTCTTACCTGAGAGCAGTTGCAGCATACGTGTAGCGTCTTCCCTATTCTTCGGCTTGCCCAGAATCTCACCTTCGCAAATCACAACGGTATCGGAAGTGATGAGCAGATAATCAGCGGGCAATTCATCATCATTAAAAGCCAATGACTTTTGCAGGCTGAGGTATTTCGGCACTTCATCCAAAGGCAAATCTGCTGGATAGTTTTCAAGTGTTTCCTTGGTCAGAATCTCGAAATCCACGCCCATGCCGCGCAACAATTCCTGCCGGCGCGGGGATTTTGAGGCAAGGATGATATGATATTTTTTCAGGTTGGAGAGCATATTTTATTAAGGTGTGATTGACAATGCAAAAATAATGGTTTTCCACAAATCAGATTACCATAAAATGATTACCATAAAATAGTAATCATAAAATGAGAATCGTATGCGAACTTCTCATAAAAATCAAAATGTCGCCGCTATTTTTCTAATTGACTTCAACCGACTGACAAAATTTTGATTACGCCGCGCAGTAATCACATTATAGCGGGTCTGCATGGCCAAAAGCGGCTCGGCATCAATGTCAAGGGCTGCACTGATGAGCAAAGCTAATTCGGTATTTAGAGTACGCTTACCATTGAGCACTTCGTTCAGTTGCGTATAGGAGACGCCTATCTGGGCCGCCAATGTCCTTTGTGAAATACCACGATATTCTATCTCGTCTTTAATCACCTCTCCAGGATGCGTTGGTTCAAAAGGTTCCATTTTATTTGCTTCCATTGTTTTCATAATCTTGTATTTATTGATAATGGTTACTTAATTCCGTGATATTGCAAATTGTCGCGATCACCTCATTGTCTTGCTTTATCTCCTCAAACTCAATTCGATATTGGTCATTTACCCTTACCGAAGACAATCCGGCTTTATCACCAACCAATTTTTCATAGTGCAACGAGTTATACTTTGCTAACGACAACACATCAGGTGTATCTATCATCAAATCTACCACTCTCTTATATTTCTTGACCACCTGCGGCTGATATCGGTGTTTCTTATCACCACTATCTCCTTTTTCGTATAGGTTACCAAGATATTCTTTGTCAAACAAAACTTTCATTCAACGTTGATTTGATGCTGCAAAGATAACAAAGATTTTAGATATTCACAAATTTGTGAACATATTTCTTTTCAAGACAGCCATAAAATAAACGAATAGCGGAGTTTATTAAGCCCCGCTATTCGCTTTACCTGATGAAAAAGGCTATCACAGCAACTTCTTCTTCAAAGTCTCGATCATATCGACCGTCATCTTGTCGAGGTCGTACTTCGGGTTCCAGCCCCACTCGGCGCGGGCGCAGCTGTCGTCCATCTTGTTCGGCCAGCTGTCGGCGATGGCCTGACGGATCGGGTCGAACTTGTACTCCATCTCGAAGTTGGGATAGTATTTCTTGATAGCATTGTAGATGATCTCCGGGTCAAAGCTCATGGCCGTCACATTGAACGAGTTGCGGTGCACCAGCTTGGTCGGGTCGGCCTCCATGATGTCGACCATGGCATCCAAAGCGTCAGGCATATACATCATGTCCATGTAGGTGCCTTTGCTGATGGGGCAATAGAACTTCTCGCCCTTTACTGCGGCATAGTAGATCTCCACTGCGTAGTCGGTGGTACCACCGCCCGGCAAAGTCAGGTTGCTAATGAGACCCGGGAAACGGACGCTGCGGGTATCCACACCGAAGCGAGTGAAGTAATAGTCGCTCAGCAGTTCACCCGTGACTTTGGTCACACCATAGATGGTGTTCGGGCGCTGGATGGTGTCTTGAGGTGTGTTGTCGTGCGGTGTGCTGGCACCGAAAGCACCGATGGATGAAGGCGTGAACACGGCGCAGTTGAAGATACGAGCCGTCTCAAGGCAGTTCACCAACGAGCCGATGCCGACATTCCAACCCAGCATGGGGTTCTTTTCAGCCGTGGCCGAAAGGATGGCGGCGAGGTTATAAATCGTGTCGATGTTGTAGCGTTTCACCACCTCAACGATTTGCATGATTTGTGTCGAGTCGATTCTTTCAAAAGGACCGGCCTCGGCAATTTCACCGGTCAAAGGGCGAAGATCGCTCGCAACCACGTTTTCGTTTCCGTAAGTGCGACGAAGCTTCTTCACCAATTCTGTTCCGATCTGTCCGCCGGAACCAACGATCAATATCTTTTTCATTGTCAATTACCAATTTTTAATGCAGAATGTAGAATTAAGAATGTAGAATTGGAGCAAAGCCCTGCGACGCATTGCGACATTAACTTCGTTGAATCACCGATTCCAACATTCTTAATTCTTAATTCTTAATTCACTTCAAGATTCCCAGTTCTTTACCAATCTTCACGAAGGCGGCGATGCACTTGTCGAGGTGCTCACGCTCGTGGGCGGCGCTGACCTGCACGCGGATACGGGCTTGACCTTTCGGCACCACAGGATAATAGAATCCCGTGACGAAGATGCCTTCTTCCTGCAACTTGGCGGCAAACTTCTGCGACAGCGGGGCGTCGTAGAGCATCACAGCGCAGATGGCGGATTGTGAAGGCTTGCAGTCGAAGCCAGCCTCGGTCATCTTCTTGATGAAGTAGTCGGTGTTGGCGTGCAGCTTGTCTTGCAGCGTGTTGGTCTCGCTCATCATCTCAAACATGCGGATGCCAGCGGCCACGAGGCCAGGAGCCATTGAGTTGGAGAACAGATACGGACGGCTGCGTTGACGCAACATGTCGATGATTTCCTTACGACCCGTAGTGAAGCCACCCATGGCACCACCGAAGGCCTTGCCTAGGGTACCGGTCAGGATTTCAATCTTGCCACGGAGGTTGAAATGCTCGGTCACGCCACGTCCGGTCTTACCGACCACGCCAGCAGAGTGGCTCTCGTCAACCATCACCATGGCATTGTATTTCTGTGCAAGTTCATAGATCTTGTCAAGCGGGCAGACATTGCCGTCCATCGAGAACACGCCGTCGGTGACGATGAGGCGGAAGCGGCACTTCTGAGCGTCTTGCAGTTGCTTCTCAAGGTCGGCCATGTCGGCATTGGCATAGCGGAAACGTTGGGCCTTGCAGAGGCGCACGCCGTCGATGATAGAAGCATGGTTCAAAGCATCGGAGATGATGGCATCATCGGGACCGAGCAACGGCTCAAACACACCGCCGTTGGCATCGAAGCAAGCGGCATAGAGGATGGTGTCTTCCGTGCCGAAGAACTCAGCGATCTTGGCTTCCAACTTTTTGTGGAGGTCTTGGCAACCGCAGATGAAGCGGACAGAAGCCATACCATAGCCACGGGCATCCATACCGTCCTTGGCGGCTTGGATCAGTTCGGGGTTGTCGGCCAAGCCGAGGTAGTTGTTAGCGCAGAAGTTGAGGCAAACCTTGCCACCAACCATGATTTCAGCGCCTTGGGCACTCTCGATGATGCGTTCACGTTTATAAAGGCCATCAGCTTCAATCTGAGCCAATTCCTTTTTCAGATACTCTTGAAAATTTGCGTACATTTTATTTAAGTTTGAAGTTGTCTGTTGTTCAGTTGTCAGTAAGGCAGTCTGATAGCGTGTAGAAGCGCAACTGGCATCTGCAAACTACAAACTGCCAACTGATTTTGCCGCAAAGGTACGAAAAGAGTTGATAGGTTGGAACGAAATTTTGTGTTTTTTGCAAACGCTGCAATCACTCGTCCGAAATCAGGCGGACGGAGCGGCCGTTACATCTTATACAAGCTATAACATCTTCAAAAGCGTAATTATCCATAGAATTTATATTCAATGAAAAGGCATTGTCCACACCTGCCACCTCGTCGCCCAGGAATTGCGAAGCCGTCCAATATGAGCCACTGGTATGTGATGAAGTCAATGCCGGGTTATTCCAATGATTATACCAGTACGCCATCCCACCGAATTGAAACCCTGCCCCATACAAATCATACCAAACCCCGTCGTACCAAGGGAACTGATAGCGTTCCCCGCCAGCAGGCAAGAACACCGCACCTGCAGGCTCCAACACATCCAACCATTCGCCGGCTGTTATTTTGTTTTCGAAATAAGAAGCAGACACGTTGACAGCTCCCAACGAATATGTGGAAGCATCCCATTCGTCAGGCAAGAGTATCATACCCCTAACCCCAGCAACAACAGCCATGGCGAAACGCATCCCCGAGGGCGTGACCCTTTCATCAAGGAGATACAGAAACTCTTCGGCACTCGGCGTGCGCCATTGTCTTGAGCCTCCGTTGCTGATGGTGTTGTGCACACCCCAATCCGCATGGGCGTACTCTCCGGTCAAGTCAAAATTGCCACGAGGACCATAGGATGCACAATCCGGGACATAGGAAGTGTAATCACAAGGATGGTAATACACATTGCCGTTGTTCCATCCGCTGGTGCCCCATCCGAACAAGTCAACCCAGCCATCGTAATAATAATAGACCTTGGTGTTGTCGCATTTGGCGCCATCTTTATACACTGTCCCAAAATTCACATCCCCGAGTTCATAGTCCCAACTCGTTCCTCCCACAAAATCCCATTGGTCCTCGGCGAAACGCCATACATTATAATCGGCACAGTATTGCAGGTTGCCTTGCGAGAAACGCACCTGATGGTATTTGCCCACAGAGAACAGTCCCGGAAGGGCGCCCTCGGGCCATGGCATAAACGGGTCGTCGGGGACAAACTCCAGCTCATCACCATATGCCACACCCTCTTCGTTGATTGCGTAGGCGCGCACATAATGCGTCTGGCCTTTCTCCAGACCCGAGAAATAGCTCTCGAACGTGCACTTTCGGACATCG
>ONFO01000020.1 GCA_900317155.1 uncultured Bacteroidales bacterium
TCATATCCTTTACGGGCACACTATATACTGGCCACCAGTGATGGCGGTTGTCTTGTCTTGGGCAGCGGTCACAAAAACGACCATTACGATGCGTTCGCCTTAAAAGTCGACTCCGAAGGCTCGGTTGGCATGGACGATGTTTCAGCATGTCCCTACCTCTTCTACCCCAACCCCACCCAAGACCGGCTCCACCTGCAATACTCGCCCGACGTAAAGCCCGCACAAGTCGAGTTTTACGACCTGCAAGGCCGCCTGGTGCGCACACAAAGCGATGGCCTGGAAAGCATCAACCTGCAAGGCCTCGTGCCAGGGCAATACCTGATGAAGGTCACCTTGGAGGATGGGAAGACTTATACGGACAAGGTGGTGAAAGAATAACACCTTACCTTTTTCCATCGAACACGGACGGTTCGGACAAAACGGAAAACCTTTCTGTAAAATCCAAGCCATCCGTGTTCGTCGTTTTCTTTTTTTTCTTATTTTTGCAGTTTTAAACAAACTGCGCCCAAATGTACGCCTACATCACCGGTAAAGTAGCTGAAAAGTCGCCCACCTACGTCGTTCTCGACAATCAGGGCATAGGCTATTACATCAACATCACGCTCAACACCTTCACCGCCATCGGCGAGAAGGAAGACGTGCGTCTCTTCACGCATGAGCAAATCCTTGAGGACGCCCACAACCTCTTCGGCTTCTTCACCGCCAAAGAGCGCGACCTCTTTGAGCTACTCATCTCGGTGTCGGGCGTGGGTTGCAACACGGCAAGGCTTATCCTCAGCTCACTGACGGTCAGCGAGTTGAGTAATGCCATCGCCAGCGATGACGTGAAGACCATCCAAGCCGTGAAAGGCATCGGCGCCAAGACCGCCCAGCGCATCGTCATCGACCTGAAAGACAAACTGAAGAAAAACGACTTCCCGACGGAAATTTTCACCGTGGCAGACAATACAATCAAAACCGAAGCGTTATCAGCATTGACGATATTGGGCTTCGGCAAAGCAGCCGTCGACAAGGCCCTCGACCGCTTGCTGAAACAAATGCCCGATGCCAACGTCGAAACGCTGATCAAAGAAGCACTTAAAGTTTTGTAACAAACTAGAAATTAAATGAATATACACCATACAAGAATCTTGAAAATGCGGAATGCAGAATGCAGAATGCAGTATGAGGGAGTTCATTCAGCATTTAGCATTCATAATTCAGCATTCAGCATTCTTTTCCTCCTCGCCTTTTTCCTATCGCCAGCCCTCAGTTTGACTGCTGCAAACAACTACGATATTTTCTACCCCAACCCTTATATCGTCGAGCCCGACACGACCAAAGTCATCTACCCCATCCCCGTCAACACGGGCAACCCACTTTGGGACCTCAACAACCAGTCGCCGCTCTACCTCAGCGACCCCGACAACTTCGAGACCGAAATCATCTACGACCCAGTAACTGGACAATACACCTTCAAACGTCGCATCGGCCAATTCTATTACGACACGCCCTCCACCCTCACACAAAGCGAATACTTTGAATATCAGAACCGTAAGGGCATACAAGAATACTGGAAAGAACGCCGCAGCCAGAACGCGCGTTCGACCACCAACGGCAACTCCATCATCCCACCCATGTTCATCGGCGGCAAAGCCTTTGAGACCATCTTCGGGAGCAACACCATCGACATCCGTCCCCAAGGTTCCGTCGACCTCACCTTTGGCTTCAAGCACAACTTCCGCGACGACAAATCGATGACCGAACGACGCAAACGCCACAACGAATTCGTTTTTGACCAGGACATCCAGCTCAACGTGATGGCCAAAATCGGTGACAAAATCAACTTCAACATCAACAAGAACACCAAGGCGACCTTCAACTACCAAGACAAGCTCGCCCTCAAATACCAAGGTAAGGAAGACGAAATCATCCAACTCCTGGAGGCCGGTAACGTCAGCTTCCCGCTCAACAGCACCCTCATCACAGGTACACAGCAACTGTTTGGTATCAAGAGCAAATTGAAGTTCGGCAAGACGACCATCTCATCCATCGTTTCCTATCAGGAGAGTGAGTCACAGAACATCACTGTGCAAGGCGGTGCCCAGACCAACAAATTCGAACTCAGCTGCTTGGACTACGAAGAAAACCGACACTTCTTCCTCAGCCAATACTTCCGTGACCAATATGAGGTCGCCTTATCCACCCTGCCCACCGTCACTTCAAGCATTAACATCACCAAAATCGAGGTCTGGATCACCAATACCAACTCCTCTACACAAAACACGCGTAACATACTTGCATTAAACGACTTAGCTGAAGGCAAAGGCAACTGGATCTACAACCCGGAAGTCACTCCAACCGACAACAAAGTGTATCCGCGCAATAGTGCCAACAACTTGGTCAGCCGCATGGACACGACCCAAATCCGAAACATCAGCACCGTGACCAACTACATGAGCAACGACCCTATGCGCATCGGCAGGTCAGGCTATATGGTCTCGGGGCGCGACTTCGAGAAAGTGGAGAATGCCCGCCGCCTGAGCAATACGGAATTCTCCCTGAACTCTAAACTTGGCTTCATCTCCTTGAATGTCAACCTCAATGCCAACCAGACCTTGGCCGTCGCCTACCAATACACCATTGTCGGTTCGGACGAGGTATACCAAGTCGGTGAGTTCTCGGACCAAAACATCAATTCGCCCAAGGTTTTGGTCACCAAGCTTTTGAAAGGCACTACCGTAAACACCAAGATGCCCATCTGGAACCTGATGATGAAGAACGTCTACAACATTAGAGCTTATCAAATCAGCTCCAACGACTTCATGCTCAACATCTTCTACAACGGCAACTCCAATAGCACACCATACGGATATTTCACCGAAGGTGAAGTGAAAGGTGTTTCGTTGCTTCACCTGATGGGCTTGGATAACTTGACCACGCAAAACAACCCCATCCCTGGTGGTGATGGTATGTTCGACTTCTTGAACAATGCCGCAACTCAAGGCGGTACCATCAACGCATCGAACGGACGTATCTTCTTCCCAGTGTTGGAACCTTTCGGCAAGCACATCCACACCAAAGTCTTCCCCAACGAGCCCAACCTGGCCGAGAAATACGCTTACGACTCGCTTTACACGATGACGAAGACCTCAGCCGAGCAATACTCAGAAAAGAACAAATTCAGCTTGAAAGGTTCTTATTCATCGCAGTCGGGCAGCGAAATCAGCCTCAATGCTATGAACGTGGCCCAAGGTTCCGTTACTGTCACTGCCGGTGGCGCACAACTCGTTGAAAACGTCGACTATACCGTTGACTACACCTTAGGTCGCGTCACTATCCTCAACGAAGGCATCCTCAACTCGGGCACGCCCATCAACATCTCGTTGGAATCCAATTCAGGCTTCAGTGCCATCCGGAAAACCTTCCTCGGCACCCGAGTCGAGCATGAGTTCACCAACGACTTCCATGCAGGAGCCACCCTCCTTTATCTTGGTGAGAAGTCGTACACCCAAAAGATTAACTACGGAGAGGAAGCCATTGCCAATACCATCTATGGAGCCGACCTCAGCTATCACACCGATGCCCGCTGGTTGACGACTTTCATCAATGCCCTGCCTGGCATCACCACCAAAGCGCCATCGCGCATCAATGTGGACGGCGAGTTTGCCCGCTTTATCCCTGGATTATCCAAGTCGGCCAGCGAACCCGGCACCTCCTATATCGACGACTTTGAAGGAGCCAAGTCGACCATCGACCTGCGTCTGCCCACCTTATGGTATTTGGCCAGTACCCCACAGAACCAGACCGACATGTTCCCCGAAGCGGCTGCCAACACAGGCCTCGACTACGGTAAGAACCGTGCGCGGCTGGCTTGGTACGTCATTGACAACTCCACCTTCTACGACCGCAATTCCAACTACCGTCCTAGCAACGTTGACAACGAAGAGTTATCAAAGAACGCTGTCCGTCAGGTACTTGAAACCGAGCTTTTCCCCAACAGAGACATTGAAGCCGGCACACAGACCAACATCTCCGTGCTCAACTTGGCTTACTATCCAGAAGAGCGTGGTCCTTACAACTACGACGTGAATCCGTCCACTTACTCAGCAGGTATCAACGAAGAAGGCAAACTCAACGACCCGAAGAGCCGTTGGGGTGGTATCATGCGCAAGATGGAATCGATAGACTTTGAAGCCACCAACATCGAATACATCGAATTCTGGCTGATGGATCCCTTCGCCGATGAGGAATTCGCCAACAACCCCGGAAAGCTCTACATCAACTTGGGTGACATCTCGGAAGACATCCTTCGCGATGGCCGCAAGTTCTACGAAAACGGACTGCCCGCCACGGCAACTGTCGAAAACGTGGACACCACCATTTGGGGTCGTGTCCCCACCCTGCAAGACCTTGTTGGAACCTTCAGCAACTCATCAGAAGCCCGTCAATACCAAGACGTGGGTTACGACGGTTTGCGCGACCTGGACGAGCGAAGCTTCTTCGAAAACGTCTATCTGAACATCATCAGAGACCGCTTCGGCGAAGGCTCTGCCGCCTACACCAAAGCCTTCGACGACCCCTCGGGCGACAACTACCACTATTTCCGTTCCAACGACTGGGACACGCCCGATGATGAAGTCCACAAAAGCATCTTGGCGCGTTACAAGAGCTTCAATGGTCCTGACGGCAACTCACCTGCCGACTTCCAGCAAACCGAAGGCTATCAAAGCAGCAACTCCACCCTGCCCAATGCCGAGGACATCAACAATGACAACACCCTGAGCGAATCGGAACGCTACTACCAATATGAGATTGACCTTGACCCCGCCAAGATGATTGTTGGCGAGAACCACATCGCCGACATCTTCCAGTCGAGCGGCGTTTCGTTGCCCAACGGACAAATCAGCGGCGTCACCTGGTATCAGTTCAGGATTCCCATCAAGCAGCCCGATAAAGTCATTGGCCGCATTGACGACTACTCCTCCATCCGCTTCATGCGTATGTTCATGACCGAATTCCAGCGTCCCATCGTGCTGCGTTTCGCCACACTCGACCTTGTGAAAGGCGAATGGCGCACCTACTCGCAAAGCATCCAAGCTCCTGGTGAATACGAGCCCAACGACATCTCCAACGAGACCACCTTCGACATCTCCGCTGTAAGCATCGAAGAAAACGGTCGACGTTCACCCGTCCCTTACGTCATCCCGCCTGGCATCATGCAAGAGCGCGTCATCGGCATGACCCAAACCATCCACATCAATGAGCAATCTTTGCAAATGACCGTGCAAAACCTCGTTGACGGCGACGGACGCGCCATCTACAAGACTGCCGACTTCGACCTACGGCAGTATAAATACCTAAAGATGTTCGTCCACGCCGAAGCCGCCCACGAAGACAGCCCTCTTGAAGACCAAGACCTGACCGTATTCATGCGTATCGGTACCGACTTCACCGAGAACTACTACGAATATGAAGTGCCTTTGAAAATGACCCCGTGGGGTACACCCTACACCAACAAGGATGCCATTTGGCCAGAAATCAACAACTTGGACATCCGTTTGGAAGACCTCGTCCAGGTAAAGCAACGCCGTAATGAGGCCATGAACCGGCCCAATAGCGGCGTCAAGCTCAACTACATCTATTCCGAAAAAATAAGGAAAGGCACCGTCGACAATAAGGACTACTATCATACCATAAAAGTGATTGGTAACCCGAGCATCAGCGATGTGGAAGCCATGATGATCGGTATCCGCAACCCCAAACGCCAGAACCTTGCCGATGTCGATGACGGCCTGCCAAAGAGTGCCGTAGTTTGGGTCAATGAGCTGCGTCTCACTGACTTGAACAGCAATGGCGGCATTGCGGCAACAGGGCGCCTTGAGGCCACTCTTGCCGACTTGGGTCGTGTGACAGTCAACGGATTATATAGCTCTGCAGGATTCGGTGCCTTGGACAGCCGCATCACCAACAACACCTTCGAAGCCCATTCCACGTTTAACGTCTCCACCGACCTTGAACTGGGCAAGTTCTTCGAAAACACCGGACTCAAGATCCCGATGCACTTTGACTACGGCGAAAACAGGATTACGCCGCTCTACAACCCTTACGACCCCGACATCAAGCTGAAAGACGCTCTTGCCATCATGAACAGCGACGAGGAAAGGAAAGAATTCACTTCGACCATCCATGACTACACCCGTCAGAAGAACATCAATTTCATGAATGTCAGGAAAGAACGTGTTGCCAAGAAAAAGAAAGACAACGAAGGAGAAGGCAAGAACCCGACCGAAAACCAAAGAGACCCCAACAGAGGCCTTGGAAGCGGTCGTGGCAACATGCCCAAGGTGCACATCTACGACATCGAGAACTTCAACCTCTCCTTCTCCTACAACGAGACTTTCCAAGAGAACACAGACATCAAATACTACTTGGTGAAGGCCTATCGCGGTGGTTTGGGCTACAACTATGCAGGTAACCCCAAGCCTGTTGAGCCCTTTGCCAAAGCCAAATGGGCTGCCAAACCTGCCTGGCAAATCATCAAGGACATCAACTTCTACTACCTGCCGAAGAGCATCACCTTCAATACCGAGATGTACCGTTACTATTCGGAGCGTGAGATGCGCAACAAGAGCGGCGGTATCATCAACATCACGCCGACCCTCTCCAAGCAATGGGATTGGACCCGTAACTATCAGCTGCGTTACGACCTCACCAAAGCGTTGACCTTCGACTATTCGGCACAGGCACAAGCCTACATCTATGAGCCTGCAGGTTTTGTCGACAAGAGCCAAGACCCAGAGACCTGGCAGAAAAACCAAGACACCATCAAGAATGAGCTCAAGCATCTGGGCTCGATGTCGAGGTTCACGCAGAACTTCAACGCAAGCTACACCTTGCCCATCAACAAGATTCCGATTCTCAATTGGATTAACGCCAGTGCCAACTATCAAGGCACCTACAACTGGACGGCTCCTGCCAAATCCATCCAGCCACGTCTGGGTAACACCATCGAGAACTCCAACAACATCCAAGGCAATGCCACCCTCGACTTCACGAAGCTTTATAGCAAAGTGCCTTACCTGAAACAAATCAACACCTCTCAGCGCCGTAACAACAATGGTGGCAGAGACAACAAAGGAAGAGGGAAAGACAATGGCAAGGACAAAGAAAAAGATGGAAAAGGTGAGGATGGAAAAACTGCCGACTCCACAAACCTAAAACCCAAAGTGAACTACGGCAAGGCCATCTTGGACAACTCGCTTCGCATACTCACCCTTGTCAAGAAAGTATCAGGTACCTACTCGCTGAACAATGGACAGACCTTGCCCGGTTTCATGCCCCTCGCCCAATATTTCGGCATGAACAGTGCGGGGTGGGCGCCTGGCTTAGGCTTCGTGCTCGGCAGCAGTTTCGGCAGTGACGACAACATCTACGACCAAGCCGTCCTACACAGCCTCAACATGGATGATGCCCATCGCTGGCTCACCACCGACTCCATCCTCAGTGCGCCTTACGTACGCCGCAAGACGGAGACGATCAACTATCGCGTCAATACAGAACCTCTTCAGGGATTCAAGATCGACTTCACCGGCAACCGCAACTATTCCGAGAATAAGCAGCATTACTTCCGCTACAACGAGATGACCAACAACTTCGACATCTTCACCCCGACCAACAACGGCAACTTCACCATGAGCTATTTCATGGCTGGTACCGCCTTCATGAACCATGCCGACTCCACTTCGTCGAAGCTATTCGACAATCTCAAGGCCAGCCGAAAGATTATTGCCGAACGCATTGCCCGTAACAACCCGCAATGGATCGAACAAATCAACGAATACGTCTACGACAGCATTGCTGGCGACTACTTCCCGAAAGGCATCAATTCGAGCTCGATGGACGTGTTACTCTACTCCTTCATTGCCGCCTACACGGGCAAAGACCCCAACACCATCGCCCTCAACCCATTCCCGCGCATCCCGCTGCCCAACTGGAACCTCACCTACAACGGCCTGACCAACATCCCTGCCATCGGAAAGCTCTTCAAGACCGTCAATATCACCCACGGTTACAAGTCAAACTACGCCATCAACTCGTGGGCTACCAACGTCTATTACGATGAGAACAACACTATTCAAACCTATGAGAACTCCGACGTCATCATCCCGAAATATGACATGTCGCAAATCGTCCTCAACGAACAATTCACTCCTTTGATCGGCATCGACCTTGGTCTGCAAAACTCAATGACCTTTAACTTGCAATTCAAGCAATCAAGAACCCTGACCCTGAGTTTCGCCAACAACCAGCTCACCGAAGTGAATGGCCGTGAAATCGTCATCGGAGGTGGCTACCGTATCAAGAACCTCTCCTTCAACATCACGCCCATTGGAGGCAGCGGTAAAGTCCAAACCATCAAAAACGACCTGGTACTCAAACTTGACTTAGGCTTTAAGAGAGACATCACCATACTGCGCCGCATCGACGAGAACAACAGCCAAGTTTCGGCCGGCCAAAACAAGATCAATGTCTACTTCACTGCCGACTACAACTTCAGCCAGCGCTTGAGTGCACAAGCCTTCTTCAAGTACGACCTGATGATTCCAGAAGTGGCCAACACTTTCAAAAACTCCACCACATACGGCGGCATCACCCTCAGATTCAGCTTAGCTCAATAAAATTTTCACCAAACTGCAGAATGAGCCACTAAAATATGTAATTTCGCAGCCAAATTTGAAAAGGTAACGAATTAAAATTAAACAACCTTAAAACATACAACAAATGAATATTCCAGCAAATCTGAAGTACACCAACGACGACGAATGGATCCGCCTCGAAGGCGACGAAGCCTACGTCGGCATCACCGATTACGCACAACACGAACTTGGCGACATCACCTTCGTGGATGTTGACCCCGACCTCGTCGGCGAGACCTTGGACGCCCAAGAAGAATTCGGCGCCATCGAAGCCGTGAAGACCACCGCTGAGCTCCTCATGCCCGTAGCTGGCGAAATCCTCGAAGTCAACGAAGCCCTCGCCGACGAAGAGAATGCCAAACTCGTCAACAGCGACCCTTATGGCGAAGCTTGGATCATCAAGATCAAAGTGAACGACGTCGCCGAGCTCGACAACCTCTTGGATGCCGCCGCTTACGAAGCAAAGATCGGTTAATCCCTTGGAACGTCTGACAAGAAATAGCTACCCGGGAATCCTGTGCGGAATCATCATTTTGATTCTGACTGGACTTCCGGGTTCTTTGTTTCCCAGCGTCAAGCCCGCCCTTGGCATTGACAAGGTAGTACACATCATCATGTATGCGGGATTTACCTATGCTTGTCTTTGGGGATATCGTAAACAATTTGTTTCCAAAAGCATAGCCGACAAAAAAAAGGCAATTCTCCTCGCTGCCATCATCAGTGTTGCCTACGGAGGACTGACCGAATTGATGCAGGAATACCTTGTTCCCAAACGAACGGGCGACTGGTTCGATTATCTCGCCGACTGTATCGGAACGGTCATCGGAGCACTTGTTTTTTATCTTTTTTTTCACCGCAAAAAATAAAATTCGTTTCAGTTGCGTTTTATAAGCAAATTATTACTACTTTCGCAACGTCAAATTGAAAAGTAGAATCTAAAAACATAGTACCATGGAAGAGAAAAAATCACCTAAGGCTAATCTTGAGAACAAGAAACTGATGTTCATTCAGATAGGCATGATAATCAGCTTGCTCGTTGCATGGTTGGCTTTCGAGCACAAAAGCTACGACAAACGCGAGATTGACCCCAGCCTGCTCAATCGAGAGGTTGTAATCGATGAAGAAATGGTGGAAATCACCAAGCAAGAAGAGCAAAAGCCACAGCCCGTGGAAGTGCCTAAGCAGACCACCCAGCTCGAAATCGTGAACGACGATGTTGAGACTGAAGACATCGAAATCAACGCTGACGTGCAACAGGACGAAGTCATTGAAGAGTACGTAGCCCCTGAAGTCGTGGAAGAGGAAGTCGTGGAACAGGAGATCTTCCAAATCGTGGAAGAGATGCCTTCCTTCCCTGGCGGCGAAGGCAAATTGCTTGAGTATGTTGCCACACACATCAAGTATCCTCAGATTGCCCGTGAAACTGGCATCCAAGGCCGTGTGTTCGTCGGCTTCGTTGTCGAGCCTGATGGCTCCATCTCCAATGTGAAGCTGCTCCGTGGCATCGGCGGCGGCTGCGACGAGGAAGCCATGCGCGTTATCAAGTCCTTGCCGAAATGGAAGCCTGGCAAGCAGCGTGGTAAAGCCGTGCGTGTGTCCTATCAAATCCCTGTGCTCTTCAAGCTGCAGTAATCAGTTGAAGACATGAGAAACAAAAAAATCCGATGCTACGGCGTCGGATTTTTTTTATTGATGGAAATGCTTGTAAACAATCTCCGCCTTTGCAGAACCCACGATTTCTGTAAGCCGCTCCAAGGAAGCTTCCTTGATGCCTTTCACCGATTTCAGCTCCAAAAGCAGCTTCTCCCCTGTTTTCTTCCCCACGCCCTTGATGTCGGCCAACTCGGAATGCATGAAGCCCTTCTCAAACTTCTTGCGGTGGAAGGTGATGGCAAAGCGGTGTACCTCGTCTTGGATATGGGCCAACAGTCGGAACACCTCCGAATTGGGCTTCAAGCCCACCACTCGTGGCGGGAAACCAAACAACAACTCGTTGGTGCGGTGACGATCGTCCTTAGCCAAGCCCGCAATGGGAATGTTGATATGCAACTCGTCTTCGATGACTTGTCGCACCACCTCCATTTGTCCCTTGCCGCCATCGGTGATGATGAGGTTGGGTAAAGGCTTGCCCTCCTCAACAAGGCGTGAATAACGTCTTCGTACCACCTCTTTCATTGAGGCATAGTCATCGGGGCCTTCTACCGTCTTGATGTTAAAATGGCGATATCCTGCCTTGTTGGGCTTGCCGTTCACAAACTGCACCATACCAGCCACAGCATAGTCACCTTGGAAGTTGGAGTTGTCGAAACACTCGATGACGTTGGGTGCTTCCTCCAATTGTAAAGCCTCCTTGAGACTATTCAGCACGCGTTTCTGGTGTCTTTCCGGGTCAACCAAGGAGCGTTGTTTCTCCAAGTCAATCTTATACTGCATGGCGTTGCGGCGCGAGAGGTCGAGGAGTTTGAGCTTGTCGCCACGCTGCGGGATAGTCACCTGCACTTCATCAATGGGATAGTCCAGCTTCATGGGCACGATGATTTCAGGAGCATGATCGCCAAACTGTTGCCGCAAGTCGGCGACGGCCAAGAGCAAAAGCTCTTCCGACGTTTCTTCAAGACGACGTTTCATCTCAAAGGAATGGCTCTGCACCACCGCGCCATCCTTTACCTTCATGTAATTGACATAAAACGTCTCGTCATCGTCAATGAAAGAGAACACCTCAACATTGTGAATCGACTGGCTGACCACCGTTGAGCGGCTGCGGTATTCTTCCAAAAGGTCGTATTTCTCCTTAACGAGCTGCGCTTCCTCGAACTCCATACGTGAGGCATAGTCCATCATTACCGATTTCAACCCTCGAAGCACCCACCCAAGGTTGCCCTTGATGACTTCCCTGATTTCGGCAATCATGGTGTTGTAATCCTCCTTGGAAATCAGGCCTTCGCAAGGACCATTGCACTTATGGATGTGATAGTCTAAGCAGACCTTGTACTTGCCCTTTTCGACACCCGATTCCGTCAGCGGTGTGCGGCAAGAACGCACCTTGTAGACTTGACTAAGCAGGTCCAGCAAGATATGCGCTGTGCGTACCGAGGGATAAGGCCCAAAGTATTCCGAGCCATCGTTGACCTTTCTTCTCGTGAGGAAAACACGGGGGAAGGGCTCCTTCTTGATGCAGATCCAAGGATAGGTCTTGTCGTCCTTGAGCATGATGTTGTAACGCGGCTTGTACTGCTTGATCATCGTATTCTCAAGCAGCAGCGCCTCCGACTCCGAATCGACGATGCTGTATTCCAAGTCGGCGATTTTGCTCACGAGGACACGCGTCTTGCCGAATTGCTCCTTATTAAAATAGCTACTGACGCGTCGTTTCAGGTTCTTGGCCTTGCCCACGTAAATGAGCGTGCCGTTTTTGTCGAAATAGCGGTACACGCCAGGCTTGTTGGGTAGCGCGGCGAGCTTTTGTTTCACTATTTCGGGTAGTTCTGGCATTATTTCTTTTTTTACTATGGCTCATGACTATGACTAAGGCTTGCCTTTACGTAGAGGCAGCCATAGTCATAGGCCATTGGCTATTGTCTTTTCTTCATATGGTCCCAGCCTTGGGCTTTGATGGGGATGACATGGTTGTCGGGGGTGATCATCTCGGCCACGCCCTTGTCGTCCGTCATGTAGCCGATGACCGTCACGTCCGCCGACATGGTCTGTATCTTCTCGTAATCCTTCTGGTCGATGGTGAAGAGCAGTTCGTAATCCTCTCCCCCACTCAGTGCCGCCACTGATGGCACGATTTGGAACTCCTTGGCCATCTTATCCGTGGTCGGGTCAATTGGGATTTTGTCCTCATAAAGTTGGCAGCCTACGCCCGACTCCTTGCAAAGGTGCAGGATTTCGGAGGCCAGGCCATCGGAAATATCAATCATCGAAGTGGGTTTGATGCCCAAGGTCTTGAATTGCTCCACGATGTCCTTGCGGGCTTCGGGCTTCAGTTGGCGTTCGAGCACATACTCCATGCCTTTCAATTGGGGCTGCATGTTGGGATTGGAGAGGAACTCCACCTTCTCGCGCTCAAGGATGAGCAGGCCAATGTAGGCACCGCCCAAGTCGCCGCTCACGCAAAGGAGGTCGTTCTTCTTGGCGCCGCTGCGGTAGACGATGTCCTCGTCTTTGGCCATGCCTATGACGGTGATGGAGATGACGAGACCTGTCTTGCTGCTCGTCGTGTCGCCACCCACCATGTCAACATTGTAGCGTTCGCAAGCCAAGCGGATACCCGCATAGAGTTCATCCAAAGCCTCGACAGAGAAACGGCTCGACACGCCTAAGCCCACCACAATCTGCGTGGGGGTTCCGTTCATGGCGTAGATGTCGGAGAAGTTGGATACGGCGGCTTTGTAGCCGAGGTGTTTCAACGGGCAGTAGGTCATATCGAAATGAATGCCTTCGATGAGCATGTCAACCGAGACGAGGGTGCGGTAGCCTTCGTGGTTGATGACGGCGGCATCGTCGCCAACGCCTTTCAGCGAGGAGGCATTGCGCAAGGGAAAGTCCTGTGTCAGTTGATCGATGAGGCCGAATTCACCAAGTTCGTCGAGTTCGGTCAAGGGTTTATTTTCTTCTGCCATATTCTTCATTATTATTGGCTGCAAAGGTAAGTTTTTTTCCTAACTTTGCGCCATGAAAACTATCAAAGACATTTACAAGATCGGTGTAGGCCCTTCAAGCAGCCACACCATGGGGCCGCAGAAGGCCGCCCATATTTTCAACGACCGTTTTCCTAATGCTTCCTCGTTTGAGGTGACGCTCTACGGCAGCCTCGCCGCCACGGGCAAAGGCCACATGACCGACAAGGCCATCCTCAATACCTTGCAGGCACCTACAGAAATCGTTTGGAAGCCGGAAATCATTCTCCCCTTCCACCCTAACGGCATGTTGTTCAAGGCTTTTGATAACCAGAAAAACCTTCTCGGCGATTGGCAGGTGTTCAGCATAGGCGGTGGCGACCTGGCCGAAGAAGGCAAATTGGATGAATCGCCAGAGGTCTATCCACTCTCAAAGATGACCGACATCCTCAACTGGTGCGAGCGCACCGGGCGCACCTATTGGGAATATGTGTACGAATACGAGAACCAAAAGGAGATTGAGGACTACATGCTGGAAGTTTGGCAGGTGATGAAGGCCGCAGTCGAACGTGGATTACAGGCCGAGGGTGTCTTGCCAGGACCGCTCAACTTAAGCCGCAAAGCCGCCACTTATCACATCAAGGCATCGGGTTACACGCACACTTTGAAAAGCCGTGGCTTGGTATATTCCTATGCCTTGGCCGTCTCGGAAGAAAACGCTTCGGGTGGTGTCATCGTTACTGCACCGACCTGCGGGTCGTGCGGCGTGATGCCTGCTGTATTATATCATCTCTCAAAGAGCTACGATTTCACCGACCAACGCATTGTCCGTGCCTTGGTGACGGCAGGTTTGGTGGGCAACATCGTGCGTACCAACGCCTCCATCTCGGGTGCCGAGGTAGGCTGTCAAGGCGAAGTGGGCGTGGCTTGTGCCATGGCTGCCGCTGCTGCCAACCAACTGTTTGGGGGAAGTCCGGCCCAGATTGAATACGCTGCAGAGATGGCGCTTGAGCACCACCTGGGTATGACCTGCGACCCCGTTTGCGGTCTCGTGCAGATTCCTTGTATCGAGCGCAACGCCTACGCTGCTGCCCGTGCCCTCGACTCCAACATCTACTCCACCTTCTCCGACGGGCACCATCGTGTGTCGTTCGACAAAGTCGTGGAAACGATGAAAGAAACAGGCAAGGACATACCTTCGCTCTATAAAGAAACCTCACAGGGCGGTTTAGCGAGAGATTACACACAGATGGTATGAAAACAAAAGAGCCACTCGTGAGTGGCTCTTTTGTGGTCCCACTAGGGCTTGAACCTAGGACCTACTGATTATGAGTCAGTTGCTCTAACCAACTGCGCTATGGGACCGCAAAAAAACAAGGTCAAAGCAAAGATTTCCGCCTTTTTTCTTGCTTTTTGCGCTGCAAATTTACAATTTTGCATCGAATTAGACTGAAAATTTCTCAAAAATGAGCGCAAAAATCAAGAATATCATCTTCGACCTCGGCGGTGTCATCCTCGACATCGATGAAACCATTGTGTACAAGGAACTTGAAAAACTGGGTATCAAGACTTCGGAACTTGCTCGTTCAAAGGAGTTTATCGACATTATGAGCAAATTCGACACGGGTATCTACACCGCCCCCACCTTTCGCAAAAAAACCAAAGCCCTTCTCGGATTAGGGAAAATGACCGACAAGCGTTTCGATGCCATTTGGAACGCCATGCTGTTGGACATCCCCCGCGAGCGTGTTGAGGCTATTGAAAAGATAAAGAAACACTACAAGATTTTCTTGATGAGCAACACCAATGTCATCCATTACGATTTGTATATAAGGGATTTGCAACTACGCTTTGGCTACAACGAGTTTGATGAGCTGTTTCACAAGTCGTATTTCTCATTTGCAGAACATTTGGAAAAGCCCGACCCTCGCTTCTTCGAACTGATTCTTGACCATGAAGGTCTGTTGCCTGAAGAGACGCTTTTCATTGACGACACGGAAAAGAATATCAAAGTGGCCCAGTCGTTGGGAATCAATACGTATCATATCAGTCGTGAGGAATTGGTGAGGAATTTGTTTGAGAATGGGGTTTTGAAGGATGGGGTGGTTTCGTGAGATTCCCTGCGGGAATGGCGAAGCCGTTTTAGTACACTGCGGCGGCAGGTATTGTTTACGAATCGTAGAATTTACGAGCCGCCGCATGTAAATTAATCGAATAACTCCATTCCCGAAGGGAATCTTATTGCTCTTTTATCAAATCATCCATGACCTGTTTCACCTTTTCACTCCATGGAGTTTTGTCATATATAAACCCTTTTTCGGTCACCAATTCTTTCCATTCTGGATTCTTCTCTTCAATTATTTCTATCTTGGCTTTTCGAGATAATCCTTTTATTCTGTTTTCTTCATCGATGGCAGATTGATAACTAGTGAATTCTTTGAAGTAGACACAATACTCACAATTATACTTGTCAGTGAAAGAGCCTTTATAATAATGCCTTTTATGTTCCCTGACCCTACGAACCAAATCGTTTGTGCATCCAGTGTATAGGACGGTATGTGTAACATTGGTCATTATATATGTGTAAGCGAATTTCATAGTTTAAAGATAATATAATGGCAAAAATAGTAAAAATTTAATATCATGGTAATTTTATTGGTTACACAACATGCCGCACTAGGAGATTCCCTGCGGGAATGGCGAAGCCGTTTTTAGTACACTGCGGCGGCAGGTATTGTTTACGAATCGTAGAATTTACGAGCCGCCGCATGTAAATTAATCGAATAACTCCATTCCCGAAGGGAATCTAATAACAGTTTTCAATCTCGTTCAATATCTCCAAAATCTCCTCCACTGAAAGCGTCTCCATCAGCCTCATCTTGAATGGCTTGAAGTTGGGTAATCCCTTGAAATATGATGCCCAGTGCTTGCGAATCTCTAATAAAGCAATATGCTCGCCTTTCCACTCGATGGAACGCTGCAAATGAATCTTACTGACGCGTACACGTTCCTTCACATCGGGCAAGGGCAGTTCCTCCCCCGTTTCCAAATAATGTCTTATCTGGCTGAAAATCCATGGATTCCCGTAGGTGGCGCGTCCTATCATCAGGCCGTCCACACCGTATGTATCCTTGTAATACTTTGCAGAAGGGCCGTCCACCACGTCGCCGTTGCCGATGATGGGAATGTGCATACGCGGGTTGTTTTTCACCGCTCCGATCAAGGTCCAATCGGCGGGCTCGCTGTATTTGGTGGTGCGCAGGCGGCCGTGGATGGTCAAGGCGGCGATGCCTACGTCTTGCAGGCGTTCGGCGATGCCGACGATTTCGCGGTGCTCGTTGTCGTAGCCGAGGCGGGTTTTCACTGTGACTGGCGTCTTCACGGCTTCCACCACGGCCTTGGTGATGGCCACCATCTTGGGAATGTCGTTCATGATGCCCGAGCCAGCGCCTTTCGAAGCCACCTTCTTCACCGGACAGCCGAAGTTGATGTCTATGATGTCAGGATGGGCGGTCTCGGCATAACGCGCCGCCTCCACCATAGGCTCGACGGCATTGCCGAAGATTTGTATGCCTACTGGCCGTTCAAACTCCTCAAAGTCCAGTTTCTTGATACTCTTCACCGAGTCGCGGATGAGGCCGTCGGCGGAGATGAACTCGGAATAGACCACGTCGGCGCCAAACAGCTTACAGACATAGCGGAACGGAGGGTCGGAGACATCCTCCATGGGGGCAAGGAGCAACGGATAATGCTCAAATTCGAGGTGGGCGAGGGGATACACGGTTAGAAATTTAAAGATTTAAAATTCAAAATTCAAGATTCAAAGATTCAAAATTCAAAGATTAGGGAGCGCTTTCGGTGTTTCGCCTTAGGAGCTGGCTCAGGGGCCTTAAACCTCGGGAATCGAAAGTTTTTCACTGCAAAAGTACAAAAAGTGTATCTTTGCGGCAAAATTCATTCAAGAATGAAAGACAATTTATTCACCGAAAGCCTGAGACATTCCGTTGGATACAGGATTTTTTTGTATTTGGTCATCCTCCTAATCTGCACTTTAGTTGGCGGCCTTGTCTCCTTTTTGATGGTAATAGGCAACAACGATAACCTGCTGAAACTTGGCCAAGGCATCAGTTCTGCGCTCATGTTCATCGTGCCTCCCATCGTGTTTTACCTCATCACCAGAAGAGTGAAACCCATGCAAAACCTTGGATTCAGAAGCGTACAGCCCTTTTGGTTGCTCTTCGTTGGTATTTTGCTGATGTTCGTTTCGTTGCCCATCACCAATCAACTGTCGACATGGAACGAGAGCATGCGTCTGGGTTTGCCAAAACTTGAAGACTGGCTGCAAAACATGGAAAAGGCAGCGACAGAAGTCACCGAAAGGATGTTGCGTGTGAACACCATTGGAGGCTTATTATTCAATCTGCTCATCATCGCCTTGATTCCGGCCATCGGCGAAGAATTGACCTTCCGCGGTGTTGTCCAGCAAGCTTTGGTCAAAGGATGCAAGAACGTCCATGTTGGCATCATCCTTTCGGCCGCTATCTTCTCGTTCATCCATTTCCAGTTCTACGGCTTCCTGCCGCGCATGTTTCTCGGGATGCTCTTAGGTTACATGTTCTATATCACAGGATCGTTGTGGATGAGCATTTTGATGCATTTCGTCAACAACGGTACCGTAGTCCTCATTTATTATTTAAACAACAAAGGCATCACCAATGTGGATGCTGAGCATTTCGGATCGGTGGAGAGTGCGGGACTTGTCATTGCAAGTTTGGTAGTGACGGTGATACTCATCGTGTGGAGCTGGAGAAAAAGCAAGAGCATTCAGTAAATAACTCTCATTGGCCATAAAACGAAGAAGGGTGACAGCATGTGCTGCCACCCTTTTCAGTTAATAACCAAACCGAAGTTTAGTTTTCCAAAGCGCTACCTTTCAATGTCGTGTAAGTGATACGGAAGGCACCCACTTTACGAAGCTCTTGCTTCACGTCGGTGACGACACCCATACGGGTATCTTTGTGCACCTTCAGTGCTGTGGTCAGCAGAGGACGGTCGGCTTCGCTACGCGAGTCACGCTCTTTCTGGATCCAGTCGGCGATGTCGGCCGGGCGGGCGAAAGCATCGTCTAATTGGATACGTGATTCGGTACCGAGTTTGTTGTCCTTAGGCGGGCCGATGTAGATGGAACAGACCAGAGCCTTATGCTCGAGTTTTTGGATCTCGGTAGCCTTAGGCATGGCGTTCTTCACCTTCAGTTCAACATCACGCATTGTAGTGGTGATCATGAAGAAGAATATCAACATGTAAACGATGTCGGGCAGTGAAGAGGTGCTCACTTGCGGCACTTCCTTTTTCCCTTCTTTTCTGAATTTACCCATATCTCTATCCTCCTTTAGTTAGATTTATACTCAACGGGCTCAGCCTCACTGACACGTACAGGCACGGCGTCGTTGATAGCTTTGGTTTGATCTTCATTGAGTTGGTCAAGGTGCTTGTGGAATTTCTTCCAAGCAAGATCTTCCTTCATTTCATTGAAGGCGCGTGCCAACTCATTCTGCACGCTGATATACATAGAATAAGAGGTACCGCGGTCGTTCTGGAGTGAGATAACGCCCTTCGACATGAGCACGTCGCCCACCAGGTCGAAGGTCTTGGTCTCCACTTCAGGAGCGGTCTCGTCGCCAGGACGCGGGGTCATGAAATCTTTGGCGAGGTCTTTCAACTGTGAGATGTCGGAAGGACGGCCATTGACCAGCAACCTGTCGCTCTTGTTTACCATTACATTCATCACGTTTCTCTCCTTAACCTTGACGTCCTCGTCGTTTTGCTCGACGGGAGGAGGCAGACGACGGGTGATACCGTAGTCCACGTCCATGGAGGTCGTCATCAGGAAGAAACACAACAGCAAGAATGCTATGTCAGCCTGCGAACTTGAATTGAATTGATTTCCGGAGTTTTTCTTGCCATGATGGAATGTTTTATTTTTTAACTGCCTTGTAAATTACTGAGAACAGGATTGAAATGATGGCGACTGCAAGAGTGACATAGAAGAAGTTGAGGCCCATTTCGACCCAACCGTGTGTCTTGCCGGAATACAATTTGTCTCCAGCTTGATAAGGAATATCGAAAGCGGCTTTCGACATAAAGTAAGCTACAACTGCTATAATAGCGAATGCAATGACGGCAACCAAGAGGGTCTTACCATTGACGCCCTTGATAGCGGCAGTTACGCAGACTGAAATCAATGCAATGACGATGCCAAGTATAATCAAGATGTAGCCCCAATTCAGGAATAAATCTGCCTTAGGTGTCGGCAAACCCTGTTCAAAATCCGGCTTAATCGTACCCACAACGAGGTAGTACATCACCGCAATAATGACAGTAACCGCAGCCAGGGCGAGAAATACCCATCTAGAAATATTAAGCTTACTGTTCATGATTGATACTTAGATTATTTGTTGTTATACTTTGCAAGGATATCCATGAAGGAGATGGAAGAGTCTTCCATGTCGTTCACGATGCTTTCGATTTTAGAAGCGATGAAGTTGAAGAAAATCTGAAGGATGATAGCGGCGATCAGACCGAACACGGTGGTCAACAGAGCGACCTTCATACCGGAGGCCACAACCGTCGGGCTCATGTCACCAGCAGCGGCGATGTCATCAAAGGCCTGGATCATACCGATAACAGTACCCATGAAACCGAACATAGGAGCCAAGCTGATGCAAAGACCAATCCAGCTCAAGCCGCTTTCAAGTTTACCACCGGCCACTGAACCGTAGGAAACGAGGGCTTTTTCAACCTCTTCGAGTGACTGACCGTCCTGATAGCGGATGAGGCCTTGGGTGAAGATGCTGGCCACAGGACCGCGGGTGTCCTTGCAGAGTTGTTTGGCACCTTCAACGTCGCCGTTCTTCATCTTGGCTTCGATACCAGCCAGAAGCTTCTTCGAGTTGGCCGTAGCGAGGGTCAGATAAATAATTCTTTCAATGGAGATAGCCATACCGATCAACAGGATGACCAACACGATGCCCATGAAGCCAGGACCACCATCGATGAATTGTTTCTTGATGGATTCACGGAAAGTCACAGGGGCAGCCTCGTTTGTGACAGCAGGGGTAACTTCTTCGACAGTCTCCACAGGGGCGGGAGTTTGTTCAGGAGCAACGGTCTGTTCCGTCTGCTCGGTTTGCACTTGCTCGTCTTGAGCAACGGCGAGATTGCTGACACCAAAAGTGAAAAGGCCAGCAATCATGAGGAAAGCAATTAATTTTTTCATAGTTTAGTTTGAATGTTTTGATTATTACTGTTATGAATTACTATGTTCTGATGAAACAATCATTACTTTTCTGCGGAGAGAGCGGGATTCGAACCCGCGGTACCCTTTTGGAGTACACACACTTTCCAGGCGTGCTCCTTAAACCACTCGGACATCTCTCCAATACCTTCCAACCCCTCTAACCTTATCTGAAATCGTTGCCAAAAGTACACATTTTTTCATTTGACAAACAAAAATATTTGATTTTTTATTGCAACATTTTTTCAAATGCTTGACTCATAAGGTCAAAGGGTCATCTCGCCACGGATGGATTTCTGCATGATTTCAAGGATTCTGGCTTTTGGCAAGCCTTCTCCGATGAGATACATGAGTTTGGCAACGGCAGCCTCGGTGGTCATGTCGTGGCCACTGATGACACCAATACGAGCCATATCCAGACTGGTTTCGTAACGTCCCATATCCACAGAACCGGCCTTGCACTGGGTGATGTTAAGGATGATGAGTCCACCATCGATAGCTTCCTTGAGTGCATCCAAGAACCAGCCTGCAGTGGTGGCATTGCCCGAGCCAAAGGTCTCCAAAACCAAAGCGCTGAGATGGGGAGTCTTAAACACATGGCGCACAAAGTCCTCGGAGATGCCAGGGAAAAGTTTCAATATTCCGACATTACGATCCATCTTGGTGTGCACCTTCAGCTTCTTGAAGTTGGGCTTCAGGATGCGCTCCTTATTATATTTTATGTGGATACCCACATCGGCCAAGTTGGGATAATTGGAAGAAATGAAGGCGTTGAAGTTCTCCGCGTTGAACTTGGTGGCGCGGTTGCCACGCAACAGTTGGTTCTGGAAGAAGATGCTCACCTCGGGGACAATTGGCGTGTCGTCGTCCTTGGCAGCGGCAATCTCGACGGCAGCCAAGAAGTTCTCGCGGCCATCGCTGCGCACCATGCCCATAGGCAACTGCGAACCGGTCAAGACGACAGGCTTGTTGAGGTTTTCGAGCATGAAACTCAATGCAGAGGCCGTGTAGGCCATGGTGTCGGAGCCATGAAGCACCACGAAGCCATCATAATGCTCATACTCTTCCTTTATCTTGGTCGCCAAGCGAATCCAGAAGTCGGGCGACATGTTTGACGAATCGATGAGTGGGTCAAAACTATAGTAATCAATTTGATAGCCAAAGTTCTTCAATACGGGAAGATGGGCATAGATATTGTCGAAATCGAAAGGCACCAAGGCTCCCGTCTTGGGGTCTTGCATCATGCCGATGGTGCCGCCGGTATAAAGCACCAAAATGGAAATCTCTTCGTTGCTTTGCATAACAAACGGATTTTTGTGGCCGCAAAAGTAAGGCTTTTTTTGTCTTGTACGGCAATTTGCGTTATTTTTGCGGCATGAAAGTCATCGCCCACATCCACACCGACTTCCCGACCAAGTTCGGCATTCCGCGACAGAGCGGCATCATCCCCTCGTTGCAGGGACGCATCGTCTTCGAGCCCGAATACCGCAATGCAGAGGCGGTGCGGGGTCTGGAGGACTTTTCTTACATCTGGCTTCTTTGGGAGTTCTCGCAGGCCGTGCGCGACACTTGGTCGCCCACCGTGCGTCCGCCCCGCTTGGGAGGCAACGTGCGCAAAGGCGTGTTCGCCACACGCTCACCTTTCCGCCCCAACCCTATCGGCCTTTCTTCGGTAAGGTTAGAGCATATTGAATTTGACGCCAAACTCGGTCCTGTGCTCTACGTGACGGGTGCCGACCTGATGGATGGGACCCCTATCTTCGACATCAAGCCTTACATCGCCTACACCGACAGCCACCCCGATGCCGTCAGCGGCTTTGCCTCAACGCCTGCGGAATACCTTTTGGAAGTGGATTTCGCCGAAGAACTATTGCAGAAAGTACCTGAAAACCAAAGAGAAAGCCTCATCGAGGTGCTGGCCCACGACCCGCGTCCGCAATATCACGCCGACCCCGAAAGGGTTTACGGAATGGAGTTTGGCGGGATGGAGGTGAAATTCAAGGTGAATCACGATTTGCTTACCGTTTTGGAAATCAGCTGATTTCTTTATCGCGACGACTGTGCCTTCACTGCTGGCTTGAGATAGGCCGGACGGAAGGAAATGTCAAAACGCCTCACCCTTACGGAGGAAGTCGAGGGGTTGTAAACGAAGAATTTGATTTGCCCGGCCTCGCGGAAAGTGGAATCGATGGGCAGGGCGAAAGTGGCAAACTCCCATTTCCCTATGCTTTGGATTTGTGGACCCAAATCATAATAGGTGCTGGTTTTGCCTTGCTCCCCGTTTTTCTCGATGACTATTTGGGCATCGTTCAAAGTGTCGGGCTGGAGCATCTCAACCGCAATGTTCACCATGCCCCAATCGGGTTGGAGGCTATCAGCAGGCAAGATAAGCGTCTGGCTGTAAGGCCTTTCAACATTCAACTCATCTTCCGAACCTTCGAAGCAATAATGTCCTGCCTCATATTGCAGCAAACCCAAATCTTGATACTCATTTGGATAATACTGCCTCAGGGCTTGTGCCACCTGATGGGCAATAATGTGTCGGCCTTCGCCGTAATAGTGTTCCGTGGTCCAGTCTTGGTCGATGAAATTCACATCGCGCACCAAGTCCAAATTGTTCACCACCGTAACATCTTCCTGTGTGTCATAGCGTTGCATCAGATAGTCGCGATTTTGTTTCATCAGGAACAACAAATCCTTGCCTACCAATTCGTTGGCTTTGTCCACGTTTTCGGCCATCAGGTTGAAGACCAAATGCCAACCCCTTTCGCGGCACAAGTCGACAATCGCGTCAAAATCCTTGATGCGCGGGTTGTCGTCGCGGATTTGGAAGGCATAACTCTTGATGTAATGGCAGGCCAATTCGGTGAGTTGCTGGTCGCGTTGGCCATCGAAGCCATGCCAGCCGCCCCAAGCCATCGCCGAATCCCATTGGTGGGTGTTGTTCCACTCGAAATCGTATGGGAAATCAAGCGGGTCTTTTTTCCAATGCTTCCGCGCAATCGCGTCCCATTCCTCCTCGCTACGAATAGGGTAAGCCTTGAAAGCCAGTAAGAAACGGTTCATCAATGGCGGATAGTCCTGCAAAAGCACGATTTGCTTCCGAAGCGCCGTTTCGAGGCGGGAGTAAATCCAACCGGCATCGAAAGAGCGGAGGTTCATAGTCACTATCACGGTCTCGACAGGAGCATCTTTCGGCACTTGTTTCAGCATAGTATAATAGGTCTGGGCGTGCGAAGCGCTTTTGGTCATGTCGCCCACGCGCACTTTCGGGAAGTAGGCCGAGACCATCGCGCTGATCTTCCTGTGGTCGCTTTCGGCATATCCGTAGGTGTTGTTCGACGACTCGCCCAAATAAACCACCTGACAGCTGTCGGCGACCACCTGACGAGGCAACTCAATAATGTCGGAATGTTCCAACAAGTCCTTCTCGAAGAACCACTTGGTATAGACCCAATTCATGGCCACCAGCAGCACTGCAATGATTCCTATGCGTATCAACAACTTTTTCATGGTCAGAACTGGAAATAGATGAACGGGAAACTATTGACACTCGAACACGCGATGACGAGGAAGATGAGCAAGGCGTAGATCAGCCATCTGACAACCATCGGTTTACCTTCGCACCACGCATCGAAACGGGTGTTGAACAAGAGCAAGTCGGAGAGGATGAACAGGGCGAGATAGAGCCAAACTTCGGGCTTGACGGCCAGACTTTGTCCACCGCCAAAATTGGTGACTGCCGCCACAAAAATGTCGCGCATGTTGGCGAAATCGGTGGCACGGAACATCACCCAAAACAGCGTGACCAACACGAAAGTCTTGGCGATGCGGAGCGCGTCAAGGCTGATGCCCAGCCACTTGGAGTTGGGTTCCTTGTAAGGGAATCGGTTGCGCAAGGCCTTTTCAAGGATGTGCAGCAAACCATGCGCGAAGCCCCAAAACAGGAACGTCCAAGCTGCGCCGTGCCAAATGCCGCTCAGCACGAACACCACCAAGATATTGAACGCCCATCGTCCAAACTTCACCCGACTGCCGCCCAGTGGGAAATACACATAGTCGCGGAACCAAGTGGAAAGCGAGATGTGCCAGCGGTGCCAAAACTCGGCGATGTTTTTAGCCAAATAAGGCGTGCGGAAGTTGTCGCTGATGTCGAAACCCATCAGTTTGGCGCTGCCGAGGGCGATAGTGGAATAACCGAAAAAGTCGCAGTAAATCTGGAAGCTGTAGAAGGCCATTGCCAGCATCACACTCCACGAGTTGTATTCCGCTGGATTGGCGTACACCTCATCGACATAGGCGCCCAGATGGTCGGCCACCACCATCTTGATAAACAGGCCGAACAGGATGAGTCTCATGCCTTTGGAGATGTTCTCGTAGCGGAAATCCTTATACTCGTGCAGTTGGCGCAAAAGGTTGCCCGGTCGCTCGATCGGGCCAGTGACCAATTGCGGGAAAAACATCACATAAAGCGAATAATAACCGAAGTGTCGCTCCGCCTTTTGGTGGCCGCGATACACTTCGATGACATAGCTCATGCTTTGGAACGTGTGGAACGACAAACCGATGGGGAGGATGATGTTCACCGAAGTGCGTACATCCAACCCCAACTTTTGGCAAAGCCACACGAAATTGTCGTTGATAAAACCTAAATACTTGAAAATAAACAACACCAGCAGGGTTGAAACCACGCTGATGACGAGGAAAGTCTTCTTCTTTTTGGGTTCGTCGGCGTGTTTTTCCATCAAGATGCCCGCCGAATAGTCGATGATGATGGTGACGAGCAAAATGAGGATGTACTTGGGCACAAACCACATGTAGAACACGCAACTTGCGACCAGCAGCATCAGCCAACGTGCCTTTTGTGGCAGCAGATAGAACAGCAGCACCACTATGGGCAGGAAGATGACGAACTCTATAGAGTTGAAGACCATAAGACCCTCGGTATCAGGTTACTTAATTTTCTTTACAGCGGTCTGCAAAATCTTGTCGCCCTGGGTCTTGTCGTAGACATAAACCATCAGGTAGCACTCGTCGGCATTATAGTCGGCATTGATTTCAGTGGTATAGCTGAAATGGAAAGTGTCGTTGGCGTCCACATGCAGGTCTTCGAACGACGTGCCATACGCCCCATTGAGTGTGCCACGGAACACGTTACGGAAATCATATTCCTTGTCGACGCCGCCCGGAATGGTTTGCCAGCCGATGATATGGTCCTCAACCAGACAAACCGTCATGAAGAAATGTCCATCAAGATCATCCAATGCGATGGCTTGGACATCCACCTTCAGTTGGCGGTTAGTTTCGTCATAATTGGGACCCACCACAATCTCGAACGTCTGCTCTTCTTCCAATGCAGCAGTCACAGGGGCATCGATTTGCGTCTCGTTGAGTGTGTTTCCTTCTGTCAATGCCACATGGTCGACAGTAAACAAGGGGTTGGAGTTATTGTTGTTATACCATTCGGTGCCTTCGTCGGTGAGGAAATCGGGGAAACTGCCCAGAGGCTGAGCCAAGTATCCGGCGTGGACGCTCATGATGAAGATATGATCCTCATCCAATTGATGTTGCAGGTTATGGGCATGCTCAGCAGCGGCGGGGCAGTTGACGCAACGGGCTCCTGTGAAGTCCTTGATAAGCACCGTCTTGCCCGTAGGCTCCATATTGCCGCCTTCCAGATCGACCGTCACCGTATAAACTGCTGTTGTGCCATTCTGGGCGGTCACGGTATAGGTCACGGGGTTGGAGAAATCTTGAGCCACACCTGAAGCGGGTTCCACCGTAGCGCCTTCCGACACTTCAATGGTGGGAACCAATTGCGTGACGTCGGTTTCGGCAGGAAGCAAAAATGAAATCGCGCGCGCGATTTGGTCAATCACACCGCTTTCGTCCAGTGCATCGAAGCGGAACGACAGGATGCTCTTCTCGTTGTCGGCATCGTGAACTATGGCCTCCACCATATACTGCGACGTGGCGCCGCTCAAGGATGTGACAGTGTAATAGACGGGGTTGGTAAAGTCTTGAGCCACGCCCGATTTAGGCTCGATGGTGGCGTAGTTCGAAATGACGATGGTCGGCGTCAGATGGGTCACATCCGTTCCTGCAGGGAAATCCAGCCTCACCATCTTGTTGTCCTCGTCAACAGTGCCAGAAACA
Source organism: uncultured Bacteroidales bacterium (assembly GCA_900317155.1). Lineage (GTDB taxonomy): Bacteria > Bacteroidota > Bacteroidia > Bacteroidales > F082 > Limimorpha. The sequence goes on from ONFO01000020.1 coordinate 26,754, forward strand.
CTGTCCACTCTAAATTCCAAAATAAATCTCTCGTCTTCAGCACCTTGGATATAAGGTTCTTTTTCGACATCGCAGGCATTCATGAACACCATGGCAGCCAGCAGAGCCATACCTATTCTTAGTATTCTTTTCATTGTTCTAATCATTAGGTTGAAACATCAATTAAAAACTTGTTGAGACAGTCAAAGAAACGCCACTGGAGGCGGGCACGGTACGGCACACACCGCCCACACAGACCACGCCTTCGCTCTGGCGACCTACACTCAACATGACGCGGGTGGCATCATGGATATAGGTGATTGTACCCGTGAAGTAATGGTCGCGGTATTCCTCGACGGGGTTGCCATAGTTCCACTTGTCGGCGATGGAGAACGACCAATGCGGGTTGATGGAGTATTCCAGCAGCGCAAAGGCCCAGTCGCCACGCTTCTGGTAGTCTTTCTTCTCGCTCTCTTCCACCTCATAGCCCTTGTGGACTTCGTTTTCCCATAAGCCTTGCAACTCGAGGCGCAGGCTTTGCTTCTTGTTGATTTTATAGGTCACGTCCAAGAAGCCGATGTTAGCCTTCACGACAGGCGAACCGGCATGGCCTTCGATGGTCTCGATGTCGTAATACAGGTTGATGTATTGTGCGGTGAGGTGCCAGTCCTTGTTGATTTTCTTGTCGACTTCGAAGTTGATGTCGCGGAAGAAGCGGTGGTCGCTGATGGCGAAGAACTTGGAAGTGTTGCCTAAGGTGCCGGCTTGGTTCAAAGCCATCGTGTTGCCAAACTTGACGGAATCGCGGACGATGTCGTTCACCTGGCTCATGTTGAAAGCGATCTTGGTGCCGTATTTACCGCCGAGGGCGGTGCCTTTCGGGATGGTGTAGTTGATCTGCAACTGGGCCGCCATCTCGCCGTTGGGCTGGGTCGAATAGGTGTACATCGACGGCAGGCTGTGGGTATGCGTATAATTAATAGGAGGGATGAAGTTGATGTCGAGGTCGTTTTGTTTGCCCGTGTACATCGACTTGAAGCTCATGTTGTCGACACGTTTCACCTGCAGGACGGCGCCAAAGCCTTTCTGGGAATAACTCAAAGAGGAGAGCAAAGCGCGACCTTCCTTATAGATGAAGTTGTTGATGGCCGACGGGTCGTTGATTTTATAGGCATACTCGGTGCTGAAAGCCCAGTTGCCATAGCCCAAGTTGATGCGAGCCGCGGCAGCGCCCACATTCTCGGGGATGGTATAGAACGAGCTCAGGTCATTCTGCTTCTTGCTGACGAAGCTGCCGCCCAGGCTCATCTTGAACTCCGAATCGTTGAGCGAAGCTATGCTTTGGTTGAGGTCCCATTCGGCATCAACACCACGCACGATGCCACGTTGGTCATCGTTGTTCATGTCGCGCTCCAAATAAGGCGCCCAGAAATAGCGCTGACGGCCATAAACCGCTTTCAAAGTCACGCCTCGGGTGGGACGCAACACTATTCTTGCGCCACGGAGGGCATTGTCCATGCCCAATGACCATTCCTCGTAGGTGCGGAACACGAAACCGCAGCCAAACTGGTCGTAGATGTCGCCCACGGTCATCCCGATGAAGCCGTTGTCGTAGGTGGCAAAGAAATTGGCCAGGCCCAGACCATTCAGCTCGCTACGGAAGCCATTCAATTCGGGCAAGAAAGCCTCGAAACGGATACCTGCGGAAAAATTGCCGTTGGTGTAGTTCACCTTTCCAAAGCCATTGATACCGAATTTCTTGCCATTAAGGTCGTTGATGCCGATGCCTTTGTCAAGCATATAGTATTGCGCATCGGTCTGGAAGCTTCCGCTTACCTGACTGTTTTCCATAAACGACTGAGCACTCGCCTTGAAACCGATGGTCAAAGCGAGTGACAATACAAATAGTATATGTTTTCGCATAAGTTCTATTCTGAATTATGAATGCTGAATTATGAATGCATATTTTAGGAATGACATTACACATTCAGCATTCAGCATTCTACATTCTGCATTTATTTCTTCTTCTTAGCGATTTTCAAGATTTCCTCATAAAGGTCTTCTTCGCCGCCTTCGATATAGCCTGTATGCTGGTAAACGAGTTTGCCACTGCCGTCGAAGAGGAAGGTGTGCGGAGGATTGCTCACATTCATGGCACGCTTCAGGTCACTGTTCACGTCGAGAAGGATGTCGAAATCCCATCCCTTGCCTTCCACCATAGGCTTCACCTTGGCGGTGGAACGTGAGTCGTCGATGGAAACGGCATAAATCTTCACGCCTGTTTCTTCCTGCCAGTCAGCATAAACATCATTCAAGGCATTGTGTTCCTTGATGCAGGGGCCGCACCAAGTAGCCCAAAATGTGAGGACGATAGGTTTGCCGTTGTTCGTCAGCTTGCCGATGTTCACGTCCTTGCCGTTCAAGTCCTTTAAAGTCACATTCGGCAGATCCGATTTCGATTGCGCATGAAGGCCCGTCACTACCAGAGCCATCAGCAGAAGTGTCATAAGTTTTTTCATTGGATTTAAAGATTTAAGATTTAAAGATTCAAGATTCAAAATTCAAGATTTAAAATTCAAAGATTCAAAATTCAACAAACCTCATACTTCATACTTCATACCTCATTCTTCATTCTTCATTCTACATTCTACATTCTACATTCTACATTCTTCATTCTTCATTCTTCATTCATCATTCTGTCTTCGTTCTATCTTCGTTCTATCTTCGTACTATAATTCTACTATAATCGTACTATAATCGTTCATTCTTCCTCAATTTGGCAATACACTTCAAGCAGTTTGCAGTATTTTTCGGCCCTGATAGCCACCTTCTTGATGACGTTCGGAATCAGGACACATTCGCCTTGGTTTACAAATATCGCGCCACTTTCCCAGTTTAGGGTGAAATTTCCTTCCAAAGCAATCAAAATCACGAATGAATCGAGATTGGAGTAGTCTTTTTCCATCTCGCCTTGCAATTGAAGCAGGTTGGTGACGAAGTACTGGCAATCCACCACGGGCACCGTCTTGTTCATCACATTGGGCACCTCGATCTTGTAGTTTTCGGGCATCGTGCCATCGATGGCCTCCACCGACTGCGGGATGTGCAACTCGCGGCGCATGCCGGCCACGTCGATGCGATCCCAGTCGTAGATGCGGTAGGTGGTGTCGCTGGTTTGCTGGATTTCAGCCACCATGATGCCTGGGCCAAGCGCATGGACACGACCCGCAGGGATGAAAAACACATCGTCTTTCTTCACCTCCTCGTGGTTCAGCACCGATTGCAGCGTATTGTCCTTCAACACATTGACATAATCCATTCGTGTCATCTCGCGATTGAAGCCCATGACGAGTTCGGCATCCTTGTCGGCCTGCATCACATACCACATCTCGGTCTTGCCGTTGCCCAAGTCGCGTTTTTGGGCCAACTCATCGTCGGGATGCACCTGCACCGAGAGCCAATCGTTGGCATCGATGATTTTCAGCAGAAGCGGGAATTGCTCGCCGTATTTGTCGAAGACGCTCTCGCCGACCAAGTCGCCCATAAAGGTCTCCACTAGGTCGTTGATTTCGTCGCCCTCGAAGTCGCCGTTGGCGATTTCGCTCTGCTCATCCCAAATGCCTGAGAGCAGCCACACTTCGCCGCAGTTAGGCAACAGACCGTAGTCCATGCCAAGCACTTCCTTGATTTTACGTCCGCCCCAGATCTTATCCTTGAAGATAGGCTTGAATTTTAGAGGATAGAGTACGGTTTGCATAATAAGCTTAAAATATGGATTGAATGACTTTATCTACCATCTCGTCAAAGAAAGGTTGCTTCATCCTGCTGATTTTACGGATAACATCACGTTCAATATCACCCACCAGAATATGACACTTGACATAACTCTTTTTTTGCATTGGCACAGTCAACATTTCATCATCCAGTTCATAACAATACTCTGGATTGTATGGTTTTGAAGAAATCATACACAAATAAATGTAACCTTCATTGTCTTGAAGTTCATCATTCGATACGATGACAGCGGGATGCGGCTTGAATGAACCGTCAGGAAACAAGAAATTGATTTCAACAATATCACGTTGTGAATACTTCATACCAAGTGCTTTGAGAACAATTTTGCGGCATTAGCCTTTGACGTACAAAGAAACGCCTGTTTTTCCTCTTCTTCAGTCCATTCTTCCCACTCAGGATAAGTGATGACTCCTGCCGCAATCAACTTGCGGATAAGCTCCATAATCTGAGCATTCTTTTCATCGTAACTGATGGTCATAGTAGTCATAATCATTCCTCCTTTTCAGACTGCAATAATACGAAATATTTCTGACTCGAGAAGTCCTTTAGCAAAAAACACTACTTTTGCACCAAAGATTCTCATCATGCAAAACCTCATAGAACTTAGACATATCCTCCACGCCCACCCCGAATTATCAGGGCAGGAGGCCATTACAAATAGAGTTTTGAACGAATGGGTGAAGCAGACCCATCCCGACCAACTCATCGAGAAAATCGGCGGATACGGCTTGGCAGCCGTTTATAAAGGCGCGAAACCAGGCAAGCGCATCCTCATCCGTGGTGACATCGATGCATTGCACATCCCCGAGCCAAACGACATCCCTTATAAGTCACAAAACCAAGGCGTTTCGCACAAATGCGGTCACGATGGCCACGCCACCATCCTCTGTGGACTGGCGCAATGGCTCGGCGAGCAACGTCCCGACCAAGGCGAAGCGGTGTTGCTCTTCCAACCCGCCGAAGAAACCGGTCAAGGCGCGCAAGCCATCCTCAGCGACCCGCAGTTTGAGCAAATCAAACCCGATATGGCTTACGGATTACATAACCTGCCTGGCTTCGAGAAAGGCAAAATCATGGTGAAGGAAGGTTGTTTCGCAGCAGCATCGTTTGGCTTAAAGCTCATTTTCGACGGTCGCACAGCACACGCCTCACAACCTGAGACGGGACATAGCCCTTCGGAGTTATTGGCACAACTCATCCACCATTTGGAGAAAAAACGCGAGCAGCTGAAAGCCGTAAAGCCATTGACCACCTTCGTCATCACGCACGCCATCTTGGGCGAAGAAACTTTTGGCGTCGCCCCCGGCCATGCCGAGATTTGGCTCACTTTGCGCAGCTTCAACGACCGCAATCTTGAACTGATGTCGAAGGAAATCATCGAGTTCTGTCGCGCCAAGGCCAAGGATTATCTCTTCGACTTCAGTTTCTCAGAACACGAAGCCTTCGCCGCCACCAACAGCGACAACAACTGCGTGAAAACCATAAAACAAGCTGCTACCAATCTTGAATTGAGCCATGGCCATTTGGACGAGCCTTTCCGTTGGTCGGAGGACTTTGGAAGGTTTGGAAGTGTCTGTCCTATCGGTTTCTTCGGCTTAGGTTCAGGCTTAGAGCAGCCCGCACTTCATGACCCTATGTTTGATTTCCCTGATGATATTTTGGAGATTGGAATGGGGATGTTTTGGGAGATCATCAGGTTGGAATTGGAAAAATAGCGACAAATACCTATCTTTGCCCCGATAAAATCGCAAAAGCCATGGAATCAAGCGTCAACAACCCATTAATTATCCGTTGCAAAAACTGCGGGGGGCAGCAACACTTTGACATCGCAAAGCAGCACTATATTTGCGAACATTGTGGCTCAACTAACGAATTGGACTCGCAAAAAGCGGAATTCAAGAACTGGAGGAAGATCCAGCAACAGAAAGTCAGGGAAGGTATCAGCCAGGTGAGGACTTTTGCCTGTCCCGCTTGCGGTGCACACACCTTAGCCGCCTCTGACGATGCCTCGGCGATTTGCCCATTCTGCCAAAACACCATGATTGACGCCGAGTTTGCAGGCAACGACCTGCCCGAGATCATCATCCCCTTCAAAATCACCAAAGAAGAGGCTGAGAACAAACTGAAGGCATGGCTCGCGGAAAACAAAGGCAACAAGGCGGCAAAGGTCATCGAAGACAACCTGAACCGCTTCACGGGCTGCTATCTGCCCTATCATATCGTGCGCGGCGCCTTTAACGGCGACATGGCCATCGGCCTTCAGGATGGCACAACCACCCATTATCCGTTCCGAGCCTATCTAAGCCATACCGCAGTGAATGCCTCCCAAGACTGGGACAACCTGTTTCTCGACGGCATCGAACCTTTCGACTTCAGCGAGACTCGCGAATTCGACTTCGCCTTCCTGAACCACCAGAACGCCAAGATTCAGAATGTGGTTGGTGACGCATTGAACGCGCGTGTCGAAGAAGAAACCCGTGCAGAGCTATACCAAAGCCTAGCTAAGAAAGCGCGCACCAAGGAAATGGACGTCTTACTCGATGACAACGAAAACGAGTCCATCCCTGCCCTCATGCCCGTGTATCTGGTGAAATGCGAAAACGGTGTGGCAGCGGCCGTGAATGGACAAACCGGCAAGGTATCCATCGCTACCGGAAAGCAGAAGAACCTCACCAGAAATTGGTGGCTTTGGCCTACCCTGGCCACCTTGGTAGTGGCTCTTGTGTCGGGGTTGTGGATGGGAGAGGCGCTGTCAGGCGGTGTCATCGCCTTGGTGTTTGGTCTCGTCTTCTTCGCCGTTGCCCACAACCGCCACCACAAAGAGATTGTCCAAGAGATTATCACCATGCCCGAAGAAGAGAACCGACACAATGACACCCAAACGGAGTTCTTCGCCGACTTTGGCAAGGGTCCCGTCCCCACCGAGTTGAAGTTTTTCACTCCCTCGCGTATCATCAAGTTGATTGTCGGGATGTTGGTTGTCACCTTACTTCCGTTGCTGATCGCCATTCCGATACAAATCCTCAGGGGACTGCCACTTTCCGACATTAAAATCGGCTATGGTGCGGCATGGTACATCACCCCGGTGTTCATGGCCATCGTGCTCGCTGGAGGAGCCGCCAAAACGATGATGTACGGGGAGCCCTTGTACTTTGAGAAACAGCCTAACGGAACACTGAAAAGAAGAAAGTTGCCGTCGCAGCAGAAGTTCTCTTTGAAACAAATATTCCCTGGCCTTAAAAAAGCGGGATCTTCAAAAGCAAAGGTTAAACTTCCACCAGGATGCGCCATCTTCATTATTCTTTTCCTCCTGATTGGCAGCGTGGCGGCCATGCTCTCTTGACCGTCAGAAGAGCTGGAACATTTCACTGATGATGGCCCGCGAATAAGCATTGGCCACCTCAACGATGAACTTGCCGAAGTCGACGCGGGCATTGTGGTCGGCGGTGTCGCTGATGGTGCGGATGACGGTGAAGGGCGTGCCAAATTCCAAACAGACTTGCGCCACGGCGGCGCCTTCCATCTCGACGCATTGGATGTCGGGCAGCAAACCCAAGATTTCCTCCCGTTTTTCATTGCTGTTGATAAACTGGTCGCCGCTGGCGATGTCGCCGAAATGCAAGGTCGGGGCAAGGTTGAATTCCTTGACGGCCTCCTCCCCCACCATGTGTTCCACGCCTCTATCCAGCAAACGTGTCACCGCCTTGCCTGCCAGCTCGGTCAGCTCAGGGTCGCTGTTGACATATACTCGGTTGAGCAAGGGCAACTCGAAGCGCGAGATGATGGGACGGGCGTCCAAGTCGTGCTGCACCAAGCGTTTGGAAATCACGATGTCGCCCACCTTGAGGCCATCGGCCATGGCCCCTGCCGTGCCAATGAAGATCAAATCCGTCACGGCGAACTCTTGTATTAATAAGGTAGCAGTGATGGTGGCGGCCACCTTACCCCATTTGGAGAAGGCCACCACACAGCGCACGGTGCCGATTTTGCCCACCACAAACTCGCGGTTGGCGATTTTCACTGTCGTTTTTTCCGTCAGCAGGGCTTTCACTTCGTCGATTTCTTGCGCCATGGCGCCCAGGATGCCTATGTTTCGGGTCATTGGATTCAAAGATTTAAAATTCAAAATTCAAAGATTCAAAGATTCAAGATTTGAGAAATTTGCACGGCAAAAATAAAAAATCTTACCTTTGCAAAAATTTATCGAATGAAGAAGATTTGCATTTTTTGTGGCAGCAGCATGGGCTTCGACCCGATTTATAAGGAAAAAGCAGCCGAATTGGGCAATGTCTTGGCCGATAACAACTGCGAACTGCTCTACGGTGGCGGCAATGTTGGCCTAATGAACATCATCGCCGAGGTGATGAAGCAACGCCATTGCAAGATTGTTGGTACCATCACGCAGCATCTGTTAGACATGCGCGTAGGCCGTCCTGACATCGACGAACTGATTGTGGTCGAGACCATGGCTGAACGCAAGAAAATCCTTGAGGATATGGCCGATGCCTTCATCGCCATGCCGGGAGGCGTGGGAACGATGGACGAGTTTTTCGAGGTGATGGTGCTCAGCCAATTGCGCGTGTTCGACAAGCCTGTCGCGCTCTTCAACGTGAACGGTTATTACGACCATATCGTCAGTTTCCTCGACCGTGCCACCCGCGACGGCTTCATCCACCGCGAGCACGCCGACAACCTGATAGTCAGCGACGACCCATTGGCACTCCTCGAAGGCATTGAGAACTTCAAGCCCGTGGAGCTGAAGAAATGGGTAAGTGAACTCAAGGAACAAGTGAAATAGAGGAGGGTGGAGAGTTTAGAGTTTAAAGTTTAAAGTTTAAAGTTTAGAGTTTAAAGTTAATACCAGTCCCGTAGGGACGACACATCTATAAGCAGGCGACGTAAGTCCCTGCTCCAAACAGAGAGAAGACACCACACCTAGCAGGCGACGTAAGTCCCTGCTCCAACAGAGAGAAGACACCACACCTAGCAGGCGACGTAAGTCCCTGCATAAAAACAAAAGACCATGATCATCATAGGAATAACAGGAACCCTAGGCGCCGGCAAAGGCACCATTGTCGACTATCTCGTCAAAGAGAAGGGCTTCGTGCACTACTCGGTGCGGGCCTACATCACAGAAGAATGCCAACGCCGCGGCCTCGAGGTGAACCGCGACACGCTGACCCTCGTGGGCAACGACCTGCGCGCCGCGCACTCACCCAGCTACATCACCGACCAGCTCTTCGAACGCGCCAAGGCCGAAGGCAAGAACGCCGTCATCGAGAGCGTGCGCACCCCTGGTGAGATCCATTCACTGCGCGAGAAGGGCGAGTTCTACCTCTTCGCCGTCGACGCCGACCGTAAGATCCGCTACGACCGCATCTACCTCCGTGGCTCGGAGACCGACCACATCGACTTCGACACCTTCGTGGCTAACGAGGAGCGCGAGATGACCGCCACCGACCCCAACAAGCAGAACCTCGGTGCCTGCATCAAAGAGGCCGACTTCGTCTTCATGAACGACGGCTCCATCCCACAGCTGCACCAGCAGGTGGAGAAGGTGCTGACCCAGCTGCACGTGCGCCCTTCGTGGGACGACTATTTCCTCAACCTAGCCGACACCGTCAGCGAGCGCGCCACCTGCAACCGTGGCCGCAGCGGCTGCGTCATCGTGAAGGACAAGCAAATCTTAGTGACGGGCTACGTAGGCTCGCCCCGCGGACTGCCACACTGCGACGATGTGGGCCACCTCTTCCGCAAGACCATCCATGAAGACGGCAGCGTCACCCAACACTGCGTGCGCACCGTCCATGCCGAGCAGAACGCCATCTGTCAGGCTGCAAGGAGAGGCATCGCCTTGGACGGCAGCACCTTATACTGTCGCATGACGCCCTGCCGCACCTGCGCCATGCTCATCATCAACTGCGGCATCGTGCGCGTGGTGTGCGAACGCCGCTACCACGATGGCGCCGAGACCGAGGAGATGTTCCGTCAAGTGGGCATCTCGTTGGAATACAAATACGACGAGGTGCAGCAATACGAAGGGCAACGCTGCGACAACACCGATCCGCTGAAATAAACCAATCAAAATAATTGCATTATGAAAAGACATCTATTCCTGATCTTGGCGCTGGCTTTTGCCATGCCCAGTTCCATTCAAGCGCAAGCCTCACGCGACCCATGGGAACTCGTGAATGCCTTCTCATGCTCAACAGGCCGCCAACATGGCGTGGTCTATGACGGCGAGTACATCTACACGAGCGCCTGGGGCAAGTCGTCGACGGTGCTTTCGATGTTCTACAAATACGACCTCGACGGCAACCTCCTCGATGAATTCGACGTCTCCGGCATCGACAACTCCGACAACTACATGCGCGACATGACCTTTGACGGACAATATTTCTACGGCTGCGACGCCCATTCCAGCGCCATCTGGTGCTATGACCTCCACAACAAAGCGTTAATCGGGCAAATCAACACGACCTTAGGGGAGCTCGGCACTTGCACCTACGACCCTGTCCACGACGCGTTTTGGGTTGGCGTGAGAGCTACGGGAAACAGCCCCAACCTCCACCTCGACCTTAAGCTCGTCGACCGCAACGGCGCTGTCATCCAGACGGCGACTGCCCACAACCTCGGTGGGCATACCGTGCACGGCACAGGCTACTTCACCGACGAGAACGGCGCAGCCCACCTCTATCTGTTTGCCGTGGAAGGCTTCACCGCCCACGTCTTCGACTATAACATCGACGACGACACCATGAATCCTGACTACATCTTCGACTTCTCCGTCACCCCTGGCTGGGGATATGCCTGTTCTGCAGGCGGTGCCTTCATCGGCGAGCTGGATGGCGTGCCTTGCTTCTTCGGCGATGTCGACAAGAGCCCCAACCTCATCGGCATCTATGCCTTGGGCGATTACACTCCCGTGCCACCCGAGCCACCTACGGGCGACCAATTCTACGACTTCAACGACGGCTTCCTTCTTTGGACCACCATCGACGCTGACGGTGACGGCTACAACTGGGAGCTGAACCGCAACTGGAACAATCCTTCAAACAACTACAGCCTGGCGTCCCAGTCATACGACAGCTATCATGAGCTGCCGCTGACCCCCGACAACTATGTGGTCTGTCCCTTCAAACTCACCTACGGCCTCATCACCTTCAGGGCTTGTGCCCAAGACGCGGCTTACCCCAAAGAGCACTTTGGCGTGGCCGTCTCCACAACAGGCAACACCGATGCCGCCGATTTCACCACCATTTGGGAAACCACCATGACCGCCAAGGAGCAAGGCGCATGGTATGAATATGCCATCGACCTACGCGAATACGAAGGGCAGGAGATTTGGGTGGCTTTGCGCCACTTTAACTCCACAGAGCAGTTTATGATTGTGGTTGACGACATCACCCTTTACCGCGAGTGGGATGACGTTGCTGACAATACAGCTGACAGGCTCTCGGTCTATCCCAACCCAACCACCGATCGCGTCAGCGTGACGAGCGACGACACCGTGGAACAATACGAAATCTACAACATCACTGGTGCTTTGGTGCGCCGCCAGACCATAGGCCACGACACCTTCGACATCGATGTCCGTGACTTGCCTGCAGGTGCCTACCTTCTTAAGGTTTGCACGAGCAACGCAGTGCAAACCAAGCATTTCGTGAAGGAATAAGAGATTTCATTCTTACCCATATTGAAAATGCGGCAGTTTAGGCTACCGCATTTTCTGTTTTATACCTTCTTCCCTACCAACCTCACAATCAGCCACAACACGGCAAAGCCCATCAGGAAGGCCACCCATGAGGGCAAGCCCAATGCGGTGGGCAAGACACCCAACAGCACCGCCACACCACCCACGGTGAGCGCATAAGGCATCTGCGTCTTGACATGCTGCAAGTGATTGCAACTCGAGGCCAGGGAACTCATTATCGTAGTGTCGGAAATCGGGCTGCAGTGGTCACCCATGACGGAACCCGCCAGCACCGAGGCCACCACATTGTAGAACAAGGGCATGGTAGCATCGACGGACAAGCCCTGCTCTTGGCAAAGCAGCCACGACGAAGGCAATATCAAAGGATAGAGGATGGCCATCGTGCCCCATGAGGTGCCCGTCGAGAAGCCAATCAAAGCGGCCAAGAGGAAGGTCAACACAGGCACCGCCACTGGCGACAGCGACCATTCCACCAGCAAATGTGAGACAAACTCCGCTGTGTGCATATCCTTGGTCACCAAGGCGATAGACCAAGCCATCGTCAAGATAAGCACCGCGTTGAACATGGACTTGAACCCCTCCACCATCTCCTCCATAATCTTCCCGAACTCCATGTCGCCCCGCAGCAAGGTCATCACGATGGCCGTGAGCAGCGATGACAACGACGCCCAAAGCAAAGCCAGATAGGAATTGGCCGCCCCGATGGTCGCCGAGAGTTTGGGGAAGAAACCCGTCCCAGCTTCGTTCCACACCGAGGCGTCATAGCCCGTGACAATCAGCCCGATAATCGTGCCAAAAATCAACACCGCCAACGGAATCAAGGCATCGATGATGTGGGCAGGCTTTGCCACTATGTTGGATGTTTCCGTTTCGATGGCCGAAGCCATACGTGCCTTGCGCTCGGCGGTCAGCATCGGGCCGAAGTCGCGCCTGCTGAGGATGATCATCAGCACGAAACCCAAGGTGAGGAAAGGATAGAAACTGTAAGCCAAAGAATTGAAAAACACCGAATAGGCCGCGGTTTCCAACCCGATGACCTTGATACCGTCCTGGATATAACTCAGCTCCGCCCCAATCCAAGTGGTGACAAAAGCCACGGCCACCACGGGGGCGGAAGTGGAGTCGACGATATAAGCCAACTTCTCGCGAGAGACCTTGAGTTTGTCGGCGATGGGACGCATCGTGTTGCCCACCACAAGCGTGTTGGAATAGTCGTCGAAGAAGATGCAGAGGTCCATGAGGAAAGTCATCAGCTGTCCGGAACGCGGGCCTTTAGCTCGACGTGAAAGCCAGTTGACCACGCCCTGCATGCCGCCATTGGCCGTGATGATACGCACCATGCCACCGATGAGCATGGTGAAGACAATAATCTTTACATGGTCGGCATCAAACAAAGAACCCACGACATAGGTATCCACAACCCTCAGCAGTCCGCCACCTAAAGCCGCGGCTGGACTTGCTCCACCGTAATAGGCCATGAGGAAAGTGCCCGTCAGGATGCCGACGAAAAGCGAGGAAATCACCTCTTTGATAAGCAAAGCCATCACGATGGCCACCAAAGGCGGCAAAATCGACATCCACAAGGGCATTGATCCAGCGACGGGACCCAAAATATTCAGCAGCACGATGCCCAAAACCAAGGCAATCAGCACTGAAAGGACTATCCGTTTCCTTTTCATAGGCATAAAATGTGGTACAAAGATACAATTTTTTGAAGGAATTCCGTTATCAAAAACAATTTGGTCTTATTTTTGCAAGCCGAATCATCTTTGGTAATTATCAACATCAATACAAAACCTATCAAATCATGAAGAAAACCCTCATCATCGCATTAAGCTGCCTCGTAGTTCTGTTCGCAGCATGCAAGAAGAAACCTGTCGAGCCTACGCCTGTTGACTACACCGCCAACTATGTCGGCAACTACATGGGACAGTTCACGCTCACCATCACATCGATGAACAACAGCGCGGTGTCGAACATGAGCTTCCCCATCGACAGCATCAAGATGGACATCGCCAAAGGCACGGAAACCAACGCCATCACTGCCACGGTGACCGTCGACAATGAGTCGCACCAAACCTCTGGCACGGCCACAGCCGACAAAGCCGACTTCGGAACCGTTCACCTCGTCATCGACAAGCCCGACCAGCATTACTCATTCAATTTGGACCTAAAGATGGAGGGATCCAAAGCCGCGAGCGACACCTTGAACATTGCCGGCTCCTTTACAGGCAAGGGGGCTGCGGAAATCATGGGACAGGAACAGATTTTCGACGAAGTGTCGGGCACATTAAACGGAAAACTATTAAAACAATAACTTAAAATTCATAACATCATGAAGAGATCAACTTTATTTTTGGCTTGCTGCATTGGACTGATGCTTTTCGCGAGCTGTAAGAAAGACCCTGTCGCACCTACCATCAACGTCATCACCGACACGGGCTACGCGACAGAAAACACACAAATCTTTTCGGGCGACATCATCAAGGTCGGCTTCAACGCCACGGGCGAAAAGCTGACGAAGATCGAGATTACGCTGACCCAAAACGGTACTGTAATCAACTCCAGCCAGGCCGCCATCGAGAATCAGACGAGCTACAGCCACACAGCCACCTTCACCGTCGAGGCTACCGGCACCGTGACCGTCACCGGCACCGTTACCGATGCCAACGGCCTGAACGCCTCCAAGAGTTTCAACATCATTTATAACGAGAAGCCCAATGCCAAGTTCTTGGGTCACTATGAAGGCAACGCCTTGGCCACGGGTTCGATGGAGGCGGAAATCACTGGAATTGGAGCGCAACCCGTACACGACGAGTTCACCGACCGCGAAGTGCCTGTCATCCTCGACCTTAACGGAGGCGAAAACATGAATGAAGTCGTGGGCACCTGCAAAATAAACGACAGGGAAATGACCTGCAAAGGCACTGTCGATGGCAACAAGCTCGTCTTCGAAGCCGTCAACGATGTCGTCACATTCGAATATAATATGGGCCTCATGACCATCAATCCCGAAATCAATGTCACCTACAGCATCGTTGGAACCCTTGTTGAAAACCAACTCAACCTCGAAGGTACCTGCACGGGTAATGGCGACTTGAACTACGGTTTATTCAGTGGCACCATCAAATTAGAATCCACAGTCGGCGGCAGTTTGAACAAAATATAATGACGTTGACGACACAAACAACAAAAAAAACGGATGGCCGATGGTCATCCGTTTTTTGTTGGTAGCGGGGAGAGGATTCGAACCTCCGACCTCCGGGTTATGAGCCCGACGAGCTGCCTCTGCTCTACCCCGCATCGTGTCAAAATTTCAGTCGATGAAATTTTTTCGTGCCTGAAATCGGCTGCAAAGATAATAATTTTGTTTCTTTGCAAGGCCAAAATCAAGGAAAAAATTTCATTATGAGTCATAAAGCAGGCTATGTCAATATTATAGGTCGCCCGAACGTGGGCAAGTCCACCCTGATGAATCAGCTCGTTGGCGAGAAAATCTCCATCATCACCTCGAAAGCGCAGACCACGCGCCACCGTATTTTGGGTATCGTCAACGGCGACGACTTCCAAATCGTCTTCTCCGACACCCCTGGCATCATCAAGGACCCGGCCTACAAGATGCATGAGGTGATGAACCAGTTCGTCAACGTGGCCCTCATCGATGCCGACCTCATCCTTTTCGTCGTCGACATCACCGACAAGAAAGTCGAAGAAAAGACCGTCGAAAGGCTGAAGACGACCGACATCCCTGTCTTCGTGCTCATCAACAAGATTGACCTTTCCACACAGGAACAAGTGGAACAAGCTGTGGAGCAATGGCGCGAGACCTTGCCCAACGCCACCGTGTTCCCGCTTTCGGCACAATACAACGCCAACGTGGAGTTCATCTTCAAGCAAATCTTGGAAAAACTGCCCGAATGCCCGCCCTACTTCCCCAAAGACGAGCTCACCGACCGCTCGATGCGCTTCTTCATCACCGAGATCATCCGCGAGAAGATTTTACTCAACTACCAACAGGAAATCCCTTATTCCGTGCAAGTTGAAGTGGAAAGCTACGAGGAGAGCGAACACCGCATCCACATCCGCAGCATCATCTATGTGGCCCGCGAATCGCAGAAAGCCATCATCATCGGCAAGGGCGGTAGTGCCATCAAGAAGCTCGGTATGCAGGCCCGCGCTGACATTGAGGAGTTTACGGGAAAGAAAATCTTCCTTGAGCTTTTCGTCAAAGTGGATAAAGACTGGCGCGACAACGAGGCTGAACTTAAGCGGTTTGGATACGAAGCGTAATAAATGTTGAATGCTAAATGCTGAATGCTGAATGCTTTGCGACATTCCGCATTCAGCATTCCTAATTCCGCATTCAAAAATTATGTACCTTTGCAGCCGATTTTAAATTCAAAGCATTATGTCAAATATTGTAGCAATTGTGGGGAGACCCAATGTGGGAAAATCGACGCTGTTCAACCGTCTGCTGAAGCAGCGCATGGCCATCGTGGAAGAGACGAGCGGCGTGACGCGCGACAGGCATTACGGCAAGAGCGACTGGAATGGAAAGGAATTCACCGTCATCGACACCGGCGGCTATGTGGTTGGGTCGGACGACATCTTTGAAGAAGAAATCCGCAAGCAGGTGGACCTGGCCATCGAAGAAGCCGACGTCATCATCTTCATCGTCGACGGTCGTGAAGGCCTGCATGTCCTTGATGAGGATGTGGCCGTCATCTTGAGGCAGCAAAAGAAACCTGTTTTATTGGCTGTCAACAAGATAGACGAGCCTAATAAAGAAGTTTTGGCGGGTGAGTTTTATGCCTTGGGGTTGGGCGAGCCTTGGCCGATTTCAGCCATGACCGGCACAGGCACAGGCGAGCTCCTCGACAAGGTCTGCGAGCTGCTGCCCAACAACACCACCGACTTCAACACCGATCTGCCCAAGTTCACCGTGGTGGGACGACCCAATGTGGGCAAATCATCCTTAATCAATGCCTTCCTCGGCACTGATCGCCATATCGTGACCGATATAGCAGGTACCACCCGTGATGCCAACTACACGCGTTACAAGGCCTTCGGCATGGAGTTCATGCTCGTCGACACGGCCGGACTGCGCAAGAAGAGCAAGGTGGAGGAAGACATCGAGTTCTACAGCGTGCTGCGCTCCATCCGCGCCATCGAAGACAGCGACGTGGCCATCCTCATGCTCGATGCCACGCAAGGCTTCGAGGCCCAGGACATGAACATCCTGCGCCTCATCGAGAAGAACAAGAAAGGCCTGGTGATGGTCGTCAACAAGTGGGATTTGGTCGAAAAGGATTCCAATACGCACAAGGCCTACGAAGAGCTGATCCGTTCCAGGACGGCACCTTTCACCGACTACCCCATCATCTTCACCTCAGCCATCAACAAACAACGTATCTATAAGGTGTTGGAGACGGCACACAAGGTCTACGAGAACCGCGAGCGCCGCATCCCCGTCCGTGAGCTGAACGACAAGATGCAGGAAATCATCAATTCCGTACCTTTGCCGACCGCCTCGCGTGGACGTTTCCTGAAAATCAAGTACATCACCCAGCTGAAGAGCATTTCACCTCAGTTCATTTTCTTCTGTAACCTGCCTAAGGACGTGAAGGAGAACTACAAGCGCTTCCTGGAGAACAAGATCCGCGAGACCTGGGACTTCAATGGTGTGCCGATTCAGTTGATATTCAAAGAGAAGTAGTCAATAGATTCCCTTCGGGAATGGAGTGCATTTTGGGTTCTTTATGGCGGCGGCTTGTGGTGTTTATGACTCGTAAAAACAACCAGCCGCCGCTGGAAACACAATCGGAATTTCCATTCCCGAAGGGAAACTCAAGCAAAACCAAATACAATGGAAAGCAAGGAGGATATCGTCCGGATGGACAAATGGCTGTGGGCGGCGCGCCTGTTCAAGACGCGTTCGCTGGCGGCTGATGCCATCAAGGGCGGCAAGGTGAAGGTGGACGACAACCCCGTCAAGCCCTCGCGCGAGGTGAAGGTGGGCGACGTCATCCAAGTGCAGATTGAGCAGTTACACAAAGTAGTGGAAGTGAAAACCGTCGTCAAAAACCGCGTTTCAGCCAAGCAGGTGCCCGAGGTCTACAACGACCTCACGCCCAAGGAGGAATACGAGCGTATCGAATTCATGCGCGCCTACAAGGCCGAGTGGCGCGACCGCGGGGCAGGACGACCGACCAAAAAAGAGAGAAGGATGATTGAGCGACTGAAGGAGGAAATATAACTAAGATATTTCTTTATTCTCCATCAATTATAAGCTTTTCTATCTTATCCACAAACTTGTGAGTAGGTTCCTTGAGTGACCGAGCCTCTTCCATTGAAATGTCATACGAACAATTGTAATCAGCCTTTTGACGGAGTTGGAACAAACGAGCCAAGAAACTGCCATCTTCTAACGAAATCTTCTCAGTTTTCACAAAATGCAAACTAAATTGTGTTAGCATTCCTGAATGGGTGTGTGCAACGATTTCTCTTTGGATGAAAAGGGCTTGCACAATATGAAAACAAGCATAGTAAAACCGGTTTACGGCCATATCGAAATAGTCCAAATCCATCATTTCATCAGCTTGATTTAGAAACCGATGCGCCCTTTCAATTTGCATGTCAACCAATATTTTTCTCTCTTCAGGTGTCATTGCAATAAATTTACTGCATCATGTTGAACATTCTCATAAAAAGGCGTTGCCCGATAAGATTGCCATTCCTGCTCGGTGTACATAATCGGATTGATTTCCTCGCCCAATTCGCAGCCTAACAAAACAAAAGGATAACTTACCGTATCGTAATCCGACTGGGTAAGTTTTTCCTTATTAAGGATGAGGAGTATGTCCCAATCCGAAAAGGCATGAGCGGTCCCGCGCGCCCGAGAACCGTAAAGCCATGCTTCACCTCCCGAGGGGACAACCTCCAACGCAAGTTGCTTAATATCCGACAAAACGTTTTCCATGGTTTTTGTTATTTCACACTGCAAAACTACACATTTTTTCCAAAACAACAAATTAATAAACCTGTAGAGACGCGCCATGGCACGTCTCTACAATTTCGAATCGGAATATTCATTCCGCATTCCTCATTCTGCATTCTGCATTCCCAATCACACCATCAAAGCGCCCACAAGGCCCAAGATAGCGTAGAATTCGGGAAGAGCAGCATAGATCAGCGTGTTGGTGAACACGTCGTGACCTTGGCTCACGCCCACGATACCGTTGGCGCAAACCTGTCCCTGACGGATGGCGGAGATCATGCAGACCAGGCCCACGCAGAGGCCCACACCGAAGATGACGAGACCATTTTCAGGAGCAGCCTGCATCTTGCCCAGCAGCATGAAGAAGGCCACGAAACCGTAGATACCCTGGGTGGCCGGCAGTGCCGACAGCACCATGAAATTACCCGATGCCTCAGGGCGTTTCTTGAGGCCGCCTTCAGCAGCGTTGCCCGCCGTCGAAGTGCCGATTGAACTTCCGATACCTGCCAAGGCCAACACGAGGCCTAAACCGAGATAACCTAAAATTGTTGCTAACATAATGTTGATATTTAAAGATTTAATAATTCAAAGATTTAAAATTCAAAATTTAAGATTTAAGATTGTAATGGTTTATACCTCCTACCTGTGCCTTCGTAACCGGAGTTTTTGAAGAACTCGAGGAAGTTGAGTCGCAGAGGATGCACGAAGGCACCCAAGACGCACATGGCGACGTTCAGCGTGTGGCCAATCACCACGATGAGGATGAAAGCAATCCAGCCTAAACCGCCATCGCCCAAAGCCTGCACGCCGATGGCGTTGAAGGCCTCGCCGAGTTTGGCACCGGCCAAGCCCAAGGCATACAGACGCAGGTAACTCAGCACGTCACCAAGCAAGCCCGTGGCTGTGTTGTAAGTCTCCCACAAACCCGAGCCCACATTGAGCAAAGGATTGCGGTGCAGGTCGTTGAGGAAGAAGATGCCTAAGGCCGACAAACAGCCTATGACAATGACAATCCACTTCGTCAGTGCCTTGTCCATCACGCCCATCAGGGCGAGACCGCCCACAATGACGCCACCTACAATAAGTAATGTCCAGCCCCAAGTACTCAAGGAGTTGGCAAAGCCTTTCACCTTGGTGCTCTGGTAGGTCTTGACAATCAAGGCGAGACAGATGTGGACGATACCGACGAGCAAAGCCAATACCATCGTGCCGTCATAACCTGCAATCTGCGAAGGTAGCATAATCTTCTTCACCCCTTCGGGTAGCCAGCTCCAGTTGAGCATATCCACGGAGAAGAAGGTATGGAACAGAAATCCCACCACAGTGGTGGCGATGCCCAAAGTGATGCCCAAAGGCGCAATCTTGCCCAACACCTTCTTCAAGGCAAGGCTGGCACCGATAAGCACCAGTCCATAACCCATATCGCCCATGCAGAAGGCGAAGAAGAGCATGAAGAAGATGGAGATGAACACCGTCGGGTCGAATTCGTCGTATTTGGGTCGACCGTACATGTCGGTCAACAGTTCAAACATCGACACAAACTTGTTGTTTTTCAACTTGATGGGCGGGTTGTCATCGACTTTTGCCTTATCCACCAGATAAAGGATGTTTTCCTTTTCCAGCATATCGTGCAAGGCAGGCTCGTTTTCGACGGGAGCAAAGCCTTCGAAGACGGTGATGTAGTCCTCAGCAGCCTTCTCACCCGCGACGTTGGCCAAATGCAGGTCGAGTTTCGACAAGGTCTTGTCCAACTCGGCTTGCAGCACAGGTTCATGCCATTTCAGTTGGGCCAGACGATGTTCTTTCTCTTTCACCTGCGCCTCCAAGTCGGCAATCTGCTTCTCGATGGCGGCATAGTCGCGATCGGGAGCAGGGAGTTCCTTCAGCGGGAAGTCGTAGTCGTCGGAATCGGACACGACCACAAAATAACTGTAGCCGCCAAGATTCGAAATCTCGCTCAGCGCATATTGTTCCTTCCAAGCGGGGTCGATGGCTTTCGCCTTGTAGAAGTGGAGCTTCAAACCCGTTTCCTTGAGTCGGTCGAAGCTCTTGGGATCGAACTTGCCCCAAGGTACCAGCTCATCCGCGTCCTTACGAAGCTGCGGCAACTGGGCTTCGATGGCTTCCTTGTCGCGCACGGTCTCCATCACCTCCACGGCAAAGTCGGTAGGCTTCTGGCCTGGGTCGTCGGCTTTCTCGACCATCTTCAGGGCGGCAAGGGCCTTACGGTAAATCTCCGCACGGGCCGACAGCTTCTCCGATTTATCGTCGATGGGCTTCAGCGAACGCGTGATGTCGACCACGCCCACCGATTGCAGCTTCTCCAAGAAGGCATCGGCATCGCCGCTCATGAGGATGAAATCATATTTTGTCATTTCAGTTACCATGTTCTGCCTCCTCTTCTTCCATGTGTTTGTTTTTCACGATTTTCTGCGAAGCCTTGTCGAGGTTCTCCGCGTCTTCCATATATCGTTTGATCTTACGTATGGCTTCGTTGTAGCCAGGAATTTGCACCTTCTCGTAAAGGTTGACTTTCTGTGTGGTCTTTTTCCGCTGGTAGTCCAAAATGCGGCTCACCTCGGTATAGACCTCCGACTCGATGCCCAACTGCGCCAGATTTTTCAAGATTTGAACGCCGTCGGCATACCACATGGGCTTGGTGAAAAGGTTGATGTCCTTCACGTCGAACAGCACCTCTTCCAAAGACGGCACGGGCACACCCGCAATCTTGACGGTCTTCAGCTTGACATCGGTCACGGAAATCAGTCCTGGCTCAAATTCATTCCAAAGCCGGGCCATGTACTCATACGACTTGAGTTCGGCCTCTAACTGCTCTACAAGCCCCTCCGAACGCTGTTTGGCTTTTTTCACCTCAAGGCGCAGCGCACTCTCCTTGCTCTTCAGCGTGGGCAGGGCACGGGTTCGCGTCTTGAGCTGCTTGTTCATCTCGTTCAGCGAGGTCTTGTTATATTGAAATTTGATGGCCATGATTACTTTTTCAGTTCTTCTTTAAGATCTTCAAGTTCTTTCTTTAGTTCCTTTATTGATTTGTCAGCTTTACTCATCGCAATAGCCAAACAAATGATTCCACAACTCCCTAAAATAGTAGCTATAGTAGTTAAAGTTAATTTATCCATAACCATTAAACTTTAATTCACTTTTTCTTTCCAATACTTCTGAATCAGGCTTTCCTTCAAACCAGTCTCGGCCTTGGTGAAATACTTGCCAAACAACTCCCAAGCCGTGTCAAGCATCTCGGTAATTGGGATGTTGACGTCGATAGCGAGCAGGCGCGTGGCATATTCCTTGGCATAGTCGAGGCAGCGCAGGTCGTAGTCGCTCAGGTCGAATCCGTTTTCCAATTTGGTTTTGGCGTTGGCGGCATCAGCATACAAACGCACCGAAGTGTTCATCACGGCACTGTGGTCCTCACGGGTCTTCTTGTTCTGCACATGTTGTTTCAGACGCGACAGAGAGCGGAACGGGTCGACGATGACCTTGCCCGAATCGGGGTCGGCACGGAGGTACAACTGTCCCTCGGTGATATAACCCGTGTTGTCGGGAATGGCGTGCGTGATGTCACCGTCGTTCAAGGTTGTCACAGCAATGATGGTGATGGAGCCACCCGAAGGCAGTTGCACGGCCTTCTCGTAAATCTTGGCCAAGTCAGAATACAGCGAGCCGGGCATGGAGTCCTTCGAAGGAATCTGGTCCATACGGTTGCTCACGATACTCAGAGCATCAGCATACAAGGTCATGTCGGTGAGCAGTACCAACACCTTTTCGTTCTTGTCGACCGCGAAATATTCCGCAGCGGTCAAGGCCATGTCAGGAATCAGCAGACGCTCGACAGGGGGCTGGTCGGTGGTGTTAACAAAACTGACGATCTTGTGCAAAGCACCCGCACTCTCAAACTCATGTTTGAAGAACAGGTAGTCGTCGTTAGTCAAGCCCATGCCACCAAGAATGATCTTATCCACATCGGCGCGGAGGGCCACCATGCTCATCACACGGTTGTAAGGTTGGTCGGGGTCGGCGAAGAAAGGAATCTTCTGACCTGAAACCAAGGTATTGTTCAAGTCGATGCCAGCGATACCCGTTGGAATCAGCTCTGAAGGCATACGACGTTTATAGGGGTTCACCGAAGGGCCGCCAATCTGGCGTTTCTCGCCCTCCACGGCTGGACCGCCGTCGATAGGCTCACCGTATGCATTGAAGAAACGGCCTGCGAGCTCGTCGCTCACATTCAAGGTAGGCGGCTCGCCAAAGAAGGTCACTTCAGCATTGGTCGGGATGTTTTCTGTGCCGCCAAACACCTGCAAGGTGACGCTGTTGTCCTTGATTTTCACCACCTGCGCCAAACGACCGGCAACATACGCCAGTTCGTCGTTAGCCACGCCTTGCGCCTCAAGGGTCACGGTGGCCTTGGTTATGGCAGTCAGCTTCGTATAGATGCGTTGAAAGGCTTTCTCACTCATGTTTCAGTTCCTCCTTAAGCTGGTTCAAGTATTTGTTGAATTGTTCCGACTCGTATTCCGTGTAGTTCATCTGGCGGCAGATGTTGATCAGACCTTTGAAGTAGTTCATGCACTCCTCGAAGTTATCGAACTTGAAGCTGCGGTCGCAAATTTCAAGTATCAGGTCAAGCATGAACTTCTGGCGTTCCAAGGGGCAGCAGCCATCGATGTCATCAAAAGCGTCTTGTTGAAGTATCACAAAGTCAACAAGTTCCGATTTCCAGTATTGCTCGTGGTACGACATCGGCACACCGTCGTCGCCCAAGATGTTGATTTGCTCGTAGGCATCCTTACCTTTTCTAATAATGTATTTCGTCTTCGTCACCTTGTCGACCCAGCCTTTTTCAATCTTCTCGTCGAGATACTCAATGATTTCGGGATATTCGAGGTATTTCGAATAGGAGTCCACGGGGTCGACGGCGGGATAACGCTTCTTGTCGGCACGGTTCTGCGAGAGGCCGTAGAAGCAACGTGCAGCTTTCTTGGTGCTCTCGGTGACAGGCTCTTTCAAGTTACCGCCAGCAGGCGACACCGTTCCGATGAAGGTGATGGAGCCCGATTGGCCATTGTTGAGTTTCACATAGCCTGCACGAGCGTAGAAGTTGGAGATGATGGCCGAGAGGTCCATCGGGAAGCCGTCCTGACCAGGCAGTTCCTCCAAACGGTTACTCATCTCACGCAAGGCCTGTGCCCAACGTGAGGTGGAGTCGGCCAGTAGCAGCACCTTCATGCCCATGGCGCGGTAATATTCGCCAAGGGTCATGGCCGTGTAGACGGAGGCCTCACGGGCGGCGACCGGCATGTTGGAGGTATTGCAGATGATGATGGTACGTTCCATCAGCGAGCGACCCGTGTGCTTGTCCTTCAGTTCGGGGAACTCGGTGAAGATCTCCACGACCTCATTGGCACGCTCACCGCAGGCCGCCATGATGATGATGTCGGCATCGGCTTGCTCGGCAAGGGCGTGTTGCAGCACGGTCTTGCCGCAGCCGAAAGGTCCGGGGATGAAGCCCGTGCCGCCTTCGGCGATGGGATTCAGCGTGTCGATGGTACGCACACCCGTTTCCATCACTTTGAAGGGACGTGGCTTCTCGACGTAGCCACCCACGGCCACCTTGACGGGCCATTTCTGGGTCATGTTCACCTGCACCTCCTCGCCTTCCTCGTTGGTCAGCGTGGCGATGGTGTCGGTAATCTTGTATTGTCCGGCTTTGGCCACCGACTTCACGGTGTAAGTCCCTTTAAACGAGAACGGCACCATGATTTTGTGAGGCAGCCAGCCTTCTTTGACTTCGCCCAACCAGTCGGCGGCAACGACCTGTTGTCCAACTTTTGCGATAGGCGTGAAGTCCCAAAGTTTCTTTTCGTCGAGGGCCTTGGTGTATTCACCGCGTTTCAGAAACACGCCCGTCATGGTGGCGAGGTTGTTCTGCAGGCCGTCGAAGTTGCTCGAAAGCAAACCAGGTCCCAAGGTCACTTCAAGCATGTAGCCTTGGAATTCCACCGGGTCGCCGATTTGGAGGCCACGGGTGCTCTCAAACACCTGCACGGAAGCCTTGTTCCCGTTCACCTTGATGACCTCTGCCATCAACTTGGTACCATCCAAATCGATGAAGCAGATTTCATTCTGTGCCACAGGGCCGTCCACCTCCACAGTGACGAGGTTTGCAATGATTCCTGTAACTTTTCCTGTTGTTTTCATATATTATAATTCAATATTCAAAATTTAAAATTCAAAGATTCTGCCGGGGCCTTCGACCTTTCGACAAGCTCAAAACTCATTCTTCCTCAACTATTTCAAGAGCGGTGGTTCCTGTGATTGTCGTAGCGCTGTTAACGCCTCCAAAAGTGCCACGCACCTCCTTGACGAGTTTGCGGAACATCTCGTCCCCTTTTGTCTCATCAAGTTCAGCCCAACGTTGCACAGTCTTGGCTTTGACCATGAAGGCAAGGATGGCGTTCATGTTGAAATAGTCCATGCGGGCGATGTCGGAGGCTTTTTCCCATTTCAGCTCGTCCATCTTTTGCTCGCGTTCCACAAAGTCGGCGTCGGCGAGGATTTCCTCGATCTGCTTGGCTTCCTCAAAGTCGGCCTCGGGCAACTCCACCATGTAATCCTCCCCTTTCTTGCCAAGGCGTTTGGCCAGGTAGTTCACCTTCATGTTGCGCAGGCGACCATCGAAGTCAAAATACTCTCGGATGAAACGGTTCTTGCTCTTGGCGGCTTTGTCATAAAACTCGGCATTGAGCGTATCCTCATCGAAGCCTTCCTCCATGAGTTCGACCAGTTGTTGGTCTTTCTCGGAAAGCAGCTCCATGATGGACTCCTTCACAGCGGCATAATTGAAGCCCGTGTTCTCAAAGCCCGAGGTTAGTTCCGGCAAGCCGGCCACGATATAGACATAGTTATCCATCAGCCGAAGAGGATTTTCTTGGTGGCGGGACGCAGGTAGTTGGCGATAAGTTGTGTGAACTCCTCATCGGTGAACTGCAACATGTAGCCGCCTTCCTTGGGCGAAACCTTGAAGCCGCCGTTCATCTTCTTGGAGTAGTCCACCTTTACCTCGCCCTTGAATTGCTTGGCGATTTCGTTCTTCACGAAAGGCTCCACCTCGGCCTTCAAGGCTTCAGGGAGGATTAGGTCGAGGTCGACAGGCGATGCATTCTGCGGGTTAAAAGCTTTCACAACACTGGCAATCAGCTCTTTGACGAAAGCGGCATTGCTCATATTGGCTTTTACGCCTTCAGTAGCGGCCTTGGTCACCAGCATCTTCTCGATTTCCTGTTTCGTCACGGCGATGCTCTGCGTGGCAGCCATTTTCACATCGGCGGTCACCTTAGTCTTCAGTTCCTCAGCCTCTTTGTTGGCTTGGGCGATGATGTGATCGGCTTGAACTTTAGCATAGGCCACGATGCGGTCGGCCTCAGCCTGGGCCTTTTGCACGAGTTCCTCACCGTCATGTTTTCCCTTCGACAAGCCTTCCTTATAGAGCTTGTCGGTCAATTCTTGCAGTTTGTCTTGCATAAATTTATATGTGTTGCTTTGTTTAGTTTTTGCTTTTGAAATCAGGGGGCAAAATTAGGGAATCCCTTCTTGAAAAAAAAGAGAAACCCCAAAAAAAACTGATGTCAAAGAATCGAAATACCTTTTCGGGACTTTTTTTTCCTTTTTTATCAAATTCTGCGGAACGGAAAATAATATTTGATAAATTTGCCGTTTGATTTTCAAGAAATAAAAACAACACAGATACAACATGTCAAAAGGAACTATCACACAGATTATCGGCCCCGTGGTTGACGTCTACTTTGAGAACGGCGAAGCCGATCTCCCGAAAATCCACGATGCCCTTGAGGTTGTCAGGCCCAACGGCAAACGCGTGGTTTTGGAATGCCAGCAGCACATCGGTGAGGACTCGGTGCGCACCATCGCCATGGACTCCACCGACGGCCTCATGCGCGGCATGGAGGTCAATCTATTGGGCAAGCCCATCTCCATCCCCATCGGCGGTCAAATCAAAGGCCGTTTGCTCAACGTGACGGGCGACGCCATCGACGGCATCGGCAACCTCGACCGCTCGACGGAATACCCTATCCACCGCGAACCGCCCAAATATGAAGACTTGGCCACCTCGAAAGAGGTGCTTTTCACCGGCATCAAGGTCATCGACCTGCTGGAGCCCTACCTGAAAGGCGGTAAAATCGGCCTCTTTGGCGGCGCAGGCGTGGGCAAGACCGTGCTCATCATGGAACTCATCAACAACATCGCCAAAGGCTACAACGGCTACTCGGTGTTCACTGGCGTGGGCGAGCGTACCCGTGAAGGTAACGACCTGCTCCGTGAGATGATTGAATCGGGCATCATTAAGTATGGTGACGCGTTCGTCAAAGCCATGGAAGAAGGCGACTGGGACCTCTCGAAGATCGACAAGAAAGCCTTAGCCACCTCGCAGGCCACCTTGGTGTTCGGTCAGATGAACGAGCCGCCTGGAGCACGTGTTAGCGTGGCTTTGTCGGGCTTGACCGTGGCCGAGTCGTTCCGCGATAACCAAGGCGATGGCGTGAGCGACATCCTGCTCTTCATCGACAACATCTTCCGTTTCACGCAAGCTGGTTCAGAGGTATCGGCTCTATTGGGTCGTATGCCTTCGGCTGTGGGTTATCAACCCACCTTGGCCACGGAGATGGGTCAGATGCAGGAGCGTATCACTTCGACCAAGAACGGGTCCATCACCTCAGTGCAGGCCATCTACGTCCCTGCCGACGACTTGACCGACCCTGCACCAGCCACCACTTTCTCGCACTTGGATGCCACCACCGTGTTGAGCCGTAAGATTGCCGAGTTGGGTATCTACCCTGCCGTTGACCCGCTCGACTCCACCTCGCGCATCCTCGACCCGAACATCATCGGTGAGAAGCACTACAACACCGCGCAGCGTGTCATCCAGTTGCTACAACGCAACAAGGAACTGCAGGACATCATCGCCATCCTCGGTATGGAGGAGCTCTCGGAAGAGGACAAGATTGTCGTCCACCGCGCTCGCCGTGTGCAACGTTTCCTGTCGCAGCCTTTCCACGTCGCCGAACAATTCACCGGCCTGAAGGGCGTGATGGTGCCGATCGAGGAGACCATCAAAGGCTTCAACATGATCATGGACGGCGAGGTCGACCAATATCCTGAGGCCGCCTTCAACCTGGTGGGCACCATCGACGATGCCATCGCCAAGGGCGAAGAACTCCTCAAGAACGCCAACGCCAATTAATAATAAGGTGAAATGAAAGTAGAAATCATATCACCGAGCGATACCTTGTTTGAAGGCGAGGCCAGTTCCGTCACCGTGCCGAGCAAGATGGGACCTTTCACCCTGCTTGAGCACCATGCCGCCATCGTCGCCATCCTTGAGGCCGGCAAAGTCAGCCTCACCGATGCCAAAGGAGAGCATCAAGAGTTTGCCATCAAGGGCGGCTTCACCGAGAACCACGACAACCACCTGACCATCTGCGTAGAGTTATGAAAAAGGATGTATTGACAAAATACCTTGCGGTCTTCTTGCTGCTCTGCCTCGTGCTCGACGGCATCCTGCTCTGTTTCTTCGCCGACAAGCCCTGGTGGAACAACTGGATGATCACAGGACCCAACCTCTTCATGATCTTGGGTGCCTTCTATTGCCACCTGATGAAGAAAAACGTGGACGAGCACCCAAACAAGCTCACCTGGCTGCTGGTCTACAAAGGCATCAAGCTGGTGCTCACCATAGCCATTTTGGTCCTTTACATCCTCTTCGTCAAGGAAAGCAGCAAGGTTTTTGTCATAATCACAGCCTCCACCTACCTCATTGCGCTGGTAACGGAAACCTGGGTCTACAACCATTATATCAAGAATCTGAACAAAGAAGACAAAGCATGAGAAATGTTTTGAAACATAGTATCCTAATCCTTTTCCTCGCGCTGCTGACGCTCACACCAAGCCGAAGCATCGCGCAGGAAGCCGAAGAGCCTGCGAAGGAGAAGTTCGACGCCAAATCGTTCATCTTTGGCCACACGGGCGACAGCTATTGCTTCCATATCACGGAAATCCATGAGCACCCCGTCTGCGTTTGGCTACCCGTCATCGTCAAGTGCAAGGACGGTGGCAGTTGGCACTGCTTCTCCTCGAAGCACGTCTGCGAGCTGAAGGAGGGCGAGACCTTCAACCACAACGGCGCCAACTTCTACATTTCGCCTATCAATGCCGACAAATACCCGGGCAAGCTGGTCGAAGTGAAAGCCGACGGCAGCCTCTCGCGCCCCTTCGACATCTCTTTCACCAAGAATGCCTTCGGCATCTTCCTCGTCGTCATCTTTCTGTTGGCTTTCTTCCTGCCAGCCGCGCACAAGTACAAGAAAGACCCGATGGCTAAGCCTACCAAGTACCAAGGTCTGGTGGAATGGCTCACCTATACCGTGTTGGACGGCATTATCCGGCCCAACATCCCCGATAAGAAAGTGAAGAAATTCGCGCCTTATCTTCTGACGGTGTTCTTCTTCATCTTCTTCGCCAACCTGTTCGGCCTCATCCCGTTCTTCCCCTTCGGTGCCAACGTGACGGGCAACCTGAGCATCACCGTGGTGCTTGCCCTGCTGACCTATTTCTTCGTGAATGTGTTCGGCAACAAGCATTATTGGAAAGACATCCTTTGGCCCGACGTACCTATCTTCCTGAAAGCCTTCCCGCTGATGCCCATCATCGAGCTCATCTCCACCATCACCAAGCCCTTCGCACTCATGGTCCGTTTGTTCGCCAACATTCTCGCTGGCCACATTGTCATCATGGTGCTGATGG
This sequence comes from uncultured Bacteroidales bacterium, assembly GCA_900317155.1. Taxonomy (GTDB): domain Bacteria; phylum Bacteroidota; class Bacteroidia; order Bacteroidales; family F082; genus Limimorpha. Next base: position 56,075 of record ONFO01000020.1, read on the forward strand.
CGCTCATCTTTATCATCGGTGGCATGTACGGAGCGGGCATGGGCGGCGTGATGAGTATCGTCTCCATCTTCATGACCATCTTCATGACGGCGCTGGAGCTGCTGGTCGCCTACATCCAGGCTTACGTCTTCACCATATTGTCATCCTTATTTATTGGAATGGCACAACACGAACCGGAACACGAATGAGGAATGCAGAATGATGAATTATGAATGATGAATTATGAATGATGAATGCAGAATGATGAATTTTGAATCTTTGAATTTTGAATCTTTGAATTTTGAATATTAAATCTTTAAATCAAACAAATAAACACTTAAACTTTAAAAATCATGTTATTATCAACCATCCTTGAAGCTGTATCGTACGTGCCAGGTCTGGCCGCTATTGCAGCTGCTGTCGCAGTGATCGGTGCCGCAATCGGCATTGGTAGAATCGGTCAGTCAGCCATGGAAGCCATGGCCCGTCAGCCCGAAGCCGCCAGTAAAATCCAATCCGGTATGATCATCGCTGGCGCTCTCGTCGAAGGTGCAACCCTGTTCGCCATCGTCGTCTGCGTGTTGGCCGTCCTCGGCTAATCAAAGACAAGAGACTACGGGACTACGAGACTGCGGGACGAGAAAACGTCCCCAAGTCCCGGAGTCCCGAAGTCACGCGTCAACAATCAACGATTAAACAATCAACGATTAAACAAATAAAAGATGGATTTATTTCTTCCCGAAAGTGGACTAGTGATATGGATGCTCATCGCCTTCCTCATCGTCTTTGTCATCTTGGCTAAGGCGGGTTGGCCGATGATCATGGGGGCCGTCGAACAACGCAACGCCCATATCTCCGAATCGCTGTTGGCCGCTGATGAAGCCAACAAAGCCCTTGCCGGCATCGAGCAGAAACGGCAAGAGACCATGGCGGCAGCACAGGCCGAGCAAATCAAAATCATGAAGGAGAGCCAGGACCTGAAGACCCAACTCATCGAAGAGGCGAAGACACAGGCAAGGCAAGAAGCCGAAAAGATTGTGGCCGATGCTCGCCTGAAGATTGAGAAGGAACAAGCCGAAGCCATGGCACAGATCAAAAACGAAGTCATCGCCCTCAGCGTCGACATCGCCGAAAAGCTTTTGCAACGCGAACTGAGCGACAAAAAGGCACAAAATGACTATATCGAGCAACTGCTCAAGAACAACCCAACCCAGATTCAGGCCTAAGCTATGGATAACGGAAGGATATCGGTAAGATACGCACGGGCTTTGTTCCAATTGGCTCAGGAACAGCATTGTGAAGAAGCCGTTTACGACGGCTTGACACGCTTTGCCCACAACTACCTCTTGGCCATCGCCCAGTTCAACGAGGTGCTGGCCGACCCCATCGTGGCACAAGAAGAGAAGGTGAAACTGATGGAAATGGCTATGGGAGAACCGCTGCACGACACGTTGAAGCAGTTCATCGCCTTCGTGGTTGACCAGAAACGCGAGGACAAAATGTTCTTCATCGCCATGAAATACATGGAGATGTACCGCGAGAAGCACAGCATCTTGAGCACACACGTCACCACCGCCACCGAACTGTCGGAGTCCTCGTACGAAAAAATCAAGGCCTTCATTAAAAAGACCTTCGATGCCGATGCTGAGATGGAAGTCAAAATCGACCCGAGCCTCATCGGCGGCTTCATCCTCGACATCGAGAACACGAGAATGGACGCCAGCGTGGCTGGACAGCTGAATGCACTGAAAAATAGGCTGAAAAGCTCTTAGCTATTAGCCTTAGCTGTTAGCTTAGTTGCTGCCAAGCTAATAGCAAAAAGCTAACAGCCCAACAATTAAACGATTAAACAATCAACAATTCAACATAAATGGCAAACATCAAACCAAGTGAAATATCAAGCATCCTGCAGATGCAGCTCCAGAATATGAGCAACAAGGTTCAGTTCGAGGAGATTGGCAAGGTGCTGCAAGTGAGCGACGGTGTGGCGCACGTCTACGGCCTCGACAAGGTGCAGTCGAACGAGCTCGTCGAGTTCGAGAACGGTACCATGGGCGTGGTGCTCAACCTTGAGGAAGACAACGTCGGTGTGGTGCTGCTCGGTCCTACCGAGGGCATCAAGGAAGGCGAAACGGTGAAGCGCACCCAGCGCATTGCCAGCGTCCTTGCCGGTGAAGGAATGCTGGGGCGTGTTGTCAACGGTCTCGGCCAACCTATCGACGGAAAGGGTCCCATCCAAGGCAAGACCTACGAGATGCCGCTGGAACGCAAGGCTCCTGGTGTCATCTTCCGCCAACCCGTGAACCAACCGTTGCAAACAGGTCTTAAGGCCGTCGACGCCATGATTCCCATCGGCCGCGGCCAACGTGAGCTCATCATCGGCGACCGTCAGACGGGTAAGACTGCCATCGCCATAGATACCATCATCAACCAAAAGGAGAACTTCAAGAACGGCGACCCGGTGTACTGTATCTATGTCGCTGTAGGTCAGAAAGGCTCCACTGTGGCCAACCTTGTGAAGACCTTGGAGCAATATGGCGCCATGGACTACACCATCGTGGTCAGTGCCACCGCCTCCGACCCTGCCGCCATGCAGTTCTACGCCCCATACGCTGGCTGCGCCATCGCCGAGTATTTCCGCGACACGGGCCGTCACGCACTTATCATCTACGACGACCTCTCGAAACAAGCCGTGGCTTACCGTGAAGTGTCACTGATTCTGCGCCGTCCCCCAGGACGTGAGGCTTATCCTGGCGACATCTTCTACCTGCATAGCCGTCTGCTCGAGCGTGCCGCCAAGATCATCAAGAATGACGATGTGGCTCGCCAAATGAACGACCTGCCCGACAGCATCAAGGGCATCGTGAAAGGCGGCGGCAGCATCACGGCATTGCCTATCATCGAAACGCAAGCAGGCGACGTGTCGGCTTATATCCCGACCAACGTCATCTCCATCACTGACGGACAGATTTTCTTGGAAACCAGTCTGTTCAATGCCGGTATCCGTCCCGCTATCAACGTCGGTATCTCGGTGTCGCGTGTGGGTGGTAATGCCCAAATCAAGTCGATGAAGAAGGTGGCTGGTACCCTAAAACTCGACCAAGCCCAATTCCGCGAGATGGAAGCCTTCTCAAAGTTCGGTGCCGAGCTCGATGCTGCCACCTTAGCTATCCTGGACAAGGGCCGCAAGAATGTGGAACTGCTGAAACAGCCACAATATGCGCCCATGCCCGTAGAGAAACAGGTGGCCATTATCTTCTGCGGCACCAACGGTCTGTTGAGCAAAGTACCTGAGAACAAGGTGCTGGAATTTGAGAAACAGTTCCTCGACATCATGGAGGTGAAACATAAGGACGTGATGAATCAGCTGAAAGCCGGCAAGATCGATGATGACATCAAGGCTGTCTTGAAGGAGGAAGCTTTGAATTTGAGTGAACACTTTAATGGATAATGCTGAATGTGGAATGTGGAATGCTGAATGTTCGTCGCTTCGCACCATTCAGCATTCATAATTCCTCATTCCTAATTACAAAGAAATGGCATCACTAAAAGAAATACGGGCTAGAATCGTCTCTGTCGCCTCGACACAGAAAATCACGAGTGCGATGAAGATGGTTTCGGCAGCCAAGTTGAAGAAGACCGAAGGCATCACAACGCGATTTTTGCCTTACAAAAACAAGTTGAGCGAGGCCCTTTCCAATTACCTCGGCTCCCTCGAAGGTGAGGTCAGCATCCCGTTGGCAGAGCACCGCGAAGTGAAGAAAGTCGCACTGATGGCCTTCTCGTCGAGCAGCGGTCTATGCGGGGTTTACAACTCCAGCATCTGCAAGCTCTTCAAACAGGTCTACGACGAATATGCCGAGAAATTGGGGACAGAGAATATTATGGTATTCCTCGTCGGCAAGAAAATCAGCGACTACACCAAGAAGTTCGGCATCAAGGTGGAGAAACAGTTTGCACCTTTGGCCGAGAGCATGTCGTACGATTTGGCTATGGAGATTAGCGATATGATGGTCGATCTGTTCCTCAGCAAGAAGGTAGACCGTGTGGAGTTGGTGTTCAACCACTTCAAGAACGCTGGCGTGCAAGTGCCCAGTCGGGAGGTGATGCTACCGCTGAAAACCGTGGCACAAAGCAACGGCACTACGTTGGATTACATCGTGGAACCCGACAAGGAGACCTTCGTCAACGACTTGATTCCAAAAGTCATTCGCACCAACTTCTACTCCGTCATGCTCGACACGTTAACGGCAGAACATGGTGCCCGCATGACCGCCATGCACATCGCCAGCGACAATGCTGACCAACTGTCACAAGAGCTGAAGATCCAATACAACAAAGCCCGCCAAAACGTCATCACCAACGAACTGATTGATATCGTGGGCGGCGCTGAGGCGTTGAACGGTTAAGAGTTAAGGTCCCTAAGCCTGCGGTCCCTGAGGCCCATCGAAGGGTCGAAGAACCGACCAAAAATGACAAACATCGAAAAAACCGAAAGGACACAAAAAGATGTCTTTTCGGTTTTTTCGTTTCTTTTGATGTTGAATAATTACGTTTACTCCTGATAGTAAACCCGCTTCACGCGTTGCGAGACACGTGTCATTACTTCGTATGGAATCGTCTGACAAGCCTTAGCGATGTCGTTGATATCGTGCTCGGCATCGAAGATAACCACGGTATCACCCTCTTTGGCTTCCACATCAGTCAAGTCGAGCATGCACATGTCCATGCAAATGTCGCCTACAATCTTCACGGGCATGTCATGGACATAGAAGGTGCCGTTGCCATTGCCTAACAAACGTGAAAGGCCGTCGGCATAGCCGATGGGCACGATACCGATGCGCATGTCGTGCTCAGCGCGACCATGACGGTTGTATCCAATGCTGTCGCCCGCTGGGATATGCTTAATCTGGTTGATCGTCGTCTTGAGCGAAACCACCGTCTGCAACATGCCTCTGTCGGCCTCACAGGTGGGCACACCATACAAACCGATACCCAAACGCACCATGTCGAACTGGTATTGCGGAAAACGCGTGATACCTGCCGTGTTCAAGATATGTCGTAAAGCATTAGGAAAAGCCTCAACAATCATACGGCTACCCTCCTCGAAGTTATGGATTTGACTCAAGGTGAAATCATCCTCAGCCGGGTTGTCGGCAGTGGCCAAATGCGAGAACACACTCCTTACATGCAACATGGGATTGGCTTTAATACGACCTATCAGTTCAGGTAACTCGGCGTTGGAGAAGCCCAAACGGTGCATGCCCGTGTCGAGTTTGATATGGACATTCAGCGGATGCGCCTCGGGCAAAGCCATGTTCTCCATCGCCTTCTCGATGAACTCCAAATTACGGAAACTGAACACCTCGGGCTCAAGATGATATTTGATGATGTTGTCGTAGCTATTCACCTCTGGACTCATCACCATGATGGGTAAATTGATGCCCGCACGGCGCAACTCCACGCCCTCGTCAGCAAAAGCAACCGTCAGATAATCAACATTATGGAATTGTAAGATATTGGAAACCTCCAAGTTGCCGCTGCCATAGCCAAAAGCTTTCACCATCACCATAAGTTTGGTCTCGGACTTAATCTTGGAGCGGAAAAAGTTAAGGTTGCTGACCAAATGGTTGAAGTTGATTTCCAACACGGTTTCGTGTGCCTTCTCTTGCAACTCCATGCCAATCTGTTCAAACTCAAAGGCACGCGCGCCTTTCAGCAGGATGGTCTGGTTGTTGAACTTCGAGAAGGGGAACTGCGCCAAAAAATCCGGCACATTCTTATAAAAATAAGTCTCCATCTCGAACTTGCTGGCTTGACGTGTAAGCGCCTCACCGATGCCAATCAACATATCAACACCTTTATTCTTAAGCAGTTGTGCAACCTCTGCATACAGATCCATTTCATTGCGGCCACTTTGTAGGATGTCGGACAAGATGACGGTATGATGGCGGTGCTGGTGCTGATGACGCATCACGTCCAAAGCGATGGCCAAGGAGTTGATGTCGGAGTTATAGTAGTCGTTGATGATGGTGCAGTTGTTGATGCCTGCCTTGATTTCAAGACGCATAGCGATGGAAACCAGAGACTTGATTCTCTCTGCGATGACCTCCGGTTTCAGCTGCATAAGCAATCCAACGGCAATGCAATGGATGGCATTTTCGACGGAAGCTTTGTCGGCGAAAGGAATCGTAAACGACAGATTCTCTCCATGATACATGCAAACAATCGTCGCAGTTTTCTCGCTTTTCGTTATTTCGCTGACAAACAAGTCGGCCTCCTCGAACTTACGACTCCAAGTGAAGAGTTTCACCTTTGAAGCCATCCCCGACCGAATGACAACCTGTTGTATGTCAGAATAATCCATACAATACACCAACTGTTTGGTTTTGGTAAACAGGTTCAGCTTCTCGCCCGCTTTCTGCACTCGGTTAATGAAATTCTCATCGTGAGCCTGACCGATGTTGGTAAACACCCCGATGGTCGGACGGATAATGTCCTGAAGGCTCATCATCTCGTCGGGCTCGGAAATCCCAGCCTCGAAAATACCCAACGTGTTGGCTTGGTTCATCTGCCAAACGGAGAGCGGCACACCCACCTGCGAGTTGTAGCTCTTGGGGCTGCGAACGATGTTGTAGTCAGGGCTGAGCATTTGATAAAGCCATTCCTTGACGATGGTCTTTCCATTGCTGCCTGTAATGCCGATGACAGGGATGTCAAACTGACGACGATGATAGGCAGCGAGCGACTGCAAAGCCTTGAGTGTATCGGGAACGACAATAAAAACGGCTTCGGGACAAGCGATTTCAGGCAGTTTGTTCACCACGAAAGCCCGCACGCCCTTATCATAAAGCTCAGCAATGTATTTGTGTCCATCGTTGCGGGCACTTTTCAAAGCAAAAAACAAGGCCTGATGCGGGTCCACCAGATGACGGCTGTCGATGAGCAAGTCGCTGATGTTCCAATCCTGAGCCTCGCCAACCAGTTTTCCGTTGACGATTTCCGAAACTTCCTGTAAAGAATAAAACTGATGTTGCATGATAAAATCAAAATTCTTGCAAAAATAATGCTTTTCTTGCAAGCAATCGGAGCGTTCAGAAAAAATAACTACCTTTGTGGCAATAAAACTGTAACCCCATGCACCTCAAGCAACATATTCCCAACGCCATCACCTGTGGCAATCTCGTTTCGGGATGCCTGTCCATCTTGTTTCTCACCCATAACATGCCCGTCAAGGCTGCCATCATGATTTTCGTGGCTGGGCTTTTCGACTTCTTGGACGGTTTTGCCGCACGCTTGCTCCATGCCCACTCCCCCATCGGCGCCGACTTGGACTCCTTGTCAGATGTGGTCTCTTTCGGAGTGGCACCGGGATTCATCATGTATTGGCTGATGAGCCGCTCATTCGATTTGCCGCAATGGTGCATCGCGGGCATCAATATGTTACCTTGCTTGGCATTTCTGTTGCCAGTGTTTTCGGCCATCCGTTTGGCTAAATTCAACATTGACAGCACACAAAAGACCACTTTTCGTGGAATTCCCGCTCCTGGCATGGCCATCTTCATCGCTTCCTTGCCCTTGGCACTCAGCCAAGTCCACCATCTCAAAGACGGAGTCTTAAGCTATTGGGCCTGCCTCGGCATCGCACTCATCTTCTCGTTCATGATGGTGAGCCGCCTGCGTTTCTTCTCTTTCAAGATGAAGTCAGCGAAATGGAATGGCAACGAGGTGAGATGGATTTTCCTGCTTGTCACCATCACCAGTTTTGTGATTTTCAAATGGATTTCTTTACCCTTCGTGATGATGTTCTATGTTTTGCTTTCGATTTTCTTTGCAGAGAAGACAGAGTAGTTTATCAAGCGAAACTCTTATTTTTTCAACACTTGCCTAATCCTCACATCTCCTTCTTGTGCAGAATGAAATTATGTCCAAGATAGACTTCGCGGACGTGTTCGTCTGCAGCCAGCTGCTCGGGCGAACCTGACATCAGCACTTTACCATCAAAGAGCAGATAGGCACGGTCTGTGATGCTTAATGTCTCATGCACATTATGGTCGGTGATAAGCACTCCGATGTTTTTTCTCTTCAATTTAAATATAATACGCTGGATGTCTTCGACCGCGATAGGGTCGACACCCGCAAAAGGTTCATCCAACAAAATAAAGCTGGGATCGACCGCCAAAGCCCTTGCAATTTCGGTTCGACGCCGCTCACCACCTGACAATTGGATGCCGTTACTCTTACGTACATGCTGCAACCCAAACTCATCCAAGAGCTCCTCCAACTTCTTGTTTTGCATCTCCTTTGTCATGCCTTTCTTGAACTGCATCCCAGAAATAATGTTATCTTCCACGCTCATCTGGCGATACACGGAGGCTTCCTGGGCAAGATAGCCAATGCCTTCCTGCGCCCTCTTGTACATTGGAAGGCCCGAAATGTCTTTTTCATCAAGGAAAACCTTGCCAGAATAAGGTTTGATAAGTCCCACCACCATATAAAAAGTGGTCGTCTTACCCGCTCCGTTAGGGCCCAGCAAGCCAACAATCTGTCCTTGCTCAACCTCGATGTCGACATCATTGACAACGGTGCGCTGCCCGTATTTCTTCACCAAATGTTCCGTCCTTAATTTCATAGTTGAAAGTTGATGGTTAAAAGTTAAAAGATTCCTTCCTTTAAAATATCATGCAAATGAATGATACCCAAATATTTGCCGTCACGAATCACAGGCAATTGCGTGATGCTGTTGTGTCGCATCATATGCAATGCGTCGACAACTAAAGCATCTTCCTCAATAGTCTTTGGGGCAGAGGTCATGATTTGGCTTGCCTTCACATGCTCGATATCAGGGCAATTCATTAGCATGCGGCGCAGGTCGCCATCGGTGATGATACCCAACACTTGTTCACCATCGCACACCACTGTAGCGCCCAAGCGTTTGTGGGTCATTTCGATGATAACACGGGTCAAATTGTCATTGGGTCCCACCTCAGGACGTTCGTTTTTGACATACAAGTCCCTCACGCGAAGATAGAGCTGCTTACCCAAGGCACCGCCTGGATGAAGCTTGGCAAAATCATCAGTGGAGAAACCTCGACACCTCATTAATATTAATGCGAGCACATCACCCATCACCAACTGAGCCGTGGTGCTGCTGGTCGGAGCAAGGCTGTTGGGGATGGCCTCATCGCTGACGCTCACATCCAACACATGATCGGCCTGCTGCGCCAGATACGACCGAGGATTGCCCACCATGGCCACAATTTTGTTCCCTCTCAATTTGATGAGCGGAATCAGCATCTTGATCTCAGGTGTCTCTCCACTTTTTGACAAGATGACCACAATATCACCCTCACGGATGATGCCCAAATCGCCATGGATGGCATCAGCAGCATGCATGAAAACGGCCGAAGAACCCGTCGAATTCATCGTTGCCACAATCTTTTGAGCTATGATGGCACTCTTCCCGATGCCCGAAAAGACCAGATTTCCTTTGTTTTCAAGCATCAAATCCACTGTATCTCGAAAATCATCATTGATTTGACGTTTCAATCCAATAATTGCATTAGATTCATTTTCAATAATTTGAGTAGCCAATTCTATAATTGCGTCATTTTTTTTCATTTTTTTCTCGCTTTTTCTTGCTCCGAATGATATAAAAACTATAACTTTGTCTTTGCATCAAGGGAAATAACTGTCCCTATGTGAAAACGCATTCTTTCGAAAGAGATTGCAAAATAACACAAAAAATTGGAATATACCAAAAGGAGGAACTTATGGCAAAAAAAGAAGATCAGGCGATACACAAGCTACTGAAGAATGTTTTCGGTTTCGACCAATTCAAGGGGAACCAAGAGGAGATCATCAAAAGCATCCTTGGCGGCAACAACACCTTCGTATTGATGCCTACGGGCGGTGGCAAATCGTTGTGCTACCAACTACCGGCATTATTATCGAAAGGCACGGCTATCGTCGTCTCTCCGCTCATTGCCTTGATGAAGAACCAAGTCGACATGATCCGCAACTTCGGCACCGACATTGGCATCGCCCATGTAATGAACTCTTCACTCTCGAAAGCAGAGCTGCTTGAGGTGAAGGAAGACCTGAAGAGCGGTAAGACCAAGCTACTTTATGTGGCTCCCGAGTCGCTCACCAAAGACGAGACGGCCGAGTTCCTTCGTGGCCTTAAGATTTCGTTTGTAGCCGTCGACGAGGCACACTGCATCTCGGAATGGGGCCACGACTTCCGTCCTGAATATCGCCGCCTACGCCCCATCATCAACGCCATAGGCGACAACCTCCCCATCATCGCACTGACAGCTACGGCAACCGTCAAGGTGCAGAACGACATCATGAAGAATCTGGACATCATGGATGCCAAGGTATTTAAGTCGTCGTTCGACCGACCCAACCTTTATTACGAGGTACGTCCGAAGACCAAAGACGTCATCAAAGACATCATCAAATACATCAAGCAGAACCCAGGCAAGTCGGGCATCGTGTACTGCCTCAGCCGCAAGAAGGTGGAGGAACTGGCAGAGACGCTTGTCGTCAACGGCATCCGTGCCCTACCCTACCACGCTGGGCTCGACAGCCAAACCCGTAAGGAGAACCAAGACAAGTTCCTCATGGAAGAAGTCGATGTCATCGTAGCCACCATCGCCTTCGGCATGGGCATCGACAAGCCTGACGTGCGTTTTGTCATCCACCACGACATCCCCAAAAGCCTTGAAGGCTACTATCAGGAGACGGGGCGCGCCGGTCGCGACGGTGGCGAAGGCAACTGCATCGCCTTCTATGACTACGAGGACATCCACAAATTGGAGAAGTTCAACAAAGGCAAGAACGTCGCTGAACAAGAAATCGCACGCGAGCTGCTAAATGAAACCGTAACATACGCAGAATCAGCCGTTTGTCGACACAAGCTCCTTCTCCACTATTTCGGCGAGGAATACAACAAAGAAAACTGTGGCTCATGTGACAACTGTCGTTTCCCCAAGGAGAAATTCGACGGCAAGGAAGACCTCAAGCTTGTTCTCGAAGCCGTGGAAGACACCAAACAGCTCTTCAAGACCAAACACATCGCCGAGTTGCTTGCCGGTAAGCTCACTGGCGACATCAAGGCCGCCAAGCAGGAAAACAACGAGTTCTTCGGTGCTGGCGACGAACATGACGACAAATATTGGACCGCTGTCATCCGTCAGGCTTTGGTCAACAAGCTGCTGTCGAAAGACATTGAGAACTACGGCATCCTGAAAATCACCAAAGAAGGCAAGAACTTCATCAAGAAGCCTTACAGCATTATGCTGGTCAAAGACCACGACTATGAGAACTCTGACGACGACGACCCAGAGACCATGGCCGCTATGGGTGCCAACAAGGACGGCGGCGCCGACAAGACCCTCTTCGCCTTGCTGAAAGACCTGCGCAAGACCATTGCCAAGCAGAACGGACTGCCTCCCTTCGTCATCTTCCAAGACCCGTCTCTGGAGGACATGGCCATTCAGTATCCCATCACGAAAGAAGAGATGACACAGATTGCAGGTGTCGGTGCGGGTAAAGCTGAAAAGTTTGGCGAGCCTTTCATCAAACTCATCAAGGAGTATGTGGAAGAGAACGAGATTACCCGTCCTAACGACATGGTGGTGAAGTCGGTGGTCAACAACTCGGCGCTGAAAATCGGCATCATCCAGAACATCGACAAGAAAATTCCATTGGAAGACATCGCCTATGGAAAGGGCTTGGAGTTCGACGAACTGCTTTCTGAGATCGAGAGCATTGTCTCCTCGGGAACCCATTTGGATATCAACTATTACATCGAAGACAATGTGGACATCTACCATCAGGAAGACATTTTGGAATACTTCCGCGAGGCCGAATCAGACGACGTGCAGACTGCCCTCAACGAACTTGGTGAAGACGAATATGACGAGTACGAGGTCCGACTGATGCGCATCAAGTTCCTGTCGGATGTCGGCAACTAATTGGAAAATGAAACAATTCTCATTGATAATCTTGCTCTTTGTCCTTGTGACTGCATGCGGTGGTCACAAGGACAAAGGTTTTATACCCGATCGTTTGCTCACTGAACAGGAAATGATTGACCTTATGACCGATGTGCAAATCATCGAGGGCGACATCACCTACCAAAAAACGCGGGAACGAGAGCTCAGCGACTCCATCAAAATCGAGCCCAAAGACTATGTCAAGCTGTCAGAGGAATACTACGACCAACTCTTTGAGCATTATGGCATTACGGATAGCATTTTCAGGCAAAACATACGGTATTATACCGAGCAACCTGCTTTGCTGGAAAAGATAATGGATTCGGTAGTGAAACGATTGACGAAGGAGCAGTCTACTTCTTCAACTCCGTAGCTATCAAATCATTCAATTTCTTGGCGGCATCAATCAGCAGGCTTTCGTCCGTCGGGACGGGCACAGGCTGGGTGTTCAAGCGGCTCAAGGTTTCCGCAGAACACGCCTCGCGGTCGCCCTTGATGGTGGTGTAGTCGTTCTTGAAAGTAGATTTCACCTCAAAAGGAACAGAATAATAACGATATGCACGCGTAGGAAAATATTCAATCGTCCCCGAAATGGTTGCGATCTTATTTTGTGTATGATCCGTGACTTCAACATTTTTGCCTCCATTGGATTCCTTAAAGGTCACCTCATCTAAACGGACGGGTGACACAGTCAACTTGTCCACTACCACACAAGCGAAAGAAGGATTCCTTGATACATAAATCTGAGTAATGCCAGATGGAAGCTCGTCTGCAGAAAAGTCGAACAAGGTTTCCACAAAACCATTTGGCAAATCATAATCTGAAGCAACACCAAACTCCACTTTATCCACTAAATACATTGCTTGCCTCAATTGCAGGTTCAACAATTGTGAGTTTTTTTGATTTGTGTTCTTCAGTTGTTCAATATACTTACCCGCCATTTCCGCATCGGCTTTCGTGCCAGTATTCAACAATTGATTTGCCTTGGCCACCAAATACGCCTCCGCTTTGTTGCGGGCATTCGTCATATCCTCGTCAAGGTCAAGTTTCACATAGTTCATGCCGTTTTTGACTTGGGTCGGGAAGCAAGCCAACGCATCGTTGCGTCCTTTCATGCTGCAATAACGCTGGTAGATCTCGGGCCACACATCGGGTTGGCCAGTGGCTTTCAGGGCTTGGATGCGCTCGTGATCGGCCTGGTTGGCCTTATGGTATGATGCCGCCACCATGTTGATACGATTGGCGTTCAGGTCGCCAGCACATATTTCGGGTGCAACGCGCTGAATCACTTGGTCATACTCTTGGGCTTCATAGAGTCTCTTGGTTGTGTTGCAGGCCGTCAGCATCGCGCCGAGCAACAATACGGGAATCAATCGGAGGTATTTCATGGCATTTTCTTTTGAAATAAAACGGAATAAAAACCGCAAAATCCGCTCCAAAATTGTGCGATTGGGCAAAAAACTTTACTTTTGTGCCATCAAATCTGCATTTCATGGAAACAATCAAGCAACTGCAACAAGACTTCGCCGATTTCTTGGCGAAAACCAACTTCAACGGGCAACCGAAGGAGTTATACGAGCCCATAGCCTACACCATCCTGCAAAGCGGCAAACGCCTCCGCCCCATGCTCTGTCTCTTAGCAAACGAGATGTTTGGCGGCGACGAGCAACAAGCCCTTTGGCCCGCTTTGGCTTTGGAGACTTTCCACAACTTCACCCTCATCCACGACGACATCATGGACAAGGCTCCCATGCGCCGTGGCATGCCGACTGTTTACCAGAAATGGAACGCCGACATCGCCATCCTCTCCGGCGATGCCATGTTAGCTAAAGCCTTCCAATTTGCACTGAAGCCGAGAAAAGGTGCCGAACTTGCCCAACAACTTGGCAAGGTAGCCATAGAGATTTGTGAAGGTCAACAGATGGACCTCAACTTCGAGACCTTAGGCGACGTGACCATCGACGAATATTTGGAAATGATCAGGCTAAAGACCGCCGTTCTTTTGGCCACTGCCCTTCAGATGGGAGCTACCGTGGGAGACGCTACAACCACCGACATCCAGCACCTCTACGACTTCGGCATCAATATGGGCATGAGTTTCCAACTGCAAGACGACATCCTTGACCTATATAGCGACGTGGAAGTCTTCGGCAAACGCCATGGCGGCGACATCGCTGAAAACAAGAAGACCTACCTCTACCTGAAAGCCCTTGAACTGGCTTCTGAAAAAGACCGCAAACGCCTTGCGCATCTCTTCACACTGCGCATCGACCACGACGAGGAAGAAAAAATCGAAGAGGTACAGGCCATCTACGACCGTCTGCATGTGAAAGAGGCCGTCGAACAAGTCATTGCCGAATACGACCAAAAAGCTTTGGCTGCTCTCAAAGCCGTTAGCCTGCCAGAAGAGAAGAAAACCCATCTCAGGAACTACGCAGAGCTCCTCTCAGGAAGGAAGAAATAAGACCAAAATAACAAATAAGGAGGCCTCCTATGCGGAAGCCTCCTTACTATTTGTCATCAAAACCGAAAGCTTATTTCGTATCCGCCTTCGCATGCTTTACCTTCTTGTCTTTACCAGCCTTCTTTCCTCTCGGTTTTACGGCACTTGCTTTCTTTTCATCTTTGCGTTCTGCTTTCACCTTCTTCTCACAAGCATCTTTTTTTTCAGCGCAGCACTCTTTTGAATCCTTTTTGTCAGCCGAAACCTTTTTCTCAGCGCAGCAATCCTTTGCTTCTTTCTTTTCGGCGCAACAGTCGTCTTTTTTCTGTTTCACAGGCACTTGGGAAACTGTTGAGGTTGATGGCTTTCCCTGCTCCTCACTCACTGCGGTGGTTTCCGCTTTCTTGACTTTCACTTCATTTTGTGCATTCGCATCCTGAATGCCCATAGCGCTTATGGCAAAGAATGCCAAAGCACCGAATAAGATGGATTTCTTCATTGTACAATAGTTTTATTGAGTTATTATTATAAACTCAGCTACTTAACAATTATTGTTCCAAAAATGGTGAGTAAGGATGATTTTTCTTCAATTGGGCAAAAAAAGGCAACTGTCGCCATAGCTGAGGAAACGGAAACCATGCTCCAAAGCGAAACGGTAGCAGTCCTTCCAACGCTCACCGATGAGGGCCGAGACCAACAATAGCAAAGTGCTTTTAGGTTGGTGGAAATTGGTAATCAACCCTGTGATAATGCGCATTTTATAAGAAGGGGCAATCATTAAGGCAGTGCTGGCTTCAAGTCGGGTCAAATCGTGTTTCTCAAGGTAATCCAAGATGTGTTGCAAGGCCTCAGCCGATGAAATTTGATGATGTTCTTCGTATGGGAACCACTGTTCCACATGTAATGGACGTAATTCCAAGCCTTGCTCTTTCAGCATCACGCCAATCCAATAGAGGCTCTCCAAAGTGCGGGTGCTGGTGGTGCCCACAGGAACGACAGGTTTTCCGATTTGTTTGATCAAATTTTGAATCAACGACTTGCGGACAATAATGGTCTCCGAGTGCATGGCATGTTCACCTATGGTCTCAGTGGCCACAGGGCGGAAGGTGCCAGCCCCGACATGCAACGTCACCTCATCGAAAGTGAAACCTTTTTCGTGCAAGGCCTCGATGAGCGATTTGGTGAAATGCAGGCCTGCCGTGGGTGCCGCCACCGAGCCATCGTAACGGGCAAAGACGGTCTGATAACGGTCGCGGTCGTCGGGCTCGGCATCGCGGTGCAGATATGGCGGCAAGGGAATCTCCCCTGCAGCTTCCAACACCGCGGCAAAGGACAAGTTCGCAGGTTCCCATGAGAACTCGATCTCGGCATACTGGTCGTTTTGCATCAGACGCTCGGCATAGAGCGTCACCGCTTCGCCATTTACCTTCAATTCCATCGCAAGCTTGCCTTCCTTCCAACGTTTCGCATTGCCTATCAGGCACTTCCAACGCACAGGCGAGCAAGCCGAGAATGCCATCTGGTAATCTTGTTCGGGTTCAAGGCAAAACACTTCGATGCGCGAACCCGTCGCTTTGTGGAACTGCAGGCGGGCACGGATGACCTTGGTCTCATTGAAAACCAGCAAGGCGTCTGGGGGCAGGAAGTCGCCAACATGCTTGAATTGGGACTCGCTTATCTGATTATCTTTCAACACTAAAAGCTTCGAAGCATCACGTTCGGGCAAAGGGTATTTTGCGATACGCTCCTCGGGCAAGGGATAATCGTAAGCTTCGATGGAGATGTCTTTAACGGCTGTCATTTACGAAAATTTGCGCAAAAATAGGGAAATTTCCCTATTTTTGCGCCTCAATTCCAAGAAATGAAAAACTTGCTGCAAATAGAGCTCACTCGTGAATTTCTGATGAAGTTCCTGAAATTCGGGATAGTGGGTTTTTCGGGTGTATTCGTCAATTTTGGCGTGACCTATGCATGCAAGGAATGGCTGAAATGGAACAAATATTTGAGCAACATCTTAGGTTTCATCTTTGCCGCCACAACCAATTACCTCCTCAACCGCTGGTGGACTTTCGAAAGCACCAACCCCCAAATCGGAACGGAGTATGCGAAATACTTCGGCATCGCCTTGGTGGGTCTGGGCATCGACACGTTTACGGTGTGGCTGCTCAACGGCAAACTGAAATGGAACTTCTACCTCAGTAAAGTCTTTGCCGTGGGCGCTTCTACGCTTTGGAATTTCTTCGGGAATTTATTGTTTACGTTTGCTTAACCTAGCAACTTGTCCAAGAAGATAAAAGGCATTAGGGATTCGATGCCATCGAAGACCATGACGGGGCCAGTATCGCCTTGACAGAGCACACGCAAAGGTCTTTTGGAAGCCTGCTCTACCTCTACCATCACCTGGCGGCAAGCCCCGCAAGGGGCGACAGGTTCCTCGATAGCCTTCGTAGCCGACCAAGCTGTCACCGCCAAAGCCTCAAAGGGCTCGCCTGGATACTGTGCCATGGCGGAAAACATCGCCACACGCTCGGCACACAAACCACTGGGATAGGCGGCATTCTCAATGTTGTTGCCTAACACGACAACACCGTTGGCCAAACGCACGGCCGCGCCTACATGGAATTTCGAATAAGGGGCGTAAGCATTCCTTGCGGCTTCATGAGCTTTGCGCATCAACTCGGCATCTTGAGGTTGCAACTCATCCATGGAATCGTACACCTCGTAGGGACAGACAAACTGTTTCTTCGTAATCATAGGATTGCCCTTTCCTGTATTTTACGGCACAAAGATAGTGAAAAACCTTAATAAAGCACAAAAAAGCCGACAACTTATGTTATCGGCTTTTTCATGCTATTGTGAAAACAAAGGTCAATGAGCCCTTCGAAGCACCGCACTCATTGTTGGGTAAACACCAAGCGGAAACGGCCTTCAGAGTCACTCACATTGGCCTCGAAGGTATAGCTCGGGTTCTGGAGCAGGTCAATGTCGTTGCCATTCATGTTGTCAATGAGGTGCATATAACCGAGCTCGACATTCTCTGCGGTGAAGCTCAGCGTGTAGCTACCGTTTTTCTCAGCCTTGAAGTTGACGGGTATCTCGCCCATGCCCTCACTGCGCACCACGGCGTAGTCTTGATTGTCGATGGGAATGTAGATCTTTGTGCTGTTCGTTTTGAGTTGGAACTTGGGCAGCTGGCTACATTCGTCGAAGCGAATGATTGCGCGATCAACGACATGCTGTCCATCGCTCAAGTTGATGGCAACCTTGGAGCCTTTGGATTCAGGAGCTGAGGTACTGAAAGTCACCGTCTCACCCGTTCCTGATGCTACCACGAACAGGCCTTCCATAGCCTCAACGCTATTTTGGCCTTCAGCAGCAATGATTTCGAAGCGACCTTCAGGATTCATGATGTAGAATGGACGATCGACATAGGCGGTCTCCTCGAAAGGATTACCTACCAAGTTCCAGCCGGGATGGTTACTGTCGCCGTCGTAAGACAAGTTGAAGGTACCATTGCCCTCATAGGCCGCACCCGCAAAGGTGAGGGTGACATCGTCATGGTTGGCATAGAGGTAGCCTTTACCAGGCTCAAGAACGAAGTTGTCACTCTTATAGTTATGCCATTCCTCCATGTCCTGAGTCTGGTCGAAGGAATAGAGGTCATAACCGTTCTCATCCAACATGTTCCCCTGTTCAGTAGTAACTTCGGTAGGGCTCACCTCTCCAATAGGGGAAGCGATGAGGTACCAGTTACCATCGCCAGTACCAAAGCCGGAGATGCTAGTAGTGTAGGTCGTCGTTACGAAATTAAGAATGACAGGTGCTGAAGTAGTTCCCCAGCCATAAATCCCCGTCGTTAACGTTGTAGCGCAATGGGGATATTCTTCTCCTGTTGCATGGTCATAAATCTTAAACGAAACGGTTTCGCCAGATTCGTTATAATAAACTTGCAACCAAGCCTGATCACTAATAGTTCCGGTACCGATACGCACCGATCCACGTATTTCATCACCCACAAAAGCGCCCAACTCAATCTGGGTAGAAGTCTGCTGAACGCCATCAATTTGGATTTGCGTCGTAACAGGCATGTTATTCTCCCATGCATGAACATTGAACGTATAATGCTGTTGTGCACTTGCCATTCCACAAAGAAGCAGCACAGCGACTATCATTAAAAATGCTTTCTTCATATCGTGATTAGTTTTATATTCAAAAATTTAAGCTGCAAAAATACAGTTTTTTTTACTTATTTTCCTAATAATTCAGTATTTAGTTTTTATCTCTTGTTCTCTCCCGAAGTGAAAATCAACTCCTTGTTCGTAGTGGCATTCGACATGTATATATAGCCATGACCAGGCTGAAGTTCATTTAGGGTGCCCGACCATGCGCCATTCTCGTATATGGCATAACCCTCATTCAGCGAGTTGATTTTGTCGCCATTGGCGGGCGTGATGTCAAGGTTTTGGACAGATAGAGGTTGTGTACCCGTATAGCCAAACCAAGTGTAGCCTGGTACAATGGTAATGGTGACAGAAGGCAAACTACCTCCGCTCAAGGTAAAGTTGCATGCGTCACTGGTCTGTATCTTGTACATTTGTCCAAGCTCAAGGGAAGAAAGCGTGCCATTCCAACTACCGCTCTCATAACGGCAATAACCCGAACTCTGGGAAAGGATGAGAACACCATTGGAGCCAAGGGCTGTTTCCAAATCATTCACACTTGTCTCGACAGTTGGTGCCCACCAGTTCCATCCAGCTGACAAAGCAACTGTTTGGGTAACTAACGTGATTTCGTCGGTAGTGAACGAAACAATTTCGCTCCATTCGGTCACAACATCATCACAAATACCCTGCACCCTCACACAATAGGTAGTGGTGGGAGTGAGGCCTGTAATAGTATATTCCTCATTTTCAACGAAGACGGGTTCCTCCCAATTTAATTCGTTTGACCGCATCACCACATTGTCAACAGCGAAGTAATCGCCGTCAGGATTCACTGAGCCGTCCTTTTTGTATTCCCATTTGAATGTATGCGTGCCAGCCGAAACTTCAGTGCTATAGGATTCCCAATTATTATGGACACCATAACAGAACATCCGTTCATCGTCGATATAGAAACGGCTGTTGTCCCAATCATAGGAGTCGGAGCCTTCGCCTCTTGACCAGAAATCGAAACTAATTGTTCCATCAGCGGGATACGTTACGGTCACCGTAATACTGGAGGTTGAATTATTCACACCACCATTGCCGCTTTGTATATGACCGTCAACGACAGTCCATGGATAAGTGGAATTATTGGTCCAGTTAGCGGGAATTGCTTCATCAAAGTCCTCGCTGATCATGAAGTCATACCACCCCCATTGCACGTTGAAGTCGTCACTATAGCCATCCCAAGTCACGGTAGCAGTCGAATGCGTAACATTGTTCACTTGAACATTCAAAGGTCTTACGCAGTCGTCAAACGACTCCTTTGTGACGATGAGCTGGTTCTTTGACGACATCACTTTATTATTACTGGTTGAAGATGTCGGAGGGGCTAAAGGACTGTAATTAATGTCGTCGTCATAGATATAAAGGGCTTGGTTGCTGCCTGCATCAAACACCCTACATGACATGTGAGGCGAATTACTCCACCGCGTACTCTTGTCGGTCACAAGAACGACATTGGAGGTACCATCATAGACGAACGGGGTGTTGAAGGTGATGGTAGTCCAATCGTTTTCGACCATTGTGACTGAGCCACTGAACACCTTGTCGCTATCTGAAACCGTAATCCAGTCGGTCTTACTAGAGAAGCTGTTCTTTGTCGTTGTCTTCAAATAGAAGTCGCAGCTGAGAGTCTTCTCTGCACCTCCGTTAAAGAAGGCAATGCTGGTGATAAGGCCTGCACCGCCCAACTCGGCAGAAGTGTAGATTTGCTCAGAGAGTGAGTTGGTATAGTAGCTGTAAGCCGGAAGAAAATCGCTTGTATTGGTGCCGCTGCCAATCATGACACCTGCAGTGAAGTTGGCCACCAAGTCAACATTACTGGTGACATTGAAAGTGTATGTAGCATCGGTGGAAACCACTTCGCCGTTCATGGTCCAATTGGTGAACATGTAGCCATCGGCGGGCGAAGCGGTCACAGTGCAGGATTGGTTGTAGTTGTATTGGCCTCCCCCGCTGACGGTACCGTAATTGGAATTGTTGGCAGCGACAGTAACTGTAAACACCTGGTTGGGGGTTATGCTGAGGTCGCCTTCCCAAGTGTTGCTACCGTTGACAGCGGTATAGTGTAAGAAGACATTGGAACCCAAATCCACACCGGAATTGATGAGGAAGCTGAAGCCATCCACCGTGGTGGTGGCATTGGGAGCCAAACTGCTGAAGATCTTGGGGTCCGACAAGATGGTGACATAGGAATTGGTTGACGTCAAGGTGACAGTGGTGGTGCCAGTGGTGGCAGCAGTGCCCACATTCTTGAAGGTGATGCTCAAGTCGGTGTTTTCGCCGACAAGGGCCATATTAGGCTCGTAGCCGTCAACACTGATGTAAGGACCTTCCAACGAAACGGCCTGGATGGTCGTGATGTAAGGCTGACGCTGATTGCGGGTGACCACAATCATCACGTTGCCAGCTGAACTAAGGCCTGAAACGGGCACTTCGGCTATTCCATTGGAGCCCACTTGGGCCACACCGAGAATTTCATTGTTTTTGGTAATGGCGACATACGAACCCGGGTCGGCATTGACAGTGAAAGTAGTCATACCAATACCAATCGTTGAGGCGTGGCTCACATTGTTAGCAGCCGGCACTTTAAGGTAAGGCATCACAGAGCCGTCGCCAAAGCATTGATAGGCTCTCCAGTAATACTCGTCATTAACAGAAGAGGTATAATTGTTGGCATGCGCATAGCTCACGGCCACATTGCCGATGAAAGGCACCGCATTCAAAGTATTGAAACTGGCATCATCAAACAGGGCATCGTACGCACCCGTACTGGTTTGCGCTTGCGTTGGCATCTGGCCAAAAGTATTAGTGGCACCAACACCAAAATAATAGTCCTCATACCATAAGGACTCAGGGACGGAGCCGATGTAACCCCAAGCCCCTTTGTTGGCAGCACGAACCATGGCTTCGCCAAAGCAGGTTTCATCATTTTGAGCATTTTTAAAGTTGGATGTCAAACAGCAGTTGCCCATAGCCCAGAAATACTTGTCGTTATTGGTCAACGAATTCACATTGGTATTGGTGAAACTCGGGTCGGCCCACATCTGGATGTCGCCGTGGGCGGTATAGTTGACGAAACCCACATTGTTGATATAATTGTAGCAAGTTCTTTGGTTAGCACCTGTGGTAATAAACACATGAGGAGTGATGCCATGGGCACTGTTGAAGTAATAATTATTGGCATATTGGATGGTAGGGCCCCCAATATAAGAAGTCGCTTGAGAGTCCCAACCAGCAATAAGCAAGGTTTCGTTCAGATAGCTCGGGTTTGACATGGTGTATTTTTCGTATGTCAAAGTCTTATTGATGAGGTTTGTGAGTTCTGTGGTTGACGACACCGGCATACGGCTGATATACATGTCGTGATAAATATCACCGTCAACGGAGGCATACTCCAAGTCTGTGGCTGCATTGCCATAAGAGCTCTCATAATCCCAAAGTGAATAATAGGTGACAACGGTCTCGTCACCCACAATGACCAAGAAAGTAGGATGGTTGACGTTGTATCTAGAGTAGATAAGGTTTTTGATGGTGGAGGCACTGGCATTGTTAGCCACAGTTTGCACATCCACAGCAATGCCTTTCTGTTTCTTCCATGTCAACCAGTTTTGGAAAGCCGTGCTGTTGGCATAGGTCGAGGTAGTCACGACGAGCATCTTCACTGGGGTAGTGTAGAGGTCGGGATGCTGGTCGTAAATGCTTGTAATAGCCCTACCATTGAACAATTGCTTATAGACAATGTCGAAATAAGGGCTGTAAGTCTTCACGAGCATGTCCTCGGTGGCTCGGGCATCGGCACCGTCAAAGTGAACCGTAACCTCAATGTCATTAAACACACGCAAAGTGTTGTTGACAGGGTCATAGCTCACGGGCTCGATGGTCATTTTGCCAAGTTGCACACCACGCATGACGCCTTCAACACGGACTACTGCCATAGGTTCACTGCGGAAGCCGCGGCTTGACTGGTAGGCGGCCTCATTCATGATGAAGGGCACATCTTCAAAGTGCTGGTTTTTGCGCACAGGGAGCTGGCGCGGCACCAAGGTATGGATGCCGAAGTCTTCGAGACGGTAGTCAGTGCTACTGTAGCTTGTGATTTCGATGCGTGGCGTGGCACCGAAAGGCACTGCAATAAGTTGGTTGATAACGGGAATCTGAGGGTCGCCCTCGTTTCCGCCGATGACGGTGTTGGCCAGGCTGAGCCAAGAGAAGGTCCCTCGCTCACTTTCATAGTCCTGCGCCTCAATACTTGAAAAAGAAAACGAGGCCTGAAGGCTCGTCATGTCGCTCTTCACGCATTCAGCCTTGTCGACCGAACGCAGTTGAATCCTTTGCTGAGCCATGACACCCATACTGAGCGCAATGGCCAAAATCAAAAACAATGCTTTTCTCATAAAATCAGTTTTATATCTTTTTGAATTAAGTGGCAAAGATACAAAAACTAATTGAATGAGAGAGTTGGACGAAAAAGATTGTTTGATTTCGTTTGCGAGAGCAATAATGAAACAGCGGCAGCGAGAAGCGCTTACGAATTGCAAGCGTTTCAAGCCGCCGCTGTTGGTTAAAGCGGTAACTCAATCCCCCGTGAGGGGAATCTCAGTTTCTTATTCCTCGCGTTTCTTGGCGAAAGCGTAAGCTGCGCCAAGACCGACCAGGACAGCAATGCCGCTGCCCACCGGGGCAGGATGGTTGCCGGGATCGTTGTGATTCGGGAAACCGATACCGAGAGCGCCGCGGTTGTACAACGTTGTCGAAGTGCTTTCTTCAGATGTTGCCTGGCCATGGCCGAACAATCCGCCGCCTTCAGCG
>ONFO01000039.1 GCA_900317155.1 uncultured Bacteroidales bacterium
ATACGCAACGTGATTTCGCATATCACTGACAAATGGTCGTTGTTGGTGCTTTACACCTTGGAGCAAAAGGAAGTGCTGAGATTCAAAGACTTGTGGCGACAAATCCCAGACATCTCACAAAAAATGCTGACCTCAACGCTACGCCATCTTGAAGACGATGGCATTATCAGTCGCGAGGTGTTCACAGAAGTTCCGCCACGAGTGGAATACCAGCTCAGCGAACGCGGAAAGAGTCTCATGCCCCATTTGGATGCATTGATTTTATGGGGCATTGAAAATCAGGAAAGCATCATCAACGATAGGATAAAGCACATTAAATCAAATAATTAAACTTTTCAAAAATGGAAAATACAAAGAAGAAAGTAGGTCAGTTTCAGGCGTATGAATTGAATGGATTCCGCCTGCATGTTTACAACAGTAACGATGTGATGGCCGATACCTCGTTTATCATCGAGGGTGAAAAGGGTCTTGTAGTGATGGAGTACCCTTTGTTCAAGGTCAATGCGGCTGAATTTGGCGAGTACATCAAATCCCTTGGCAAGCCCATCGTCACCGACATCACCGACTATCATTTGGGTGGCAGCGACCAATTGCCCATCGTCATGCCCGAAGGGATGCCCGCTTTTATTGAAGGCTCTATCTATAGTGGCATGATGAAAGGCTTTGCCCAATCGTTTGGCG
The DNA here is from genome assembly GCA_900317155.1 of uncultured Bacteroidales bacterium. GTDB lineage: Bacteria > Bacteroidota > Bacteroidia > Bacteroidales > F082 > Limimorpha. Next base: position 682 of record ONFO01000039.1, read on the forward strand.
ACACTATGGTCGACTTGCCGACGCAAAAAGCCACGGAGGTTCCTTTTGGCAGCACGCAAAACTATGCTGGCGTTGACTTCCGTTTCGAGCACGGCGCGGCAAGCGACTTCCCTGGTGCCAGCATCATCATAGGTGGACAGGTGTATTATAGCCATTGGGCATATTACCCCGCCCACATGAGTCCGCTTCAATTGGGCAATGCGGATGCCATCGATGCGGAATTGAAAGCCACGAAAGAGGCCCTTGATTCTGGTTGCAAATATTACATCGGTGGACATGGTGGATTGGTGGAAAAACCTGCCGTTGAAGCCCGTATCGCTTATCTCGAAAAGGTGAAAGCATTGCGCGCCGAAAAGTCCAATGCGGCTTCGTTCACGATGGCTTTGAAAGAAGCCTTCCCCGATATGCCTGGTGCCATCGCTCCGTTGGCGGAAGCCTTGTACAAATAAGGAAATCAATTTACTAACCAACAATAAACAAGTTGCTTCCGCGTTTTGTGAAAGCAACTTGCTTTCGTTTTATGGAAACAGAAAAACTACATAAAGCCTTACTCGAAGCCGACGCCATCGTCATCGGCGCAGGCGCAGGCCTCTCCACCTCGGCTGGCTTCACCTATAATGGCGAACGCTTCCAAAAGCATTTTTCCGATTTTATCGAGAAATATGGCTTCACCGATATGTACACAGCGGGATTCCATCAGTTCCCGACTGAGGAGGAACATTGGGCCTATTGGAGCCGACATATCTACTACAACCGCTATGTGCCAGCCCCGAAACCCGTTTACGACAACCTCCTGAAACTCGTGCAGGACAAGGACTATTTCGTCATCACCACTAATGTCGACCACCAATTCCAAAAGGCAGGTTTCGACAAACAACGACTATTCTACACCCAAGGCGATTATGGGCTGTTCCAATGCTCAAAACCTTGTCACCAAAAGACCTACGACAATGAGGAAACCATCAGGAGAATGATTGCGGCGCAAAACGATATGAAAATCCCGACCGAATTGGTTCCCCGTTGTCCCGTCTGCGGTGGCCCCATGAAGGTCAACCTGCGTTCCGACGACACCTTTGTGGAGGACGAAGGCTGGCACAAGGCTGCACAGCGTTACCTCGATTTCGTGAACGGCCACCAACACGGCAAAATCCTGTATTGGGACCTCGGAATAGGAAGCAACACCCCGACCATCATCAAACTGCCTTTTATGCAGATGACCTACAAAAACCCCGAGGCCACCTACGCCACCATCAACCTCGGCGAGGCGTTCACCGTGGAACAAATCAAAGACAGGTCGATTGTGATTGATGGGGATATTGGGGAAATACTAGAGGAATTGTTGAAACGTTGATTGTTGAACTGTTGAATTGTTGAAGATGAATCGTTTAGATTATTTGATTGACTACCTTCTGAAAGAAGACCCGCAATATTCCGAGATGGAGATTCCATCGGATTTGCAAGGCAAGCGTGACCTGTTTCGTGCCTTGCGCAACGTGCGTTGGCCGAAACCCGTCCGTGAGGAATTTCTGCGTTTGCAAGATGAAGAATTGCAGGCGCAATTGCAAGAAAAAGGCATCGTGGAATTGCCCAAAGAGCCAAAAATCCAGATTTGGCAGGGTGACATTACCCGTCTGAAAGTGGATGCCATCGTGAATGCTGCTAACAGTCAGATGTTGGGCTGCTTCCATCCTTTGCACAAGTGCATCGACAATGCCATCCATTCCGCAGCCGGTGTGCAATTGCGCGAGGAGTGTTATCAACTGATGCTCCAACAAGGTCACGAGGAGTCGACGGGGCAGGCTAAAATCACGAAGGCTTACAACCTGCCGTGCAAGTATGTCATACACACGGTTGGGCCGATTATTCCGACAGGCATTCCAAACCCATTGCAAAAGGAACAGTTGGCCTCTTGCTACCGTTCTATCATGCAATTAGCCGATGAAAACCGTCTTGAAAGCATCGCTTTCTGCTGCATTTCAACGGGTGAGTTCCGCTTCCCGAACCAACTGGCTGCCGAAATTGCCGTGCGAACTGTCAATGATTACTTGACCGAACATCCCGATAGCAGCATCAAACAAGTGGTTTTCAATGTATTTAAGGATATTGATAGGGATATTTATCAACGACTTCTATAAAACCCACCATGGCAAGCAACCCCGACTTCGTTCAATACATCGCCGACCAATGCGCAGGTGCGGGCAAGATTAGCGTGAAAAAGATGTTTGGCGACTACGGCATCTATTGCGACGGCGTCATCTTCGGCCTCGTTTGCGACAACCGTTTCTACCTGAAACCGACCGAGGCTGGCCGCTCATTGCTGCGCAGCGTCGAAATGCGTCCGCCTTACGACGGTGCGAAAGACTATTTCTTCATTGAAGATGTGGACGACCGCGATTATTTGTCAGCACTTGTCTGCGAAACCTGTAAGGCATTGCCACAGCCGAAGTCGAAAAAGAAAAAATGAAATAAATGAATTTTTCTCTTGACTCTCAATGAAACGGAAAAGCGGCCACCTCCACTTTCCCGACACATCCACCTTCGACCCGTTTATAGATTGTTTTTATTACCTTTGCAGCCGAATTGCGAAACAGATAATCCGGAATTATGAAGAAAGTTAAGATTACCATCCTCAAAACGAGTTGAAGCGACTGATGAGGAAGCCAAGATTGAATATACGCCAATAGAAAGATAAATCCGCAATTCAGGCACTGGCTTGTATTGCGGATTATTCCGTAATTTTGCGGCATGAAAACAAGTAAACATAATGTGTCGGCTTTGGGTCCGGCTTTCATCATTTTGGCAGGAATCTTTTGGGGCAGCATGGGCATTTTTGTCCGCAAGCTGGGCACATACGGCTTCAACCCCATCCAGATTGTTTGCATAAGGGTCGTATTGGCAGCACTAGTGTTTTGTGTGGTTCAGCTTGCCAAAGACCCTAAGGGTTTTAGGATTTCACTACGCGACGTTCCTCTTTTTCTAGGCCTCGGTCTCGGTAGCATTCTTTTCTTCACGGTGTGTTATTTCACCGCCATCTCGATGATGACGCTCTCCACGGCGGCCATACTGCTTTATACCTCGCCCATTTGGATCATGCTGATGTCGTTATTGTTTTTCCATGAAAAGCTGACGGCTAAAAAAAACATTGCCCTTGTCCTCGCATTTGGCGGGTGTGTGCTGGTTTCCGGTATCTCTGGTGGAGGTTTGACTATTATGGGTCTCCTTGTTGGTCTCGGTTCTGGCATCGGATACGGATTGTACAGCATTCTCGGCACTGTTGCCTTGCGACGTTACACGCCCTACACCGTCACCACTTGGACGTTTATCATTGCGGCCATCGGTTCCATCCTGATAAGCCATCCTGCGGATTTGATGGCAAAAATCTCTGTTGCACCATCCATCCCTGGTCTATTGGGCTTCAGTTTGTTGAGGCCTTGGTGACGGCAGTAATTCCTTTCCTTACTTATACGCTCGGCTTACGCAGCGTTGAAGCCAGTAAGGCCGGGATTCTCGCCACGGTGGAGCCGATGGTGGCCACGCTGATCGGCATCTTCGTGTTCTCGGAGCCTTTGACGCTCATGTCGGGAATTGGCGTGCTGCTGATTCTCGCAGCTGTGGTGATTCTGAATGTTTCCAATGGTAATTCAAGACATGAGAGGTGATGGCTTTCTGATTTTTTGATTGACATAAATTAGAATTATTCCTATTTTTGCATCCCCGAAAAGGATTCATCCATGCGCTTTTTAGCCACCATATTGTTCTTCTTCCTTGCGAGCCTGAATGGGTGTGTAAACCAGTCAGTTTCAATGGGAATCGAGTGCTCAAAGTCGGACGATGTTGTCTTTGTTGACTCTATGGAAGCCAACATGATGAATCTTTACAATGCTGCCGCCGAGACCCGTCATGCCGTGCAACAGGAAAGCACGGTTTGCTCGCCTGGTTTCAGTGTGCGAGTCTTGCCCAACCGCACCCGAACCGTCAGTAATGTCAGCATCAGGCAGGTGTTGCTTTCGACGCACAAGCCTGCTGTTTCAAGGTTAATTCATCATTCTGTCACCCAGTTAGTTGCGTTCCCGAAGGAATACCATGTGTTCCGGTTGAGACGTATCCTGATTTAGACCGTTTCCTGTTTTTTCGTTTTCCCCTTTTTAGGTGCATTTCGCACCTAACGGGATGATTGTATGCACATCCCAACAATTAAACAATTAAACAATCAACAATTCAACAACGATAAAATGGAAACAACAAATTATAAGAACCTCAAAAACCACGAACTCCCTGAATTGGAACGCAAAGGCTTCTTCCGCCGCTGGCACTATATGCCCACACAAATGGTGGTAAGCAAAAAAATGCATTACTTCATCGCCGATGACTACGACGACTTGAAAGTGTGTCTTGAAAAACATCAATTCAATGATTTGAAAAATCTGCATTGCAAGACACTTAGCCCTATCGAATTGTTCGTGCTTTACACTAAAGACCAACAATTTGCAGCAGTTCAAATCTTTCGTTACTCAGATTACGAATTCAAGCCGAATTCCGACATCACTGTTTACAAAGGTGCTGATGCGGAGGCGTTTCTTAGTGTTTTGAAAGAATTGAAACCAGAGGGATAAGGACTCATGCAAATAGAATTCGTTTTACTGATTCTGTCAATCCTATTCTTTGCCAGCATCTTGGCAGGCAAGGCGGGCAGCCGTTTCGGCGTGCCTGCCTTGCTGTTGTTTCTCGGCGTGGGGATGTTGTTCGGCAGCGATGGACTCGGCATCCACTTCGACAACATCAAGTTGGCGCACATGATTGGCACCGTGGCATTGAGTGCCATCCTGTTTTCGGGAGGACTCGACACCAAGATTGAAGACATCAAGCCAGTATTGGGTCCAGGTGTAACATTGGCTACCTTGGGCGTGTCGCTTACCGCCGTAATTACCGGGTTGACACTCTATCTCCTGATTGACCCTCGCCTCGGCTTGGGTGTGATGGGATGCCTGTTGCTCGCCTCCACCATGAGCAGCACCGACTCTGCATCCGTCTTTTCCATCCTGCGGGGCAAAGGGCTTCATCTGAAGCACAACTTACGGCCTACACTGGAGTTGGAAAGCGGAGCCAACGACCCCATGGCTTACGTGCTGACAACTACGTTCATCACACTTGTATTGCAAGGCGGGGAACCGCATTACGGAAACGCACTGTTGGTATTGCTGCTTCAACTCCTCATTGGAGCCGTGGCTGGTTGGTGTTTCGGCAAAGGCTTGGTTTGGATTATCAATAGAATCAACATGGACAACCAGGCGCTTTATCCCATCTTGGTATTGTCGGGCTGTTTCTTCGTTTTTGCCGCCACTTATTATTTGCATGGCAACAGCTATCTTGCCGTTTATGTGGCGGGATTGGTGGTCGGCAACAGCCGTTTTGTCCACAAGCGTTCCACACGAAGTTTTTTCGACGGTGTGTCGTGGATTGCACAACTCTCCATGTTCCTCACGTTGGGCTTGCTCGTCAATCCGTCGGAATTGCGTGAGGTATGGGTCCCTGGGCTGATCATCAGTTTGGTGATGATATTCGTATCGCGGCCACTTGCCGTGTTTGTGTCGTTGTCGCCATTCCGCAGCTATACCTTTCGCGACCGTCTGCTTGTATCGTGGGTAGGGTTGCGCGGAGCAGTCCCCATTATTTTCGCCATTCTTTGCCGTGCTTCGGACGTGCCGCATAGCGATGTGATGTTCAACATCGTTTTCCTTTGCACATTGGTCAGTCTCGTCGTCCAAGGCACTACACTACCCCTGGTATCGCGTTGGTTGGGTGTTTCTGAAACGCCCAAAGCAAAACGGCAAGGACCTTCTCAGGATTTCGACATCGACTTCCCTGAGGAAATCAAATCGGCCATCACTGAAGCGACAGTGACAGAAAAGATGCTCACGTTAGGCACACGTATGATGGACTTCCGATTGCCCGAGAAAACGCTTGTCATCATGGTCAAGCGAGGCGACCATTACTTTGTGCCCACGGGCAAGACCCTTCTCCATGTGGGCGACCGGCTCATGCTTCTCAGTGACAATCAGGCAGAGCTTGAGTGCGCTCTCGAGGCTTTTGGAATTGCGCCTCAGTCTGCTGTCAATCCAAATGTTGCAAAACCTTAGTACAACTTGATTATGTTCACACATTTGTTATCAACAATATGGTTTTTGGTTATTTGCTTTGTTGGGGGACTGGCGATTTTGGTCAAAGGAGCGGACTGGCTGGTGGACGGAGCTTCCGACCTGGCAAAGCGGTTGGGCGTGTCAGATCTTATGATTGGCCTTACAGTGGTGGCGTTCGGCACATCCATGCCAGAGTTCATCGTTAACATGACCTCTGTTTCAACTCATTCAACCGATTTGGCCATTACTAATGTACTCGGCTCAAACATCATCAACACCTTGGTCATCCTCGGTTGTTCTGCTTTGGTCTTTCCAATTGTCGCGAAAAAGGAGACAGTGCGTATTGAGCTTCCCCTGACCATTATTGCGGGCATAATGACTCTTTTGTTTGTCTGGGCAAATTGGTGTGGTGAAACAGTAAAAGGCATTTCTCGACTGGAAGGGAGTGTTTTGTTGCTCGTTTTTGTCGGGTTTCTGTTCAAAAGTATTAAATCGACAAAAAGCGCTGTCACTGAAAAGGCTGAGCACAAAATGCCCTTATGGAAATGTGTATTGCTTGTTTTGGTCGGATTGGCATCCTTGGTTCTTGGCGGCGAGTTGGTGGTCAGGAGTGCCACCAAGATTGCCCAACAAGCAGGAATTCCCGAGTCAATTATTGGGCTAACCATAGTCGCCTTGGGCACTTCGCTGCCTGAATTGGCAACCTCGGTGATGGCTTCATTCAAGCACAACAGTGATATTGCCATTGGGAATGTTGTCGGGAGCAATATCTTTAACGTGTTCTTTATTTTGGGCACAAGTGCCTTGATAAGACCTTTGCCTGCCTATCAAGGTGTTGAATTGGACTCTTTCTTGGTGGCACTAAGTGGGGCTGTCGTCTGGCTTTTGTTAATTTGCAACAAGAAGCAAACCATCAACCGATGGGGAGGAGCGTTGTTGCTCACTATCTATGCAGTTTATCTTTCTTTCCGATTGGGAGTAATATAGGAGTATAAATCCGCAATTCGGGCATAGGCTTAAGTTGCGGATTTTTTTTCGCTCAAGAGGGAACAACCTTTCCTCGATTTTCCGTACTTTTGCAACCCGAAAAATGGAGTTTTTGGCGTATAATGAACGCGTTTTGCCTTTAGGCATGTAAATCCTGTTACCAGCTGAAATCCAGAATTTTAGTTGATTAATCTTAGGTAAAAAACAGGACAAAAATCCATGCAATAACCTTTATTTATCGTTTTATGAGAATCAGACATTACGCAGTGATGTTTCTGTCGCTCGCGCTGAGTGTTTCGGCACAGGCACAGAAACGAAGCATGACGCTTGAAGAGTTATTTCGTCTTGCCGACGAGAACAACAAGGCATTGAAAACCAGCAGTATCGGCATCCAAGTCGCACAAGAAGGCCTGCTTTCGGCGCAAAGCGGTCGCCTGCCCGACGTCAAGACCTCGCTTTCGGCCTCCTACATCGGCAACGGCTACCTATGGGACCGAGACTTCAGCAACGGGATGCCCATCGACATGCCGCATTTTGGCAACAACTTCAGCCTTCAGGTGGCGCAGGTCATCTATGCCGGAGGTGCCCTCAACAGCGGCATCGCATTAGCCGACTTGGGTGTCCAGATGGCCCAATTGCAGCACGAACAGAAACGACAGGAGACGCACTTCCTGCTGGCAGGCTATTATTTGGACATCTACAAACTCAACAACCAACTGCGTGTCTTTGAGCAAAATATAGTCCTCGTGGAAAAGGTGCTCGAAGACCTCCAAAACCGCCATGAGCAAGGCATGGCACTGAAAAACGATCTAACGCGCTATGAGTTGCAACTCGAAAACCTCAAGATGCAACGCACCCGTCTCAACAATGCAAAAAACATTCTCAATTATCAACTAACACAAGCCATCGGGCTGGAAACATCTACCGAAATCGAGCCCGATACCACTTTGATAGCAAACACTTTACCAATGCTTTCGGAAAGCGATTGGCATAATAACGCCATTGCATCCTCGCCAACCCTTCAGCAACTCGACCTCGTCATCCGCATGAACGAAGAGAAAGCATCACTCGCGAAGTCGGCACGACGGCCCAAACTTGCCCTCGTCGCAGAAGACCACTTGGACGGCCCAATCCTCATCGAAGTGCCTGTGCTCAACAACAACTTCAACTATTGGTTTGTCGGTTTGGGTCTGCAATACGACCTCTCGGCACTTTACAAAAGCACCCACAACATCCGAAAGGCCAACTTGGAGACGCGACGAAGCCAAGAAGAGAAATCCGTGGTGGCCGAGGGCATCGACAACGGCATCCATGCGGTGTTCATGAAATATCAGGAGGCACTCAAAGACTTGGAAATCTGTGAGAAAACCTTGGTTTTGGCCAATGAAAACTACTGCATGACGAGCAACCGCTACGACAACGACTTGGCTCGCCTCACCGACATGCTCGATGCTTCCAATAGCAAACTCTCCGCCGAGTTGGAATGGATCAACGCGAAAATCAGCATCATTTATTATTACCTCAACCTCAATTATTTAACCGGAAAACTCTAAGCCATGAAGAAACAAACCAAGAAAATCGTTGCCAACATCATCGTCGTCGCACTACTCATTGCAGGCATCGTGTGGGTCTTCGCCCAATTTTGGCATGTCACAAAGACCACATATACCAATAATGCCCAAGTGTATCAGCACATTGCGCCCGTCAGCAGCAAGGTGCCTGGCTTCATCAAGGAAATCCGCTTCGACGAGTTCCAGCACGTCAAGAAAGGCGATACCTTAGTCCTGATTGAAGACGCAGAGTTTCGCCTGCAATTGGCACAGGCACGGGCCAACTACAAAAACGCCACTGTCGGCAAGGCTGCCATGAACACCAGCATCCGCACCACCCAAAACAACATCGCCGTCAGCGATGCAAATCTGCGCGAGATGGAAATCCGCCTGCAAAAGGCCGAAGCCGACTACCTTCGCTACAAGAATCTTTACGAAAGCGAGACCGTCACCAAGGCCGAATTCGAAGGTGTGAAAACGCAATACGAAGCCATGAAAGCCAGCTACGAGACTATGAAGCAACAGCAGCAAAGCACCCGCCTCGTCAAGAGCGAACAGACCCAACGCCTCGACCAAAACGATGCGGGCATCGCCATCGCCGAGGCCGCGCTCAACCTCGCCGAACTCAACCTTTCATATACCGTCATCACCGCGCCTTGCGACGGCTACACTTCGCCAAAGACCATCCATGAGGGTGAACTCATCCAACCCGGGATGAACCTCGTCAGCATCGTCAGCGACGAAGACTGCTGGGTCATCGCCAACTACCGCGAGAAACAACTGCGTTACCTCAACATCGGCTCAAAGATGAAAATCACTGTCGATGCCCTTCCTGACCAGGTGTTCCACGGCACCGTGACAGCTATCTCCAATGCCACTGGAGCCCGATATTCCATTGTGCCGCAAGACAATTCAACGGGCAACTTCGTCAAGACCGAGCAGCGCGTCCCCGTCAAGATCGCCTTCGATGCCGACAACGATGCCGAGGCCATGAAACAACTACGTGCCGGACTCAATGTTGAATGTGAAATAGAGAACTAAATGGCTGGACAACAACAGGGCTTCTCCATGCCCATGTACAAGGATTTCGTCCCTGAAAAACTCCGTTTCTGGATTACGCTGTTCTTTCCGCTTGTCTTCCAGATGTCGGACGCGCTCTTCATGGGCCTTTCGGAACCGATTTCCGCCACCACTTCGCTCACACCCAACGATGTGCTATTCTGCGGTTTCTGCGGCATGATTGGCGTCACCGTGACCTTTCCAGTGCTTTTTCGGTTCAAGTTCCGCTTCACCACCAAACAGATCTTGCTCATTGTGTCGTTGGGCATGGTGTTGTGCAACATCATCTGCCTGAGCACCACCTTCATGCCAGTTTTGGCAATCACCAACTTCCTTTTCGGCATCCTGAAACTTTGGGGCTCTTTCGAGTGCTTCTCCTCGGTGATGATGAAGGTGTCGCCACGCTATAATTTCGCGCCCTTTTTGGCCATCGTGTTCACTGTCGTCTTTGGCGGCATCGAACTATCGGGCATCGTGGCCAACCATGTCGTCTATGGCCTGCCTTGGCAATACATGAACTACCTAATGATGGGCTTGCAACTCCTTGTGGCCCTGATGGTTTTCGTGCTGATGAAAGACATCCGCCTCATGCCGCTCAATCGGCTCTATGGCATCAGTTGGATAGGTATGTTCCTTTGGGGCATCGTTTGGGGCGCATTCACCTTCATTTTCGTTTACGGCGACCAAATCCAATGGTTCCGCTCGCCCTACACCCATATCGCTATCGGTGTGATGCTCGTGGCGTTCTCAGTGCTGGTTTACAGAATGTTTCACTATCGGCACCCCTATTTGGAATATCCCGCTTTCCGTTACCGCAACCTGTGGAACATCCTGTTGCTTTTCTTTGTCGCCGCCTTACTGATGAGTACCGAAAGCGTGTTGCACCACATCTTCACCGAGGAAGTGCTGCATTATGGCGCATTGAGTATCGCCAACCTGAAATGGTGGGTTTTGGCGGGCATCCTTTTCGGCGGTTTCTTCTCCGTGCAATCCATCGACCGCTGGCATTTCAATTACAAACTATTGACTTTCATTAGTATAGGTTGCATCACGCTTTATGTCTTGCTGATGACTTTTGCCATATCGCCGCAAACGCCAATTCGATTGTTTTACCTCCCAATGTTCCTTTACGGAGTTGGCCATGTGATGATTTTCATCGTGCTGACCACCTACGTGGAAGGCGTGGTGCCCTTGCAGCATCGTTTCCAGGTGCTGACCATCCTTGGCTTTGTGCGTATTGGCCCAGGCTCGACGGTGGGCAGTGCCTTGTGCGGACATCTTTTCAAGATGGAGATGGTGAAAAACCTCAATGGTTTAGGCTCACAAGTGAACCCTATCTCGTTCCGAAGCCATGACTACGGCAGCATCGCCAACGAAGTGGTCGAAAATGCCATGATGCTGAGTCTTCGTAACCTTTACGGCTTGGCAGCGTTAATTGGCATCATCACCCTTATCCTTTTGATGGCCAGCCGTTATCAGCCGCAAATCAAGAATACTTTGCCTACCTTGCATCGGGCTTATAAGGTGTTTTCGAGGAAATAGTTTTGACTTTTTCCTTTTTTGAGAGAACACTGTTTCCTCGATTTTCCGTACTTTTGCACCCGTTTTTCGGCGAGCGTGTCGGTAGCCGAATCATAGGGTGAATCTGTAAGAACTATGCCAGTTGGACACATGTTTAATTGAATAGATTCTTACGAATGAAAAGAGATTCATCCAATCCAAAGATTCTTGTTGCGACCATCCTTTCGATGTCGCTGTTGACCGTGATGGCGGGAGCCGCCGTCGCACCTGCCTTGAACGCCATCAGCTCCCATTTCGCTGACGCCAATCCGCTGCTCATCCAGTTTGTGGTGAGTATGCCCGCGCTGTTCATCATCCTCACCAACCTCTGTTTCCCGATGCTATGCCGCGTGATGCGCACCCGAACTATCGCCCTTTGCGGCCTGCTGCTTTATGTGGTTGCGGGAAGTGGGGCCTTTTTCGCCGACAACATTGCTGTGCTGCTGGTACTCAGGGCCTTGTTAGGCGTGAGTGTCGGCATGATTATGCCGCTTTCCACGGGCCTTTTGGCCTACTATTTCCCTCCCGAGGAGCAAGCCCGCCTGATGGGTCTTGCCGCTGCCATGAACCAGATGGGCGGCGTGGTGGCCACTTTCCTTGCGGGAATGTTGGCGGCAGTCAGTTGGAACTATGCCTTCTTGGTGTATCTGCTTGGCCTCATCGCCGTGGTGCTCGTCATGCTTTTCCTGCCCAATGAGCGATTGTCAAACAAAGGGGGCATTTCGCTGTTGCTTCTGAAGAAATTCCATCCTTCGGTCGTGGGTATGTTCTTAGTGATGATCCTTTTTTTCATCTACCCCACCAATTTCGCGCTAACGGCCTCGGGAATGCTTTCGGTGACGGGAATCACCTTGGTGATGATGGGCTTGGATGTGGTGGCTTTCTTGGTAGGTTTGGTTTTTGGCGCGATGATGAAGCGCTTTGCCGCACAGATGAAATACGCTGCCCCCATCGGCTTCATGGCGGGGTATTTATGCCTTACCGGAGGAAGTTCATTGTCACTTCTTTTGCTTGGCTCAGCACTCATCGGCATTGCCAACGGCATCGGTGTTCCTTACCTGAACACCATTGGAAGCGTGAAAGCGGGCAAGGAAGCGGCCACCACCGTGATGCCTTTGCTTTCCACGGCGCTCTATTTGGGGCAGTTCCTCTCCCCACTGATTGTTTCGCCTATCGCATCGGCGGCTCATTTGTCACCATATATGATAGGCGTAATCATCGCGGTCGTTTATCTGCTTCAGGCCATCGTTACTAGGAAGGGTCAGATGCTGCCGAAGTAATCAAAAAAGCATAATCTATTAATCTAACAAACTCGTTTTCAAATCTTTGAAAAGAGCAATAATTATCTTATTAACCCAAAAAGTAATATTATGTCAGTAACAGTCAAAAATGAAATCAGCAAGGCTGAAGTGCTTGTTTCGGGCCTGAAGAAACACCTCGATGAGGTGAAACAACTCGGCATTACCGCCGATGAAATCAAAAAGATGGAAGAGCTGAGCCAAACCCTTCTTCAAAAAGACGAAGAGGTTGAAGACTTGCGTCGTGAAGCCAATGAAAAAGGGCGCGAAAATCGCGAACTTTTGGCAGAACTGAAGGAACAGATGTTCACTTTCCGCAAAGCTGTCAAGCAACGCTACATGCAAGCCGATTGGATTAAATACGGTGTTCAGGATAAACGGTAACACTTTAAAACAATCCTCAAAAATACCGCAATTCAGGCATAGGCTTAGATTGCGGTATTTTTCGTTCAAGAGGAACAGCAAGTAGATTTCGCTCGTTTATGGATTGTTTTTTATTAACTTTGCAGCCAAATTGCGAAACCGATAAATCGGAGTTTATATGGTTGAATCATACATAACACGACCGACGGTCTTCCCAATGGAGGCAGAAGAACCTTGGAGAATTGTCGAAAATTTATGTGAGAACATCACTCATCTCGTAGAGATGAATGACTTGCAATTGCTTTTGTAGAAAAGTTTAATAAAAGAAAAACAAGAAAGCATCAAAACCTCCAACCCAAACCCAAAACAAGTTTCTGCGGGCGAGCGCTCATAGGGCTTTGGTGCTTGAAGGCAAGGATGTCGGAGATGCTGTGCTGATAAGACGCATTGAATTGCAATCCACAAGGCAATTCATAACCGATGTAAACGCCCAGTCCTGAATGGTTGTCTGACAGGGCAAACTCCTCCTCACCTTGGTCGTTGATGTCGACCACATGTTTGTAAGGATTCATCTTGCCGCTGTCGCCGTCCATGATGCCATGCAGCGAGAACTCGGTGAATGGTCCTCCGCCAAAATAGATATACCCGGCCTTTTCGCTACCGAATCGAGCCAGTGCATAAATGGGAATCTCGATGCCCAATGTCCAAAGTTGGTCGCGCAAGTCTTTGTTGACCAAATTGGTGTGTTCAGCAAAGCCTATCCAATTGAACTGGATGAGGAAATGCTCGCTGATGTTGAAGTCGATGAACGCACCCAATTCGCCGCCAAGATTCATGTTGCTGTGCAAGTCCTCATATACTTGATGCAACACGATGTTGGAAGCGTTGGCCTGCATTTTCAAGCCCCAGTTGACAACGGACGCTTTTGTCTCGTTTCCCGTTTGTGCCGTGGCTGGAATTGTCATCATGAAGGCAATGGCCAAAAGAAGGATTTTATTTGTTTTCATATTTGTAAGTATTTGTTTTCTAGGTTAAAAGGTAAGTCTAAACGTAAGCCTGACGCCATTTTTCTCCTTGGCTGAAAGGCCTTCTGTGTAACTGAGTCGGTGTACCCAATCAACGCGGATGAACTTCAGTATGTTTTCCACGCCTACGCTCATCTCCATGTAAGGTGTTTTTCCCATCGGGGAACAGCCCTCGGGCATCACATAAAGGCCTTCGTGCATGAGCAAAGGGTTGTTCTTTTGCGACAGACCTCCATATACGGCATTGAAAGCCAACACTTCACGGAGCCTTAACTTCTTGATTAAAGGCACACGGTTCAATATCCAACCTTTCAGGTAATAAGTGCCGAAGAAGGCCACGTATTGGTCCATCATGAACTCCATCGGCTGCATGAGGCTGAACGATTTGGGGGTGAGAAACAGGCTTTGGTTGCTGTTGGGGATATATAACTTTGGATAAGGAACTTGATTCCAAATGATGCCAGTTTGCACGGTTGCGTCAATATGGCCGAAGGCCGAGAGCCAAAAGCGTTTTTCAGCAGAAATTTCAGTGCGGTTATAGAAGAAACGGTTCTCCATCAAACCCATGGTGTGGGTGAGACTGATGACAGGCGCATCCTTTGCCAAATTGAACGGCGATTCTTTTCCAAGACGGTTGTTGTAGAGCGGTTCTCCAGGCGCAAAACGCAGTTGCAGTCCGTATTCCAAGTTGTTGTAATACTTTACATTACTGAGCGAACCATCGGCATTGATGCGCTCATAATGAAGGTCGCCAGCGGCTTCATTGTTTTCATGTTGTAGCCAAGTGTTAATGCTGAAACGGTTGGCCCACTCTTTCTCGTAATGGATTTTGGTTCGCCTCACATATTGCATCCTTTGGGTCGGGTTGCCCATGCTGAACGACATGAAAACATTGTCGCGATCAAACAAGGAATAGGTTTGGCCAGGCACTTCCACATCGTAGTAGGAAGTCAAATAGAGGGCATGGCGCAACGATTCATAAGGGTGATAGTCCTTCTCGTTGAAACTACGGATAAGTGTGGCATTGTATTTCAAGCGGAGGTCGCGAAAGCCGAAAGCCATATAGCCGTTCATGAACCATCTGGGATGCAGATTAGTGGTGGTCATGCCGCCTATGCGGAGACGAACACCTTCCAACGAGTTGTAACTGACCGTATTAAACACGGGACCAAAATCGAATTTGCTCTTGCTACGGTCGGCATTGGTGGCCACATAACCCGAGGCAACGATTTCGATGGCACGGATGGTGGCATCGAAACGCGGGATGCGCCGCAATTCGGGCAAAAGGCTGTCGATGACGGCTTCCTTGCCGCTCAAAGGTTCGGGGCGCATGGCGTTCCAAGCCTCACGTTGGTATTTTCGGGCACTGTCGGCCATCACTTCATCGTTGCCCATCGCGTCAAAAAGCGTGTCGGGTGGCAAAACGCCAAGTTCGTAGTCATATTGGTAAAGGCTGTTTCGAGCGTAGATTTGCCGCATATTCTTGAAAATGTAAAACCGCACGTAGGTGTTGGTCTTCTCGCTCGCCCAGAGGCCGTTAGGCAGTTGGAAAAACGACTGTTCGATGGCCAAATCACTGACAAAATTCATATTGATGTACGGAGGCACAACGATGGAATACTTCTTCAAGGCGTAAGTGCTGTCATTTAAGATGTAAAGATGTCCCGTGAAACCGAAACTTTCCGGATTGACTGGGGCAAAGGCAAGGTCGATGCAACGGTCGCCTTCAACATCAAGGGTGTCCATAATGTAATAATGGTAATACGAAACCGCCAAGGCTGACGAAAGCGGACTGACGAAGCGGTTGAGCATAATCTCAATGTCGTTGTCGAAGATATTGACCTTGGTGAACATCGCGTCGATGTTGGAGGCCAGACCTTCGCGGTCGAGGATATCGTCAACGCCTTGGAAGCGTTTGGCTTTGACGTACTTTCTATCCGATTGCGGATGGCTTTGATGGTATTCTTCGGCCAATGTCTCGCGCAATGAGACGGTGATGGTAGGTGAAGTGTTGAACTGTGCCGTGTCGATGTATTTCTCTAAAAACTGGAACTGACTCCAAAACTTGCTGTTCTCAAAGTCAACGTCAAACTTGTCGAGTGCCATGATGAGTTTTTCGTAACTGTTGGCCTTAAAGCACTCTGCCGATTCGATTCGGTGTGCATCCTTGTGGGCAATTACCTTCCTGATCAATTCCACTGCCGGATTGCCTTTACGACGGTAACGTTCCTCGCGGCTGAGGCGTTGGGGCTTTACCACAATCTCCTGCAAGCCATACACATCGGGTTGCAATTCGATGTTGAGGTCTTTGGTCATGCGATTGGCTTTTAGGTTGACAATCTGTGTCTTATAGCCCATCATTTGGAACGATAAAGTCACCAACCCTTGGCTGTTCTCAATCTGGAAGTTACCGTCAAGGTCAGTAATGCTGCCGATGGTTGTCCCTGTGAAATAGACTTGCACCGAAGGCAGTGTTTCGCCCGTTGTCGCATCTTTCACCACACCTTGCGCACCGGTGATTTGAGCGAAGGAAAGAGAGGTCGACAATAACATCAAAATACTGAAAAAGAATAATTTGTATATTTTCATTGTGAAGGATTATAAGTGTGTAGGATTAAAAGCAAAAGCCTATTGCGAAAATGGCGCAGTTTTCGCCTTCAACTTGAAACATAAAACCCGCCTTAAACAAGAACCTACCCCAAACGAAGCCAACATTGGGATTGATAAAGGTTCTTGCTGTTGTATTATCGGCGATGCGAAGGATAGCCCCCATCCGTGCTGAAATAAATGGGGCAGCTTCCTTGTTCATTAGGGTGTGTCGCATTTCAACAAATAGCAAACTTAAGTATTTAGCCTTTGAACTGAAATCAGGCTGAAACTCCGCACCGAAAGCGGAACCACCTCCAACATAAAAGCCTCTGCCTACATTGCAACCATGAGAGGTGCTAAAAAGAGACTGTTTAAAGGTATTGGCTTCCAACTGAATGTCAGCCTGATAGCCTTTTTTGAAAGCACGGCTGGTATTGTCTTGGGCGAAGGTTGTTCCAATGGTTAAGAACAGCAACGCGACTACTGCCAAAAACAAGTTTTTCTTGAAAAACAGTTCGATAACCATCTATTTCTTTTTGGCTGCAAAAATAAAATGGTGATTTGAAGTAAAAGAAGAAGAAAATACCTGAAAAATAGTCAAAAACACCTTAAATTCTGAAAATTCAATCTTTTTTGACTATTTTTGCTTCAATATTATTGTAGAAAACATGACTCAAGAGAATTCGGCAAATAGTATCACTATGTTGGGACTTGGCGACATGGACATCGAACAGGTGTTTCGCCTTGATGACGAGCTCATTATCGCCGACCATTTTGATGTGAAGCGAGCCTTTCCGCCTTATTTCCGTACGGCTATGCCTGTGTGCATCATCCTGAAAAAAGGCTATTTGCGGGGGCGGTGCAACCTCATGGACATCGATGCCGTAGCCCCCTGCATGAGCATCCTTCTGCCCAACCAAATCCTTGAGTTCACCGAGTCGAGCGACGACCTTGAGGGCATGGTCGTGATGATGTCGGCTCGTTTCACGGAACGGCTCAGCATCAAGGTGGACTTCGACCTGATGCAGACTTTCCAGTCGCAACGCGTCATCCCGCTCAACGAGGAAGCACTTGCCACGATGTTGCAGTTTTGTGAAATGGTGAAGCGCCTCTCGCAATTCCCCGACCATCCCTTCCTAATGGAAACGGCGGTCAACCTGACCCGTGCCTTCTTTTTTGGAGCGGGCTACTTCTTTCACCAGCGACCCGAAGCTGTTACCCATAGCCGAGGCGAGCAATTGGTTGACCGTTTCCTGAAGTCGGTGCAGATGAATTGTAGGAAAGAGCGGCAACTCGACTTCTACGCCCAAGAATTGTGCATTTCATCGAAATATCTCGCCGCTACCGTAAAGGCTGTGACAGGCAAGACCGCTGGCGACTGGATCGAAGACTATGTGATGCTTGAAGCCAAGGCTATGCTTACCAATACCGACATGACCATCAGCCAAATCAGCGACCACCTCCACTTCCCCGACACCTCCACCTTCGGGAAGTACTTCAGAAGACACACGGGCTTGTCGCCGAAGGAGTTCAAGAAACAGAGCGGACAATAAGGATCGGTGCTAATCGTGTTTTTTCGTTCAATTGGAACAGCAAGTAGATTTCGCTCGTTTATGGATTGTTTTTTATTAACTTTGCAGCCGAATTACGAAACAGATAAATCGGAATTTAGCGTTCTGGTTACTAAACAAATCAACAAGTAAATTCCACTTTATCAGAGTGTTATATGATTTTAATAAAGCATGAGGAAATAATAGAAATGAAAATAGAGAAATTCACGAATGATGACTTTGCTAAAGCAGCACCACTGGCTGCTGGTGCATGGGGAGAGTTTTATGCCGACGAACGGCAGTGGTTTATCGATGCAGTGGCAGAGTATATTCTCCGCTACAATTTCAGCAATCCCTCGCTGGCCTTGAAGGCCGTGGGCGATGATGGCGTGATTCATGGGGTGCTGTTTGCCAACTTCCATGACGACAAGGCAGATGTCTATCAATGGCGCGAGAACAATGAGGCACAGATGACCGACCATGAGCGTGAACGCTTCCGTCTATTGGCCGACTATATGCTGGAGGTTGACGGGAAAACGGTGCAGTGCATGAATGACGACGAGGTGAAACTATCGCTCTTCATCAGTAATCAGAAAGGCTGTGGAAAACAGTTGCTGCAGGCTATGATAGATGAGTTCCAGCGCAGAGACCTGAGAAATCTTTACCTTTGGACCGACACCAGTTGCACCCACGAATACTACCCTCAGCATGGTTTCACACTGGTAGGTCAGTTTCTCAGCGAGGTCTATGACTCGTACGCTCCTGGCTATACCACATATATCTATAAGAAGGAGTTTCGATTAAACGAGAACAAAGCGTAATTGCTCGCTACAGTTTGAGACCTGATTTACGGATTTTTGTTTTTTACTGTAACATTTGTTACGCTCCAAGTCGTTTCGTGCTTGTAGTTTTGCATCAAATTTCACAACTAACACAACACGCAAGACCATGAACGAGAAAATGTTTTGTTTCCAATGTCAGGAAACCGCCGGATGCACCGGCTGCAAGATTTCTGGAGTGTGCGGAAAGACCCCACAAGTGGCTCATGCACAAGACCTTTTGATCTATGTCCTTAAAGGATTGGGCGTCATCGCCAACCATCACCAGCACGGATGTGGACACGATTATTGCGATTTCCGCAAGAGTATCCATGCCTTCGTGAATGACGCACTGTTTTCGACCATCACCAACGCCAACTTCGGCGCGGAGAGCATCTACGCCCGCATTGACAAAGGCTTGGAATTGCGCGAAATGTTCAAAGACCGTGTGACCAACAAGAAAGGCATCGTGCTCCCGAAACTGGATATATTGGAATGGAATTGCCCGCGCGAGCAATATGACGAGAAAGCCCAAACCGTAGGTGTGCTTGCCGAAACCAACGAGGACATCCGCTCGCTGAAGGAGTTGACTATGTACGGCCTCAAAGGTATGGCCGCTTACTTGGAACATGCCGCCCGCCTTGGTCAAGTCGATGGCGACATCAATGAGTTCATCCTGCAAACCCTGGGACAATTGGCGACCTGCAACGATGCCAACGAACTTACCGCTCTTGTCCTGAAAACAGGCGAATGGGGCGTGAAAGCGATGGCACTGCTCGACAAAGCCAATACGACCGCTTACGGCAACCCCGAAATCACCGAGGTGAACATTGGCGTGGGCAGCCGTCCGGGCATCCTCATCAGCGGCCACGACCTCAACGACATCGAGCAACTTTTGGAACAAAGCAAGGACGCGGGCATCGACATCTACACACATAGTGAGATGTTGCCTGCGCATTATTACCCCAAACTCAAGAAATACAGCCACTTGAAAGGCAACTACGGCAACGCTTGGTGGAAGCAGCGCGAGGAGTTTGAAGCCTTCAACGGCCCTATTCTGTTCACCACCAACTGCATCGTGCCGCCGACGGCCAATGCCACATACAAAGACCGCGTTTTCACCACCAACAGCACGGGTTTCCCGGGTTGGAAACATATCCCCGCCGATGCCAACGGCAAAAAGGATTTCAGTGAAATTATCGCTTTGGCCAAGACCTGCCAAGCCCCGAAAGAGATTGAGACGGGCAAGATTATAGGAGGTTTTGCCCACGAACAGGTGTTTGCCCTTGCCGACAAGGTAGTAGAGGCCGTGAAAAGCGGTGCCATCCGCAAGTTTGTGGTGATGGCAGGCTGCGATGGTCGTATGAAGAGCCGCGAATACTACACCGAATTTGCCAAGGCCTTGCCCAAGGATTGCGTCATCCTCACGGCTGGTTGCGCCAAATACAAGTACAACAAACTTGGTTTGGGCGACATCAATGGCATTCCGCGCGTGTTGGATGCGGGCCAGTGCAACGACAGTTACTCGCTGGCACTCATCGCATTAAAACTGAAGGAAGTGTTTGGCTTGGACGACGTAAACCAATTGCCTATCGCGTATAATATCGCTTGGTACGAGCAAAAGGCTGTCATCGTTCTATTAGCCCTGCTCAGCCTCGGCGTGAAGAACATCCACCTTGGCCCGACCTTGCCTGCTTTCCTTTCACCAAATGTGGCCAAAGTCTTGGTCGAAAACTTTGGCATTGGCGGGATTAGTACGGTTGAGGAAGATATGAGAATGTTTGGAATTTAACACTTCTTGTAGCCTTTCCCATCTTTTGTGATAAGGCCCTCGCTCACCATCTCCGAGAGGACACGGCTGAGTGAGGGTCTTGTTGCGCCAAGTTGTTCGGCAGCGGCGGCCACGGAAGTGATGCTGCCGTTGGCTTCGAGGTATTCTATGACCCGGTTGCGAAGGCTGTTGACGGCGAAGGTGCGCATCTTTCGACTCAGGAAATGGCCGCGTTCGGAGAGAATCTCAAGAAAGGCACGCAACACGGTCGGATCCTGCTGCATAAACTGGAAGAAAGCCTCACGGTTGATGTGCCACACGGCACAATCGGTGAGGGCGGTAACTTCCACAGGGACGAGATTATTGTTGGCAAACAGAAACGCTGGTGCCAGCAACATTGGAGCTTTCAGGTGGTCGACGAGCACCTCGCGGCCTTCCTCGCCCATCATTCGCGCCTCGGCCTGACCCTCGACAAGTACCATCAGCGCACGGCAAGGGTCACCCGGGTTGAGCATGCGCCTTCCAGCGGGATAGTCTTGTCGGCGACAAGGGCTTTCGAGCAGACGCTCCAAGGATTCGTCGCTGCATCCTGCAAAGAGTTTGATACGTTTCAGTTCTTCCATAATAGTATTTTTTCAGCGCAAAAATACGGAAAAAAGCGCCTGATGTAACATTTGTTACGGTTTGCCGCAATGGAAGAAACTACTTTTGTACCATCAAACCAATGAAAGGAGACACAACTATGAGTTACAACGATTGGAAAGACAAAACCGTGAGTTTCAAGAAGATTGACGTGCGCGGTGTGCAGGGCAACTTTTTCCCTGGACTGAAAATGCAGGCTGCGAAGATGGCCGTCGGCGAAGGTATGGAAATCATCCAAAGTTTTGAGCCAATTCCGCTTTATGAGGTGCTTGAAGACCTTGGTTTCGAGCATTATACTGAAAAGTTGTCCGAGGCCGAATACCACACTTACTTCTACCGCGCCCAGATGAAACAGGCCGAGAAAGAAATCCCGATGCGCCCTTACGCCCTCACTAACATGGCCTTGATCGATGATGATTTGGCACAGACCGCTGTCAACTTCTGGGACTTGACCTGGAACGACAGCCGCCGTCATCTGCCATACGAGACACGTCTATTGCTTTCGCTGGCTAATGCCGTCGGAGCAGGTCGTATGCGCCAAGCCACCCGCGAGTTGGTGAAGGCTTACATCCACGGCCTCGATTCCGCCGCCTTGGATGATGTGTTTGAACTGCTGGCCTGGAACCAAGGCATCGGTTATTTCAGTTCGGAAATCGGGCCTTCCACGCTGTTTCAAGCCTATAAGACCATCAAACAGATGGAGAAGAAAGGCAACAGCCGCGCCGAAATCATCGAGGTGCTGAAAGAAAAGTTCACGGAGAAAAATCCCGACATAAAACTAATGTAGGGACGCATTGAATGCGTCCGTAACAAAAACGCAATAATATGGAAATCACGAAAGACACCCGTTTAGCCGACCTCATCGCCCAATATCCTTGGCTGAAGACGGAAATGGCAAAAGTGAACGAGAAGTTCAAGATGCTCAACACGCCCGTTGGCAAAATCATGTTGGGCAAGGCTACCATCGCCGAGATGAGCAAGAAATCGGGGATGGAAATTGACAAGCTGGTGAGCAGACTGAAAACGCTTATTGAAGAACATAAAGACTAACCTTAAAAACAACAATACCATGAAGTACAAAGTGAATAACAGTTGCATCGGGTGTGGGCTTTGCGAGTCCACTTGCCCTGAAGTGTTCCACATGAACGGCGATGTGGCCGTCGCCATCGAAGGCGATGTGCCAGAAGCGGCATTGGCCACTGCCGCCGAAGCCAAAGACGGTTGTCCTGTGGGGGCGATTGAAGAAGCTTAAAATCTAAAAGATATGACACACGGACACGAAGTCCTTGCCATGATGCAGGGACACAGTTATTCGGAGAAAAGCCTATTGGAGGCCATTATCGAGAAGTTTGGTACGAAGGAACGTTTCTACACGTGCAGCGCAGAGAACCTGACGGCACAGGAACTGATCGACTTCCTGAAGGAACACGGCAAGTTCAAGCCGACTGACGACGGTTTCACGGCGGATGTCGGCAAGGTTTGCGAACACTAATAATCCAAAACGATTGGAATTACCGCCGCAAGGCCTCATCGCGGGTCTTCCCCCTTTTAAGGGGGTGCCCGAAGGGCGGGGGATTAAGGACCCGCGATCTCCTTTGCGGCGGTGTTTGTTTGGCTGCAATGATGGGGATACTGACCATAAGGGTCAACAGCACACAACGAGCCGTTCCCTTGTCAGTCCGCCATAGGTTTCGGCAGCTGATAGATAGGCCTCCTCAGTGGTGAATTGCTCGAAGTAGGTGCAACGTGTGACGATGCCCTGCGACGAGCAACGCTTACCGTTCACGCGCACCAAGGCCCAGCCTTTCATCTCGTTGGCAAAGTCATTATCCACCAAGGCCAGACGCCCTCCCAGATTGACAAATTCACTCAACTTTACCTCGCGCACAGTGCATCTCACCATGGGAAATCCGTGAGACACACGTTGTTCGGCGGTATAGAGCATAAGCTTCTCTGAAGGTCGTAGGCTTGGGGACTTGAGGTTGGTGATGAGAGCGGCAGCGCCGTTCACCTCATCCAGCTGTTGTTTGATGGGTGTCATGGAGCCCCTCCCCATAGAGGAGCAAACCGATGCGCAAAAGTACATATTTTTGTTGAAACTGTATGGGTTGCTAAGGAGCAATAGGGTGCAATTTGTTTTTTTGATGGATTTTAAGTAGTTTTGCAGCGTGAAATGTTGGTTTTACATAGGAATCCTGTTGTTGGCGTTAACGGTAGCCTGCGACCACCCTACCAAGGTCGTTGAATCTATTGAAACGCCGTCGTCTCCTGTATTGGCGGAGATTGACAGCCTGATGTGGCAGCAGCCGGATAGTGCTTTTGCGATGCTTCAGGAGTTTGCTTCAAGTGCGGCAGCGGATAGTCTGGATGAGTTTAACGGGCACTACTGCCAGTTGCTGATTTCGGAGCTGCTGTATAAGAATTATTATAGGCAGAGTAACCGAAAGGATCTGCTGAAGGCGGTGGGGTATTTTGATTCCATTGATGACGGTTTTTTGGCGGCACGGGCGCATTATATTAATGGTGTGGGATATGCTGAAAAGGACAGCGCGGTTGAGGCGTGTGGGGAATACCTCTTTGCTGTCTTTCGCTAGAAAAAGTTGACTTTCAAAAAGCGAAAAGAGATGTCAAACTATCGAACATTGAAAAAAGAGATGTACTATGATGAAGCCATCCGTC
>ONFO01000062.1 GCA_900317155.1 uncultured Bacteroidales bacterium
GCTTCTTCAAGGCTACGGCGGCCTTGAGCCTGGGGCTCTTTGTGAGGTAGCGGTCGACGATTGAACGCATGTGGAACTGGCACATCTGTATCTTGTACTATGGGAAGGTGTCGAACAGGCTACGCATTCCATCGATGATAATTCCCTTGATGACGTAGCCCATGCCCGTTATCGTCTCCACGGCTTTCACGTAGTCGGCTATGGTCTCATGCTTGACGAACGCCACCTAGAGGGGACGGCATGTGGCATCGTCCAAGGCAAGCAGCATGCCCCAGTTGCGACCCCAATAGGTCACGTCGAGGTGGACGAACCCGTTTGTCCCCTCAAGACTGGGTTGCTCCCACCTGATGTCGATCCCACGCAGCCTGCGCTTAACGGTCGAGGGACTTTTCCCTGCAATGGCGGCTATCTCTGCCACCGTCTGCTTGTTGGCTTGGTAGAGCGTCCAAAGCTCCTTGTCAGTCATCGTGTCACCCGCGCGGAACTGGCGTCTGCAGGCCATACACTTGTAAAGCTGTTTCCCGTTCCTGGTGCCATTGCGCTTGGTTATCCGAGAGCCGCACGACGGGCATTTTTTTTGTTCATAAGGCCGTTTTTTGAGGTTTTCAAATTGCGGCAAAGGTAACAATTGCCTGCGTTCACGATGTGTCGCAGCCTGCAATTTGACCCATTGGCGGTTTTTGAACCTCAATTTTGCCCCTGAAACGTTTCAATCGCCGAAATCGCCTCTATCCATTGGGCTTCAGCATACATCGCAGCCTGCAAAATGACCTATAAGTCGCAAACTGTTGAATTACAGCGCTTCGTACACCTGTATCATAAAAATAGATTTTCTTGCTTTTTTTGAGTTCGTTCCTCAAATTTCGGTTCAGCCCACCAAACGAAAGCAATCGTTGACATCGGATGCGGGGCAACAAAGACAATTCGTTGGCTCCATGCCATGACATGGAGCTCCTTGAACGATAAAGTCAGGTAGTTATTGATTCCAAACACAACGCAACTTATCAGCTTCCTCTTTTAGTTTCTGAGGGTTCTGTTTAGCGAGTTTTTGCAGGTTGAGAAACTTCCATTGAACGGATGGATAGTTTTTGAAGTATTCAAATTCATAGCCATCCCATTGAGGTTGCCCTGACTCAAAGCTGACAAGAAACTCCCTGTCTGCTTCAGTCATTAGGGCTTTCACATCTTCGACCAGTTTGGAGCGGGTTGCTTCAAATTCATCGTATGTGAATGGGATGTCGGTCATTCCATCAAACTGGTTGGCCATTGCCTCGCGTTGGTCAATGAGGCTTGGTGCCAATGACTCATGTATCGGCCTGTCGCTGCCAAGCAAACAAAAGATCAAGCCTTCGCGGCAATCCCTTAATGGCAAGTCCATATATTTCACATCAAACAAATCACGTGGATGCTGACGCGACAGGGCAGCTGCAATTTTTCCACCATACAGAAGTGTTAACGGTACAATCTTGGCCTCGCAATAGAGGGAAAACTCGTTTTGCGCCTTATCACTCAAAGGCAGGGTAAGTACGTCACCGCCAATGATACCTCTCTTTGTTTGGTTAACCTCAACCTTCACTTGCCGACCTTGATATTCACACAGCAACTTGCAGGTGTCAAGTTTTGGCACTATATGCATCCCTTTGAATGCCCGTTTTGCTTTCTCGCAAATGGATTTCAAATGCAGATTGATGTCGGCAATGCTTGTGGCTCGGTCTGCCAACGGTATATAGGTTAAGTCTATGTCCACAGAATACCGTGGCAGGTTTTTCAGAAACAGGTTGATGGCTGATCCGCCATGAACGGCAAACACACCTTCATCCATTATAATAGGAACGAGGCGAAGCAGCAACTCCACTTTCTGCGCGTAGATACGCCTGTTTAAATTGTTCTCATTCATATTCGGCAAGTTCTTTTGGAATGGTCATGTTATACTTACTTATGTATTTTCCTGTTGGCGAAATCATCAGCCTTGAAGTTCCAAGGCTTACACGTTCAGAATCCAGTGCCTTGTACCAAGGATGGTTGGCTTTCTCGGCCATATAGAGAAAGAGCCTTTTGACTTTCAGTGAAGTGCATGACTCCAATAAAGTCTGTACCAGTTTTGGACGAAGTGTTGTAAGGCCTTCCATGATGTAATAGACATCGAGCAATGAAGAAGCGGACTCAGGCAAGTACAAACACTCCAATATGGCACGCTCGGGCGACGACACTAATAAGTCGAATTGTTCGATGGTCAAGGATTCGACACCCAACAAACCCTCGCCGAGGAAGGATGTGGTCATGTACTTTACCGACATATCCCAATCGCCGTTCACTATCCAGGAGGGCAGTTTGTTTTTTCTGTCGGTAAAAAGATATGCCTTGGGTTTTCCCATCGGCAGATAATGTGCATAGCCGCGCAGTTGCAAAGCCGTGAAGGCTCCAACGATGCAATGCTTGTCGAGTTGGGTGTTGTAGGAAGATATAATTGCCATGAGAGACGGTGTAGCACCTTTCATTTTATACACCCCCTTTGTTATCCGGGTAAGCCAACCGCTTTTCATGTAGGCATGCTGGCTTCGGGCATCCAGTCCATGGTCGGAGAGCCATGAACCGAGCAAGACCGAATCGTGGGGAACCAACTCCATTATTTGCTGTATTTTTGATGCCATCTTCGCAATTTTTATGAATTTGGAGGAAATTTTCATGCAAAATTACATCAATTTTGCCAAATCGCAATGTCTTTGACACATTTTTTGAGTTCACTTGCTGAAATTTTTCTCTGATATTCGCATTTTTTATGAATTGTAGGATAAATTTAATGTAAAACAATAATTCTTGCTAAGCATAGCAGATTTTAACTACTTTTGCAGAAATGTTGAAAATTGAATTTGGAATGAAAAAACATATACCTCTCACCGGTATTTGGATAGCGGTGGTTTTAATGGCGTTAATAGTGGCTTGCGACCCTCCGAAAGGGAAGGTGGTAAAGCCGATGGAGAAGCCGTTACCTGAGTTGGCTGCCATTGATAGCCTCATGTGGCGACAACCAGATAGTGCTTTTGCTGTGCTGAAACAGTTTGCGGCAAGTCCCCAGGCCGACAGCCTTGATGAGTTTAATGGGCAATATGTTCAGCTGCTGATTTCGGAACTGCTGTATAAGAACTATTTTGAACAAAGTAACCGAGAAGATTTATTACGGGCTGTGGATTATTTCGATTCATTGATGGCAAACACGCCCGATGTGTCCCAACGAGAACAAAATGTGTTTTTGGATGCTCGGGCACATTATGTTAATGGTGTTGGATATGATGAAAATGACGATGTCGTGAAAACTTGTTCTGAATACCTGAAGACGTTGGAATTAATGGAGGGACATTTTGAAGACAAGGCATTGATTGGTAAGAAAG
>ONFO01000019.1 GCA_900317155.1 uncultured Bacteroidales bacterium
ACGGATGGCTTCATCATAGTACATCTCTTTTTTCAATGTTCGATAGTTTGACATCTCTTTTCGCTTTTTGAAAGTCAACTTTTTCTAGCGAAAGACAATCCCTCGGCAATCATTCAAACAATTGATCCATTTCCACCTCGTTTTGGACGATGCTCGCGTATTTGGTGCGCTTCAATCCGTATGTGGTCACCATGGTCAGATACAAGGTTTTCTTGGTGTGGGTCATGTCGGCGAAAAAGCCCATCCTTTCGCGCAGGTGTTCCGCATAATCCTTCGTGATTTCGAAAGAGTGTGTGCTGAACTTCATCTCACACAAGTTCATTATTCCGTCGGCGCGGTCAATAATCAAATCGATTTGGGCGGTCTGTTCTTCCGTGCGGCCATACCATGAGCAAACATCGTTGGAGATGGCCGAGATGCCCAAGGCTTTCCTGAGTAGCGGAAGATGGCAAAGACACACTTGCTCAAAAGCATAACCTAACCATGCCTTTTTAGCTCCGCTTTCCATTCGGCTCCAAGCGTTAGGGTTGGCACCTTGATAGCCACTGACGAAGCGCAGATAAAACAAGGTGTACAAATCTGTCAGTTGGTAGAGCATCCCTTTCTGTTTTTTCCCGTAGGGGCTATATTTCCTCAAGAAGTCGCAATGGCAAAGGTTGTCCAATATGACAGTGAGGCGTCCGTTGTCCGTGATTTTCAGGTCGTCGACCAACTCTTGCCGGGTCATGCCTTTCATTTTCTTGGCCAGCGTTTCAACAACCCGCTTGTATCCCAACGCATCATTGAACAGGGAACGGAAAAGAAAGTCATATTCCATCTTCAACTCGGCATCTTCCGAAAAGAACAGTCGGTCAATGTTTTGGTCAACACTTTGGTCGGGACGCAACATGCTGAGATAAAACGGAGTGCCGCCCATGGCCATATAGCATTGCAAGATGAGGAACCTGTCCCATTGGAACCCTTGCCGTTTCAGATAGGATTCGGTTTCTTCAAGCGTAAACGGACGAAGTTTGATGCGTCTTGTCACACGGTTGTGCAAACCACCTTTGTCACCCAACAGTTTGTTGGTCATCCATGTGGTCGACGACCCGCATACGATAAGTTTCAGTCCTTTTTGGTCAGCTGCCCACATGTTCCAAAACGACTCCAAGGCGCGGATGAAATTGGAGTGTGGAGCGTCGTGCCAAGGCAACTCATCGATGAACACAATCCGCTTCCCCCTTTTCTTTTCGAGCAACCTCCTGAGCATGGCAAACGCCTCAAACCAGTTTTTCAGCCTTGGCACCTCCGTGGCTCCGCCTGCCAACAGTTGCTCGCGGAAATTTTCCAATTGATCTTCGTTGCTGAGATTGTAGATGCCGGAAGTATAGAAATCAAACTGGTTTTTGAAATACTGCTTGATCAAGTATGTCTTTCCAACGCGGCGACGGCCATAAACAGCGATAAACTCCGCTTTGTCTGAGGCCACACAGGTTCTCAAAATATCTTGTTCTTCATGCCGTCCAATAATGGTTTTCGTATAGGCCATATTATTGTGTCTTAATTGGATGCAAAATTACAAAATATCTTCAACCCTTGCGAAATCTCGAAAAAAAAACCACTTTTCGCAACCCATTAGCCTTCTTTCAGCATGTTTTTCAGGCAAGTCGAAAGGCTCTCTTCGGTGCCAAGGGTTTTCTTGATTTTCGTGATGCGATTGGTGAACGAGTTGTATTTCACGCCTTGCAGCACGGCCATCTCAGCATGGCTTAAGCCCGTCAGGGCAAGGCAGCAGGCGTTGAGGTCGGCGGGGCTGAGGTCGGGGTAGCGTGCCGCCAAACGGCTGGCAAAGCCTCCAAACGCCGCATCCACGGCATCCTTCAAGGCCGCAAAGTCGGCTTGGCTCAAGGCCAAATGGGAAAAATCCTCCACATTTTTCGAGGAAATCTTGGGGGCGTCGGCGGCCAAGCGCTCACGGATACGCACGAAAATGTCCGACTGCTCAAACTGGGCCCAACCCACCGCGAAAGAAGCATTGCGCCTTTTTCTCCGCTTGACGATAGTCGCAACAAGTACCGCCGACATCACCAAAGCCAAACCCATCCAAAGCAAAGTGACAATCCATTTCCGTGTTGCTTTTTGCTCCCGCAGAGCCTGCAATCGTGCGTCACGTTCCGCCTTAAATTGCTCGTATTGCTTCATGGCCAGCATCCCGTCGCTCACCCGCTCCGATTCAGCTTCCACGTATGTAGGGTTAAAACTATGGAACAATGCCGCACTGTCGGGTTGGTTTTCCTCTTCATAAATCTGCCCCAACAGCGACATGACGGCTCCACGTTTCACATCATCGAAATCGGCCTCCATCACCTTCAGTAGATAAGGCTTCGCCTCTGTGTGGAAATCAGCGAAAAACAGGTTGATTCCAATGCCTATCGAATCGTTTTTGGTGTCCATACCGCGCCGCGCCTTGAAGTCGATGATCTGCTTCTGCACCATCACACAAGAGTCGATTTCTCCTTTGTCGTAATATAGGCATGACAATAAGAATCGGGCACTGATATAATCCTCCACATCGCCTGAAACGGTGTCTATCAACGGCATCACACGGTTGAGATAAAACGAGGCGGAATCGTTTTCTTGGATGACTTCCAAAGCATCGGCCAATTGCAGGCTTGAGCGGATAATCCAAGCGGTGTCGGGGATGGCAATCTGATAACGCAAAGCTTGTCGCAGTGCGTCAATTTCGGCGTTATGTTCCATCTTGGGCGCGAAAACATTCGCCATCTGGAAATACGCCATTGAGGTGAGCAGCATCTCGTCCTCCGTCATGTCCTCAGGAAGATATTCAAGATTTCCAGCCACATGGACAAAATGCGGAAAAGCTTGCAACAAGCTGTCTTGCTGTAGACAAATGAAACCGCTGTCATAATAGGCTTGGGCCTCTTGCAGGTCATCGGGCGAGGCGTGTTGGTGCACATTCCCACATGCCACAACGAAAAGCAGAAGCATCAAAAACCCTATTGACAAGATGCGTTTCATTGGTGCAAAAATAGGAAAAATCACCGCACCTCAATCTCATCCACGAAAATCCAAGCAGGATTGCCGAATCCGCTATGGTCTTCAGGCAGGTCGTATCCTGAAATTAGGACCTCGACAAACTTTGCCGTGATGGGTTCAAAGTCCACTTCATAGGCGAAGATGCCGTCTCTGTCTTCCCAAGTGGAAATCGGGATGTCTTTCTGCGCCACCTCGCGGAAGGTCTCGCCATCGTCGGAAACCAGCACCTTGACTTCGCTCGGGTTGTAGATCCATGCGCCTTTGTTCACCAAGGCATGGAAACGGACATGCTGCATCTCCACCGGCTGCTCCAAGTCGATAACGGCATCCAATGGATAGCCGCAGAAGCCCAGCCAACGCCCTGAGTTATAAGCTCCCCTACCCAAGTTGCCGTCGTTGAGCAACGATGCGCCTTCGTAGGTGTATTTCTCGGCAGGCTGCTGGCGCAGCGTGATGGGCTTGTGGGTGGCCAGATTGGCTTCCACCGTGTCGGCCCATACTTGTGGGTTGAAAATGTGGTCGGCATAGGTGTAATGATAGATGTCGTAAAGTTGCACCATGTGGCGACAGCGCTCGACAAAAGCATCAAAGTCACGCTCCTGGGGATTGTTCCACTGTATTTCCGTCAAAGCCTCCATGCGCGGCAGGGCCATGTACTGCACATGCCAGAAATGGGCGATGTATTCCGTCCAAATGTTGGCTTGCACGCCGATGATGTGCTTTTGTTGCTCGGGTGTCAGCTCCTCGGGAAGTGGCTGGAACTCATACACACGCTCCACGGGCAGGTAGCCTCCGATGCACATAGGCTCGTTAGCGATGTCTTCGCTCTGGTAGTAGTCGAAATAGAGGTGCGACGACGGTGCCATAATCACATCGTGACCTTTGCGTGCTGCCTCGATGCCGCCTTCTGTACCGCGCCAGCTCATGATGATGGCCGTCTCGGAGACGTTGCCTTCCAGAATCTCATCCCAACCGATGACACGGCGACCACGCGCCTCCACCACCTTGGCCATGCGGTTCATCACATAACTTTGCAGGTAGTCCTCGGCGGAGAACTTATCGTCTTTCTTGATGCCCAGTTCCTTGATTTTGGCTTGGCACTTGGGGCATTTCTCCCAGCGCACCTTGGGGCACTCGTCGCCGCCGATATGGATATAGGGCGAAGGAAACAAGTCCATCACCTCGTTGAGCACATCCTCGACAAACAGCATGGTCTCCTCATTGCCTGCACAAAGCACCTCTTCCGACACGCCCCAACGCTTCCAAACCTCGTAGGGACCGCCCGTGCAGCCCAATTGCGGGTAGCACGCCAAAGCCGCCTGCATGTGGCCTGGCAAGTCAATTTCAGGAATGATGTTGATGTGACGCTCAGCAGCATATTCAATGAGGTCGCGGAGCTCGTCTTGGGTATAGAAACCGCCGTGACGGATGGTGTCGTAGAGGTTGCCGTTATGCCCGATGACCGTGCCGTTACGGTAGGCACCAATCTCAGTCAGTTCAGGGTATTTCTTGATTTCGATGCGCCAGCCTTGGTCGTCGCTGAGGTGGAAATGGAACTGGTTCATATTATGCATAGCCAGCATGTCGATGTAAACCTTCACCGAGTCCAAGGGAATGAAGTGACGGCAGGGGTCGAGGTGCATGCCACGGTAGGCGAAGTTAGGCCAATCGCGGATGGTGCCGCAGCATAGTTGGCACTTGGCCTCGCCCATGTCATTCCTGCGTTGGGAAGTGCGTTGGCGGGAATCTATGGGCGAGATAGGCAAACTTTTGCGGAGGGTTTGGATGCCGTAAAACACACCGGCTGCGTCGGCGCCTTTGATGGTGACTTGCTTAGGGGTGACGTTGATTTCGTAGGCATCGGCTTGATCGAAATCCTCGGGGACCACTTTCAGCACAATACCGTCGGGTTGGCTTTGGTATTCCTGCATATTCATGGCAAAGCCCAAGATATCGTTCACGTATTCTACTAGAAACTGTGCCTCGCGTTGGAGTCCCGATTCGTAATGCACAAGGGTATTGGGGCTCAGTTCGAATGGTTTTTCTTCATTCAGTTGAACCTCTTTGGGTTGAGGGATAATGTCGTAATTAGCGACAGGGAGTTGCTTTTTTGTGCAAGCAGCAAAAGCCATTGCTGTAAGGCAGAATAATAATAGTCTTTTCATTGTTTTATTGTTTTATAATCATTTGGCATTAATACAACGTGACTTGATGAAATCATATACGAAATCGAAGTCCTCATCGGGCACATACACCTGGTTCTTATCGAGTAGTTGGTTAACCTTAATCAGATTGAGCCGACGGCGAGCCTTGACACGCCGCACGTTGGCAAATACGGAGGTGCTCTTCGTTTTCGACGCAGCTAACATGCCGGTACCGATCGTCGTAGGATTTTTGGCCATAGCACCCACCAACGCCGTAATCAATCCAATCGCCTCTGCTTTCTTGACTTGTCGGGGCATCTGGATGTGGGTCACTTCCTTCTCGTCCATCTCGAAAAGAACAACGTACTTGCCTAATACGGCTGCCGTAATCAGAACACCTATGATTGTCAAGACAAAAAATATTCCGATCATGATGCCGGTAAGCTTCGACCAAAACAGGAAATAATCCAAGCTCATATTGCCTAGGCCTATGACCAATCCGAACAGCCATACGATGCCAACGGAAATCATCATAACCTTGAGAACCGTCAAGAAAATGGTTGGGTTTTTCAGCAGGTTCATCTCATACACCCAACGGTATTTCCCATCACTGCATAGACGGACTTCTTTACCCTGGTAAGTCTTGCTTTCGATGGACTGCGATGCCTTTTCTATTGAATTGTCCATGCCTTTTTTTTGCAAAAATAAAAAAAAGGACGGCTTTCAGCATCTTTTTTCGTCATATATATCTTGCATGGTATCAGGGAATCCCCAGCCACAAGGCGAGGTAAGCCTTATGAGTTGCTTGATTCGCTTTTCGTTGGCATCCAGCAGCCCATTCTTTTTCAAGAATTCGACAGCGCGTGCAAAGTTGTTTTCCACCGAAGTATAGAATGCTTCCCACATGTCGCCATACTCATACGAAAACTGGCAGGCTTGCTCGCAATAAAACAGCATCAAATCGGCAACGAGCTCGGGTGCTGGTTTAAGTTTCATAAAATCATTGACAGCCTTTCGGCACACGCTGAATCGCGTTTTCGGTTCACCGCGCGAAGGATAGAATTCGTTTTCAATGATTTTTTTGTATTCGTCCAATTTGCTTTTTTCGTTAGGGTTCAAATAGAACTCCAAATACTCTTTTGCCTCTTTTCGGGCATCATACAATTCCATCACCATTTCGATGATTTCATCCTTTTCTAAAGTTTTCAGCTGTTTCTTTAGTTGGGCTTTTGACATGATGGATTATTTGGGTACAAAAGTATTGATTTTTCAAATACAAAAACAGCACACCCGAAATTTTCGGATGCGCTAGTTTTAACTTCTTCGCCATCCATTCTATCTCTATCTCAAAACTCAATATAATTCCATGTTATTCTTAACTCACCATTATCACTTTTTGTTCGTTTTAGACAAACCTCATTGCATTTGTTGCCATATCCGTCATAAGTGTGCCCTCCTTCATATGTATACCCTTCTATAGGATATCTTCTATATCCATAACCTTCTTTAGGCAAATAGATTACCCCATTTCTATTATTATAATAAACTTTCCGAAAAATCTCCTGAATCTCAGGATCCAAATTGCCATCCACTTCAGGTAGATCTCTAACTCCCGTCAACCAACCTTCTACCTCCTTCATTTCACGCTTAAACCTATAGACATTATTACCGTATTTATCATATACAGGTTTACCATGACTATCTTTAACATAATACTGATTGTCTTTGAATAACTTTTCCGCGACACAAAGTGCCATTGTCCATTCTGCAATATACGGATTATAATCCATTTCATCATCAAACTTTACTACTTCTTCATAATGTTTTCTTTCTCCATTTTCAATCTTTACACAATTATACATAACGAACAATCCATAAAAACTATGGTATTTCTCATTATCACGATTATCATACGCTATTTGATATGACCAATATTCATCAATGACAGCATCGTTAATCACATCATTGTTTGCAGTTTGAGGAGCATCATGCTTTTCTACGGATTGAGGGGCATCACAGGCTCCCATCACAAACACCAAAAACATAAACAGAACCGATTTTACCATTGAATTTACTCTAGCAAAATTGAATTTTTTCATCATACAAGTTACGTTAGTTATATTATTGCAAAAATAGAGAATCAAGCTAATTCTCATACATTTTCACTACATCCTATTTCAATAGGTAAGCCTATCCATTTTGGATAAACTCCTCAAAGAAATTGTAATCCAAAACATCGGAAATGCGTTTAAGCAAGTCTGTGTTGATTGATGCATTGGCATACACCTTATACAAATGGTTGGGCGTGCAGGGAATCTGACGCGCGAGCCAAACTGTGGTCCTGCCCTGCTGGTTCAGCACAGCCTTAATTCTGTTCCCGATATGTACATCCTTGACCTTCGACATGGAAAAAGCGTGGAATTTGTTTCTTGCTTGAACATCAGGGTTTCCACGCCCTCCACAATCTAACAAGTTATTCCACGCCGTAAAACGGCGTATTATTACTTATCCTTGATTGTGGGAAGCCTATAATAGGCCAGGTGGAAAATTTGATGTTCAAGGACAGCTATAAACGCTATCAATCAATATGTATGGTTAGTTGTATCTTCTGTTTTTCTATTTATTCTTTTAATCTTTTTCTTTTATCAGTTCCACTATCTTCTCCACAAACCGATGCGTTGGTTCCTTGAGAGAAAGAGCTTCTTCCTTTGTAATGTCGTATGCACAATTATAATCAGCTTTCTGCCGAAGCTGAAACAGCATCGCCAAGAAACTTCCATCTCCAATTTCAACCTGCCCTGTTTTCACAAAATACTTGCTAAACTGCGTAGACATTCCTGAATGGGTATGTGCAACGATTTCTCTTTGTATAAAAATGGCTTGTACAATATGAAAACAAGCGTAATAAAACCGGTTTACGGCCATGTCGGAATAGTCCAAATCCATCATTTCATCAGCCTGTTTCAAAAACCGATTAGTCCTTTCAACTTGCATGTCAACCAATATTTTTCTCTCTTCCGGTGTCATTGCAATAGATTTACTGCATCTTGCTGAACATTTTCATAAAATGGCGTAGCATGATAGGATTCCCATTCTTCCTCCGTATACATGATAGGATTGATTTCCTCGCCCAACTCGCAGCCAAGCAAAACAAAAGGATAGCTTACATTGTCATAATCCGATTGGGTCAGCTTTTCCTTGTTGAGGATAAGAAGGATGTCCCAATCCGAATGGTTATGCGCTGTTCCTCGTGCCCGAGAGCCATACAACCAAGCCTCCCCTCCTACAGGAACTACTTCCATCGCCAATTGTTTAATATCAGACAAAATGTTTTCCATGATTCTGTTTATCATTCACCCTGCAAAACTACACATTTTTTCCAATACACAAAAAAAACAGCGCATCCGAAAGAATCAGATACGCTGTTTTGAATTGGCAAAGACGTTGCACGCAACGTCTCTACAAGGACTCAATCAGGCTTATTCGCCCAACTTGATGCGCACGAAGTTCACCACAGTGGCTTCCTTGTCAGCAGCCTGGATGTATTCGGCGACGGTCTTCGGGTCGGCGACCAGAGAGACTTGGTTGAGCAGGCAGCTCTCCTTGAAGAACTTGTTCAGACGGCCTTTGGCGATGTTCTGAATCATGCCTTCGTTGAGGTTCACCTGACCGGGCACCGTGGCCTTGATTTCGCGGGCCTGGGCACCTTGTTCCTCAGTGATATAACCCTTGGTGATGTTCGAGTTGATGTGGTCATCGCTGTCGACGTGGTTGGGGTTGATGCCAGCCTTACGAAGAGCCTTCTCGACTTCCTTCTGAATCTGTTCTTCCTTGGTCTTGTCGACGGCAACGGCAAACTCGCGGTCCTTCACCTCTTGCGGGATGGAGGCTTCGCTCACCGAAAGCGGATTCATGGCAGCGACGTGCATGCACACCTCGTGGCTCACTTCCTCAACACCGGCGAAATTCTTGTTCATTTCGACGATGGTAGCGAGGCGGTTGCCAGGGTGGTTGTAGTTGGCCACATATTCACCTTCGAGGACTTTGAAAGCACCGAGTTCGGTCTTCTCACCGGTGACAGCACTTTGGTTGGCGACGAGGGCTTCAACGGTCTGGCCGTCGAGCGTCATGGCCTTCAGGGCTTCGATGTCCTTCACGCGGTTGGCAACGGCCATGTCGAGCACGTCCTTCGTGAACTTCACGAAGTCGGCGTTGTTGGCAACGAAGTCGGTCTCGCAGTTCACCATGATGATGGCGGCGTACTTGTGGTCTTCAGTGGCCTTTGAGAGCACGCAGCCTTCGCTGGCGGTGCGGTCGGCGCGCTTGGCAGCCTTGGCCATACCCTTCTTGCGAAGGATGTCGATAGCGGCCTGGATGTCGCCATCGGTCTCGACGAGGGCCTTTTTGCAGTCCATCATGCCGGCGCCCGTCATCTGTCTCAGTTCGTTAACTTGAGAAGCGGTAATATTCATTGTTGTTTCTTGTTTTAAAGGTTATTATTAAAATATGGCCGATGGCTAATGGCCCTTCGACATGCTCAGAGACCTTAGCCATAGGCCATAAGCCATAGGCTATAGTTTAGTTCTTAGCGACGGGGCGACGGGGACGGCGGTTGTTGCGCGGACGGCGTTCGTCCTTGCTTTCCTCTTCCTCGACGTTTTCTTTCATCTCGTCAACTTCTTCCTCTTCCTCTTCCTGGATGAGGTCCTTGTTGTTCTTGCGCTCGGTGATGCCTTCCTCGATGGCGTCGACCATCTTACCGACGATGAGGGCGATGCTCTTCGAAGCGTCGTCGTTAGCCGGGATGGGGAAGTCGATGAGGTTGGGGTTGGTGTTGGTGTCGACGATGGCGAAGGTCGGGATGTTGAGCTTGCGGGCTTCAGCAACGGCGATATGTTCCTTCATGATGTCGACCACGAACAGGGCTGAAGGCAGACGGCTCAAGTCGGCGATGGAACCGAGGTTCTTCTCGAGTTTCTCGCGCTCACGCTCGATCTGCAGCTTCTCACGCTTCGAGAGGCTCTTGTAAGCGTCGCTGTTCATCATCTTGTCGATGCTCGTCATCTTCTTGACGGCCTTGCGGATGGTGGCGAAGTTGGTCAGCATACCGCCGGGCCAACGCTCGGTCACGTAAGGCATGTTGACTTTTTGGGCGAGTTCGGCAACGACGTCCTTGGCCTGCTTCTTGGTGGCCACGAAGAGCACGCGCTTGCCCGATTTGGCCAGTTGGCAGAGGGCATTGGCAGCCTCGTCCATCTTGGCTTGTGTCTTATAGAGGTCTATAATGTGGATACCATTGCGCTCCATGAAAATATAGGGAGCCATGTTCGGATTCCATTTTCTTCTGAGGTGACCGAAATGACAACCGGCATCCAACAGTTCTTCAAATGTTACTTGTGTCATGTGTTGTTTTCTTTTTAATGTTTACTTTCGCTAAATACAATCGCTGAGTAGTCTGCATAAGAATCTCAGCAATTTGGATACTAAACAAAATCGCTTTGCTTCTGAGGGCTTAACGTTTGCTGAATTGGAACTTCTTACGGGCACCGGGCTGACCGGGTTTCTTACGCTCGACCATACGCGGGTCGCGGCGCATCAAACCTTTAGCCTTCAGGGTGGGACGATACTCGGGGTTGATCTCGCAGAGGGCGCGGCTGATGGCGAGACGCAATGCCTCGGCCTGGCCGTTGATGCCACCACCGTCGAGGTTGACCTTGATGTCGTATTGGCCGAGGGTCTCGGTCAGCATCATAGGCTGTTCAACCACATAGTGGAGGATGCTCGTCGGGAAGTACTCCTTGTAGTCGCGCTTGTTCACCGTAATGTTACCACTGCCGGCCTTCATGTAGATACGGGCAACGGCGGTCTTTCTTCTACCTAAAGCGTTGATAACTTCCATGATTACTTATTATGCTTAATTGTGTTGATTTTGAGTTCTTGGGGCTGTTGTGCCTCATGGTTGTGGTTGGGACCTTCGTAAACGTAGAGGTTACGGAAGATGGCGTCACCGAGACGGTTCTTTGGGAGCATGCCGCGCACGGCGTGTTCGAGAACGAAGATAGGCTTGCGCTTCAACTGCTCAGCAACGGTTCTGGTACGTTGGCCACCCGGATAGCCGGTGTAGCGGACGTAGTACTTGTCAGTCATTTTGTTTCCTGTGAGGATGACTTTCTCTGCATTGATAATGATGACATTATCACCACAATCGCTGTGGGGAGTATAGCATGCCTTCCTTTTGCCACGCAGAATCATGGCAACCTGTGAAGCCAGACGGCCCAGGATTTGTCCTTCAGCGTCGATGACATACCACTTCTTGTTGGCATTTTCCTTGTTGACGCTTACTGTTTTGTAACTTAAGTAGTTCATTTTGTGTTTAATATTGTTTATCCAATTCTATAAGACACTACCCGTTTTTTGGGCGTGCAAAAATACATCTTTCTCCTTTACGCTCCAACTTTTTTATGCATTAATTCATCTTCGCCCATAAATCAATGCGTTAGCGCGTTCAGAAGTCAGACAATGGACCTTAACTAACGAGGCCGCAAAAGTACTACTTTTTTGGTTACTGGCAATAGATTAATCGATTTTTTTGGCTGCGAGTCTATGAGGCTTGAAGATTCCCTTCGGGAATGGAGAAGAATGTTTGTGTTATAATGCGGCGGCTTGAGGCGTTCAAGGTTCGTAAGCCTCATTGGCCGCCGCAGGAAACAAAACGACAAACTCCATTCCCTGAAAGGGAACCTCTTCCCCATTCATTTTTTTCCTATCTTTGCAGCCTAAAACCTACGTAGAATGTCCATCGAAAT
Organism: uncultured Bacteroidales bacterium; assembly: GCA_900317155.1. Classification (GTDB taxonomy): domain Bacteria; phylum Bacteroidota; class Bacteroidia; order Bacteroidales; family F082; genus Limimorpha. The sequence continues at coordinate 11,987 of ONFO01000019.1, forward strand.
CAACCATATCACCAAGCGTTACGGCGAGCAGCTCGCCCTCAATGACGTGACGCTCTCTATTAATAAAGGTATCGTCGGACTGCTCGGCCCTAACGGCGCGGGCAAGTCGACGCTGATGAAGATCATCACCTGCTTCATCCCGCCCACCTCGGGCACGGTGAGCGTCGAAGGACACGACGTCATGGACGACCCGATGGCAGTGAAGCGCATCGTGGGCTACCTGCCGGAGCACAACCCGCTCTACTTGGACATGTATGTGCGTGAATATTTGGAGTTTGTGGCAGGTGTGCATCAGTTGAAAGGCGAAGCCGCACACAAGCGTATTGAAGCGATGATTGACGAAACGGGCCTCGGCATCGAAGCGCACAAGAAAATCGGGGCCTTGTCGAAAGGCTACCGCCAACGCGTGGGCCTCGCCCAAGCCATGATGCACGACCCGCAGGTGCTCATCCTCGACGAGCCTACCTCCGGCCTCGACCCCAACCAGCTCATCGACATCCGCAACCTCATCTCCAACCTCGGCAAGGAGAAGACCGTGCTGCTCAGCACCCACATCATGCAGGAGGTGGAAGCCATCTGCGAACGCGCCATTATTATTAATAAAGGTGTGGTGGTGGCCGACGACAAAATCGAGAACCTGAAACAGGACAACTCAGCCAGCAATGTCATCATCGTGGAGTTCGAGAACGAGGTGGACGAGGTGCTGTTGCGTGGCATCCCGCAGGTGGGTCGTGTGCAACGCGTCAAAGGCAACCACTGGATCCTCGAGCCGCAGGGCGACACCGACATCCGTGCCAACCTGATGAAGTGGTCCGTCGACAACAGCCTCATCATCAAGACCTTGCAAAAAGAAGACCTGAGCATTGAGGAGGCATTCCAAAAACTGACGAAAGGATAAAGATTTCATTTTAACCTCATCGCCTTTTCCCATTAGCTTTTTTTACCCATATTTGTGATCTTACAATCACTTATTTTGTACTTTTGTAAGTTTAAAAATATGTTTTTCATTGATTAAATAATCAATTGACAATGAATAATTTGCATAGATTTTTAGCAATTTTATGCGGGATGACGGCGGGCGTGTACATCTTGCGCCTCATCAACGGCAACGAGGTGAAGACGCAGAAAATCGTCATAGAATAGAATCACATCGCGGCTCTGACAAAAAAACAGAAGACCTGAGCATTGAGAAAAAACATTTTTTCATATTTTTGTGAGCAGCAACAAACACATCAAAGCAATAAACAATTAAAATTTTCAAGCCATGAAAACAGGTAAAAAGATTTGGCTCTGCATCGCAGGCATCCTCCTCATCGCCTTAGGCGTTTACTTCATCATCAACCCCAACGTCACCCTCGTCTCCACGGCATGGGTTCTGGGATTCCTGACCCTCTTCACGGGTATTTCCAAGTTGGTGTTCACCCTCAGGACACAGGCCTTCATCCCCAACAGCGGCACCCGTATGCTGAGCGCCCTGCTCGACATTTTCTTCGGTTGCTTCTTCCTGTTCAACCTTTTGGGCACCGCCTTGTCGCTCCCATTTGTGTTCGCCATTTGGGTCATCATCGAAGGCATCAGCGTTTTCGTCGCGAGCTTCGACTATAAGAAGGTGGGCTTCCCCTACTGGTGGGCGCTTATGCTTTTGGGCATCGTCGGCATCGTTCTCGGCATCTGCGGCATCATGAACATGGAAGTCACCGCCGTCACGCTCTCCGTCCTCATCAGCATCCCCGTCATCCTTTTCGGCCTGGCCAACATCCTCGCCGTGGCAGGCGTCAACCGTTTCGAGAAGGATGTGAAGAACGTCGTCAACAAAGCCATCAAAGGCTGACAGGCATCATAAAATACCATCACGAAAGGCGGCCCGAGGGTCGCCTTTCGTTGTTTTGCGGACATTACTAAAACAGGGATTTTTGGTTTCCCCGTTGCGGTTTCAGAAAAAAGATGTATCTTTGCCGCCGCAAACGTGGAAAGATTTGATTTGATTGCAACCACAAGAAAAAATGCTAAAACAATGCCGTTTTTCCTTCCCTTTCAGTCAACAACTTCCCACACAAATTTCTTATTAACTAACTAATAAACAATTTGTTATGGGTTATTATTTCACTTCAGAATCCGTCTCCGAGGGTCATCCCGACAAGGTAGCCGACCAGATTTCGGATGCCGTATTGGACGAGATTCTGCGCTATGATCCCACCTCAAAGGTGGCTTGCGAAACTTTAGTTACTACCGGTTTAGTCGTCGTGGCAGGCGAAATACGCACCAACGCCTATGTCGAAATCCAAGACGTGGCGCGCCGCGTGATCGAAAAAATCGGCTACAACAAGTCGGAGTACCAGTTCGACGCGCAGTCGTGCGGTGTGCTCTCGGCCCTTCACGGCCAGTCGAACGACATCTTCCAAGGTGTCAAACGCGACGCCGACGAAAACCAAGGCGCTGGCGACCAAGGCATGATGTTCGGCTTTGCTTGCAAAGAAACCGAGAACTACATGCCCCTCACCATCGACCTCTCGCACATGCTTTTGCAAGAATTGGCCGCCATCCGCCACGAAGGCCGCCACATGAAGTACCTCCGCCCCGACGCCAAGTCGCAAGTGACGGTGGAATACGGCGAAGGCTGGAAACCGCTGCGCATTGACACCATCGTCATCAGCACGCAACATGACGAGTTCTTGCCGAACGACAAGCTCATGCAAAAGAAGATTGAAGCCGACGTGCGCCACATCCTCATCCCAAGGGTGAAGAGACAACTGCCCACACGCCTGAAGAAACTCTTCGACGACGACATGAAGCTCTACGTGAACCCCACGGGTAAGTTCGTCATCGGTGGCCCCCACGGCGACACGGGTTTGACGGGACGCAAGATCATCGTCGATACCTACGGCGGTCGCGGTGCACACGGCGGTGGCGCCTTCTCGGGCAAGGACAGCTCGAAGGTCGACCGCTCAGCGGCCTATGCTGCACGCCACATCGCCAAGAACCTCGTAGCCGCAGGCATCTGCGACCAGGCCTTGGTGCAAATCGCATACGCCATCGGCAAGGCAGAGCCTGTAGGCTTCTATGTCAACACCGACGGCACCTCACACGTGAAGATGAGCGACGCCGACATCGCCCTCAAGGTGAAGGAGCTGGTCGACTTGAGACCTTACTTCATCGTGAAGCGCTTCGGCCTCACCAACCCCATCTTCGAGGAAACGGCTTCCTACGGCCACTTCGGTCGCCAGCCCGAGACCCGCAAGGTGGAAGTGTTCTACGAAGACAAAGACACCTTCCGCGAAGGCGACCACATCTACAAGAACGTGGAGTTCTTCGGCTGGGAAAGGCTCGACTTGGTGGACAAACTAAAAGAAGTGCTTATATAACAATCACATCATTATAAGTAGTTGAGCACAATCAGTTTACATATCCACAGGTCGATGATTAGTGGCTATGACAATGACCACATCACCCAAGGGCTGAAATTTCAGCATTCCCGTGAAAGCGTTCATGGTAAATGGTCATAGTCTATACCGTATCAGATGAATAGGTAGTTCAATTCTGAACAGCTACTTAATAAAAAAGAGGCTCTGCATGCAGAGCCTCTTTAGTTTTCGCTTCAATTATTTTACTGCTTCTTCAACTATACTATCACTATCAAAATTTGGGCCTTGTTTAAATTGTCTAAACGAGATGTCTGACATGATCTGTTCTGGAGTCCAACCCAAATACTTTTTTGAAGCTTCTACCGATTCTATAATCTCGCAATCAGGATAATCGGTAATGATTTTGTCGTAAATTTCACGAGCCTTATCCAAATCAGCAAGCTCTTTTTCATAAATAAAAGAACCTAAAATATACATTCCTCTTGGGGTCCATTTTGAATTTGGATATCTTTCTATCAACTGATTACACAACTCGATGCTTTTTTCAGAATTCTTCATCATAATATTGAGTTCCATAGCATGATAAAGCCAAAGTGGCGCCGTGGAATCATTCGGATTTTGTTCAACAAATTGACAATACTTCTCTGCCACTTTAGGAATCTTCACTGTATCTATCATCCCATTTTCATTAAACAAAGTTGCTTCGGCCTTTTTCATATCTTCAAAGGTCAATCTCTTTTCACCACAGGAGAACATGCCAAATGCCAACAAGGCAATGATCATCATTTTAATCGTCTTTTTCATTTTTCTCAGATTTTAACTTTACTATTCAATTTATCTGTGTTTCTTTTTATGCGGGAAAATCATACGGTAATCCACATCACATTTGCCTTCGGAGATAGCACGCAGCTTGCTTTGCAACAAGGTCTTACGTAGTGGCGCGATGCGGTCGACATGGACATGGCCTTGCAGATGGTCATATTCATGCTGGATGATACGGGAGCGGATGCCTTCGAAGACTTCCTCATGCTCTTTGAAGTTCTCGTCAAGATACTTGATGCGGATCTTGTCGGGGCGCATCACCTCTTCATAAATGTTGGGCAGGCTGAGGCAGCCTTCCTTGAAAGAGACCTCATCACCAAAGGTTTCAAGGAGTTCGGCATTAATAAAGACCTGCTTGAAGTCCTTGGCATCCGGGTAGTCGGGATAGAAGGGGTTGCCATCGACGATAAACAGCCGGATGGACTTGTTGACTTGCGGGGCGGCCAAGCCGACGCCTTCAGAATTGGCCAAGGTCTCCCACATGTCCTTCATCAGCGTGTCCAATTCGGGATAATCGGGGGTGATGGGCTGGGCGATGGCTTTCAGCGTGGGGTGACCGTATGCTACTATAGGCAATATCATTGTTTAATTGTTGATTGTTTAATTGTTGAATTGTTTTTGGATTCCATATAAGATTGCAAGATGATGGTGGCGGCGATGGTGTCGACGAGTTCCTTGTCTTGACGGCGTGATTTGCTCAAGCCCGCGTCAATCATGGTCTGATGTGCCATCACCGAGGTGAAACGTTCGTCATAACGGACTATTTTCATGTCGGGAAGCACCTTTTTCAGTCGGTTGACGATGGGCTCGATATATTTCGAGCAGTCGGAAGGGTTGTTCTTCATGTCCTTGGGTTCGCCGACGACGATTTGCTCCACTTCCTCTCGCTTCACGTAATCAAGCACGAAGTCGACGAGCTTGTGCGACTCCACTGTCGTCAGCCCGTTTGCGATGATCTGCAAAGGGTCGGTGACAGCGATGCCGCTGCGTTTGCGTCCAAGGTCAATCGCCATTATCCTTGCCATGTCATTCAAATTGAGGTGCAAAATTACACAATTTTTCAAATATCGAAGTGGATAAACAAAAAAAGAGGCTCTCGCGAACCTCTTCTTCTCAGGGTGGAATGTGGGATTCGAACCCACGACCCTCGGAACCACAATCCGGTACTCTAACCAGCTGAGCGATTTGCGGCTGCAAAAATACAACATTTTTCTGAATTGGAGTCAATATTTTCTCAAATTTTTCATTTTTTCCGTTTTCTACACAAAAACAAGGGTGAAATCCGTATTTTTGACGGCGCAAACGAAAGGATGTCATGAACAGCAAAACGAAACAAGCCCAATCGCCTAAAGCTTTGGCATGGAAGCGGTTCCGCAGCAACAAGCTCGGGATGGCTTCTTGCGGTTTCGTCATACTTTGGGCTTTGCTGGCCTTGTTTGCCTACCTCATCATTCCCGACAAGACCCCTAATGCCAACCGGCAAATCCTTGAAATCAGCACCAAGAAGCCCGGTTTCGAGGTCGACATGCTGATGATACCGAAGGAAACGCCGCCACAGAAAACGCCTTTCTTCGTCTTCCTGTTCAACGGACGACCCGACGATTGCATTTATTTGCCTTTCGACAGCATCCATGTTGATGCCAATCAAACGACAGTCTACCTCTATCAAAGCGAAGAAAACCTAAACGTCAGAACAGAAACCATTGACAATCGGGATTTTATACAAACCAGCCCATCGACAGGCTCAGGGACCTCTGCTTTTGATTCTGCAGAAGAAGCCGACACCTATATAAGAAGTCATTGCGTGAAGCACCGCAAGTTCCTGCTCGGCACCGACCAGTTTGGCCGCGACTTCCTGAGCCGTCTCGTCCTGGGCAGCCGCATCAGCCTGACCGTGGGCTTCATCGCAGTGCTGCTCAGCCTGATGATAGGTATTGTCATGGGCAGTTTGGGCGGCTTCTTCCGAGGCAAGGTCGACGATTTGGTGGTGTGGTTCATCAACGTGGTGTGGTCCATCCCTACCCTACTCCTGGTCATCGCCATCACGTTTGCCTTGGGCAAGGGCATCGCACAAGTCTTCATCGCCGTGGGCCTGACCATGTGGGTCGAGGTGGCGCGCATCGTGCGCGGACAGATCCTCTCCATCCGTGAGACCACCTTCGTGGAGGCTGGCAGGGCTTTAGGTTTCAAGAACTTGCGCATCATCTTCAAGCACATCCTGCCCAACATCCTCAACCCCATCATCGTGGTTTCGGCGGCCAACTTCGCCTCGGCCATCCTGCTTGAGGCGGGCTTGAGTTTCTTGGGCATCGGCGTGCAGCCACCCATGCCCTCGTGGGGCAGCATGATTAAGGAGAACTACGCCTTTATCATCTTGGACGCGGCCTACCTCGCCATCCTGCCAGGTATCGCCATCATGCTGTTGGTGTTGGCCTTTATGCTTATTGGCAATGCATTGCGCGAAGCGCTTGATGTGAAGAATTAATTCGGAATGCAGAATGTAGAATGTAGAATGTAGAATGCAGAATGTAGAATGTAGAATGACATTCATAATTCATAATTCAGCATTCAGCATTAAAAAAAATGTTGTATCTTTGCGCCCTCAAAAACGCGACTTTCCTGCGGGTGTGGCGGAATTGGTAGACGCGCTAGACTTAGGATCTAGTTTCTCACGAAGTAAGGGTTCGAGTCCCTTCATCCGCACAAGTTAAAGACAATCTAAAGACAATCAACAATATAAAAATGAACATCACACAAAGTACAAAAGGAGAGAACCTCATCTCCATCAAAATCAATGTTGAAAAGGCCGATTACGAAGAAATGGTTGAAAAGACCTTGAAGCAGATGCGCCAAAGAGCCAACGTGCCCGGTTTCCGTCCCGGCATGGTGCCGATGGGCATGATCAAGAAGTTGTATGGCGCCAGCGCAAAAATGGAAGCCTTGAACAACATCGTTTCGGACAACCTCAACAAGCATATCGTCGACAACAAGCTCAACCTCCTCGGCTATCCGCTCAACGACCCCGAAAAGGGCCCTGCCGACCTTGACAAGGAAGACGACCTCGACTTCTACTTCGAAGCCGCCCTTCGTCCCGAAATCAACGTCGACTTCACCAACACGATGGTCGACTTCTACCATATCATTCCTACTGACGAGGAAGTGGACAAGGTCATCGAAGACCTCTTGGAACGCAACCCCAACACCAGCCATCCCGACACCGTCGGCGAGGACGACCGCCTCGAAATCAAGATCCGCGAAGCCAAAGACGGCAAGGAAGTGGAAGGCGGCTGGGAGAAAGACGGCTTCTACTTCAACATGAGCCAAATCAAGAACAAGACCCAGCGCAAGAAATTCATCGACAAGGAAGTGGGTTCAGAGTTCATCGTCAACTTCGCCAAGGTGTTCGGCTCTGAAGAGGAAGCCGCCAAGATTTTGGGTGAAGGTGCTCCCGCTGGCAGCGACTTCAACATCATCATCGACGACGCCATCCGCAACGAAAAGCCCGAACTCGACGAAGACTTCTTCAAGAAGATTTTCCCCGACAAGGATATCAAGGAACTCGACGCCTTCAAGCAAGCTGTCAAGGCTGAGATGGAAAAACAACACGATATGGAGACCGACCCCATCCTCTTCAACAAGATGATCGATGAGTTGGTGGCTGCCGTTCATTTCGACCTGCCCGACGACTTCATGAAACGCTGGCTCGTCGAAAACAGCCAAGGCAACCTCAAACCCGAGGATGTGGAGAAGAACTACGAGAAAGACTATGTGAAAGGTCTGCGTTGGCAACTCATCGAAGACAGCATCGTGAAAGCCAACCCCGAGCTCATCATCACCGACGAGGAAGTGAAGAACTACGTGCTGAGACAGATCTTCCCCGGCATCGACTACAACACGGTGGAAGACGACATGAAAGCCAACCTCGACAAGATTGCCGCCAACTACCTCAAAGACCCCAAACAGAACGAGCATCTCAAGAACCAGCTGGCCGACATCAAGATGACCTCCTTCCTGAAAGGCAAGATGAACATCAACTATGAAGATGTCACTGCCGCTGATTTCATGAAGAAACTCGAAGAGGAGCGGAAGGCCAAATAAACTATGGCTCATGACTATGGCCTATGGCTCATTTCACTTTCGTCGAATTGTGCCATAGGCCATTTGCCATAAGCCATAGGCAACTAAAAGAACTCTTTAACCTAAAAACTATGCTAACGAAATGAACAACGAATTTTTCAAATACGCCACCAAGCATGTGGGGTTGAACACCCTCGGCCTTGAGCAATATATCTCCAAAATCAACAACAGCGGCTACATCAGCCCCACCGTCATCGAGGAACGCCAACTCAACGTGGCCCAGATGGACGTGTTCAGCCGCTTGATGATGGACCGTATCATCTTCCTCGGCACCGCCATCGACGACTATGTGGCCAACATCATCCAAGCCCAGCTGCTTTTCCTTGAGTCGACCGACTCGAAGCGCGACATCCAGATCTACCTCAACTCGCCTGGCGGCAGCGTGTATGCCGGATTGGGCATCTACGACACCATGCAGTTCATCAGCCCCGACGTGGCCACCATCTGCACCGGCATGGCCGCATCGATGGCCGCCGTACTGATGTGCGCCGGCACCAAAGGCAAACGCTCTGCCCTGCCCCACTCCCGCATCATGATCCACCAACCCATGGGCGGCGTGGAAGGTCAAGCCACCGAAATCGAAATCACGGCGCGCGAGATCCAGAAGCTGAAGAAGGAACTGTATGAAATCATCGCCCTGCACTCAGGCCAGACCTACGACAAGGTGTGGGCCGACAGCGACCGCGACTATTGGATGACCGCCGCCGAAGCCAAGGATTACGGCATGATCGACGAAGTGCTCATCAAAAAAGCATAATCCATGACAAAGAAGTCAGGCGTTTGTGCGTTTTGTGGCAGGAAAGCCAAAGATGTCCGTCTGCTCATTCAAGGCATTGATGCCGAGATTTGCGACAGCTGCGCCGAGCAGGCCCATCTTATCGTCAAAGAGCAGTTTGGTGAGGGCAACGGCAGGAAGAGCTTCGAATCGAAAGGCATCACCCTGAAGAAGCCCGCTGAGATCAAGGCTTTCCTGGATCAGTATGTCATCGGTCAGGAGGAAGCCAAACGCACCCTGGCCGTGGCCGTTTACAACCACTACAAACGCATCAGCCAAAAAGTGGAAGCCGACGAGGTGGAGATCGAGAAGTCGAACATCATCCTCGTGGGTGAGACCGGCACGGGCAAGACCCTGCTGGCCCGTACCATCGCCAAGATGCTCAACGTGCCCTTCGCCATCGCCGATGCCACCGTGCTCACCGAGGCGGGTTACGTAGGCGAAGACGTGGAGAACATCCTCGTCAAGCTGTTGCAGGCCGCCGACTACGACGTGGCCGCCACCGAGCGCGGCATCGTCTTCATCGACGAAATCGACAAAATCGCCCGTAAGAGCGACAACCCCAGCATCACCCGCGACGTTTCGGGCGAAGGCGTGCAACAGGCCATGCTGAAACTGCTCGAAGGCTCCATCGTCAACGTGCCACCCCAAGGTGGTCGCAAGCACCCCGAGCAGAAAATGATCGCCGTCAACACGAAAGACATCCTCTTCATCGCAGGCGGTGCCTTCGACGGCATCGAGCGCCTCATCGCCGCCCGCAAACGCACCAACGTGATCGGCTACGGCAGCAGCAGCAAAGAGATGCTCGACAAGGACAACATGCTGCAATACCTCTCGCCCGCCGACCTGAAGAAATTCGGTCTGATTCCCGAAATCGTCGGACGTCTGCCCGTCATCACCCACCTCAACCCCTTGGACAAAGACGCGCTGAAACGCATCCTCACCGAGCCCAAGAATGCCTTGGTGAAGCAGTTCCAGAAGCTCTTTGCTATGGACAAAATCAAGCTGGTGATCAAGGACGAGGTGCTCGATTTCGTAGTCGACAAAGCTATTGAGTTCAAGGTTGGCGCGCGCGGACTGCGTTCCATCCTGGAGGCCATCCTTAACGACGCTATGTTTGAGATGCCTTCCGACATCAACGCGACTGAGTTGGTTATCGACCGCGCTTATGCCGAGGCGAAACTGGAGAAGTCGGGGATGCAGAAGCTTCATGTCGGGGACTGATTCCTTTGGTTTTAAATCTCTGGCAAACCCTCCCATTATAGATTCCATGCCACGCACAGCCTCGGCAGGAATGACATAACGGGAGGGTTTGTTGGAAAACCTGGCAAACCCTCCCATTATAGATTCCATGCCACGCACAGCCCCGGCGGGAATGACATAACGGGAGGGTTTGTTGGAAAATTACGATGACGTTTTTTTTGGCACAATACTTGCATTATCCAATGCGTTTAACCTCAGAAAAAGCAAACGTCATGAAAAGAACAGTCTTAATCGCAGCATTGGTCCTGATGAGCCTCTGCAGTTTCGCTCAACTGATTGACAAAGGTGAACATGCAAAGAAAGTCACGATAAAAAAGAGTGAGGCTTCCCAACCAAAATCAGCGGTGGTCGACTTCTCCAACCCAGCAGAGCCTGTCAACGGCACTGTGGTTTACGGCCGCATCGATGAGAACGGCGACACCACCCTCATCGTCTACCTCCCCGAAGTCGACATCGACCTGATGCAGCGTTACCTGCAAATCACCAAGACATGGCAGGGACGGCGTTTGGCAAACAACGTGAAGAAGGTGTTTCCCTACGCCAAGTTGGCGGGCGCGAAGATGCAAGAATACGACTCGATTCTCGCCACTATCCCCGACAAAACGGAGCGCAACCGCCTGATGAAAAAGGCCGAGAAGGAAATCACCGACCAATACACCGACGAGTTGAAAGACCTCACCATCACCCAAGGGCTCATCCTCGTCCGCCTCATCGACCGCGAGACAGGCAGCACCACCTACCAGGTCGTGCAAGAGCTACGCGGCAAAGTGCGCGCTTTCTTCTACCAAGGCTTCGCCCGCTTGTGGGGTTACAACCTGAAGACCGAATACGACCCGCACAACAACCCGGAGGACGACGAAATCGAAACCATCATGGTTTTGTTGGAACGCGGGGTCATCTGAAGGCAGGTTGGATTAAAAGATTCAAAATTTAAAGATTTAAAATTCAAAATTTGAAGATACAAAAAAAACGACGGCTTGCAGCACTTACGTGAAGTAAGTGCCACAAGCCGTTGTTTCATTGTTCTCCCTCAAGGGGGAAACATCAATCCTCCTTACGGCGTTTGCCTACGAGGTAGGCGGCGCCGAGGGTGGTCAGCAGGGCGATGCCTGTGCCCAAGGGTGAGTCGGCATCCTGGTCATCAGTCATACCGTGGTCGGGAAGCAACAAGGCATCTTCTCCTGCTTTTGCGCCAAAAATGCCGGATTCTTTTCCCATGCCGAAGAGACCTCTCTCTTCGTACACTTCTACATCCTGTGCGAAAGCCATGGTGCCTAAGCTCAGGACGATGGCGATGGTCATTATCAGTTTCTTCATTGCTTATGTTGTTGTTTATTTGTTGATCGTTGATTTGTTTATTTGTTGTTTTTGGCTGTTAGCTTTAAGCCGTAAGCTATAAGCTTGGTTGATGCTGAGCTTATAGCTTACAGCTTATGGCTTACGGCTTCAAATCATCTCACCACCACCTTCTGGACTCGCTGCTCAGGATGCGGCCGGTGACGTCGATGACTTGCAGGGTGGCTTTGCCATCGTTGTTGATGATCCAGTTGCCGTTGCTATAGAAGGCGAAGCTGTCGTCGGCGGCATTGCCTGTGGCGAACACCAGCTTGAAGCGGCTCTCGTAGTCGGTCGTGAGGGCGTCGAAGGTGTAGCTCGGGGTCTGGAGCAGGTCGACGTCGTTGCCGGTCATGTTATCGACGAGGTGGAGGTAGCTGAAGGAGACTTCCTCGCTGCTGAAGCTCAGCGTGTAGCTGCCGTTCTCGTTGGCGCGGAAGTTGACGGGCAGCTCGCCCATGGCTTCAGCGCTGACCACTGCATAGTCGATGTTGTCCTGCGGGATGTAGACCTTCGTGCTGTTGTTCCTGAGTTGGAACTTAGGCAGCGTGCGGCCTTCGCCGAAGCGGACCATGGCACGGTCGACGACACCACGGTTCTTGTTCACGTTGAGTGCGAGGCTTGCGCCCTTGCTTTCCGGGGCAGTGGTAGTGAAGGTGAGTTGCTCGGTTTCTTCCGTTGTGATGACGAAGATACCTTCCATAGGCTCAATGTATTCAGCTGCTCCTTCTGCAACACGGTCGGCAAGGATTATTTCGGTGCCGTTATTCATCACATAGAAGTCGCGGTCGCCAATGTAGGCATTCACGGTGAAGGGGTTACCCACGAGGTTATAACCCGCAAGATGGGTTGTGGTGTTCTCGCCCGGGTCGTTGCTTAAGGTGACCACTTTGCTGTTGCCTTTGTAAGGCAGGCCAGCGAAGGTGAGGGTGACATCATTCTTGTTGGCGTAGAGGTAACCCGTGCCGTTGGCGAGGTTGAAGTTGGTCTTTCTGTAGTTCAGCCATTCGTCTGACTTTGTCTGGTCGAAACGGTAGAGGTCGTAGGTGCTGGTCTCAGAAGTGGCAGTTGCACCCAAGTTGTCGGTAATCATACCCACAGTGGTAGGATCGACATTATCGGCCAAAGGTGAAGCGATGAGGTACCAGTTGCCGGTGCCTTCGCCGTAGCCAGCGATGGGCTTGGTGAAGGTAGGAACAATCTCAACCGTTACGTCATCAATGCAGGCACCATACCAGCTGGTGCCAGTGTATTGCCATCTGAACACCAAACGGGTGGCATTGCTGGGGATGGTATAGTTTCCAAGATAGGTCTGGCACTGTTTCATGGTGGTAGTGTTGTCGTAGTTCTTAATCACCTGATAGCTGTTGTAATCCACGTCAGCATCAGTGATGTAGCCCAAGCTAAGCGTTCCGGCGGAAGCATTTTCGGTCTTCATCCAGAAGCTGACTATCAACGTGCTAAGGTCGTTGGTGAAGATAGGCAGAGCGAGGTAGGAGTTGGTGCTGGCTTCGCCCTTGAAATACAATGTGCCAGTACCGCCGTGGACGTAATAATATGAACCGCTGTTGATGATATGCGGATATACCGTACCTTCGGAATAGCTATCCCAGCAGGTAGGAACGATACCGTTGGTTTCACTATAGATATGGGTGCCAGTAATATCTTCAAAGTCTTCGGTGAAGGGATTCGTAGCGGTGATGGCTTGTGCCTCGCATTCGGTGGTGAAGCTCATTGTTTCACTCCATTCGCTAGGAGTACCATTACAGACAGAACGCACCTTTACAGTGTAGGTCGTTGCAGGTGTTAAACCGGTCAATGTGTAGCTGACGGTGGTTCCATTGATGGTGACACCTGTTGTTTCAGAGGTAAGACTGATGGGGTTGGTATCGTCGCCGGTGCTGATTTGCCAAGCTGAGGCATCACTCGTCCAGCTCAGGTTGGCTGTAGTGGCGGCCGGGACAGCAGCCAACTCGTTAGGCACCATGCAGGCTGCTTCGGTGGTGAAGCTGACAGCAGCCGTCTCGTGCCCCGTTTCATTTGTACAAGCACTCTTCACCTTCACCTGATAGTCGGTTTCTGGATCAAGGCCATCGAGGGTATAGGTGAGTTCATCTGTGGTACCATGTAAATTCCAAGTGTTAACCACCATACCAGTGATGTTAATGTCGTCCACATAGAAGCAGTCATCGTTGGAATCCGTACCGGAATCTTTGTAATATCTCCAAATAAGAGTGTTGTTGCCAGCGGCAAGTTCAAATTCGTAGTCTATCCAAGAGCCAGCTCCTGAAACATTAACTTTTTGTGTACCATTGATGAGGAAACGGCCATAATCATAACCGCTTTCTGACGAAACTTTTGCCCTAAATTGGACCGTGCCAGGACCGACCACTTGAAGGGTCAAGTCAGAAGTTGCGTATGCCGTGTGATATCCTCCGCTCTTGGCATAATGGGCACCTTCATTTTCAACCACAGTCCAAGGATAAGTAGTGCTATTGGTAAATGAAGCTTGACTGAAATCGCCTGTCTCAAAGTCGGCAGCTGCCACAGTAGCACTCTCTTCTTCGCCATAGTATACCTCGTAGCTGTCGCTTTCGCCAGTCCAATTCAATGTGGTTTGGCTTCCAGTGGTGCCGCTGACGGCAAGACCAGTAGGAGCGGGGCAGGCAATAGGTGTAGTGAAGCTCACTTCGCTGCTCCAGTCTCCAGGGGTGCCGTTGCAGACAGCACGCACCTTGGCGGTGTAGGTTTCACCATCGGTAAGTCCAGTGAGTTCGAAATTAGTATTGGTGTTGGCAGGAACGGGGTTGGCTTCGTCGCCGTTGACGCAGATTTCCCATGCGGAAGCATCGGAATTCCAGCTCAATTGTGCGGTGTGGGCAGTCACATTAGTATAGGTCACGGTATTAGGCACCATGCAAGCTGCTTCGGTGGTGAAACTTACAGCAGCAGTTTCGTGGCTCGTTTCACCATCACAATTGCTCAACACCTTCACCTCGTAATCTGTCTCTGGGCTGAGGCCGTCAAGGGTGTAGGTGGTACCTATAACAGGATCCTGATTGTGCGTTATCCATTGGCCAGCCTCATAAGGAATTCCGCAGTGTACATTGTCGATGTGAAGGTGGTTGTCGCCGCCGGTATTTTGCATAGTTGATGGATTCGTGGATTCGCCGTAGAAGGCAATCTTCACATCCTTTCCTTGGTAGGCCGAAAGGTTGATGGCGACATTTTCACCCGTAGAAGAAATGGTATTATAAACGTATTCAGAGCCAGTGTTGTTCCATTCGCGCAGGATATGCCATTCTTCATCGGCATAAATCAGGACAACGAACCTGTCGTCGGCTTGAACGGTGTTATCTTCAATAGGATTCGCGTTGTCGAAGTCAGTCAAGGCAAGGTCGAAACTCAGGTTCTGGCTAAGGTTGAATTCAGGTGTCACAAGCCAATACTTGCAGGAAGTGCCATAGATGTTGAGTGCCATGTTATAAGTACCCAAGGCATTGGTGTTCGTGGTCCAATAGCTAGTAACTGTTGACAAAGTGGCGGTGCCAGCAATGACAGCATCAACCAAGCCGCTGTATCTCGTCCAGCCAGAGGGAACACCTGCGTCGAACTCCTCATATACGCCATCCACGTAGGCAGCCGTTCTGTACATCACATCGTAACTGTCGCTGTTGCCAGTCCAATTCAATATGGTTTGGCTTCCTGTGGTGTTGCTAACGGCAAGGCCCGTAGGAGCGGGGCAGGCGATAGGTGTGGTGAAGGTGTACGTAGTGCTCCAGAGGGTACCCTCGGTGTCGCAGTCGGGCTTCACGCGGGCGAAATACTGAGTACCGTCGGTAAGTTCAGTAAGGGCCTTGCTAGGAGTGGTGATCACATCGAAGCTTTGGAGATTCTCAGTGAAGTCGTTTTTGGTGGCGACTTGAAGCACCCAAGCGGTTTCGGTGCCGTTGACGTTGGGGGTCCAAGTCAGCGTGACTCCGTGAGCGGTAACGCTGTTCGTGGCTGCGGTCAAGCTCTGCGGCTGGAAGCAGGAGGGAGCCTCAGTGATGGTGATGTCATCGATATAGGCGCCGTTGGTGGCATTGCTTGAGTTGGCGGCGTCAATCATGATGGCGAGGTATTTAGCCGTTGTATTGGCAGGAATAATATAGGTGAATTCCTGATAGGTAGAAGAAACAGAAGGATTAGAGCTATTGGTAATCTCAACGAAAGTGCTGGCATCGGTCGGGTCGCTCATTGTGCCCACTTTGAAGGTGCTGCTGGCGTTGTAGCCTTTAACCATCATCGAAACTTGCTTGCCGGCCAAGCCCGTCATTTCGGGCAGGATAGCATATTGCGGTTGCGGGTCGTAGCTGTAGTAGCTTGAATAAACGGAATAAAACTTCATGTAATTGGATCCAGAGTAGGCGTATGAAGAAGCTGAATAGCTTGACATGCTGGGATAATACATATAGGAGCTATATGTACATGTGTTGATGTAGTTCCAGCAGAAGGGAAGCTCTCTGGTAGAAGGCGTGTAGTTTGCGGCTGGCGAATAGCTATCGAAGTTTTCGCTATAGCCCAGGGCGGCAATCACATCGCAGGCGGTGGCGAAGGAAACAGCCGAAGTCCAGCCACCGCTGATATCCGGGTCTTGTGGTGTTCCGCAGTTGCCGCGGATCCAAACATAATATTGGGTGGCGGCGCTGAGACCTGTAATCTGATATGAATTGCCTTGTTGGTTAGCAGCCAATGGCGTAGTGTTCACATCGGGAGCCGTGTTGGTGGTTGACCAATAAATGTCGAAGTATAATTGGTCCTCGTTGCTGGCCGTCCAACGGATAGTGGCTGCGTTGGCCTCTATATCTTCCTCTGCCACCTCAAGCAGCGTGGGCTTGGGGCAGGTGGCGGGAGTGCCGAAAGTCAACTGCACGTTGGGACGGTTGGACGTAACCGTACTATTTCCAGCACCTGAGGGATTCATCGGGTCAGGATCAGTGCTATCGTTACAATAGTAACGAGTCATGCCAGATGCTGAAGTGTGATTCCAATTGCCTCCACTATACCACTTGAGATAAGCTTTGTCAATGGCAATTAGAAGATTCTTGGTCCCGTCATAATTGAAAGCGTTGTCAAGCTCAATGGTAGCCCATCCAGAACCTGTAACGGATAATGTACCATCGAAAACCTGATCGGTGGAAGCAATACTAATCCAATCGTTTGTCATGTCTGTGTCAGAAACGGCTTTCATATACACCACAATGGGAAAGTCTTTGGCAGCCGTACCAGCATAACTGAAGCTGAGACTCAGAATATAACCCGTTTGATTAATCTCAGAAGCGGTATAAATCTGCTCCGAGAATGAATAGTTGTGATACGTTCCGATTGGGGTGTAATAATCGGTTGACGTGCCCGTACCAATCGTCACTGTTTGTGCGTTCGCTGCCCAAGGCGCGAAGAGCGCGAGCAGCATCAGAAGAAGTAAATGTTTACTTTTCATAATTTGTAGATTTAAAGATTTAATATTTAAAGATTTAAAATTCAAGATTAAAAATTTAAAGATTAAAGATTTTTGCTAGTTCACTTGTGGGTACAATTCACCTTATTTAAAAAAACGTCCAAAAATACGAATAAAAATGATATGGAGACAAAAAAATTGAAAAACAGGGGAAATAATTTAAGTTTCAAGGGAGAAGGGGATTTAAAATTCAAAGATTTAAAATTTAAGATTCAAAATACCTCATACCTCATACTTCATACCTCATTCTGCATTCAGCATTCAGCATTCAGCATTCAAAACTCAAGTAACTGCTCAAAATCAAACTGCAATATTCTTTGGCTTCGGGACGATGGCTTATGACTATGACAATGACCGCTTCAACCAAGGGCTGAAACTTCAGCATCCCCATGGAAACGGTCATAGTCATTGTCAATGCTCACAGTCAAAAAGTCTCGTAGTCTCGTGTCCAATAGGAAAACTAATTTTGCTCGTTTACTTAAGATTCAGCATTCAAGATTCAAAATTCAAAATTTAAGATTCAACACACCTCATACCTCATACTTCATACCTCATACCTCATTCAGCATTCTGCATTCTGCATTCTACATTCTGCATTCTACATTCTGCATTCAGGATTCAAAGATTCAATTGTTTGTTGAGCTTGATTATTTGGTTCGCGGCGGGTGTCCCAGAAGTCGGCAATATGGATGGTGTCTCCCTCAAAGTAATAGACAATCTTGTTCAGCTTATTGATGACAAAACTCCTATATTTGATGGAACGATTGGCAGTAAAGGCTCTTCGTGACCCATATAAGGATTTCTTGTCAGAAGTGTTTGGACTTGATTTACTTCATTTCGGAAATTTTCTCTCACTTTAAGTCCATAATTCTTCCGAATGTAAGCAGCCGTCTTACGCAAGGCTTCTCTTGCCTGCTTATGCCATATTACCTTTATCTCCACATTCATACCGCTTCGACATACTCATGGGTCAGTTCAAGTTCTTCGTCCAACATTTTGAGAACTTCTTCATGCGTATAAAAGTTACCTTCGGCAAAATCGCGCTCCGACTGGTCAATTCTCGCCTCGATTTCCTCCATCGTGTATGGCTTGAGGACTTCTTCCTCAAGTTTGGCACGCTCTGACAGTTGCTTGGCCATCCATCGCATGTTACTCGGCGTGAGGGTGCTGTAGAGGTATTCGAGCAGGCTGGATAATGTTGCCTCGCTCATGGTTTTATTCCTTTCTCAATTGTCATAGGTTGTTTTCGGTTGCAAAGGTAGTATTTTATTTGATTCAAAGATTCAAGATCTAAAATTCAAAATTCAAAGATTCAAAATTTAAGATTCAAGATTCAACATACCTCATACTTCATACCTCATTCAGCATTCCGCATTCCGCATTCAAAATCTTGCCAAAAAAAACACGAGTCCGAATCCTACTTCCCTCGTCCTTGGATGACAATCAAGACGGTGTAAATCAAAATCTTGATGTCGATGGCTAGGCTGACGTTCTCGATGTAGAGCACATCGTATTTCAGGCGTTCCACCATCTCATCCACATTCTCGGCATAGCCGTATTTCACCTCGCCCCAGCTGGTGATGCCGGGCTTCACCTTGAGCAACAGGCGGTAATAGGGTGCCTTCTCCATGATCTTGTCGATGAAATACTGCCGCTCGGGACGGTAACCCACCAGCGACATGTCGCCTTTCAGCACGGTCCAGAACTGCGGGATCTCGTCCAAGCGCACCTTGCGCATGAACTTGCCGAACTTGGTGATGCGCGGGTCGTCGTCGCTCGAGAGCATGGGCGTGCCGCTCGACTCGGCATCCACCCTCATGCTGCGGAACTTGGCCATCTTGAAAGGCTTGCCGCCCTTGCCGATGCGTTCCTGCACGTAGAAGACGGGGCCCTTCGAGGTCGCCTTCACGATGATGGCACAGGCGAGAAAAACAGGCGAAAGCACCACCAAGGCGAAAACCGAAGCCACGATGTCGAAAGCACGCTTCACCACCCTCTGCCACACGGGCATCAACTCGGGCGTGACCTGCACGAGCGGCGCCTGCCAGATGGCCGACTGCTTGACCGTGCCGAAGACCAGGTCCTGCATGGCTGGGATAATCTTCACGTTGGCATCGGTGGAATCCACCACGGAGAGCAAGACCTTCATCGTCTCCACCTCCGAACGCTCGATGGCGATGATGACCTCCTCGACATTCTTGCTTTTCACAATCTGCTCAATCTCACGATAGGAACCTAACCGCGGCAGGAACTCGCCCAACTTGTACTCTTTCTTGTCGTACACGTTGAGGAAGCCTATCACGCGGCGACCCGAAGGCTTCACCTCGTCCTCGATCTCCTTATAGATGGCGCAGGCGTTGTCGTTGCTGCCCACGATGAGCGTGTTGAACCCGATCTTCTTGCTCCTGATGCGCGAAATCACCGAGTTGGTGATGATGACACGCGGGATGTAGGTCATCAGGAACTGGAGCGTGAACAAGGCTATAAACGACTGGTAATAGGATTTGTAGGAGACCACCTCGTCGTCGAGGATGACCACGAAGAAGAGGATGACCACACCCAAGAGCGTGATGAAGAAAGTCTGGCCGAGCTCCCTCAGCCTCGACTTCTGGTACACCTTCTCGTATGCACCCGTCACGGCATGGAGAATCAGCCAACAGATGGGGATGATGAGGATGCCCAGCCAAAAGCTCGGGGTGACGAAGGAATGCGTGATGCGGTCCCAATAGTTGATATAAAGGTCTTCGTGGGCCTTGCGGAAAAAGTAAAACAACGTCCATGCCAGAATGGAAGCAATCCAATCGACGACGAAATAGAGCGATGCCAGCCTTTTCTTGTTCATTAGTTCATGTTGCGATAAAGCAGTTTCAGGTTATCGAAATAATAATAGCGCGGTTCGGAAGCGGGATGATAGAAATGGTTGTAGGCAACGTCCTCCCCTGTGGTGAGGTCGGAGGTGAAATAGATCTTGAAGTACGAAGCGCTCTGGTTTTTGTTCATATAAGGCCCGATGTTGATGTAGATTTTGTTCCAACGCTGGGGCTTGTCGTGGGTCTTGTCGGTCGGGGTCACCTTCACCAAAGGCAAACTCTCGAGGTAATAGTCGTGGTAGTATTTGACTCCGACAAAGAAGGTGTCGTTGCAGTTGTAGTCCATCTCGAGCAGGCAATACACGCCGTTGGTGCCTTTGTAGAAGTCGAACTCGTCGGAGGTGGTCATATAGAAATCCAAGGTATCGGGTGGCAGCTCCACCTTTCCCGACCAGAACGAATTGACCGAATGCCAGGCCTCAGGTCCGGTGACGCGGGCGACGCCGGGGAGGCTGTCGTAGTCGGGCAGCAGGGTGTTGGCGTTTTCGAAATCCTCCATCCATGCCACATTGGTGCCATCGCCGATGGGATAATAGCTCAGCGCTGGAGTGAGGTTGACGATGCTGTCCTCGGCAAGATTCAGATTGTTATACACCAAGGGCCGGTAGAAGGGGTACCTGTCGCGGGCATCCGAGCGGCCGTCCACCTTGATACCGCCATAGATGGCCACCTTGTGCGGTCCTTTCTTCAACACAGGGAAGGTGGTCGGGAGCTCGTAGGCTCCAATGAGCTGGTCGTCGACATACACCCAGGCGTCCGCGATTTTACTTGTGTTGGCGCCGTAGGTGAAATAATCCGTGAGCGAGTCCACCCCGATGGATTCGATATGGATGTAGGAAGGCACCTTCTGTGGACCCTGGATCTTATTGCACGAAGCAAGACTCAAGGCAAGAAGAAGTCCCCAAACGAAAAAAAGCGTAGATTTTCGATTCATAACACAGCGGTTAATTAATAAGGTAACGCAGTCCTCAGGTGAATATTGTAGAGACCTTTCATTATTTCTTCACTTTGGCAATGGAGGCGTCGACGGCATCGAGGATGCGGTAAGCCAACTTCAAGACATTGATTCCGTCGTCGATGGTGACGGCTGGCGTGGTGTTGTGGACGATGGCGCCATAGAAGCTCTCCAGCTCCGTCTTGATGGCGTTAATCGGATGGATTTCAGGCCGCTCAAAGGTGATTTGTTTCTCTGAGCCGTCGCCCAAGGTGATGGTGGCCGAGAGCGGGTTGTCGACATCGACCGTGTCGTGAATACGTGTGATCTCGGTCACTTTGTCCAGGAAGTCGACGGTGATGTAGGCATCGGGTTGGAAGATGCGGGTCTTGCGCATGTTCTTCAAGGAAAGGCGTGAGGCCGTGAGGTTGGCCACGGCGCCGTTGGCGAACTCGATGCGGACGTTGGTGATGTCGGGCGTGGGACTCACGATGCTGACGCCGTTGGCGCTGATATGGGTGATCTCCGACTTGATGATGGTGAGCAGGATGTCGAGGTCGTGCACCATAAGGTCGAGGACGACAGGCACATCGGTGCCACGTGGGTTAAACAAAGCCAGACGATGTGCTTCGACAAATAGGGGCTCTTTGATGAAAGGCTCAGCCGCGATGAAAGCCGGGTTGAAGCGTTCCACATGCCCCACCTGCACCTTCACCCCCGCCTCGTCGGCCAGCTTCTTCAAGGCATTGGCCTCTTCGGGGGTAGCCACGATGGGCTTCTCGATGAAGACATGCTTGCGCTTCGCCAAGGCCTTGGAGGCGCACTCGAAATGACGGATGGTAGGCGTCACGATGTCGACGACGTCGACGGCATCGATCAACGCATCGATGGAGTCGAAACAATGCAGCTGCATCTCCGTTTCCACTTGACGGGCGGTTTCGGCAGCGGGGTCGAAAAACCCCACCAAGTCAAATGCCTCAATCTGTTTGATGCAGTTGATATGGATTTTCCCGAGATGACCCGCTCCTAAAACACCAATTTTCAGCATATTCCACAGTTTTTCATCACGCCAACCCTTCGACAGGCGGAGAGGCTGGCCAAAATTTTCGGCAAAAATAGTTTTTTTATCGTTCGGTTTGCCGTAATTTCGCGCCGCAAATCGAAAAACCCTAAGGTCGCGGAGCCCATCGAAGGGCCGACACACACGCTATGAACACCAATTTAGAAGACACCTACCGCCACAAAGGCCTGCGCAAGCAACTCGTCGAGCAGCTGCGCGCGAAGGGCATCACCAACGAGGCCGTGCTGTCGGCCATCAACGAGGTGCCACGTCATATCTTCTTGGACTCCTCGTTTGTCGAGTTGGCCTATCAAGACATGGCCTTCCCTATCGGTTCGGGGCAGACCATCTCGCAGCCGCACACCGTCGCCTTCCAGACCCAGCTCCTGCAAGTGGAGAAAGGGATGAAGGTGCTCGAAATCGGGACGGGGTCGGGCTATCAGGCCTGCGTGTTGGCCGCTATGGGCGCCAAGGTGTTCACCATCGAGCGGCAACGCAACCTCTATTTCAAGACCAAAGGCATCATCGAGCAACTGCCTTTTCGGGTGAAGACCTTCCTCGGCGACGGTTATGAAGGGCTGCCCACCTACGCTCCTTTCGACCGCGTCATCATCACCGCCGGTGCACCGAGCATCCCCGAGGCCCTCGTCCAACAGATGAAGACAGGGGGCATCATGGTCATCCCCATCGACCAACCTGAAAACGAAGGACAAACCATGCTGAGAGTCGTCAAATCTGACGATGGCAGCTTGAAACAAGAGTCCTTCGGCGACTTCAAGTTTGTGCCTATGCTCAAGGAGATTGGGAATGATTGAATGTCGTTGCTGCAAAAACAGACTCACTCGTCGCTTTCATCAAAAAAAAATCACAAATTCTTTCTTACTATAAAAGAAAATGCATTATCTTTGCACGCTCAAAAGAATGGTTTCTTTGCATATCAAGAATTATATCAAACATATTAAAAATCAGACAAATAATAACAAACATGAAAGTAAAGACTTTACTATGGAATAAGGTTGCTAGAATGACCTTATTTGCTTTGCTGCTAATTGTCACAGGGACAATGAAAGCTATTGCCAACAACGACAATCATGATGATGATGCCATTCTTCGTGCAAATTATGATTTTTCTTCTGTATGTGAAACAGGTCAAACATTGTACTACAAGATTACGAATCCTGCCCTTCATTACGTTAAGCTGGTTCATCCCAACTCTTCTAACGATGACCCATGGATATCATTTGTTGAGCCAACAGGAGCTATTACTCTTCCTGAAACCGTGTCAAATAACAACATCACCTACACAGTAACAGCAATTGGCAACCACACTTTCAACAAATGCCACGGCCTAATAGGATCTTTGGTTATTCCTAGTACTATTACTGACATTGAACAATTTGCTTTTGCAAACTGTGATCACTTTACGTCTTTAACTTTAAATGAAGGCTTAGAAATAATTGGACCTAGTGCATTCTTTCATTGTGGAGGTTTTACTGGTTCACTCATTATTCCAAACTCAGTAGTTTCAATAGGCCACCATGCTTTTTCAACTTGTTCGGGTTTTAACGGCACCCTGTCCCTCTCAGAAGGACTGCAAAAAATCGAATATCGTGCTTTTGAAGAATGCAGCGGCTTCATTGGTTCTTTAATCATTCCCAATTCTGTAACTTCGGTGGGACAGTATGCATTTTTAAACTGCAGTAGCTTTAATGGCGAATTAAAACTTCCCGACGATATCACTTGGTTACAGATCAGTGTCTTTAAAGGTTGTTCCGGTTTTGTTGGCGATTTGGTCATTCCCAGATTAGTCAACCGTATTGGTAACGAAGCTTTTGCCAACTGCACTAGCTTCTCTGCAATTTACATTTGCTCTAATTCAGTTCCCTCAAAAGGCACTGAAAATAATTCATTTACTAGCATTAGCTCAAACATCCCGATTTATGTTCCATATTGCCTTGTCAGTGATTATACCAGCCAATGGAGTGTTTTCGGATTCACCAATTATAAAGGCAGAAGCTTCTTTAATGCTGATGGAGATTGGTCAAATGTCAACAACTGGGCTTGTGGATCACTTCCTGAAGATAACCTGAACGTCATAGTTGCCGCAAACTGCAACGTGGATGAGACAGCAAACATCACTTCTGCTACCCTTCTCAAAGGCTACACCCTCTCCATTATGCCTGAAGCGGCTTTAACTAGCAATACCATCACCAACAAAGGTACTGCTGCAAACCTTGTCATCCAAGAAGGAGGTGAACTCTACCACAACAATACCGGAGTCCAAGCTACAGTTTTAAGATCCATCACAGCCTATAGCGAGATCAATAATCCAAGTAATGGATGGCATCTCATTGCATCACCGCTTGAAGGCAGCGTCTCCCTTGCATCTGTAGAGAATTTGCTCAGCAATAATTATGACCTCTATTACTATCATGAGCCCACTTATTATTGGATCAATCAAAAAGAAGAGGCAAATAATTTCACCACTTTGGAATCAAGCAAGGGTTATATCTATGCAAATAATGAAGAAACCACTTTAGGATTTGCGGGTGTACTTAAAAAAGGTAATGAAACAGTAACCGTTTCTTCTTTGACCTGCCAAGGAGAGTATTTGACCGGCTTCCACCTTATAGGTAATCCTTACGCTCACAATGTCACTTCCTATGCTTCTGAAAACGTTGCGGAAGAAGGTTGCTTCAGAATGAACTCGACAAAGGACGACCTCATCGTGAGTGAAATCTCCGAAGATTCACCCTTAAAACCAGCTGAAGGTTTCTTCATTTTGGCCGAGAACGAAGACGCAACCATCACCTTCGGCAGTGCCAAGACACGTGATGAAGTGAAAAAAACGGGAAGCATTGTTTTAGACCTCAGCGAAAATGGTCAAATCACCGACCGCCTGATTGTCAAACGTAGCGAAGAAGACAAAGATTTCACCAAGTTGTCGCTCAGAGACAACCGCACCAAACTCTTTGCCTCGAAGGAAAATCAAGAATTGGCCATCATCGTTTGCAATGCCAATGAACAACCTGTCGACTTCAAGGCCGCCAAAAACAGCTCCTACACAATCAATGTGACCGTCAACGACCTGGATGTGAAATACCTCCACCTCATCGACAATCTCACTGGTGAGAACATCGACCTCCTTGCCACTCCTTCCTACACCTTCAATGCAAGGACCACCGACTACGCATCGCGTTTCAGACTGGTCTTCAATCCATTTGCTGACGATGACACGAACGAAAACTTCGCCTTTATCAGCGACGGTAACTTCATCATCGCCAACGAAGGTGTGGCCACGTTGCAAGTGATTGACGTGACAGGCCGCATCCTGAGCAGCGAGACCATCCGCGACAGCTTCACCAAACCCGTCACTTTGAGCAATGGCGTGTATATCTTACGCCTCGTCAACGGTGACAATGTGAAGTCACAAAAGATTGTGGTTCGTTGATGACCACAAATATGAGTAAAATGAAAAAGCCGACCTTATGGCCGGCTTTTTCATTTCAACAAAAACGCGTCTTCACTTCTTGAAGATACTACCCAGGATGGAACGCACAATGCTGTTGCCAAGATTACGTCCGATTGTCGAGGCGGTCGTGTTGAGCGTCTTCTCGAGGGCTTTCTGACCTGCCGATTTTTTCTTTCGGGTGGAGGTGCTTCTCGAGCTTGTGCTTCTCGAACGTTCTTTTTCTTTGGCTTCCTTAGCCTTCCTCTTCTCCTCTTCTTCTGCCTCTTTTTGGAGGCGTTTCTCTTCCTGCTTCTGCTGCTCTACAAGTAGTTCGTAGGCACTTTCCCTGTCGAAGCTCTTGTCGTAGATGCCATAGAGGCGCGACTTGCGTATCAAAGACTTGCGCTGGTCGTCGGTGATGGCTCCAATCTGACTGAGCGGGAAGAGGATTTTAGCCCGTTGCACGACACAAGGCGCGCCTTTCTCATCCAAGAACGACACCAGGGCTTCACCCGTGCCGAGTTCCAAAATGGCCGTCTCAGTGTTGAAGCTGGGGTTGGTGCGGAAGGTCTGGGCTGCTGCCTTGACTGCCTTCTGCTCTTTGGGCGTATAGGCGCGCAATCCATGAAGGACGCGGTTGCCCAACTGACCAGCAATGGCTTCAGGGATATCGTCGGGACTTTGGGTCACGAAATAAACGCCCACGCCTTTTGAACGCACCAAACGAATGACCTGCTCAATCTTGTCGACCAATGCCTTCGAGGTGTCCTTGAACAGCATGTGGGCTTCGTCGAAGAAGAATATCAGCTTGGGCAGTTCCAGGTCTCCGACTTCGGGCAGTTGGGTGTAGAGTTCGCTCAATAGCCACAACAGGAAGGTGGAATACAGCTTCGGGTTGAGCATCAACTTGTCGGCAGCCAACACATTCATCACGCCGCGACCGCCTTCGGTCTGGAGGAAATCCAATGCGTTGAAGGCAGGCTCGCCGAAAAAGATCTCACCGCCCTCAGCTTCCAAAGCAAGAAGCGCACGCTGTATGGCACCCACACTCACCGATGAGACCGTACCGTAAGTGGTCGTGAACTCTCGAGCATTTTTCGCCACATAGTCCAGCATCATCCGCAGGTCTTTCATGTCGATGAGCAGCAAGCCACGGTCATCAGCAATCTTGAACACAATGTTCAAGATGCCCGTCTGGGTCTCGTTGAGGTCGAGAAGCCGCGCCATGAGCTGGGGACCCATGTCGGATATAGTCGCCCTGAGCGGATGACCCTGTTCGCCATACACATCGAAGAAACGCGTCGGGCAACCATGGAACTGTGGGTTGGTGATGCCGAATTCGGGACAACGTTTCTCGATGAAACCGCTCATCTGTCCAGCCTGGCTGATGCCTGAGAGGTCACCCTTCATGTCGGCCATAAAGCAAGGCACGCCGGCCTGACAAAAAGTTTCCGCCAACACCTGCAAGGTTACCGTCTTGCCCGTACCCGTGGCACCAGCTATCAAACCATGCCGGTTGGCCATCTTGCCAATCATATAGATGGGACCATTATCGCAATGCGCGATGTAAAGTTGGTTGTCTTCAGTGTACATATTTCGTTGATTTAAAATTCAAAATTTAAAAATTCAAAATTCAAAGATTCATGGGTTTATCCTGAATCTGATGTATTTGATAGTCAGGCCTTGGTCGAGCCACATTTGTTCATAGAATGTGCGGATGTTCTTCACTTCCAAATCATCGGTGTTGGCATAAAGGTCGTTACTGGCATAAAGCAAGGGCAGACCTTGTTTCTCCACCACATCGTGTAAGGTGAATTCATACATGATAGGGCTGTCGGTTTTCAAATTGAGCACACCATCGGGACGAACGATTTTTCGGTAGCGCTCGAGAAATTCGGGAGAAGTGAGACGATGACGGGCATTGCGCTCACCTTCGCCTGGATGCGGGTCAGGGAACGTGACCCATATCTCCGACACTTCATTTTGACCAAAGAAATGTTCAATCTGGTCGATGCGGGCGCGAAGGAATGCCACATTGTTCAGACCCTCCTCGTTCGACTGTTTCAAGCCACGCCAAATGCGCGCCCCTTTGATGTCGACACCTATATAATTAATGTCGCGATGCACCCGAGCCAAACCCACGGTATACTCCCCTTTGCCACAACCCAACTCAAGGACAATGGGGTTGTCGTTGTGGAAAAAGTCAGTGTGCCACTTCCCTTGCAGCGGAAAGCCCTCGCTCATGATACGCTCATAGCTGTATTCAAACAGATTTCCAAAGGTCTTGTTCTCAGCAAACTTCTGTAATTTGTTCTTCTTTGACACGGCATTTCGTTTTAATCCAATGTTCAATCTTTCAAAATCCAACCTTTCTCGCCTCTCACCTCCCTAATCTCGCGAAGCGCTTTATGGGCTTCCTCTTCAGTATGGTAACGATCGTAAGCAACAAACCAACGCTCGCCTCGTTTTTCCTTGAAGGCATTGACATATCCTTTGTTTTTCAACGAGTTGACCATCCGTTCGGCAGGTTCTTCCCTGTCATAACAACCTGCAATAATACGAATCGTATCGTTATTGACGGTGACGGGAAGCGGCAAAGTTTGTTCCTCACGGATGATTTGTCGGGTCAAATCTCCCACCATCTCCTCAGCCAAAACTTGCGGGTCGACGGGTTCCACTTCCGTATCGGCTGAAGTTGCAGCGGTTTGTTCTTCGTTGAAAAAATGGGGACGGTACACCTTGAAATAGAGCAAACCACTCATGATGAATAACAAGGCGAACATAAAAGCCCACACACCCTTGCCTAACTCACGAGTTCCTCCTTCATCGTGTTTTTCTTCGACTGGTGCTTCATTTTCTGCTGACGTTGGTGCGGACGTCGTTTCTTCGATATGTTCTTCTATCGGTTCATTAGCCACAGGTTCGAGGGCAAAATCGCTCAGTCCAAAGGCATCGGTGTTGTAGTTGGCTGCAGGATCCTGCTCAAAAAGCATCTCGTTTTCAGGGCCAAACGACAACGACCCTATATCCTTCAGTTGAACTTTCTGCCCCGACTTCATGCTATTGAAACAATCCGACACGAAATGGAAGAGCATGCGCTTGGCCTCGTTTTCCGAAATCCCGATTTCGTTGACAAGATACTTGATTATCATATCATTGTCTTCCCTCAAACCTGCATCAAAGCTGATTTCGGAGGAAGGCATCGAAAAACGATTCGTTTCCAAATCTACCTGTGCGGAGCATGGCTTACGCACAAAAGCACCCAAGCCCGGCACCACCACGGTGTCGCGGACAAACAAGAGGTCTGATATGGCTTCAGCAATGGAAATCATCATTCACCAACAGGTAGATTTTGTGCGAATTCGATAGCTTTGACCAAGTCGTCAGGGCTGTCGATAGCGATGTTATTAGCTTCAACCACAGCCATGTGGATGGAAAGGCCATTCTCGAGCCAGCGCAACTGCTCCAACGACTCAACCATCTCCAACGGGGTAGGCTGCATTCCGGCAATCTCTCGCAAAGTCTTTGCCTTGTAGGCATAAATGCCAATATGTTGGTAGAAAACACCTTTTTGCAGCCATTTATCCTTATCCACATTGCGCAAGAACGGTATCGGGCTGCGGCTGAAATACAAGGCCTTGCCATCTTTGTCCATCACCACTTTCACCTTGTTTGGGCCAAACAGTTCTTCCTCGTCGTCAAATCTCTTGACCAACGAGGCCAATTGCGTGTCGTCACGCGAAATCAAGTCGACCAAAAGATTAATCTCTTTTGGGTCGATAAAAGGTTCATCGCCTTGAATGTTGACCACTGCATCGTACTGTGTTTCAAGTATGTCCAATGCCTCGCAACACCGGTCGGTGCCACTGCGGTGCATCGGGTCGGTCAGCACATACTGACCGCCGAAACTCAGCACCTCTTCGGCGATGCGCATATCATCGGTGGCCACCACCACGGCATCCAGCTTCGACTTCCATGCCTGTTCACAGACCCGATGTATCATGGTCTTCCCTTTGATCATCGCCAAAGGCTTGCCCGGGAAACGCGTCGAGGCGTAACGGGAGGGTATGATTCCTACTACTTTCATTTTCAAAACAATCCATTGAGTGAAGCCTCAATACGGTCGACGACGGTACTCAGATCTTCGGGGTTTTCCAATTCTATATTATCAGTATCGATGATAAGAAGCTTACCTTCGTGATAATTCTTAATCCATTCCTCATACCTTTCATTGAGGTTGGTCAGATAGTTGATGCTGATGGACTGCTCAAACTCACGGTTGCGCTTGGCAATATGGCGAATCAGGGTAGGCACAGAAGCACGAAGATAGATTAGTAAATCTGGCGGCTGCAAGAACTTGGTCATCAGCTCAAACAAGGATTGATAGTTCTCAAAATCACGTGTCTCCATCAAACCCATCGAGTAAAGGTTAGCTGCAAAAATATGAGCATCCTCATAGATAGTACGGTCTTGGATGACATCTTTGCCACTATTGCGGATGTCCATCACCTGACGGAAACGGCTGTTAAGGAAGAATATTTGAATATTGAACGACCAGCGTTGCATATCCTCATAAAAACTGTCAAGATACGGGTTATGCTCAACCTCCTCATAATGAGGCTTCCAGTTGAAATGCTTGGCCAGAAGCCTGGTGAGGGTCGTCTTGCCTGAGCCGATGTTGCCTGCTACTGCAATATGCATAATGCTTTTGTTTAAGGATGAAAAGAAGTTGCTAAAATAAGGAAAAGTCGGCAAAAGCGAGGCATTTTTTTACAGAAAAATAACAAATTGTTGAATATCAGCCTATTTTGGAGCTTTTACCAACAAATAGATTCCAAGCAAACAGAAAATGAAGTTAGGAATCCACGCGGCAAGGAAAGGCGAGAGATTGCCTGAAATGGCGAATGACTTGGACACTTGCATGAACAAAATGTAGGAAAAAGCGATGGTGATACCAATGCCGAGATGCATTCCGATGCCACCCCTCACCTTTCGGCTCGACAAAGCAGCGCCGATAAGCGTCAGAATGAGCACTGCAGCAGGTGAGGACATTCGGGTATGCATTTCCACCTGATAAGCTTTCACCCCCTCCGACCCTTTCTCTATCATGCCTTGAATCTGGTGGCGCAATTCGAAGAAGTTCATCTCTTCAAAGTCTTCTTTCATCTTGTAAAGATCAGTAGGATAAAGATTTAGAATAGTATCAAAGTTGCGACCTTTCTCTATGCTCTCGTTTTCGCCTTCAATAGTACGAATGCAATAAGGATCAAATTTCCAACTATTTGGCGCTATTGTATCATGATAAAGCACGTCAGATACCACCTTGTACTTCAACTCATTACCATCGTATTTCTCCCAAGTGGACTTGAACCCGTATTCCCTGGAGATATTATAAGTTTCCACATACACAAACTCGTTCTTTTCAATCTGCACATGCACATTGCGACCCGCACTCTGGGTCAATTTTTCCATGTACTCGTCCTTAAACTGTCTTCTGATTTCGTTTGTCTTGGGAATCAAGAAATTGCCAAAATACAACGACATTACCGCAATAAACAAAGCCGCCCACATATAAGGGTATAGAAAACGCCAAAAACTGACGCCACTACTCAGGATGGCCACAATTTCGGTGCGTGCCGCCATCTTGGAAGTGAAAAAGACCACTGCGATGAACGCAAAGAGATGAATGAAGAGGTTGATGTAATACGGGATGGACATGACGTAGTAGTCAACCACCACCCTTTGCCAGGGGGCATTATGCTTCAGGAAACTGTCGATGTTTTCCGACACGTCGAAAATGATGACAATCAAAATCAACATGGAAATGGCGAAGAAAAAAGTCCCCAAGTACTTTTTGAAAATATATGCGTCTATTTTTCTCATTTACAATCTATTGGTAACTTTTTTCAGCATCATGTCGCGCCATTCGGCGAAGTCTCCCGCAATGATATGCCTACGTGACTCGCGCACCAGCCATAGGTAGAAACCGATGTTGTGAAGGCTGGCAATCATGGGGCCAAGTATCTCGCCCGCGACAAACAAATGACGCAAATAAGCCCTTGTATATTGTATATCGACAAAAGTTTCGCCGTTGGGATCGACAGGTGAGAAATCGAACTTCCACTTTTCATTCTTAATGTTGATGATACCTTCAGAGGTGAAAATCATGCCGTTGCGTCCGTTTCGGGTGGGCATGACACAGTCGAACATATCCACGCCGCGCGAGATGCCTTCCAAAATGTTGGCCGGAGTGCCGACACCCATCAAATAACGCGGCCTATCCTTGGGCAGGATGGCATTCACCAGTTCTATCATTTCGTACATCTTCTCTGTAGGCTCGCCCACGGCCAAACCGCCAATGGCATTGCCGGCTGCGTTTTTCGAAGCGATGTATTCAGCCGATTGCTCGCGCAAGTCGCGATAGACACAGCCTTGCACGATGGGGAACAAGGCTTGTTCGTAGCCATATTTCGGCTCGGTGGCGTTGAATCGTTCGAAACAACGATCGAGCCAGCGGTGGGTGCGTTCCATCGAAGGCTTTGCGTATTGATAGTCCGCTGTTCCAGGCGTGCATTCGTCGAACGCCATGATGATGTCGGCACCGATACTGCGCTGAATGTCCATCACTTTTTCGGGCGTGAACAAATGCCTTGAGCCGTCGATGTGCGACTGGAAGGTCACACCCTCTTCTTTCATCTTGCGGATGCCAGTGAGCGAAAACACCTGAAAGCCACCGCTGTCAGTCAAAATAGGGCGGTCCCATCCATTGAACTTATGGAGCCCTCCAGCAGCTTCAAGCACCTCCAAACCTGGACGGAGATACAGATGATAGGTGTTACCCAAGATAATTTGAGCCTTCACCTCGTCATGCACATCGCGGATATGGCAGGCCTTCACCGTGCCCGCAGTACCGACAGGCATGAAAATTGGGGTTTCGATAAGACCATGATCGGTGTTGAGCACACCTGCACGTGCAGCGCTTTTCGGGTCGTTGGAGACAATATTGAAATTCATCGCTCTAATTTTGTGCAAAAATAATGAATTGTTGAATTGTTTATTGTTGAATTGTGGAATTGTTGCAAACTTTGTTTCACCACACTCAATTGTTGAAGAAAAAAGTGCGTGTGAGCAATAAGAAATCTTGAAATTTGAAATCTTGAAATCAAGTATTTTCTTACCTTTGCAATCATCAAAATCCATTTATCATGCAGTTCCAATTATATTATAATCATATCAGTTTCACTATTTTAGTGGTTTTCATTCTTTCCCTACTCATCCAGCTGGTCTATCATTGGGGGTTGTTTTCGCGCACAGCCTTTTACAAAAGGAAAAAACGTCCGAAACTTGACGAGGAGTTGGAGCCCGTATCGGTGGTCATCTGTGCCCGAAACGCTTACGAATACCTTACGGAACTCATCCCCGCATTGCTGAGCCAAGACTATCCTGATTTTGAAATCGTTGTGGTGAACGACTGTTCGGATGACGAGACGGAAGAATACCTTAAAGAGATCACACGCCAAGAGCCAAGGGTGAAACCTGTTCAGATGAAACAACACCTCAACTTCTTCTATGGCAAAAAATTTCCGCTCTCAATGGGCATCAAGTCGGCCCAAAACGACCTTATCATACTGACAGAATGCAGCTGCATGCCTACCAACGACAAGTGGCTACGTAGTGTGGTCAACTGTTACGGCAACAACACAGAAGTGGTCATCGGTTACAGTCCCTACGTACAGAAAAAAGGTCTTCTCAACAAGCTTATCCGCTTCGATGCGCTTCAGCAAGGGTTGCTCTATCTGTCCTCCACATTGGCTGGACATCCCTATATGGGCATCGGGAAGAACCTTTCCTATCGGAAGGAATTGTTTTTCAGGAACAAAGGTTTCATCTCTCATTACACCACCTCTGTTGGCGACGACGATTTGTTCATCAACCAAGTGGCGAAAAAGCGAAATACCGAGGCTTTGATTGACGCCGAGAACACCATTCAAGCTACCCCAACGCAAAGCTTCAGACTCTGGATGCACCAAAAAAGCAGCCGCTATTCCACTATTTCAAAATATAACACCAGGGCTCGTTTGATGTTAAGCCTTTTCTATGTTTCACAGATTTTGTTTTACACCACTTTCATCGCATTGCTCTGTCTGAAGCCCGCTTTCAGCATCGCCTCAAGCACGGTATCCTATATTCCTATTTTAGTGTTTCTCTTTCTGTTGCGCTTTGGTTCACAGCTCTTCATCTACAACAAAGCCTCAAAGCGTTTGGGCGAAAAGGGGCTCTTACCTGGGTTAATCGTTTATGATTTCCTGTTTGCGTTCCTTTCGCCTTGGCTCAGATTGATGGGACGGATGAATATGGGGGTCGAATAAAGCTATCCTTTGATTTGGATCAAAAAGCCTTCTTTGAGCAAAGGCTGAACCAAGGCCTGCATCTCCTCTACCGTAAACTTTTGCAAGCCTACTTCTGGTGTAGGCCGGGCGATGGTGTAAACCATCACCTCACGTGGCTTCAAAAGGCGTACAATATCCATCCATCCATTCAGTACTTCGGGACTTGAAGAATCAAAGTCTCTACTTTTCAGGAACATGGTCTGCAAGATAAAGTTACCATAAAACTGTTTCAGTGCTTCCACAACACGGTGGATGTCGTAACCTGGCGCAGGATGGTTGATCTTTTCAATCAGTTCATTTGTCGGGGCGTCGATTTTCATTGTCGGGTTGTCGACCTTCGACAGAGCGGCAAAAATCTCAGGCTTGTGTACCATGGTGGCATTCGACAACACCGTAATCTTCGAGTTGGGATAATACTTGTCGCGCAAAGCTATCGTATCATCGATAATCTGCGGAAACTCAGGATTGATGGTCGGTTCACCGTCGCCGCTGAAGGTGATGGAGTCGATGGGCATCTGGGCTGCCAGACACTGCTGCAGTTTGGTTTCCAAAGCAGTACGCACTTTTTCAGCGTTAGGCAGTTTTGTGTCATCGCGACCGTCTTTGTTCCAGCCACATTCGCAATAGATGCAGTCGAACGTACAGATTTTGCCTTTTTCAGGGAGTAAATTGATGCCCAACGAGCTACCGAGACGGCGGCTATGAATGGGACCGAAAATGACTTCTTCTCTAATCATTTTTGACTATGGCTAATGACTATGGCCTGTGGCTCACTCTTGACTAAGGTCAACTATTTCATATAGTGAGCTAGTGAGCCATAGTCATAAGCCATAGGCCATCGTCAGATTACTTTGCGTACTGGACGGCTCTCGTCTCGCGGATAACCGTGATCTTGATCTGACCCGGATAGGTCATTTCGGTCTGAATCTGCTTCGAGAGGTCGTATGCGATGCGGTCGGCGTCTTGGTCGGTCACCTTGTCGGCACCCACGATGACACGCAACTCGCGGCCAGCCTGAATGGCGTAAGTCTTCACCACACCCGGATAACTCATGGCCATCTCCTCCAACTTGTTGAGACGTTGGATATAGGCTTCCACCACTTCGCGGCGGGCACCTGGACGAGCACCTGAAATGGCGTCGCACACCTGCACGATAGGCGAAATCATGTTGTCCATCTCAATTTCCTCGTGGTGGGCTCCGATGGCATTGCAGATGTCGGGTTTCTCCTTCAAACGCTCGGCAACTTTCATACCCAAGATAGCATGCGGCAGTTCTTCCTCATTCTCAGCCACTTTACCGATGTCGTGCAAAAGACCGGCACGTTTGGCAGCTTTCACGTTGAGGCCAAGTTCGGCAGCCATCGTAGCGCAGAGTTTGGCGGTCTCAATAGAGTGTTGCAGCAGGTTCTGGCCATAGCTGGTGCGGTACTTCATGCGGCCGATCATCTTAATCAGTTCGGGGTTAAGGTTGTGGACACCGAGGTCGATGGCAGTACGCTTACCCGTCTCCATAATTTCTTGATCCACTTGCTTTTCCACTTTATGCACCACTTCCTCGATACGGGCGGGGTGGATACGTCCATCAACAACCAGCTTCTGCAATGAGAGGCGAGCAACTTCGCGGCGAATGGGGTCGAAACCCGAAATGAGGATGGCATCTGGGCTGTCGTCGATGATGATTTCGACACCCGTCATCGACTCAAGGGTACGGATGTTGCGGCCCTCACGACCGATGATACGACCCTTAATCTCATCGTTTTCAATGTTGAACACGCTGACCGTGTTCTCGATAGCCGTCTCTGAGGCTGTGCGTTGGATGGTCTCCAGCACGATTTTCTTGGCAGTCTGGGAGGCGCTCATCTTGGCTTCTTCCGTGACTTCCTTCACATAGACCATGGCATCAGCCTGAGCCTCTTCCTTGATGAGTTCGACGAGTTGCTCCTTGGCTTCCTTTGCCGAAAGCCCCGAAATGGTTTCCAGCTTCTTGGTCTCCTCTTCATAGACACGGTCAAGTTCAGCTTTCTTCTTATTGAAGGT
Source organism: uncultured Bacteroidales bacterium (assembly GCA_900317155.1). Classification (GTDB taxonomy): domain Bacteria; phylum Bacteroidota; class Bacteroidia; order Bacteroidales; family F082; genus Limimorpha. Next base: position 47,923 of record ONFO01000019.1, read on the forward strand.
TTCCAACTGGCTTTCAAGATGTTGCTGTGCTGTCTGAACCTCTTTTGACTTACGTTGAGCCTCTTCCATCTTCTTGTTGGCGTCCTGCTTCAGTTGATTGACGCGGTTCTCTGCACTGGCCAGCTCGCGTTTGCGGTCGTTGCAGGCCTTTTCGTGCTCATCCTTCATTTGGAGGAACTTCTCCTTAGCTTGCAGGATACGCTCTTTTTTGATGACTTCAGCTTTCTCTTTTGCTTCTTCAAGAAGTGCAGTTTCTTCTTTGATGACGGCTTTCTTCAAAATGGTAGCCGTGATAAGATACCCGACCGCCAAGCCCACTAATAGAGCCGCAATCGGAATGATAATGCTTAATGCGTTGAGTAATAACATTTTAAAAAAACCTGTTTTACTCGAAAAATGAGGAGGAAAACAAAAGAAACTGCCTGTCCTTTGGGAGATGCGTAAACCCCAAATAATACGCTTGTGGCCACCGCGTTGCGCAAACGTCCACCGGCACCAAAAGGTACTTCCCCGAAAGGAATGAGGCCTGTTTTTACAGAGCGCGAGTAGACCGATTAATGTGTTGATAGTGTTGAGTTTACCAAATGCGCTGAACAGGCAGTTCCAAATCTTCAAAGAACAAGTCCGCTATATACTGCAGATTATGATTGTTCGCTCAATAAGGTGTTTAAATCCAACAGTTTACGCTCCAAGTTCTGATTGCGGTAAGTCAATTCATCATCCATCTTGACCATTGAAGTAGCAAACTGCAAGGCGGTCATTGAGAGCAAGTCTTGCGCATCCTTGTAGGTGTAATGCTTCGAATAATACTTCACCCTCTCATTGATGAGGTTGCCGGCCTTGCGAACCTTTTCTTCGTCAGCGCGAGCCACCGACAGGCGATAAGGCCTATCCAACAACGTGATATTGATCGTTATCTCATCCATCGTGCTGACTTTCAAGTATCTGAGTTATTCCTTACTGTTCAAAATCGAAACGCATCTGTCAATTTCTCTCACCAACTCTTTTATGAGCTTTCTTCCTTCTTCTAATTCTCCCTCGTTGTCGAGTGCGTTAACAATTGTACTTTTATTTATTTTATCTTGCAACTCCGATGCCGAACGACGCAACGCCAGATTTTCCTCGTCCAACGCCTTGTTTTCCTCGGCAAGCCGCTTGTTTTCCTGTGCCAACTGATTCTTTTCATCAATCAATTTCCTCAATTTCAATTCGATTTCGGATACTATGATGCTCAAGTCGGTCATGTTGCAATCGGGCTTGGAATTGTGCCACAAAAATACGCAATTCTACGTTACTACGCCCTTTTTCACGAAAAAAATTTCCTCATCGTGTCGGACATAGCTGAAAATGTCCTACTTTTATCGCATTAAAACACCCTCATTCATATGAAAACAAAACTCACTATTATGATTGTTTTGACCGCGTTGTTCGCATCCTGCTCGCAAAAGGAAACCACATTGACCTTGTTGGAAACCACTGATACTCACGGTCGTTATGACGAATTTGCCAATGATGCTCTCATCATCAAACAGATGAAATCCGAATTAGGTGACCGGCTCATCCTTTTGGACAATGGCGACAACCTGCAAGGCACTGTGTTTCAATACTGTTCCAACCAAGATGCTGAACATCCGAATCTTGTTTCGCAAGTGCTTAACTATTTCCCTTATGATGCCGTAAGTGTTGGAAATCATGACATTGAGGCGGGACGCAAGATATTCGACCGCGTGTATTCAGAAGTCAAAATGCCCGTTTTGGCCGCCAACGTCATTGACGAAGCGACGGGCGAGCCTTATTTCACTCCTTATATTATATTGAACCGAGACGGATTCAAAATCGCCGTGCTCGGCCTAATTACACCTTATGTCATCACCTGGGTACCCGACCGCCTTCGTCCTGGGTTGAGTTTCGAACAATTGGAATCCGCTGCCGAAAAATGGGTGAAAATCATCCAAGAGAAAGAGCATCCCGACCTGATGGTAGGGCTCTTCCACTCTGGCTACGAGCCTCAAGTTCAGAACCTTCCCGAAGACCATCCGCTTGGTCGCGAGAACGCATCGAAATGGGTGGCCTTGAACGTGCCCGGCTTCGACATCATCTTCTACGGCCACGACCACCGTGCCCGTGCCGAGAAACTGACCAACATCAACGGAGACCCTGTATATGTGCTCAACTCGGGCAATAGAGGAATGGGACTCAGCATTGCCGAAGTGACGCTGCGAAAAGGACAGAAGCCCAACATCAGTATCAGCCTCATGCAGACCGACCACGAGCAAAAAGACGAGCAATTCGTTGCCATGCTACAACCTTATCTCGACCGTGCCGAAGCATACAAACAACGCGAAGTGGCTGAGTTGCCCGTTGACATCAGCTCCGACGATGCCTTCAAAGGCTCTTGCCTTTGGGTTGACGAAATCCATCGCTGCCAATTCGAGACCGTCGAAGCCGAAGGCATACACGCCGACATCTCCATGGCAGCTCCATTAAGTGGCGGCAAGACCATCAAAGCGGGAAAGCTCACCGTGCAAGACTTCTTCACCTGGTATCCCTTCGAAAACGCACTGGCCGTCATGGCCTTAACGGGAAAGGAAGTAAAAGCTTTCCTCGAATACGCCTACGAGATGAAGAGCCCTATTTATAACTTCGATTCGGGCGCGGGCATTATCTACGAAGTGACCGACAAAAACCCCATGGGCGAACGCATCCACATCATCAGCATGGCCGACGGCACGCCTTTCGATATGGAAAAGACCTACAATGTGGTGATGAACTCTTATCGCTCGATGGGAGGTGGCAACCACTTGATCAACGGTGTTGGCTGGGCACAGGAAGACATCAAGAACCATGTGGTGTGGCAAAGTGACCGCGACCTACGTTCCTTATTTATCGATTGGGCTTCAAAGAAAGGTGTGCTTGACACTGAACCTTTAAACTGCTGGAAGATTAAATGAGAGAAGAATTCCTATACTATATTTGGGAGAACCGCCTGACCGACAAGGATTTAAAGACCACGGAAGGCGAAGCGGTGGAAATGGTAGCGACAGGCTACCGCAACACCGACTCGGGTCCCGACTTCTTGGAGGCGAAAATCCAAATCGGCGACAAATTGTGGGCTGGTCATGTGGAAATCCACGTGAAGAGCAGCGACTGGAATCGACATGGCCACCAGTCCGATAAAGCCTACAAAAATGTCATCTTGCATGTAGTCTACGAAAACGACACCCAAGTCAACGGCATACCCACAATAGAATTGAAAGGGCATTTCGACGAAAGCCTTTTTGCACAATATCAAAAACTTATCTCGTCAAAGAGCTGGATTCCATGCGAGAAAAGCATCAGCCAAGTGCCCGTCTTTACCCGACTCTCGTTGCTCGACAGAATGGCTGTGGAACGTTTGGAGAGCAAGTCGGAGACCGTCACCAAGATACTGGAAGCCAATCAATTTGATTGGGAGGATGCTCTTTACAAACTATTGATGCGCTATTTCGGCTTGAAAGTCAACAATGAGGCTTTTGAATATTTGGCCAACATCTTGCCTTTCAAGACTTTGTTGAAGCACGCCGACAACCTGCTTCAAGTGGAAGCCATGCTGATGGGCTGCGCGGGATTCCTCGAAGACAATTTCATGGAGGAATATCCACTGCTGCTCAAGCGCGAGTTCATCGTAATGCGCACCAAATTCAATCTGTTGACCATGCCAGCCGAAAGATGGAAGTTCATGCGAATGCGACCTTCCAACTTTCCGACCGTCCGATTGGCACAGATGGCGCAGCTCATCCACAAAAACGGTTGCCTGTTTTCTAAAATAAAAGCTGCAAAAAACACTGCCGAGGTTAAAGCCTTATTTGACGTTGAGGCTTCGGAATACTGGGAAACGCATTGGCGGTTTGGTGTTTCAACCGAATCGAAATCGAAACATCTAGGTGAAACCACAGCCGATGTATTGATCATCAACGCAGTAGCTCCATTACTGTTTTGCTATGGCAAGCTCCACAAAGACGAATCGGTGTGTGAGACAGCCATTCAGTTCTTGGAAGATACTGAGGCTGAGGACAATGCTGTGATTCGACATTATGCCCAATGTGGGGTAAAGGCGGAAAATGCCATGCAGACACAGGCTTTGTTGCACCTTTATTCCTATTTTTGCAAGCGCAAACGGTGTCTGGAATGCCGTATCGGAAATGTATTGTTACACAAAATCAATTCAATATCATGAAGAAACCCTTTTTAATCCTTCTCTTGGCTCTTTGCTTCAGTGCATTGTTTGGCCAATCCAACAATCTCCAACACGTCATCGTGATGATGTCGGAACGTTACAATGACAGCCAGCTGTCGCAAAAAACAGCCTTGATGACCAAGGAGCAACGCCGCGACTTTGTCATCGCCGAGCGGAAAGCCTTTTGTCAAGCCTCGCAAGCCCAAGTGCTTGATTTTCTTAATGGTTATAAGAGCGAAAACTTGGTCAGCGACCTGAAAACCTTCTGGTCGTTCAACGGCTTCAGCTGCTCGGCCAGTGCCGAAGTCATTGCACAACTCGCAGAGCGCAAAGATGTTGCCATGATTATCCCTGATGAAATGCGTCAGATGATTCCTCAAAACGAGAAAATTGGCCATGCCACAAGAGACAATGCTTGGCATGTCGACAAGATCAACGCGCCGGCGGTTTGGAACTACAACGGCACGGGCTATACGGGCAACGGTGTCATCATCGGCCACATCGACACGGGTGTCAACTACAACCATATCGATATTGCCAACAGCATGTGGGACGGTGGTAGCGAGTTCCCGCACCACGGCTATGACATCTTCTATCAAGACAACGATCCCATGGATGATGATGGTCACGGCACCCATACCGCTGGCATCTTGGCGGGGCAAGGCACGGCAGGCACCCAAACGGGTATCGCCCCAGGTGCCAAAATCATGTCCATCAAGGTTTTGGGTGAAGACGGTCAAGGTGAAGCCACCCACCTTATCCAAGGTGTTGAGTTTGCCTTGGAACACGGTGCACACATCCTCAGCCTCTCGCTCAGTGACGTAGGCGCTGGTCCCTGCTACTACTACCGTGATGTCTTTGCCACCTGCCTCAATGCGGGCGTGGCGGCTGCCGTGGCTTGCGGCAACGAAGGCCAAACGCAATACACCTTCCCCGTTCCTTTCAACATCAGTGCTCCGGGCAACTGTCCTCCGGCATGGCTCCACCCCGACCAAAGGAACCTCATCGAAGGCGGCCTGACCTCCGTCATCAGCGTGGGTGCCACCGACTCCAACGACGAGCGCTGCGGCTTCGCATCTGTCGGCCCCACGACTTGGGCTGCGGGTGCCAATGTCGGTAACTACAACGACTACCCTTACGAAAACGGTGACGTCAACCAACCAGGTTTAATCCGTCCTGACATCTCTGCCCCTGGTGCCAACATCACCTCATTGAACTACCAGACTACCAACGGCTACACCGAATTGGACGGCACCTCGATGGCCACACCTTGTGTGGCAGGCGTGTTGGCCATGTTGCTTGAGGCCAACCCAGAACTGAGTCCTGCAGAATTGGATTCCATCATTGAACTCACCTCAGTACGCGTTGGCAACACCATGAAAAACAACCGTGTAGGCTCAGGACGCATTGATGCCTTGGCCGCTATGAATGCCTTGTTCCACCACGGTCCTACCAACCTCACCGCTGACTTCGACGGCGAGCAGGTCGTCCTCAACTGGACTGCTGCTCCCGAAGGCATCTCCTACGACGTCTATCGCGACGGCATGCGCATCGCCAACAACCTTACGGCAACCACTTATACCGACCACATCAGCTATGCGGGTTCTTACACCTATTATATTATTGCCCATCTGGAAAATGACATGACCTCGCTTCCCTCCAATTACGTCACCCTGACAAAAGCTGTTGAGATTGAGGCCGAAGTCATCAACAACATGCGCGTATCGCTATCGTGGAACCTGCCTGCGGGCATTTACGACGGCTTCGAGTCGGGCGACTTCTACCAAAACATGTGGATCAACGACGCCACCAGCCCTTGGGTCATCACCACCACGCAACCCAACACAGGCACCTATTGCGCCAAGTCGACCAACACGGGCATGTTCTCCAACAGCAAGATCTCTTTGGCAGTCAACCTCCCCACCTCATGTGTCGTAAGTTACTATGCCCGCGTCAGTTGTTTCCCGCTCAACGGCTGCGGCTTCTTCATCGACAACGTGCAGTATGGCGAGACCTTGAAGGATGAAGTGCCGTGGACGCGCTACACCGTGGCCATCGGTCCTGGTAACCATATCCTGGAATGGAAATATGCCAACCAACTCGCCGAGGGCGAATACGATAACGCCTTCTATATCGATGACATCACTGTGGGTAACACTTACAGCATCTACCGCGCCAACTGCGATGGAAGCAATGCCGAACTGATTGCTTCAAACATCGCTGACGCCCATTATGTGGATTATGGTTGGGATGCTCTGCCCATTGGGCAATACAAATATGGCATCAGCACTGACGGTGGAAACACCATTGCCTGGTCGGAATGTTTGGACAAGGATGTGATGGTGGTTGATGAAAATAACGCATTGGTAATCAATGTTTATCCTAATCCTACCAACGGCATCCTGTTTGTAGAGACGTGCCATGGCGCATCTCTACAGGCAGATACCGAATATTGTATCACCAACCTGACAGGCCAAATGCTGCTTTCAGGCCACATCACCAACGAAACCCAACAAATTGATGTATCAGGTTTGACTGAGGGAATGTATTTTGTTCGGATTCAGAACAATAGCAAGACTATTACTAAGAAATTCAGTATTGTAAAGTAAACACACAATGAGATTCCCCTGCGGGGAATGGCGTGTTCGTTAGTCTATAAAGCGGCGGCAAGAGCAAGTTACCCAAAAGTAGCACCTCATGCCGCCGCAGTTTACATACATATTACAGCTCCATTCCCGAAGGGAATCTCCCACTATCAATCCTCATCCTCCAAGAAGAAAATCTCCTCCACCGATTTCCCGAACACCTGCGCCATCTTCAAGGCCAAGACCGTGGAGGGCACATAGCGTCCTGATTCAATGGCGTTTATTGATTGTCGGCTCACACCAATTAGTTTGGCCAAATCCTCTTGTGTCAGGTCCTTTTCGGCTCGTGCCACTTTCAAACGATTCTTCATTGGGCACCTCCTTTGTTGGCTCGGTGAACTTCGATTCGGAACTTGACGATGAACAGGATGAGGAACACGAAGAAAACCAAAAAGGGGACATAGAGATAAGAAATGCCATAAATGAGCAGTGTGGCAATGATAAATAATGCCGCAGTGACGTATGTAGCCCAAATCAGGCTTTGAGTACGGAGATACTGCACAAACTCGTCCTCAACTTTCTCTTTTGAGAAACCAATAAACAGAAGCCCGATAGTCAACACAGGCATGGCGAGAGAAAGCGTGTTCGTTCGAGCCATACGAAAGAAGCCACTTTCGTTTTCATCGTCAAAAAAGGTATCAAAATACAACGAAGGCATCTTGAAATGAAATTCCGGAAGACAAAGATACCCTACCACCGCAATGATGGCCAACACCCATCCAATCATTCTGAACTGATGGGGAAACAAATAGTTTTTCTTCATAACGTATAGATTTTTGAAAGTTTGATGCTGCAAAAGTAAAGCAAACTTTCCAATTAGACAAATTAATTTGTCATTTTCTCGCAAAAAAATAATTCTCACGCAGAAATCGCAGAATCCGCTGAACCTGCCGGACGTAAACAATGCGTCGCTTTGCGCTTCATATAATTCAGCTAATTCTGCGTGAAATAATATCGCGCGATGCCAAGCAATCATTTTTTTCCTTAATATTGCAATTCATTTCCGTTGCTATTTCAAACATTCACTATATGGAAAACGATCAATTCAAACTGCCCGAGAACGCGCAACGCGAACTGAAACCGGGTGAAGAGTATGAACCCATACTCTCGAAAAACAAAAAGTATCAAGAAGTTACGGTATGGTCGGTGTGCATCGGCCTTCTGATGACCATCCTTTTTTCAGCTGCCGCTGCCTACCTCGGCCTGAAGGTCGGACAGGTGTTTGAAGCCGCCATCCCCATCGCCATCATCGCCATCGGACTGACGGGACTGGCCCGCAAAAACGACGCCTTGTCGCAAAACGTCATCATCCAAAGCATCGGTGGCTGCTCAGGCGGCGTGGTGGCTGGTGCCATCTTCACCTTGCCTGCGCTTTACATCTTGCAAGGCAAGGGCTACCAAATCGAGATCAACTTCTGGCAGGTGTTCATCGCATCTTTGTTGGGTGGCATCTTAGGCATCCTGTTCCTCATCCCCTTCCGCAAATACTTCGTCAAGGAACAACACGGCAAGTTCCCCTTCCCCGAAGCCACGGCCACCACACAGGTCTTGGTCAGCGGACAAAAGAAGGGCAAGGACTCCTTATTGCTGGTTGTCAGCGGCTTGATTGGCGGTTTGTACGACTTCATCGTCTCCACCTTCGGCTGGTGGTCGGAGACCCTCACCACCCGCATGATGGGTTGGGGCGCGGCCTTGGCCGACAAAGCCAAACTGATGTTCAAGGTGAACACAGGTGCTGCCGTACTCGGTTTGGGCTACATCATCGGCCTGAAATACGCCTTCATCATCTGCTGTGGTTCCATGCTGGTGTGGTTCATTATCATCCCGGGCATGAACCTCATCTGGGGCGACCAAATCGTTGACCTGATGAATGCGGGCATCACCGCCACTATCGGCTCCATGGCACCTGAAGAGATCTTCAAGAACTACGCGCGCCACATCGGAATCGGCGGCATCGCCATGGCGGGTGTGATTAGTATTATCAAGTCGTGGGGCGTGATTAAGTCGTCAGTAGGACTGGCCGCCAACGAGTTCAAAGGCAAGAAAGCCTCGGTTGAAACCGTCGACCGCACGCAACAAGACATCCCCATGAAAACCATCGTCATCGGCATCGTGGCCGTGCTCATCGTCACCTTCCTGTTCTTCTGGTTCGGTGTAGTGCATAACGTATGGCACGCCTTGATTGGCATTTTGGTCGTGGCCGTCATCGCCTTCCTGTTTACGACGGTGGCCGCCAATGCCATCGCCATCGTGGGTAGCAACCCCGTGAGCGGCATGACCTTGATGACTTTGATTTTGGCCTCCTTGGTGATGGTCGCTGCCGGACTGAGCGGTCCCAGCGGTATGACCGCCACCTTGATTATCGGCGGTGTGGTCTGCACAGCATTGGCCGTAGCCGGAGCTTTCATCACCGACCTGAAAGTGGGTTACTGGATTGGCACAACGCCCAAGAAGCAAGAGATATGGAAGTTCGTCGGCGTGGCCGTGGCTGCTGCCACCGTCGCCGGCGTCATCATGATTCTGAACAAAGCCTACGGCTTCGTGGGCGATGGTGCCTTGGTCGCCCCGCAAGCCAACGCCATGAGTGCCGTCATCGAACCCATGATGTCGGGCGGTAGCGCCCCGTGGCTGCTCTACGGCATCGGTGCCGCCATCGCCTTGATTCTCAACTTCTGCAAGATTCCTGCCCTGCCCTTCGCCTTGGGTATGTTCATCCCCATCGACCTCAATGTGCCGTTGCTCATCGGTGGCGCCATCTCATGGTTCGTGAGCACACGCAGCAAGGACCAGAAACTCAATGATGCCCGTTACAATCGCGGTACCCTCATCGCCTCAGGCTTCATCGCCGGTGGCGCCTTGATGGGTGTGGTGAGCGCCATCCTCAAGTTCTGCAACGTGGATGCAGTGGCCAAGACCGCTGAAGGTACTCCGTTCGCCGAACTGCCCGTGGCCGGCCTCATCGCCTTAGTGATGTACATCGCCATCATCATCTATATGATTTGGGACTCGAAACGAGCAAAGGTAGAAGAAGAATAAGAAATAAAACACAAGAAATATGAAAAGACTTAGTTTATTTGTGGCATTGCTGCTGATAGTGGCGATGCCGATGATGGCCGAGCGCGTGACACCTGAAACCGCTCAAAAAGTGGCCAAGACATTTTTGAACAACAACGGAGCGAAGTCAGCCCAACTGACTGACCTGACGAATGTAGCAGGTTTCTCCAATCTCTACATCTTCAATGGCGAAGAGGGATTCGTCGTGATGGCAGCCGACGACCGCGTGCAGCCCATTTTGGGATATTCGCTCACAGGAAAATTCGTAGCCGAAGACATGCCCTCCAATGTCAGTGGTTGGCTGCAAGGCTACAATGATGAGATTCAGTACGCGATTGAGCACCAACTGAGAGCCACGGACGAGACTATCCAATTGTGGAACGACTTGGCTGAAGGCAACAGCAAGGCAGCAAGAGCGAATACTGTCGTGAATCCCTTAGTGCAAACCACATGGGACCAAAATGGTTTTTATTATTACAGCGGTGGGCAATTGCACATGTTTGAGTTATACAACAACCTCTGTCCTTACGACTACACTGCAGGTGAGCGTACCGTTACTGGCTGCGTGGCTACTGCTATGGCCCAAATCATGAAATATTGGAGCTATCCTGCACAGGGTATCGGTTCACATTCGTACACACCTTCTACTCGTCCAGACCTTGGGGTGCAATCCGCCAATTTTGGTTCGACCAATTACAGTTGGAGCGACATGCCCAATTCCTTGTCGCAGTCGTCTTCGGATGTGCAAATCAATGCCATTGCCGTCCTGATGTACCATTGCGGCGTATCTGTAGATATGATGTACGACATCAGCGCCAATGGTGGTAGCGCAGCCTATGGGGAAGACATACCCTATGCCTTACATAACTATTTCAATTACAAGTCCACTGCCAATATAAAATACAAATCCAACTATTCCAACAACAATTGGATTAACCTGCTTAAAGCTGAGCTTGACGCTTCCCGTCCCATTCAATACAACGGACGCGGGAATGCCGGCGGACATGCTTTCATTTGCGATGGCTACAACAGCAGCAACCAATTCCACTTTAACTGGGGCTGGAGCGGAAGCAATGATGGATTCTATTCTTTGACCAGCCTGAACCCAGGCAGCGGCGGTGCAGGTGGTGGCGGTTACAATTTCACCAACGACCAATGTGCCATCTTTGGCATCGAGCCCGGATCGACGCTCCCCGCACCCACCAATCTCAACTACACACTCAATAACACCCAGAATCTCACTTTGACTTGGACTGGCGTAAGCGCAGCCTCAAGTTATAACGTATATTGCAACAACAATCTAATTGGCAACACGACATCCACCACTTATGCCTGCACAGCGCCTTATGGTACCAGTGCCTTTTTTGTCCGTGCCGTGGATTCCAGTGGGCAACAGTCACTTCCTTCCAACACGGTCACTGTTACGGTAGATTACCCGACCCCTATTGTTGACGACTTGACTGCCACTTTATCGGGAAACAACATCAGCCTTTCGTGGACTGCTCCAGAATGGTGCTATCCTGCAACGCCATCAGCGACTTTAACTTATGGAAATGGTGAGTTTTCTGGTTATAGTCTTGGCTTTGGCGGTGGAAGCAACATGTATTGGGGCCATCGGTACCTCGCCAGTGACCTCAGTGCTTACAACAACATGGCCCTATATAAGGCCTCGTTTTATGCCAATGAAACTGGCGCATATAAAATATATGTGTTCAAAGGAACCGTTTCCAATCACCCCCAAACCCAGGTCTTGGAACAATCACTTAATGTCGGGGCAACCGGTTGGTTTGACTTTGATCTGTCAAGCACAATAATCATTGATGCTTCCAAAGATTATTGGGTGTTCATGTATGACCCTGAAGGCCGAAGCTATCCTGCAACGTATTGTTCTTATACAGGCAACAACGGTAACTATTATGCGTCATCACCAACATCATGGGTCGGCACCTCTAGTGGAGCAGCTTTCCTCATCAAAACATACGTCACTGACGGCGTCTACACCTACAACTTATACCGCAATGGGTCACCGTTAAGCCTCAATATGACCACAACCAGCTATACCGACTCAAACCGCAACAACACGGTCAGTTACTACACAGTAAAAACCAACTATTACGGTGGCGTTACGGATGCATCCAATGGGGTAGGCTATACTTTAGGACAAGCCCTTATAAGCAGCTTAACCCTTAACGGCAACGACCTGATGACCGTCAGTCCAGGTAGCAAACTCACCGTTAGCGGTCAGCTCAGCAGTGCGAACAACAACAACTTGGTCCTTGAGAATGGCGCCCAACTCGTCAACAACTCAAATAATGTGCATGCTACAGTGAAAAAGAACATCTCAGCTTATACTGGAAGCCAAAACAACAATTGGCATTTGGTGGCCTCACCCATAAGCAACAACTTATCGGCTTCGGCAACTGGCTTGCTCTCCAACAACTTTGACCTCTACACATTCAACCAAAGTGCAGATCTTGAATGGCGAAACTATGAAGCCCAAAGCTTTTCCATCAACAACAAAAACGGTTACCTCTACGCCAACAGCGGCAATCCGACACTCATTTTCCAAGGAACACTTGCAGGCAACACCTCATCCACACAACTAGTCTACGACAACACTGCCACATTTAAAGGTTTCAACCTCATCGGCAATCCCTACCCCTGCAACACCTACGTCAACAGAAGTTTCTATGTGATGAATGAAGACGGATCGGATTTCATTTTAGGCAGCAATCCTGTCGCGCCATGTGCGGCTATTTTGGTGCAAGCCCAAGGCGCTGGCCAAAGCGTCACCTTCAGCAAGAACACCTCGAAAGGCCAACCTGACATCACCATTTCGGTTACCAAATCCAACATGGGCGGGGATGCCATCATCGACAGAGTAAGGGTCAGCTTCAACGAAAACGACCGGCTTTCGAAATACACAATGAACCCCAAAAAAGACATGCTCTACATCACGCAAAACGGCAACGATTTCGCTGTGGCCTACGCCGATGGAGAAAGTGAGATGCCAGTCAACTTCAAGACGACAGAAGACGGCACTTATACCCTCCATGTCGAAGCTGAAAGCCTTGCACCAGCTTACCTCCACCTCATCGACAACGTCAATGGTACCGACATCGACCTTTTGGCTACGCCAAGCTACACCTTTGAGGCCAAGACGACAGATACTGCTTCAAGGTTTAGGCTGATGTTCGCTCCCAACAAAACAGACGGCGAATAGGCCAAGACACAGAAGGTAGTAGCACCTTGATAACTTCCATTGAACTGCTTCAAAGTCACGGTTTTGTCCAACAAAAGACAAGCCGTGACTTTTTTATCGGCTGGCATGGAGATTTTTAGTACTTTTGCATCCCAAATTCTGACAATAATAAATTATGAAAAGATTTACGCTAATTGTGGCAATGGTTTTGATGGTGACCATGCCGATGATGGCCGAGCGTGTGACACCTGAAACTGCCCGAAAAGTGGCCACTACTTTTTTAAATAACAACGGTGCAAAATCCGCCCAACTGACCGACCTCTCAAAAGAAGCAGGCTTTGAGAACCTTTACATTTTTAACGGCGAGGAAGGCTTCGTGGTGATGGCAGCCGACGATTGTGTACAGCCTATCTTGGGCTACTCCTTGACGGGAAAGTTTGTGGCAGAAGGAATGCCTGAAAACCTAATTTGGTGGTTGCAAGGATATAGCGATCAAATTCAGGATGCAATAAATGCTTCTTTGGTAGCCGATGCTGACGTGAAAACAGAATGGCAAAACCTTAAAAGTGGTTTATCAACCAAAATGACTTCAGACGTGGTTGTTGGACCGTTGCTTTCCACGCTTTGGGACCAAAAATATCCATATAACTATCATTGCCCAGCTGGAACGGGTGGCCCTGGAGGCCATGTCTATACTGGCTGTGTCGCAACTGCCATGGCTCAAGTGCTGAAATATTGGAATTATCCCTCAACAGGAAACGATAGCTATTCATACACACACCCAACCTATGGTGAACAAACTGCTAATTTCGGTGAGACCATTTACGATTGGGCCAATATGCCAAGCACCCTTTCAGGAAGTTCTCCCCAGATTCAAATTGATGCCATTGCCACGCTGATGTACCATTGCGGTGTATCGGTAGATATGAATTATGGTACGAATACAAGTTCAGCCAGTTCCCGTAAAGTAAGGGACGCCTTCATCAATTACTTTAGATTTTCGCCTTCGACAAGATACGTTTCAAGAGACGCCTACACTGATGATCTATGGATTGACCTCCTAAAGCATGAACTTGACGAAAGCCGACCTCTATTTTATTGTGGGAACAATGTAAACAGTGGCCATGCTTTTGTGTGCGATGGCTACCGTTCAGATGACTATTTCCATTTTAACTGGGGATGGAGTGGTTACGATGGCTCATACGGCACTACTCATGGCAATAATGGGTATTGGACTATTGGAGCCCTAAATCCTGGATCTGGAGGCTCGGGTAGTGGAAGTGGAACCTACAACTTAGCAAATGCCATCATAGCTTGGGCAGAACCTGACAAAAGCAGCATCTTGGCAGCTCCTACTCTTTCAGCTTCGGATTCGGAAGGTACTGCATATTTGACATGGACTTCGGTAAATGAGGCTTCCTCATACGATGTTTATAAAGATAATGAAATAATTGTTTCTGGAACGACTAATTTAAGCTATTCAGATTCTGGTCTCTCATTTGGTGAATATCATGATTATTACGTCAGGGCTATTTCAGGCACCAACAAATCCAATCCTTCTAACTTTGTAACAATTCACTCAACATACCGAGATATCAGACCTTCAGATTTAACAGCAAGTTATGAGGCCGGCCAAGCACATCTTTCATGGACTGGATGCACGGGACTCTCTACACAAATCCATTATGGCACTGGATATAATGCAGGCTCTTACGGTTCTGGTAGTTCAAATGGAACCTATTGGGGACAGCGTTACCTCGCTGAAGATCTTGAGAACTTTGATGGAATGTATATCAGTAAAGTCTCCCTTTATATCAGAACTACAGGCGATTATACTTTGTTCATCTATAAAGATGATGTTGCTGATGAAGCTAACGAATTGCTGTCACAAGCCTTTACTGCAAACGCTACAGGTTGGCATGATGTTGTTTTGGCAGACCCAATTCTCCTTGACATCTCAAAAGATTTATGGGTCGCTTTTTACTCTAGTTCCTTAATTCCATATCCAGCCACATACGGAAGTTATTATGCTGATGCACCTTATCGCAATTACGCCCAAAGAATAGGTACCACTTTGGCAGAAATAAAAACATATATCACTGGCGACGATATTTCGTGGACTATGAAAACCACCCTCACCGATGGCACCTTTACCTACAATCTGTACGACAATGGCGTAAGCGTCGCAGACGACATAGCGACCACTAGCTTCACCGTAGCTCCCACTAACAATACTGTCCACCAATACACCGTAACAACCAACTACGGTGGCGAATCAGCGGCCTCTAACATGGCAGGCCTCACCATAGGGACAGCAACGCTCGCCTCGCTGGAACTCGGGACAAACGACATGATGACCATCACAGAAGGAAGCTCCCTCACCGTCGACGGCACCCTAACCAACACCAACCCTGACAACCTCATCCTCGAAGATGGCGCCCAACTCATCAATAGTTCCACAGAAGTGAAAGCCACAGTGAAAAAAGACATCACCGCTTTCACAACAGGGGAAAATGACGGTTGGAACCTCATCGCTTCACCTTTTACCGAAAACATCACGCCAAACAACGAAAACGGCTTGACCCTCGGCGACTTCGACTTATACCGTTTCAACCAAAACGCTCAGCCAGACAACCAAGGCAATGCCCTTGAATGGGAGAACTGGAAAAAACAACCAAGCGACCACCACCAATTCAGCCTTAAGAACGGCGAAGGTTATCTCTACTCCAACAGCAACGACCAATCTCTTGTTTTCCAAGGAACACTTACCGCCGACGCCGAACCCACTGTATTGAATTACAACGGCGACGCCAACTTGAAAGGTTTCAACCTCATCGGCAACCCCTATCCATGCAACGCCTACACGACACAACCATTCTATGTCTTGCAATATAACTCTAATGAAGACCGCACCAAATTTGTCTTAGGTAGCGGTGCCATCCCTCCTTGCGCCGCCATTATGGTGCAGGCACAAGGCACAGGCGAGACGGTCGCCTTCAGCAAGACCGCCTTGAGAGACAAGCCTAACATCACCGTCTCGGTGGCCAAAGCCGACATGAGAGGCAACGCCATCATCGACAAGGCAAGAATTGGCTTCGAACCGAGCTACCGCCTCGCCAAATTCGACTTCAGTGAAAGCAACAGCCAACTCTACATCCCTCAAAACGGTCAAGAATTCGCCGTGGCCTACGCCAACGAAGAGACTGAGATGCCCATCAATTTCAAGGCTACACAAAAAGGCACCTACACCCTCAGCTTCGAAACCGAAGACCTTGAGCTGAACTACCTACACCTCATTGATAACATGACCGGCAACGATGTAGACCTACTGGCCACGCCCACCTACACTTTCGAGGCTAATACAAGCGACTATACAACAAGATTCAGGTTGCTCTTTGCCCCCGTTTGCGAAGACGCAAACGATGACAATGCGGCCTTTGCTTTCATCAGCGATGGGAACATCATCATCAACGATGCAGGTGAGGCTTCTCTGCAGATTGTGGATATGATGGGTCGTGTGGTTGTAGAAGAAGACGCGACAAATCGCATCTCAATAAGCGAGATGGCACCTGGCGTGTATGTCTTACGTTTGATTGACGGAGAAAAAGTAAAGACGCAGAAGATCGTGATTGAATAAGGCCCTTTGACAGACTCAGAGACCAAGATTTTTATTACTTTTGCGCCACAATTTCAAGCAACGTGGCAAGCATAAAGTACCAACCTTATAAAGCTGATGCCCACATCGACGCGATAGTCAAGACTTTGCGCGATGGAGGGCATTTGCTTTGTTCTAATTTGGCGGCCTCGTCAAAGGCCTTTGTCGTGGAGGAAACCTTCCGTCAAATAGGCGGCCAGCACCTCATCGTGTGTGCCGACAAAGAAGACGCAGCCTATTTTTACAACGACCTCGAAAGCCTTCTCGGCGAGCGTGGCATGGACTATAGCAAGAAGCAGGTGCTCTTCTACCCCACCTCTTACAAGCGTCCCTACGAGCCCGAGAAACCCGACAACACCTATATCCTCTCGCGCACTGAAGTGTTGCAACGCGTCTCCACCTCCGAACGCAAGACTTTGATTGTCAGTTACCCAGAGGCATTGAGCGAGAAGGTCTTCACCCGTAAACTCTTGGCCAAGAACACCTTTAAGCTCAAGGTCGGCGAGAAGGTCAACCTCGATTTCCTCACCGACTTGCTTTACGACTACGAGTTTGAGAACGTCGATTTCGTGGTGGAGCCGGGACAGTTTGCCATCCGTGGCGGATTAGTCGATGTATTTTCTTTCGCCAACGACTACCCCTATCGTATTGAGTTCTTCGGCGACGAGGTCGAAAGCATCCGCAGCTTCAACATTGCCGACCAGCTCTCCATAGAGAAGCTGAAACAGATTGTACTGCTGCCCAACATGCAGGAACGCGCCTTCATCGAGGATCGCGAGGCCATCCTGCAATATCTGCCCGATACCACCACCGTGTGGCTCACCGACATGGCCTTCTTCGCCACACAGGTCGACAAGGAATACGACCGCGCTGTTGAAGCTTTCGAGAAGATGCAGGAACAAGATGAAGAGGTAAAGGCATTGAAACCTGGGCAGCTGTTCAGCAAGTCGGATGAGTTGCTTTCTAACCTTATAAAACACCCTACTGTTGAGTTTGGCGTTTCCAGCAAACTACAACTAACATCGCCCATAGATTCCAGCTCACCCACAAGCCCCAGCAGGAATGACATGGGCGAGAACAATGGCGAGAACGACTCCCAACTGACAACTGTCACGTTCCATACGAAGCCTCAACCTATCTTCAGCAAGAACTTCAACCTGCTTATCGACGACATTGCAGCGCACAAGGAAGAAGGCTACCGCGTCATCGTGTTCTCCGAAAGTAGCAAGCAACTCTCTCGTATCCAGGCGATTCTGAACGACATCAACCACAACGATGAGAGCCATCGCGACTTCGAAACCGAGACCATCGCCATCCACGGTGGCTTCATCGACGAAGACCTGAAGGTGTGTTGCTACACCGACCACCAAATCTTTGAGCGTTACCACCGCTTCCACTTGCGCGACAACTTCTCGACCAAGCAGGCCATCACGCTGAAAGACCTTTATGAGCTGAAGCCCGGCGATTATGTCACCCACATCGACCACGGCATCGGGCGCTTCGACGGCCTCGAAACCATCGAGAACAACGGTAAGCCCCAAGAGGCCATACGGTTGATCTACAACAACGGTGACCTACTTTATGTGAGCATCCACTCGCTGCACCGCATCGCTAAATACAGCAGCAAAGACGGCACCGAACCCAAGCTCAGCACCCTTGGCAGCGGGGCATGGAACCGTTTGAAAAACAAGACCAAGAGCAAGGTCAAGGATATCGCCCGCGAGTTGATTAAGCTTTACGCCGAACGCAAACGCACGCCTGGATTCAAGTTCTCACCCGACAACTACCTGCAAAACGAGTTGGAGGCTTCGTTCATCTACGAGGACACGCCCGACCAACTGAAAGCCACCAACGACGTGAAGCGCGACATGGAGAGTGAGAACCCCATGGACCGCCTCGTGTGCGGCGACGTGGGCTTCGGTAAGACCGAGGTAGCCATGCGTGCCGCCTTCAAGGCCTGCTGTGACTCGAAGCAGGTGGCTGTGCTCGTGCCGACTACGGTGCTCGCTTTGCAACACTACCACACCTTTACCGAACGCTTCGACGGCTTCCCCGTCACCATAGAATACCTCAACCGCTTCAAGACAACCAAACAACAGAATGAAATCCTAAAACGCCTCGAAAAAGGCGAAATCGACATCATCATCGGGACGCATCGCCTCACAGGAAAAGATGTGAAGTTCAAGGACTTGGGGTTGCTCGTCATCGACGAAGAGCAGAAATTCGGCGTGGCCGTGAAGGAGAAACTGAAAGAGATGAAGGCCAATGTCGACACGCTGACTTTGACCGCCACGCCTATCCCCAGAACGCTGCAGTTCTCCATGATGGGTGCCCGCGACCTCAGTGTCATCACCACGCCACCGCCCAACCGTTATCCCGTGCAGACCGAATTGCGCGGCTTCGACGGCGAGCTTATCCGTGACGCCATCCAGTTTGAACTCGCCCGCAACGGACAGGTCTTCTTCATCCACAACCGCATCCAGAACATCATGGATGTGCACGACTTCATCCTGAAGTATGTGCCGGGCGTGCGCATCGCCGTCGCCCACGGCCAGATGGAAGGCTCGAAGCTTGAGGACATCATGCTGGGCTTCATCAATGGCGACTACGACGTGCTGCTCTGCACCACCATCGTCGAGTCGGGTTTGGATATTCCAAACGCCAACACCATTATCATCAACGACGCACATCGTTACGGTCTCAGCGACCTTCACCAGCTGCGCGGACGCGTGGGCCGTTCCAACAAGAAAGCCTTCTGCTACCTATTGACGCCACCTTTGAACACCTTGACCCAAGAAGCCCAAAAGCGCCTCCGCGCCTTGGAGGAGTTCTCCGACCTCGGCGAGGGCATCAACATCGCCATGCGAGACTTGGACATCCGTGGTGCGGGCAACATCCTCGGTGCCGAACAGAGTGGTTTCATCAACGACATCGGATTCGAGACTTATCATAAGATCCTCGATGAAGCCATCCTTGAACTGAAAGAGACTGAATTTCAGGATATCTTTGAGAAAGAAGAAGAACATTCCTACGTCGCCGACTGCACCATCGAGACCGATATGGAGGTGCGCTTCCCCGCCGACTACATCAACTCGACGCAGGAGCGCGTGAGCCTTTACAGCGAACTCGACCGCACCAAGACCGAGGAGAGTCTGATGAAGTTCACCGACCACCTCATCGACCGCTTCGGACCTATTCCCAAGCAGGTCAATGACTTGCTGAACACCGTGCGTTTGCGTTGGATTGCCAAGGACCTTGGCTTTGAAAAGATTTTGTTGCGTCACCATAACATGACGGCCTATTTCGTCAGCAACCAGGCCTCGAAATACTACGAGAGCAGCACCTACATGCAAATCATGCAGTACATCATGAGCCATCCAAAGCGCACCGCACTCAAGGAGGCCAACGACAAGTTGCAACTCACCGTCAAGGAAGTCAGTACGGTGACGCAAGCGCTGGAATTATTACGAGACATGTCTGGAATTGCTTCGCAAGAAATACGCAGTATTCAACGTAGTTAAATCTGAGAAAATCTATATCAAAAAATCGTTCAAAAATCTTTCGTTCTGATTTTGAGAGATTTTAAAATGATTTTTGAAAGATTTCTTGCCGCAGGCAATCCTCTAATCCTTTTCCCAGAAATCAGCCCCCTTCGCACCGATTTCCTTCGGGTCGAAGACGGGTTCCTTGCCTTCCTTCTTCTGGCGTTCGTATGACTTCAGTGCCTTGAAAGCCTTGGGCGAGAGCAACAATATGGCGATGATATTCACCCAGGCCATGGTGCCCACACCGATATCGCCGAGATCCCACATCGCACGGGCCTCATGCAGCGAGCCGAAGAACACCATGCCCACCACGCCAAGACGCAGCACCCAAATCAGGACATGCTCCTTTCGGCCTTTGCCGAAGAGATAGACAAGATTCGTCTCAGCATAGTAATAATATGCCATGATGGTGGTGAAGGCAAAGAAAAACAGGGCAAACGAAACGATGATGCCGCCCCAGTTGGCACCCAACAGTGTCCCCAAAGCAGCGGACGTGTAACTTACATCAGGAGCACCCAACTCCACACCTTCGGCAGCAACGAGGATGTTGCCCGAAGCATCGAATACATTGTAGGTCTTGCAGGCCAAAATCATCACGGCAGTGGCGGTGCAAACGAGTAGCGTGTCGATATACACCGAAAACGCCTGCACCAGCCCCTGCTTGACGGGATGCGAAACCTTGGCTGCACCTGCCACGATGGCACCCGTGCCCTGCCCTGCTTCATTGGAATAGATGCCGCGCTTCACGCCCCACGCGATGGTGCTGCCCAAGATGCCGCCCAAGGCCTCTTTCATGCCGAAAGCACTACGGAGCATATCCATGAAGACCGAAGGCACCTCGCGGATATGGAAACCCAACACGACAAGGGAGAGCAAAACATACAAGACAGCCATAAACGGCGCCACAATCTGCGCCACATTGGCGATACGCTTCACACCGCCCATCACCACGAGACCGATGAGCAAGGCCACGATGGCACCCGCCCATGCCGGACTGATGTGGAAAGTGTTGGCAAACGAGATAGCGATACCATTGGACTGCACCGGTGGCAGAAACAGACCGCAGGCCAGCACCGCGATGACAGCAAAGGCTACCGCAAGCCATTTGCTGTGCAAGCCCTTCTCGATGTAATAGGCCGGACCACCACGGAACTGACCTTTGTGTTCTTCCTTATAGATTTGCGCCAAAGTAGCCTCAGAGAAAGCCGAACCTGCGCCCAGAAAAGCGATAATCCACATCCAGACAATAGCCCCAGGGCCACCATAGCCAATGGCCGTAGCTACTCCTACAATGTTTCCCGTACCCACGCGTCCCGAGAGCGCCATCGAAAATGCCTGAAACGAGGTGATTCCCGTCTTCTGGCTCTTGTCCGTCGAGAAAAGCAACCGCGCCATCTCGCGCAGACGGCGCACCTGCACGAAGCGCGTGCCGATGGAGAAGTAAAGCCCCGCCAAGAGGCAGATGGCCACCAAGGCCGGACTCCACACCCATCCGCTTATTGTTTGTATGATTTGTTCCATAATGTAGTTCCTATTTATCCATTTTGAAGTCTGAAAAACTCTTTCTGTTGTTCTATCTCGCGTCGAAGTTCTTCTTGGGTAGGCATATAAGTTAGATACTTCGCCGCAAAAAGTTGGTCGTTGCCGTTCAACACGCTATAGTGAGCCACATCCTCATCAGTGTCGGCACAGAGTAAAATGCCTATGGTGGGATTGTGCCCTTGTGGAATCATCATCTCATCATACATCCTCACATACATATCCATCTGCCCCACATCCTGATGTCGGAGTTTTGTGGTCTTTAGGTCAATCAACACAAAACAGCGAAGATTGTAATTGTAGAACACCAAGTCAATATAGTAGTCCTCTTTCTCGGTATGGATACGCTTCTGGCGGTCAGCCAGTGTAAAACCTTTACCCAACTCCATTAAGAAAGGAATCAGGTGGTCGATGATACGCTGTTCCAAATCACTCTCCGTATATGCGGTATTATTCTTGAAACCAAGGAACTCAGCCACTACGGGATTTTTCAGGTATTCCAATCTGTCCTGAAGTGGCTGGGTCAACTGCTTCATTTCGTCACGGACCAACTCCTTGTTTTGCGACTGAAGCATACGGTGATAATACTGACTACTGATGTTGCGTTGTAATGTGCGCGTACTCCACATTTCGTTGGTTGCTTCATTTTCGTACCAAGCACGAGCTTCGGGTTTTGGTTCCTGCAGAATAATACTATAATGAGTCCACGACAATCTCAATGGCTTTGCAGACAACAAATGACTATACAAATCTATTTCACCAAATAATCCCGTCAGTGATGGGAGTTTTTCAGATTGTCCAATCACCGATTGGAAAATGTTTTCTGTTGAATCATGGTCTAATTTTCCAGTCATTGATTGGAAAATGTCTGAGTGCTCTTGATAAAAAGACATAAAAAGATACAAGTTGCTCTTCTTAAAACCGCGTCCATACCTTTTTGTCAAATTCTCAGACAAATTCACGATGACTTGTTCTCCATACTCTGCACGCTTGTCTTTCAACACCTCATGTTGAATACGCATACCAAGCAACCAGTTGCGTTTGATTAACACCTCGTTCACGGCACGGTAAGCAACGGCTTGAGCCTGTTCAATAATGCTGCAAGCATCCTTATACAGTCCGTCGGTTTCAGGCCTCAATGGAGAAGCATCTTGTATGACACTACTATCGTCGCTCATAATTGAAAGGATTATGAAAATGACTTTTTGAAGGGTCAAAGATACATTTTTTCTCTCAAAACTTGACAAAACCGTTTCAAATATGGTATTTTTGCAAAAAAAGAGAAAAAGATGAAGCATTTTCCAATCAAGATTATTTCGTTACTCATGCTGCTCCTTTTTGGAGGTTGTCAAATTATCGGCCTTCGAACCAATTTCTCCCGAGACCTGACAAAAGAACAACAACGCAAAGTGGTTTGGGATTTCCCCGAAGACGATTTTCTGCCTACCCAAAATGACGGACGGCTTTATGCCATCAACGGGAAGCAAATGCTAAAAACAATACAACAATACCCGAAAGTCATTGTTTACCAATGGTCTCCGCATTGCTCATCTGAATATTGCTCAACACTCAGCGGTCTTCAAACGCTTTGCGACCAAAACGGAATAACACTATTTGTCTTGGCTGATTATTTCCATGATGCCTTTTCTCAGGCCCAATCGCTTTCAAACCCTTTGTTCATTGCAAACGAGCGCTATTATAAGACAAAACTTTGCCCTAAATTAGAAAAACGCTTCTACATCGACTTGCTGGGAGAGGAAACATACAACGAGACCAAAGACATCAGTTGGTACAGATACTGCTATTTTGAGGATGGCAAATTTGTAAAATACCGTAGAGACCCATACGCTGAATTTGACAAGAAATAGAAAAACCGCACTACCTCTACCATCAAATCCTTTCATTCCAACACTTGACTCCATATCATCAGCATCTGTTTCTGGATTGCTTCGCTCCTCGCAATGACACAAAGCGACACAAGAGGCAAAGTCCTGAAATCGAAGATTAGCTACGCTGAAAGCAAAGCATTTCGACGGAGTCAAAGGACGACTCGAACATACCCCGATACGCAATGTCGGGTTTTCATATTATGATGAGGCCAAACAATTTACCTCGCCTTCACCATCAAATCCTTCCCTCCTTCACCCCAGCAGCCAGTCAATAGCGGAAACAATATGTATTTTGGCACCATCGACCTCAATGTCTCTTGTGGGAGAAAATGCGACAAGGGTAAGGTTGTTACATTTCAAGTCCTGCGAGGCTTTCAGCATGGCTGAGGTCTCCCGATTAAGGGCTTTCTCTTTCTCAATGTCGTAAGCCACTTGTATCAATTCAACAGGTCGGTTACGATTGCAGACAACAAAATCCACTTCTTTCGAACGGGACGTAGGCTTGTAATAATAAACATCAAGAAATTCCTTCGTGCATCGTCGCAGCAACTCTATGTAGACCACATTCTCCAAACGCCATCCTATGTTTTCCCCTGCCATGGAATAGCTTTGGTTGTTTTCGAGTCCAGTGTCAACAACGTATGATTTCTCACCCTGTATCCGTTCGCGACTTTTATAGGAAAACTTCGGCAACAATTGTATCAAAAATGCTTGCTGCAAATAATCGACATACTTTCTTAACGTTTTGTCCGTCACACCCAACACCTCTGACAAATCCTCATAATTGACGATTTGGCAGGCATTGCTGATTAGATAATAGGCGGTTTTCTTCAAAGCGTCCATGTTGCGTATCTTGAAGCGCCGCTGTATGTCTTTTTGCAATACGGCATCCAACAAACTTTGCACATAGCCTCGTTTGTTATTCATAGCCAGCATTTCAGGAAATCCACCCGTATTGATGTATTCCATGAAAGCACTTTTGCGTTCGGCCTCTGCTTTTGTAGTGATGGCAACTGTATCTATCTTATTCATAGCGCAATACTCACGATAAGAGAAAGGATACAGTCGTATTTCGTTATAGCGCCCAGTCAAATGCGTCGCCAATTCACCACTGAGCAACTTGGCGTTACTCCCTGTCACGAAAACATGCATGCCACTACGCAACAACCTGTTGACAAAAAGATACCATCCGTCAACATCTTGTATTTCATCCAAGAAAACATAGCGAACGTCAGTACCATAAAGCTGGTATAGACACGAAAGCAATGTGTTGAGATCCTCAGTTTGCATTCCCGACAACCGGTCATCATCAAGATTGGCATACGCATACGCTATCCCATGCCCTTTCAATACTTTATGGCATAAAGTGGATTTTCCACTGCGGCACACACCTATCACCACTTGGGCCAACGAGCTTTCAAACTCAAACAAGTCTTCCTCTTTGCGGTCAACCCATGACTGAGGTTGAAAGCCAAGAGCATCCTCTTTCTGCTCTGCAAGTACTTGAATAAGTGTCTTTTCGTCTATCATAATTGTGGCATTTTATGCCGCAAAGATACAACTATTTTTGAATTATTCCGATAAAATGTCATTTTTTAGGAACTATATTCCGATAAAATGCACATTTTTTGGAATTATATTCCGATAAAATGCAGTTTTTACCTCGTCAAGCAAGCATCCAGATCCTTTACCAGGGCTTCCTTGTCTAAGTGCTGGCCGATGAAGACGAGCTTCTGCATGCGGTCGCCGTAGGTGTCGTCCCAGTCGCGACGGAGGGTGGGCTCGCGGTCCATCATCATGGCTAGCTCGTTGGCGGGCATGGTGGCAAACCACAAGCCTGCATCGCGCAACTGCACCTGCTTACCCGCCTGCTCGAAGATGTAGCAGTTGTCGTATTCGTTCTTGAAGTAGCAGATGCCCTTCACACGAATGACATTCTTCGGCATCTTGCGCGCCACAAACTCATCGAAACGCGCCATGTTGAACGGCTCGCGACGATAATACACAAAAGTGCCGATACCGTATTCCTCCACCTCGCCGCCTTCGTGGTCGTGGTGATGATGGTGGTGATGGCCGTGCTCTTCTTCCTCGTCATCATCGTCATGGTCGTGATGATGGTGGTGATGCTCGTGTTCGTCCTCGTCATGGTCGTCGTGATGATGGTGCTCGTGCTCATCTTCGTCATCGTCGTCAACAACTGCACCTTCCACTTCCTTGATCCAAGTGGCAGAGGTAGCCACCTTGTCGAAGTCGAACATCTTAGTATTGAGGATCTTGTCGAAGTCGACGTCGCCATAGTCGCAAGTGATGATTTCGGCGGTGGGCTGCAAAGCGCGGATGATGCTCTTCACACGACCTAACTCCTCAGGCGTGACTTCGGAAGCCTTGTTGAGCAGGATGATGTTGCAGAACTCAATCTGCTGGATGACAAGACTTTCCAAATCGTCCTCGGCCAGATTCTTCTTCATCAAGTCATCACCGCAGCCGAACTCGCTCTGCATACGCAGTGCATCGACGACGGTCACAATGCAGTCAAGAATCGGAATACCGTCCTTGGTGAGTTGCCAAGCCATGTCAGGGAAGGAACAAATCGTCTGGGCGATAGGCTCCGGCTCGCAGATGCCACTTGCCTCGATGACGATGTAGTCGAAGCGCTGCATAACGATGATCTCGTGCAATTGTTGGATGAGATCCATCTTCAAGGTGCAGCAGATGCAGCCGTTCTGCAAGGCGACCAAACTGTCGTCCTTCTGCCCTACTACACCACCTTTTTCGATTAGGTCGGCATCAATGTTCACCTCGCCTATGTCGTTGACAATCACGGCGAATTTGATACCCTTACGGTTGTTTAATATCTTGTTGACCACAGTGGTCTTGCCGCTACCGAGATAACCTGTGAGCAGCAATACGGGAATATCTTTTTTCATTTTACACGCTATTTTAAACGAGGTGCAAAGGTAAGAAAATTCAAGATTTAAAGATTCAAAATTTAAGATTTAGATTCCCTACAGGAATGGAGTTATTCATTCAGTTAAAATGCGGCGGCAAATGGGTCCAACGAACGGTAAACACTACAAGCCGCCGCTGATAAAAAAGACAAAGAAATTCCATTCCCAAAGGGAATCCCATTTTTTACTACTTTTGCAGAAATTAGATTAGAAAAATGAGCAAACAAGAAGACTATAAACTCCTCCTCGCGCAAGTAAAAGCGATGGTGAAGGACGAGAGCGATGCCGTCGCCAATATGGCTAACGTGGCCGCATTGATCCAAGAGGCTTTCCATTTCTGGTGGACGGGCTTCTACCGTGTCATCGGCGAGCAATTGGTCCTTGGTCCCTTTCAAGGCCCTGTGGCCTGTACGCGCATCGGCTTCGGCAAGGGTGTGTGCGGCACTTCATGGAAAGACAAGAAAACCATTGTAGTTGAGGATGTTGAGCAATTCCCTGGCCACATCGCTTGCAGCTCGGAATCGCGTAGCGAGATCGTAGTGCCTTTATTTAAAGGTGAGGAAGTCATTGGGGTGTTGGACATCGATAGCGAGAAACTGGCTACGTTCGACGAAACCGACAAGGAATGGCTGGAACAAATTGCCGAAGTTGTTTCCGCAGTCTTATAGTCTCAGATAATCCACACGAATCACGCCATCGAGGAACTCCGACGGCACTATCGTCTTTATGGCCTTGACGACGATGTTCATCATCCGCTCGTGCACATAGTCCTTCCTAAACACCAAGCCTATCGTTCGCTGAGGCTCGGGGTTGACAATCGGCCTGATACGGTCTTTTACGGTCTCAGGCAACAAATGCAAATGTGACTCTGGCACGATGGTGATGCCACCGTTTTCGTCAGTAATCTGAATTAAGATGCCCACTCGACCACCTTCATACAGCTTATCATATTTGATCTCCTCCTCCGAGCGCACCTTTGAACGGTCGAACAACCTCACGCCATCTTTCATCGTCCACACCTTGTATCTCGACATTTGAGTGCGTTCAATGCTATCCTCTTTATACAGATCATCTTTGGGTGAGACATAAGCAAAAAAGCGCTCGTGATATAGTGGTATTTCCAACAAATCAGGGTCATTGACAGGATAAGTCAAAATCCCCATGTCGATTTCAGCTTTCTTCACCTTATCAATTATTGTTGTCGATATCATCTCTTCCACTCGGAGTTGAATCGCTGAATGCTTAGTTCGCATATAATGGAAAAGACCAGGCATGATCACGGGAGCCACTGTAGTCGTCAAAGCTATGCTGAGGTCACCCGAGGCTTGCTCCTTTGCAGTACGGGTTAGCTCCAAAAGCTGCTTGGTATGATAAACAGCCATCTTCGCCTCGTCAATCACCTTTCGTCCCATTTCGGTGACTGTGACAGGATGCGTGTCACGATTGAAAATTTTGACATCCAATTCTTCTTCTAGCTTCTTAATCATCAGACTCAGCGTTGATTGCGTCACGTCACAAGCCTCTGCCGCGTTGACGAAATAGCCGTGCTGTTCCACAGCAATGATGTATTCCAATTGTTGCAACGTCATCCCTTTATTGATTTTATCAATGCAAAGATAAATATTATTGTATTGACTCATAAAAAGCACCGAAATAATTTTGCTTCTGTTTTTCAAAATCGATAGCAAATGGAGAAATGGAATACCACTATACGTTATGCGGGCTTTTCTTTGATAGGTGTTGCCTTGCTTATGTTTGTCTCAGCGTTCATCGCTTATAGAAACGACATGGACGACAGCTTTAATCCCTTGGTGTTTTCAGGCATGGCGGCACTTCTCAGTGGTTTTTTCGCCATCATTGCGACAAAACCTCAGGAGAAGATGGGCGTTGAAGAAGGGTTTTGCATCGTCACGGGTTGTTGGATAGTTGCATGCATCTTTGGTGCCATTCCTTATTTGCTATTTGGCGGAGAATTCACGGTCGTCAACGCTTTTTTTGAAAGCGTGTCGGGATTCACCACCACGGGTGCGTCCATCCTCAACGACATTGAAGCTCTGCCTGATGGCCTACAGTTTTGGCGCATCGCCTCGGCCTGGATGGGTGGCATCGGCATTGTTACCCTTGTCTCCTTAGTCATCTCTGCACAACAGGACCGCCATCTCGTTTTGGCTAGCGCAGAATTGTCGGACCTCGCCAAATCCTATTACGGCGGACGGAAGAAAAACTTTGTATATCGGATGATAGCCGTCTATCTGATTATCACAACAGCTTCAGCCATTGCATTAAGGCTCACCAAAATGCCTTGGTTTGACGCCACCACCTTGGCCATGTCGGCTTGCAGCACTTGCGGCTTCTGCACAAAGAATATCAGTGTCGCTTTTTATGACAATGTCCTCGTGGAAATCATCCTTATTGTGGCCATGCTAATGGGTGCCACCAACTTCAGCCTCATGTTCTCTACCATTTGGCCCGACAAACACACACGCAAGAACCTCTTTAACACGCAAGTCATCCGTTGGTTTTTGACCCTTGTCGCCATCGCCATACTTGCCGTCACTGCCAACCTATACTACAGCGGATGTTACACCTCTTTTCCAAGAGCATTGCGATTGGCAGCCTTCCAAGTTTGTTCACTCAGCACAACCACGGGATTTGCCACAACCGACACCAACCTTTGGCCCACGTTCAGTATGGGCATACTGATACTGTGTTCCTTGGTCTGCGGTTGTTCAGGCTCAACTTCTGGAGGCATGAAAATGGATCGTTTTGTCATCGTCATCAAAAGCCTGAAAAGCATGGTAAGTTCGCTTATTGGGTTCAAGAATGTCAACCAAACCAAGCTGGACGGGCAGGTGAAGACGGAAGAAAATGTCATCTC
Source organism: uncultured Bacteroidales bacterium (assembly GCA_900317155.1). GTDB lineage: Bacteria > Bacteroidota > Bacteroidia > Bacteroidales > F082 > Limimorpha. Next base: position 77,494 of record ONFO01000019.1, read on the forward strand.
AATTATCACATTCATGGGCATCTACATCCTCATCATTGCCATCGGAACGGGCGTATTTGCCATCAGCATGGACACCAAGACTTCTTTGACAGCTTCCATCGCTTGCATGGGCAGCGTTGGGCCTGGTTTCGGCGAGGTCGGCTCGTTGGGCAACTATGCCGGATTCATGGGCTTCCAGAAAGTGGCGGCTATGTTCATCATGCTTTTGGGCCGTGTCGAAATCTTCCCGATGCTGATTGCTTTTAGAAGCATTTTCCGCCGCTGACTCTTGCGCAATTCAACTTTTTTGCCGTTTTTTGCACATCAATTACAATGTCACCATGAAAAACATCTTCCGCAGAATCCTAATATATTTGAAGTTTCTCATCCACCTCTCCGATGAAATCGACTACGAGAATGCTACTACCTCCATCCGAAAAAATATCGCTTTCAGAGGCACCAATGTGTTCATTCTAGCCTGCGCTATCATCATCGCCTCCGTGGGTTTGAACGTCAATTCCATCCCCGTCATCATCGGCGCCATGTTGATTTCCCCCGTGATGGGTCCCATCTTGGGCTTTGGATTGGGTCTTGCCACTGAGGACAATCTCTTAGTAAAAGAATCAATGAAGAACTACAGCGTGATGGTCGTCATCAGTATTATTGCCTCTTCGCTGTACTTTTTACTCAGTCCTTTGAGTCTGGCCAACCCTTCTGAACTCTTAGCCAGAACCAAACCCACCATCTATGATGTCTTGATTGCACTCTTTGGTGGTCTGGCAGGCATCATCGAGACCTCGCGCAAGGACAAGGGCAGTGTCATCACTGGTGTGGCCATCGCCACCGCGCTCATGCCGCCACTATGCACCGTCGGCTACGGCATCTCCATCTGGAAAGGAGCCGTCATCTTCGGGGCACTCTATCTCTTCCTCATCAACAGTGTCTTCATCGCCTTGGCCACCTTCGCTGCCGTGAAATATTTCAGATTTCCTATTGTGGAATCATCAGGCGAAACCAAGAAGCACTTGCCCAAAGGAGCGGTTTATCTCATCCTGCTCATCGTCATCGTGCCGAGCTTCATCACCGCCATCAGTGTCATAAAAGAGAATAACTTCATCATCCATGCGGAGCGTTTGGTGTCCGAAAACAAAAACCTCGGCAAGTGTTTCATCTATGATCATAAGGCAACCTATTCACATAAATCACCAACCTTGGAGCTCTTCCTTGCTGGCGAAACGCTGACAGAAGAATCCAAAAAGAACCTGTATAAAAATGCTGAGGAATACGGCATCACACGCAGCCAAATTATCTTCCACGAAGATGCCACAAGTATGCGTCAAGAACTTTCGGAAGCGGAGATCGTGAAAGGCATTTACGAACATACTGACCAACAAATCAAAACCTTAAACGACAGCATTTTCAAACTGGCGACCGTACTTTCCGATTACAAGTCGAAAGAGATTCCCGTTGAGGCCATTTCCAAAGAACTGTTTGCACAGTACCCAACCATCACTGAAGTCAGTTTGAGCCGAGGCTCATCTGTGAAGTCCCTCGATGGCATGGTTACAGAACAACTTGTCGCCTTTATTACCACAAACGAACCGTTAGACACTGAATTTCATGACCGCATCGAACGCTGGCTGAAGGTCAGGTTGGACAATGAAAACATTATCGTGATTAACCAATGTCCAGAGACAGAGCAAGCTGCTGAATAACACGCGGCTTTCTGAAATTTTTCAACTATGGAAAGAGGCAATATTAAGAATCGTGTGACCAGAAAACGTGTAATAGGCATAGGTGAAACCGTGTTGGACATCCTGTTCAAGAACGACCAACCCCAGAAAGCTGTTCCAGGTGGCTCGACATTCAACAGCATTGTTTCGCTTGGACGGGCTGGTGTGCCTTGTGCCATGGGAACAGATGTGGGAGACGACCATGTGGGTGACCTTATATGCAACTATCTGCTTGAGAATGGCGTGTCGTCGGAATATGTCTGCCGGCACGAGAATGTCAAGTCGCATATAACGCTGGCATTCTTGGACGAAAACAATGATGCGCAATACGTCTTCTATAAAGATCACGCATCTGTTCAGCTGGACGGTAAATTGCCTCAGATAGACAAGGACGATGTGGTGCTTTTTGGTTCTTTCTTCGCCATCAACCCTGCCATACGTCCTGTCGTGGGCCAATTGTTGCGTGCTGCACGCGAGGCGGGTGCATGGCTCTATTATGACGTGAACTTCCGTAAAAACCATATTGTTGATTTGCCAGATGTGATGTCCAATATCGAGGAAAACATGAGCCTTGCTGATGTGGTGCGTGGATCAATGGAGGATTTCGACTACATGCTGGGTCTGAATGAAGGAGATGCCATCTACGAACGCGTGAGCCGTCATTGTCGCACACTAATACTATCAGATGGCCCTCGATCGATTCGTGTCTATACGCCTGACGGCTGCAACACTTATCCCGTACAGGCAATTGAGACCGTCAGCACAGTCGGAGCTGGAGACAACTTCAATGCCGGTTACATTTACGCTATGATGCAAGGCATGGACGACCAAACCTCACGCGTTGAGATGGCGCAACGATGGAGCCAGGATGTCTGCCGTCAGATAGGAAACAATATCAGCGATGAGTTGGTAGCAGCTATCAAAACAACCCATAGTAGATGATATTGAAATACGGCTTGGATGCGGAGTGACAAATATTGGAGAAAAACTGAAAGGATGAGGGGGTATTGTCCAAGACAACAAAAAAAACCCGCTGAAATTCAACGGGTTTTCTTACTATTTTGTGGAGATTACCGGACTCGAACCGGCCACCTTCAGATTGCGAACCTGACGCTCTACCAGATGAGCTAAATCCCCTATTGCGGCTGCAAAAATACAATAAAATCGCTTATCAAGGTATTTCCCGTTGAAATAAATTACAATTCAACAAAAAAACGCATCCGATACTACATTACAATGCGAATAAAATGTATCTTTGCCGACCAAATCAAATGACATTAATTCATTTAATAATATACTACCATGACTATTGAAGACTACATCGTTTTTAGAGTAAATGCACTACTTCATGCCCACGACGCCAAAATCGTGATGCGTCTCGAAGGTGGCATGAGCAACTACACCTACGTCGTTGAATGCCAAGGCAAGAAATACACCTACCGCGTGCCAGGTAAGTTTGCCGAAAAGTTCGTCGACCGCGAAGAAGAATGGGCCAATATTCAGGAAGTCAGCCGATTGGGGCTGAACAACATTACGGAATATGTGGAGATCCGCTCGGGCGAGAAGCTGGCTGAATACGTGGAAGGCACCATCATGAGCACCACTGACGTGGTTTCCTACAACGAGATGTCGGTGAAAGCGTTGAAGAAAATCCACAACTCCGACATGAAGTTCAAGGACTATAACGCCTTTGGCCGCCTCGACGCCGACCAAAACTATTGCCTTGAGACGGGCTATGTGTTCCCACAGGAATACCTCGACCTACGCAAGAAGCTCGATGTCATCCGAGCCACCCAAGTCAATGTTCCCAAAGTGCCTTGCCATTGCGACTACCAGCCCACCAACCTCGTCATCAGTGGTGACAAGTTGTATGTTTTGGATTGGGAGTTCGCCGGCATGAACGACCCCTTCTACGACATCGCTTGCTACGGCAATGTGGGCTTCGATAAGGCCTTGGCCTTACTGGAGGCCTACGTGGGTCACAAACCCACCAAGGAAGAGCTGCAACGCCTCTATTTCCATCGCGCCTTCCAGTGCCTGCAATGGTTCAACGTGGCCATCTTCAAAGACCGCGTGGGACTCAGCAAAGACCTCAACATGGACTTTAACGCTGTGGCGTTTATGTTCCTCGGGATGGCGAAGGAATTACTGGAAAACTACGACAATCTCTAGCAAGTTTTAGAAGACACTTGAAGCCATGTCATCCCAGCGTGAGGCCGTGTGGCAGCATGGGATCTATGGCTTCAAGGGTTGTCTATAGAAAATTCCGCCTCACATAGATTCCCACAGCGCACAAGCCCATGTAGGAATGACATGCAAGGCGGAATTTTCAATACAGGAAATCCGAAGCTGAAAACGAACCGTACTCCCCATCCAAGCCCAATTCGGCTTTGGCTTCGTCGGAGAGCATGTCGATGCTCCACACGGGGTCGAAGGTGAGTTCAACATCGACGTTTTTCACACCCATTATGGCTTGCACGCGACTTCGAACCTCAGCGGGCAAGGTTTCGGCTACTGGACAATTTGGTGCAGTCACCGTCATCACAATCTTCACGTTGCCTTCTTCATCGACCTCCACGCCATAAATCAGATGCAATGTCCAGATGTCGACAGGAATCTCCGGGTCATAAATAGTCTTCAGGACCGAAATCACGGTCTCTTTCAAGGTGTTTTCTTTTTGTGTCATGATTGTCCCTCCTTCAGTTTATACGCCTCTGCATAGAGCAGCATCTGTTTCAACATAGCCAAGAGACCATTGGAACGCGTGGGCGACAAATGCTCCTTCAAACCGATTTCGTCTAAAAACGATAAATCGGCGGCGAGGATGTCCTCGGGAGTCTGGCCTGAGAACACTTTTATTAATAAGTTGACGATGCCTTTGGTGATGACTGCATCACTATCAGCTGAGTAATATACCTTACCTTCCTTCAGCTCGGCATTGAGCCACACGCGGCTCTGGCATCCATTAATCAAATGCGCCTCATCACGGTATTTGTCGTCGATGATAGGGCACTCCTTCCCCATCTCTATCAGCATGGCGTAGCGATCCATCCAGTCGTCGAACATGGAAAAATCCTCTACAATGCCATCTTGAATTTCCTTGATTGTCATATTCTGAATTTTTGCGCAAAAATACAAAAAGAAAGGCAACCCAGAAGGATTGCCTTTCCATTTTTTCGGCCTGTTGTAGGGCTGTCCTAATCTGACAGCCCTACAGACCGATTGTCATTTATTGCATGACAGTGACGCGTTTGACAGTCATACCGTTCTCAGTGTAGATACGGACCATGTACATGCCAGCATTGAAGCGAGCCATGTTCAAGGTGTATTCGTTAGCATCGAGTTCGGTATCGAAGACCACCTGACCGAGGACGCTCACTACGGTGATGCGGCTCATGCCATTGGCTTCGATGGTGACATTGCCCTTAGTCGGGTTCGGGTAGAGGTTGACATTGGCGTCAAGCTCATCCATGCCCGTCATGTGGCCAGTCACGTAGTTCACTGTAGGATCAGCACCAGAAACGGCGGGATCTGATTCGCAATCGCCATAGTCGGCACGCACCTGATAGTAGTAAGTACCAACAGTCTCAGGCGTGTCGATGTACTCGTAGTAGGTCTGACCAGCAACGGCAGCGACTTCACCAATCATGGTGTAGGTTTCATTGTCGTCAGAACGATACACGTTGTACTTCACAATAGCGTCACGGTTCTTGGCACCAACAGTCAGCTCAATATCATCGACATCGAGATAGAACCAGTCAGTGCAGTTGAAGTGACGGAGGGCGATCTTACGACCTTCACCAGCATAGTCACCCAAGTTAACGGTGTACTGATACCAGTTGCCTTGAGCGCGACCGCTGCGGCTTGCGCCACCAGCCTTGCCTTCACCCTTGGCAGTCATCGTCCACTCTTGGACCATCGTGAAGTCTGTGCCGTTTTCAGAGACAGCCAAACCGAAGTGCTCGGCAGCATAGCTGGCATCCTGAGCGCAAGCCCAGAAGCTGAAGGTTGAACCTTCGCAGAGGGTCACAGCAGGAGTCACAAGCCAGTTGTCAGGAGTGAGCGGGCCAAAGTTGTTGTCGTAGCTTCTGGAGAAGATCATGTCGCTTGAGCCATTGTGGCCGTAGCCAGTACCCATGCCAGTAGAAGCAAGCATCCAGGTGTCGCCGTCACCATCAGCGTCGATGGTGGTCCAGCCAGCAGGCAAACCGCTTTCGAAGTTGACGCTGAATTCGTCGCCTTCGCAGCCGCCAGGACCTGGGCCAGGATTCTCATCACCCCACCACACCTTGATCTGGTCGGTTTCACCAAGGTCTTCGGCATAGATAGGAGCACCAGGAGCGCACTCGCCAGTGTCGCCTTGGCAGACAGGGCAACCCATTGACCAACCATAGTTATGGTCAGGCAGAGTCATTTCGCCAGGATAGATCGGGCGGACGCAGTAGACGTGGTCACCATACTCGCCGAGGTCGTCATATTCACGATCATCCGGACCAGCAAAGGCGAGGTATTCGCCATCTTGCGTGATCAAGAAGCCGATGATGTCAACATTGGTCGGAGGAATGATGCTGCAGTCGGTGCTGCCGCTACCACCAACCTTGCTGAAGTTGATGTTGCAAGCTTGGTTCGAGTAGTTGGTGATGACAAGGATGTAGTATTCGCCAGTCTGAGCAGAGGCAGGAATCATGCAGTGCTCGGTGGGTTGTGCAGAGTAGCTGCAGCTGACGACCTTATCTGAAGTCAAGCCGTTCGGGCAAGGCGAGATCGGGTCATCAAACGGACCCCAGCAGCAGAAGTCGATGTCGACGCTAGGTGTGCTGTACATGTAAATATCCATATCACCAGGATCAGACATCTTCATGTAGTACCAAGCCGGGTTAGGCGTGGTGTACAGGCAGTCGTAGTCAGGACCAGTTTCACCGCTACCAGCGTTGACACCAGCCGGGAACTCGTACATACCTTCATCGGTGCAGAACGGATAGGCATCGGCGCAGTGTGAGTTGTCACGTGACTTAGCATAGATGTCCATCATCAAGGAGTTGACGAAGGTCATCGGCAGCACGTTCTTGTACTCGCGGGCGGCATCAGCAGCCTGATACTTGTTCATACGGCCGAAGTTGCTCATGGTCATCTCGATGAAGTCAGCGAAGCTTTCCTTCATGCTGATGTTGTCATCAGTGCTCACGATAAATGTACCGTTCTCTTCGCCATTGACCACCGTGAAGCGGCTGTCGTTAACGAGGTTGTAGAGGAAGTACACGCGGGCATCGTAGTTAGCGATGTCGGCAATGTTGAACTCAAGCGTGCTTTCGTTCAACATGGCGAAGCTCACGTTCTCGGTGACGGTTCTGACGCGAGGACCGTTGCCAGAGATAGCGAAGGTACCGCCATTGCTGGACTTGCCATTGTAGCTGATAGCCTTAGGTTCACCCTTGGCACCAGAGGCAACATAAGCGCGGAGCATCCAGGTGTAGTCGAGACCATAGCTGGCCACGTCTTCCCAAGTAGCGCCATCGATGCTGATCCAACGACCGTTGGCATTGCCCGTGTTGTTGCAGGCAGAGGCCACGAACTGACCGTTGTTGTTGTTCATCACAATCCAGAGGTTCTGGGTAGGATCGATGACAGCAGGATTATCAAGCGTCCATTCGACGAAGTCTTGGCTGCCGGTGCAGCTGTAGGCTTGCTGGCCAACCAAAGTACCAGGAGCGGTGGAGCCGCCTTGGTAAACCAGGATGTTACCAGTGTGGACATCATAGTCGTACATGCTGACCTTGGTCACCATATTGCCTTGGTAGCTGCCAGCCGGGAACATCACGCCCCAGTAGAAGGAACCACCAGCGGTCAAACCGATAGCATCGACGTTGACACCATCGTCATAGTAGTACCAGTCGCCTTGACCAGGAGTCGGAGGCACAGGACCAGTACCCGGATCGTACGGGTTGTAACCGTGTTCGAACACCCACTCGATGTGGTTACCTTGGCTTTGGGTATTGACAGTAACTTCGTCAACAGGTCCCCAGTGATCGCAAGGTTCATACTCCCATTCAACAGGTGTGCTCCAGGCGCTCATGCCAGTGCTGTACACGCAAGCCACTTTGCAGAGGTAGTGTTCACCTTCAACAAGCGGAGCGTTGTAAGGTTCGTCAGTCGAAAGCTGGCAGAACGGATGTACAGTGTTGTGGTTGAAGATCGGCACACCGTCGATGCTGGTGCACATCACCTTGTAGTATTCGAGGTGACGGTCGCCGTCCTTAGCACCACTGGTCAATGTGATATCGTCCAAGCACATGATGTACTGGTCGTAGCAGTTGAAGTGACGGAAAGCGATG
>ONFO01000002.1 GCA_900317155.1 uncultured Bacteroidales bacterium
CGCTGAAGGCGGCGGATTGTTCGGCCATGGCCAGGCAACATCTGAAGAAAGCACTTCGACAACGTTGTACAACCGCGGCGCTCTCGGTATCGGTTTCCCAAATCACAACGATCCCGGCAACCATCCTGCCCCGGTGGGCAGCGGCATTGCTGTCCTGGTCGGTCTTGGCGCAGCCTACGCTTTCGCCAAGAAACGCGAGGAATAAGAAACTGAGATTCCCCTCACGGGGAATTGAGTTACCGCTTTAACCAACAGCGGCGGCTTGAAACGCTTGCAATTCGTAAGCGCTTCTCGCCGCCGCTGTTTCATTATTGCTCTCCCAACCACCCCTCGCAAACGAAATCAAACATTCTTTTTCGCCCAACTCTCTCATTCAATTAGTTTTTGTATCTTTGCCACTTAATTTTTCGGAAAGCCTATGATACCTTCCGGAAAAGTAATAAAATGAATAAAATACTATCATTGCTACTTATCTGTTTGTCAAACATAATGATGTTTGCACAACAGCTACCAACACACTGGACAGCGGTACACGTCGATGGCAACTCCATGACGATGACTGCTGAACTCCAATTTGATGGAGCGACTCAATCAAACGCAAACCTTGAAATCGGCATGTTTAGTAGTGTGGATGGAAACTGTCGCGCCACCAGAAGGCCAACTATCACTCCATTCGGCACCTGTATTTATGCATTCACTTTCCATGGTATTAACGGTGAAACCTACATTCCAAGGATTTGGAACCATGCGACTGACTCAGAAGTTACTTCTATGACCCCTCCAAATTTATCAGATTATCCCTATCATGCTGGTGATATATTTGGAAACGCCATTACCCCTATCCCGATAAACTTTTCATCCACCATGGGTGGGACCTACGTCCTCAGCATCACTCCCTATACCTCTGGCGAAAACGATCACTTCCACCTTATCGCTTCCCCCGTAGGAACGATAAATGTTGATGCAGTGTACAATCTGAACAGCAACACCTTCGATCTTTACTATTTCGACCAATCCAATGACCCTATGGAATGGATCAACTACAACATAGGGGCGAACCAAAACCCCACCTTCACCACCCTCGTACAAAACAGAGGCTACCTCTATGCCAACAGTGGAAATGGCGATGGAAATGATGTCGTCCTCACCTTCACAGGCACAGCTCTCACTGAAGCCTCCAAGACAATCGATCTGGACTACGACCCAGAAGCCCGTTTGGCGGGATGGAACCTCATCGGCAACCCCTTCGCCGTACAAGCCAACATCGACAGGACATCGTTCTATACCATGAATAGCTTAGGCACTGAACTTGAAGCTGCCTCAAGAAATTACGTCGAACCGATGGAAGGCATCTTTGTCAAGGCTACAGGAGAAGGCGAATCAGTCACATTCACCCAAGGCATCGGTGGCAATTTCAATAATGGTGGATCTATCAAGCTTTGCGTGAGCGACAGCGATGGCATGAGCGACGTCGCCTACATCCGCTTCGGCCAAGGCAATAGCCTTATGAAGCTCATGCTTAACCCACAGCACATTCAAATTTACTTCCCAATGAATGATGCCAACTATGCCGTGGTCTATGCCAACAACATGAATGAGATGCCAATCAACTTCAAGACTGAGAAGAACGACAGCTACACACTGAGCTTCACCACCGAGAACGTAAAATTCAGCTACCTGCACCTCATCGACAACAAGAACGACAACGACATCAACCTGCTAACCAACCCAACCTACAGCTTCGACACCCAAGCGACCGACTACACCAACCGTTTCAAACTCGTGTTCACTTTGGATAATGCCGATGACTGATAGCATTCTTCAGATACCACAACGGTAGGTTTGGCTTCCCGAATTGAAATATTAATATTCTCTGCGGGGAATCTTCTTTATTTTTCTCTTCAATGTCAACCATTCATTAAGTTTTCGTAATTTTGCACCCTAAAATAGGATTCATAGTAAAATGAAAAACAACTACAAGGAATATAAACAGCTGAATCTCACCGAGACAGCCAATGAAATCCGTGAGTTTTGGGAAGCCGACGACACCTTCCAAAAGAGCCTCGACAACCGCGATAAAGACAACGCCTTCGTGTTTTATGAAGGTCCGCCGAGCGCCAACGGCACCCCAGGCATCCACCATGTGATGGCCCGCTCCATCAAGGACGTGGTGTGCCGCTACCAGACCCTGAAAGGCAAACACGTCGTCCGCAAAGCCGGCTGGGACACCCACGGCCTGCCCGTCGAACTCGGCGTGGAGAAGAAACTCGGCATCACCAAGGAAGACATCGGCAAGAAGATTTCGGTGGACGACTACAACCGCGCCTGCCGCGAGGAGGTGATGAAATATAAGGACATGTGGGACGACCTCACCCGCAAGATGGGCTACTGGGTTAACCTCAACGACCCTTATATCACCTTCACCAACGACTACATCGAGACCTTGTGGTTCCTTCTGAAAGACCTCTATAACAAAGGCCTGCTCTACAAAGGTTACACCATCCAGCCCTACTCGCCCGCTGCCGGCACCGGCCTCAGCTCCCACGAACTGAACATGCCCGGCTGCTATCGCGATGTGAAAGACCTTACATGCGTTGCTTTGTTCCGCCTGAAGGCACAACAGAGCAAGTTCACGAAGCTGCCTTTTGGTGTTGATGTGCCCTTTGGTCAGGTGCAGGTCATTGCCTGGACCACCACACCTTGGACCTTGCCGAGCAACACCGCCTTGTGCGTTGGTCCGAACATCGAATATAACCTCGTCCGCTCGGTCAACCCCGTGTCGGGCGAACCTACTTACCTCATCCTCGGCAAGCCGCTAATGGCCTCTTTCTTCCCCGCTGAAGAAGAGAAGCCCAGCTTTGAGGATTGGAAGGTCGGCGACAAGAAACTGCCTTACGAGGTGCTGGGCACCGTGAAAGGCAGCGAACTGGTTGGCCTCGAATACGAACAACTGATTCCTTGGGTCAACCCGGGCGAAGGCGCCTTCCGCATCATCCCTGGTGACTATGTCACCACCGAAGACGGTACGGGCATCGTCCACATCGCCCCGACTTTCGGTGCCGACGACAAGCGCGTTGCCGCAGCCGCTGGCATCCCACCCTTGCAGATGATCGACAAGGACGGCAAGGCACAACCAATGGTCGACCGTACGGGTAAGTTCTTCCGCATCGAAGACCTCGACCCCGACTTCGTCAAGAACTGCATGAACGTTGAGGCCTATCGCCCCTACGCCGGACAATTCGTGAAGAACGCCTACGACCCCACCAAGACCGAAAAGGACAAGAGCCTCGACGTCGACATCGTGGTGATGCTGAAGGAAGAAGGCAAGCTCTTCAAGAGCGAGAAACACACGCATAACTACCCGCACTGCTGGCGTACCGACAAACCCGTGCTCTACTATCCCCTCGACAGCTGGTTCATCAAGACCACAGCCCTCAAAGACCGCATGATCGAACTCAACAAGACCATCAACTGGAAGCCCGAAGCCACGGGTAGCGGCCGTTTCGGCAACTGGCTGGAGAACCTCGTCGACTGGAACCTGTCGCGTTCGCGCTACTGGGGCACTCCATTGCCCATCTGGCGCACCGAGGACGGCAAGGAAGAGATCTGCATCGGCAGCGTCGAAGAACTCCGCAACGAGATTGAGAAGTCCATCAAGGCAGGCTTTATGACAGAGAACCCCTATGCCAGCAACGACTACACCAAGTTCGACCTGCATAGACCTTATATCGACAGCGTGGTTTTGGTGTCGCCTAGCGGCAAGAAGATGATGCGCGAACCCGACCTCATCGATGTGTGGTTCGACAGCGGCGCCATGCCGTATGCCCAATACCACTACATGGGTGACAAGACGGGTCTCCCCTTCCCCGCCGATTTCATCGCCGAGGGCGTCGACCAAACCCGTGGTTGGTTCTTCACCTTGCATGCCATCGCCACGATGTGTTTCGACAGTGTGGCCTACAAGAACGTCATCTCCAACGGCTTGGTGCTCGACAAGAACGGCAATAAGATGTCGAAACGCTTAGGCAATGCCGTCGACCCGTTTGGCGCCATCGAGAAATTTGGTGCCGACGCTGTGCGCTGGTACATGATCACCAACTCGCAGCCTTGGGACAACCTGAAGTTCGATGAAGCTGGTGTCGACGAAGTGCGCCGCAAGTTCTTCGGAACCCTCTACAATACCTATGCCTTCTTCGCCTTGTATGCCAACATCGACAAGTTCGACTACAAGGAAGCCGACATTGATATCAAAGACCGTCCTGAAATCGACCGTTGGATTCTATCGGAACTCAACTCACTCATCCTCGAAGTCGACAATGCCTATCAGAGCTATGAGCCCACCCGTGCGGGTCGCGCCATCTCCGAGTTTGTCGATGCCCACCTCAGCAACTGGTACGTGCGCCTCTCGCGCCGCCGTTTCTGGAAGAGCGAAGACAACCAAGACAAGCTGTCGGCTTACCAGACCCTCTACACCTGCCTCGAGACCGTGGCACGCCTCATGTCGCCCATCGCACCCTTCTTCAGCGAACAACTCTATCGCGACTTGAACAATGTGACAGGGCGCAACAAAGCCGAGTCTGTGCATCTGACCGACTTCCCCATCGCCAACACGACCTTCATCGACAAGGCCTTGGAGGAACGTATGGAGATGGCTCAACTCGTGTCTTCGTTGGTGCTCTCGCTGCGTAAGAAAGCCAACATCCGTGTGCGTCAGCCCCTGTCGAAGATCATGATTCCTGTCAAGGACGAGAACATGAAGACGCAACTGGAGAAGGTGTCGCACCTCATCAAGAGCGAAGTCAACATCAAGGAAATCGAGTTCCTCTCGCCGGACAACAACATCCTGGTGAAGAACGTGAAGCCCAACTTCAAGACCTTGGGCAAGAAGTATGGCAAGCAGATGAAGCAAATCCAAGCCTACTTCACCAACATGAGCCAAGAGGAAATCCACCAGTTCGAGAAGAACAACGGCACCCACTTGAATGTGAACGGCGTTGACGTCGAGCTGACCCTCGAAGACGCGCTCATCTCTACGCAAGACATCCCCGGCTGGGCCGTCACCTCTGAAGGCGACCTCACCGTGGCACTCGACATGACTATCACCGATGAACTGATGCAGGAAGGCCTTGCCCGCGAGATCGTCAACCGCGTGCAGAACCTCCGCAAGACCGGTGGCTTTGAGGTCACCGACCGTATCGAGCTGCTCATCGAAAAGAACGAAAAGATTGATGCTGCCGTCGAAAAGTTCGGCGACTACATCTGCACTGAGACCCTTGCCACTATCAACAAGGTGGATACGCTGGAAGGCGTGGAAGCCGAAGAATTGGTGGAAGGCGTTAACGTGAAATTGCAGATACAGAAGAAATAAAGCCTCACTAAAAAACACAATCATGGACACTAACAAAAATGAACCACAAGTGCGCTATTCCGATGAAGATCTTGAGGAATTCAAAGCACTGATACTCGAAAAGCTCGAACAAGCTCATGCCAGCTTGGAAACCCTACAGGCCAACCTCTCGGGAGGAGAACACAGCACCGACGACACCGCCCCTACTTTCAAGATTCTGGAAGAAGGCTATGCCGTGGCTGAGAAAGAAGAAAACGCCCGTTTGGTGGCCCGTCAGGAAAAGTATATCCACAACCTGGAACTCGCCCTCATGCGCATCGAGAACAAGACCTACGGCGTGTGCTGCGAGACAGGAAGACTTATTCCCAAAGAAAGACTTCGCTGTGTGCCTATCACCACACGCTGCCTTGACGCAAAACTGAAAAAGAAGTGAAAAAACAAAACAACCGCGGCCTAATATGGTCGTTTGTGGTTATTTTTCTTATCTTACTCTTCGACCAAATCCTCAAGATTTGGGTGAAAACGAGTATGACCCTTGGCCAAGAGATTCCTGTCATCGGGAATTGGTTCAATTTATTGTTTATCGAGAACAACGGCATGGCCTTCGGTTGGTTGGGCGGAGGCGGCTTCTTGAAGCTGGCTTTGAGCATCTTCCGAATCGTGGCCATCATCGCACTGTTTTGGGTTTTGGTTCGTCTGTCGAAGAAAAACACCAAGTTCGGGGTGCTGTTTGGCATCGCCCTCATCACGGCAGGCGCTATGGGCAACATCATCGACAGTGTGTTTTACGGGCGCATCTTTAGTGAGAGCACCTACACCCAAGTCGCGACCCTCTTCCCCGACGGCGGCGGCTATGCCGGTTGGCTGCACGGACAGGTAGTCGACATGCTCTATTTCCCCATCATCGACGTGGCGAAGGAAAACGCCTCGTGGCTGCCCAACTTCTTCTTCGGTCCCGATGGACATTTCATCTTTTTCCGTCCCATCTTCAACCTCGCTGATGCCGCCATCACAGTAGGCGTGTTCTATATGCTGATTTTCCAGTGGAAGTGGCTGAAGAGTTTGAATTAAAGTTTGTAATAGGATTTTCATACACATCTTATTATCAGCATTTTAAGGATTTTTCTTTGCCAAAAAGTTTGTAATGGGCTTTTTGGCATACTTTTTTAATTGGAAATGCGTTATCTTTGCGTCATCATCATTCAAAAGTGGAACAAAATGAAAAAAACCATGAAGACCATCAAATCGTTAGGCATTGTGTTAGGATTGCTTCTGATAGCCTCCCTCACCGCTTGCCACAAAGACAAAACCGGCGTTTATACGCCCACAAAGAAAATCCAACAGATTTATTATTCCTGGAGCGACACGGATAAAGAACCCTTCCAACACTGGGAATGGAACGGCGACAAGCTCAATTCCATCACACATTACTCTGATTTCGACTTCAAGGCAGACACTTGGATTGAGAATTTCACCTACGACAACAACAACCGTGTCACCCGGGTGGACAACTACACGAACTCCGAGTACATCACCTATGAATATGACGGCGACCACCTGAAATCGGCCACCGTGTTCTACCGCAACGCCATTGCCTGCACCTGGGCGATTAGTTACGAGGGCGACCACATCAGCAAGATGATGGGAACATTCTACGACGATTTCAAAAAAGACGGTGCCAAGCTGCATCTGAACCCCTTGACGCACCTGCTTCCTCCCAATGTTTGCGAAAGCGTCACCCAATGCGAACAAAGGTTAGCCAACCAACGCGGGACAAAAGAGACCTACACCATCGCCCTCCTGCTGACTTGGACGGACAACAACATCAGCAAAATCGTCTTTACAGGCGACGGCGAATACATGGACTTCCAACTGCAATACGACGACAAAAACTGCCCTTGGTACGGTTTCATGGGCGGCCTTGAGGACTATCTGATCAACTTCACTTCAGGGCACACTGGTTTCACCAAAAACAATGTGACGCGCATCATTATGACAGAAGGAAGTTATGTCGACACCATCCGCTACGCCTACCAGTACAACAACGACAAGTATCCCGTTTTGCAGACCATGTACGAAAATGACGACATTGACGACAAACAAGTACTCTATTTCGAATATTAAACGCTCAACGATATGAAAAAGATCCATTTTTTGACTATGGTCACTGCGGCTATGTTTCTGGCATTGGCCTCCTGCAAGCCGATTGACGACCCCAAGGAACTGACCAAAAATGTTAAGGTTACCACCGCTGGCCCGACTTTCATCACGGGCCACACCGCCTCCTGTGGAGCAGAAGTCACTGCCGAAGATGCTGGTTTGTTGATAGAGCTGGGTGTATGTTGGAGCCTTTCGGAAAACCCCACCGTAGACGACCACACCCAAAGCACCTACAAATGCTCAAAGCCCTATACCTGCCTATTGACCAATTTGGAACCCAACACGGTTTACCATGTGCGCGGCTACGCGAAATACGGCACGGAATACTGCTACGGCGAAGACAAGACCTTCACCACCCTCGGTGCCGATGCCCCCTCGGCCTCGCCCGTCACCACCATTGAAGCTACAGAAATCACTGCACAATCTTTCCAAGCCGGTGCCAAGGTGGAACCCTTTGGTGTATCCAACTATATGGCTGGCATTTGCTTTAGCATTCAACCCGATTTCACCATTGAGGACTGTGTCGGATATGAAATTGGCTATGACGATGAGAATGGCGTTTACCAAGTCTATTGTCAAGGCTTAAGTCCCAACACGACATATTATTACCGTGCCTTTGTAGCCTGGGACGAAGGAAACAACCCTAATTTTAACTACTTTCCCAATGGCTATTCCTTCTTCTACGGCGAAACCTTTAGCTTCAGCACTCCCGAGACACCCTTAATGTTAGAACTCAGCACCTATGTCAACTACTACAGTTGGTACGACCACTATATCGAAGCCTATGGTAGTATGCACTGCAACAGGCCCGAAGTGGTCGACCAAGTTGGCTTCTGCTATAGCACCACCAACGAATATCCGCAGTTTGAATCCGACTTTTGCGTCACGGTTGCCACTCCAACAGGTAGTGAATGGTACGACTTCTATGGCAACATTTATAATGTGTCGGCCAACACCAAGTATTACATCCGTACATACGCCCGATATAAAACCGATAGCATACGCTACGGAAACGTTGTAGAGTACGAAACATATTAATTTTTCAGGATGAACAGCCACACGACACGCACATCCTCCATTGCCATAGGCATCATCGCGAGTTGCGTCATCGGGCTGCCTAACCTATACGATAAATTCTTGATTGCCAGGTTTGTTGCTGCTGCAACAGGTCTGGCAATCCTTTTTCTATTCTCCCTCTTCGGCAAAAAACGCTGGCCCGTTCCCAACACGCCCGTTTTCTACATCTATTTGTTGTTTGCCTTACTCTGTGGCTGTTCCATCCTTTGGGCCACCAACACAGCAGAAGCGGTCTTCGCTTTTTCAACCCAACTGATGACACCACTTCTTGTCATCGTCTTTTTCAGCCTCTTTTCGGCAGACCTCCGCTCCACACAAAAAGCGCTTTGGATCAGTGCAGCCATCATTTTGGCGGTGTACCTGTTTTTTGCTGTCATTCAATTGTTTCACGTGGAAAGTTTCAGTTTCGAGCAATTGTATCGTGTGAGTGGCATCAACGGGCACAAGAACCTTTTAGCCATTATGCTGTTTGTGCTTTCCGCCTTTATGCTCACAGCTTTCTCCATCTTTGAAAGCAAGTTGCTGAAAGGATGCTCTGTCTTTTTGTTTGTCGTCGCTATTGTTGTCATCATCCTGCTGAAATCGAGGGCGGTGCTACTTGGTTTGATTGTGGCAGCTGGCTTTTTCGGGATAATGATGATTGTACGAGTGCGTCAATTCAAAAATAGCAATGACGCAAAGCGTGTCAATAATGGCTACCGCATGCCGCTGGTAGTTTCCATCGTCCTCGTTTTTGCCTTCCTCACCGTTGGGCTGCGTTGGTTTGCCGACCGTTCCGTTCCGCACACCTCCGAAAAGAGTGAGATTGAACACCATATACTGAGTACCTCTTCCTTGGTGGAACGCTGCCTCTTGTGGGACAAGACCTACCACATCGTTGACAAGCATCCCATTGCAGGCTGCGGCATCGGCAACTGGCAAATCCTTTTCCCCGATGCAAGCCTCGAAGGACTCTACCGCTCTGATGTATGGAACGTGAACTTCACCAAGCCGCACAATGAATACTTAGGCATACTGTCGGAAACGGGCTATCTTGGACTCTTGCTTTACATCGCTTTCCTGACCTCATTAATTGTACTCTCTTTCTTCGCCCTATGCAAAACCCAAAGTCGAAGAGATTTCCTATATGGCGCCATCGTTTTGAGCATTTTCGTCGGGAGTTGCGTCAATGCCCTCTTTGATTTCCCCAACAGTCGCATCGAGCATGTCATCTGGATGGGCATCCTCATGGCCAATCTGCTTCACATCATCACCCAAGGCCAACAGAAAACCCTCGCAAAAGGGTGGAATTTGGTCTTTTTCCTAGTTTCCATAATGTTGGTCACCATAGGTGGTTTCCGCTTGAAAGGTGAGCGCAACACCTTCGAGATGCAACAAGCTCTGAAAGCAAACGAGTGGAAAACGGTGGAACACCGTTGCCATCAAGCCATATCAGAGTTTTATACCATCGACCCAGTTGGGCTTCCCCTGCATTGGTATCTTGGAAAAGCGGAGAAGAAGATGGGGAAGCCGCAGGCTATCGAGAGTTTCCGCAAAGCCCAGCATTATGCGCCTTACTGCAAGGAGAACCTCAATGACCTCGGTTTGGCGGAATATTACACCGCCCATGACCTCAATAAAGCGGAGTTTTGCCTGAAAGAAGCCATCCGCATCAGCCCCAACTATATCTATCCGTATTTCAATTTGGCTTATATCTACCTAACTGAAAACGAACCGCAGAAAGCCAAAGCCGTGGCTGACGGTATCTATTTCGACGAACACAAACGCGAGGTGATGAAAGCGGATGCGGTCTTTTTCGAACCGTTCAATGCCGAAGCCGCCCGTCGGAAAATCGATGCAGACTATGAGGCTACACAGATGTTGTATAAGACGATTTTTGACAATATGAAGAAATAAAAAATCCCGCCAACGAATTGACGGGATTTTTCGTTTTTTGCTGTAGAAAGGTGCCTTGGTGCCTTTCTACAAACCGTTTATTGTTTCCTCGCGGCAATCAGCAATTCAAGCATCTTGATGGCTGACTCGCTGACGGGGGTGCCGGGACCGAAGATGGCCACAGCACCGGCATCGTAAAGGAACTGGTAGTCCTGGGCGGGAATCACACCACCCACGGTGACCATGATGTCGGGACGACCGAGTTTTTCAAGCTCTTCGATGACTTGCGGCACAAGGGTCTTGTGACCTGCGGCCAGCGAACTCACGCCCATGATGTGGACATCGTTCTCAACGGCTTGCTTGGCAGCCTCGGCAGGCGTCTGGAACAAGGGACCCATGTCGACGTCGAAACCGATGTCGGCATAACCCGTAGCGACCACCTTGGCGCCACGGTCGTGACCGTCCTGACCCATCTTGGCGACCATGATACGCGGACGGCGGCCTTCCATCTTGGCAAACTCGTCAGCCATACGGCAAGCCTCTTCAAATCTTGCATCGTTTTTCGTTTCCATAGAATACACTCCTGAAATTGAACGGATTACTGCTTTGTAACGACCAGCGACTTTCTCGCAAGCCATTGAAATCTCACCCAAGGAAGCGCGACACTTGGCAGCTTCGATGGCCAATGCCAGCAGGTTGCCTTCGTGGGTTTCGGCGCACTTGGTGATGGCATCGAGGCAACGCTGCACGTCGGCCTCATTGCGGTTGGCACGAAGCTCTTTCAAGCGTTTGATTTGCGACTCACGCACAGCGGTGTTGTCGATTTCCAAGGTCTCAATCGGGTCTTCGTGGTCGAGGCGGTACTTGTTGATACCGACGATGGTCTCGCGGCCTGAGTCGATTTGAGCCTGCTTGCGAGCCGAAGCCTCTTCGATACGCATCTTCGGCAGACCCGTCTCGATGGCTTTGGCCATGCCACCCATGGCTTCCACCTCTTGGATATGACCCCAAGCACGGTGGGCAATTTCGTGTGTCAGGCTCTCCACATAGTAGGAACCCGCCCACGGGTCAACCACCCGGCAGACGTTGGTTTCTTCCTGGATGTAGATCTGAGTGTTACGGGCGATACGTGCACTGAAGTCAGTCGGCAGGGCGATGGCCTCGTCCAAGGCATTGGTATGCAACGACTGGGTGTGACCCAAAGCGGCGCCCATAGCCTCGATGCAGGTACGAGCCACGTTGTTGAACGGGTCTTGCTCGGTGAGTGACCAACCAGAGGTCTGCGTGTGGGTACGCAAAGCCAGCGACTTGCTGTTCTTCGGGTTGAAGGTCTTCACGATCTTGGCCCAAATCATACGGGCAGCACGCATCTTGGCAATCTCCATGAAGTGGTTCATGCCCGAGCACCAGAAGAAGGACAGACGCGGCGCGAAGGCGTCGATGTCCAAGCCCGCCTTGACACCAGTGCGGAGGTAGTCCCAACCGTCGGCCAAGGTGTAGGCCATCTCGATGTCGGAGGTGGCACCGGCTTCCTGCATGTGGTAACCCGAGATGGAGATGCTGTTGAACTTCGGCATGTTCTGCGAGGTGAACTCGAAGATGTCGGCGATGATACGCATCCTGCAGCTCTTCGTACTTGGCACCTTGCTCCAAGGCAGCGACGATATAGAAGGCCAGAATCGGCAACACGGCGCCGTTCATGGTCATGGAGACGGACATTTTGTTCAGCGGGATCTGGTCGAACAGGACCTTCATGTCCTCGACGGAGCAGATGCTCACGCCAGCCTTACCCACGTCGCCCATGACGCGTTCGTGGTCGGCGTCGTAGCCACGGTGTGTGGCCAAGTCGAAGGCCACTGACAGACCCTTCTGACCTGCAGCGATGTTACGGCGGTAGAAGGCATTGGATTCCTCAGCGGTGGAGAAACCGGCGTATTGACGGATGGTCCAAGGACGCATCACGTACATCGTCGAGTAAGGTCCACGGAGGAAGGGGGCAATGCCAGCGGCATAGTTGAGGTGCTCCATGCCTTCGAGGTCTTTCTCGGTATAGGCAGGCTTCACCATGATATGCTCATGGGTCTCCCAAGGCTCGCCATTCGGCAGGATGAGGCCGCTGTGCTTAGGTATAGCGTTAATGTTGATGTCTTTATAATTCGGTTTCATCTTCTTATCCTTTCTTTTTAACGCGGGGAAACACTCACCCTTATAGCCTCATGGCGGAGGAACATCCGCCATCTCCTGAGCGCGGAGAAGAACCTCTTTCGTTCAGGAGATCGCGGCTCAAGGCCGCGATGAGGCTGAAAGAGAAAGGGCCCGCGATGAGGCCATAGGCCGTGTTGTGTGTCCCCTGGTTGATCATTTTGTTATACCTAATTGTTTTTGGAACTCCGTTAAGGTCTCAAGCACATTGCTCTTGACGTGGATGAAGTACTTCAGGCCAGCTTCTTTGAGGATGTCGGCTGTGCCTTCGGGGTTACCGGCGAGCACCACGATGGTGTCGTTCTTCAACTCCTCGTAGATCTTGAGGGCGTTGCCTTCACCATATTCCTCGTCGGACGAGCAGATGACTAAGATTTCGGGCTTCACCTCGCGGGCGGCAGCGATACCTTCGTCCAAGGTCTTGAAGCCTGGGTTGTCGACGACTTGGAAGCCGGCGCAGGCGAAGAAGTTGGAGGCGAAGTTGGCACGTGCCTTACGCATGGCGAGGTTGCCGTAGGTGAACATCCAAGCCACAGGACGTTTGTGGTCTTGGGCATAGACATCGGTGGCGAAGCGCAGCTTCTCGAACTGCTGGGCAGCACGGAAGGTGACGATGGTCTCGACCTCGGCTTTCTCGTCGCGGCGGTCGTCGGCCTCGAAGACCCAAGCCTCAGGCGTGAACTTCATCGTCTCGGTGAAGTTCGGGAACTGGTTGGTGCCCAGAATGGTCTCGCGGCGGGTAGCTACATTGCTGAACTTCTTGGCAGCGCTCTCCTTGATGAGGCCTTGGATCATGCCCTTGCGAACGGCTTCGAGATAACCGCCTTCGTCTTGGATCTTGTTGAACAAGTCCCAAGCGGCAGCAGCGAGGCTCTCGGTGAGGTTCTCGATGTAATAGGAACCTGCGGCGGGGTCGGCCACCTTGTCGAAGTGGGCCTCTTCCTTGAGGATGAGCTGCTGGTTGCGGGCGATACGGTCGGCGAAGTCAGTGGGGATTTCAAACGGCGTGTCGAACGGCATCACGGTGAACGAGTCGACGCCACCGAGGACGGCTGACATGGTGCCAGTCGTTGTGCGTAGCATGTTGACGTATGCATCGTAGAGGCTCATGCCCAACTCGGCGTTGGTGGCATGGATGTGCATCTTGGCGTTCTCTTCCTTGCCGCCGTAGGCCTTCACGATGTTGGCCCATAGCAGGCGGTAGGCACGCAGCTTGGCCATCTCCATGAAGTAGTTCTGTCCGATGGCGAGGTTGAAGCGCATCTTGGGTGCAATCTCGTCGATGGTCAGGCCTTTCTCGGTGAGTTTGTCGAGGTATTCAGCACCCACTGCGAGAGCGAAGGCCATCTCCTGAACGATGGTGGCACCAGCGTTGGTGAACACGTGGCCATTGACGCCGATGGTGTCGAAGCCAGGCATGTCGGCTTTCACCATGATGTAGCCCAGCTCCATGTCGGCACCCTCATTGATGTACCACACGCCGCGGCGCAGGTAACGCGTCAGCGGGTCGTAGTTCAACGAACCCTTGATGCCCGGGATCTTCGACAGCATCTCGAGGATTGGCAAGTGGTACTTGTTGTTGTAGAAGTTAATCTCCACGGCCTTCTGGTCGATGCCGTTGAGCAGCGTCGAGATGGCGATGGTGTCGTAGGCCTTGTCGTACTCCAGTTTGAAGCCGATGCTGTTGGCGCCGCGGCTGATGGCGTTGAGGGCGATCTTGTTGGCCTCATGCACGTCTTTCACGGTGATGTCCTGACGGACGAGCCAAGCGTTGCCTTCGGGTTTGTTGCCACGGACGTAGGGGAACTCGTTGGGGTTCTGGCCTGTCCACGGGATGTCGGCCAGGTTCTCGGCGCGGTAGTAGGGCTTCACGTTAAAGCCCTCTTGCGTGCGCCAAACCAGCTTTTTGTTGTAATCAGCTCCTTTGAGGTCCTTCTCGATGACGGCTTCCCATTCTTGGGTCGTCACGGGTGGGAACTCCTCAAAGAGTCTCTTTTTTTCTTCCATGTTGTTGTATTTGATTGATATTCTAATGTTTGATTTTACAAAGTGTACAAAGACTCTGCAAAGGTAGTAAATAAAGCGATTGGGAGCGCGTAAAATCTTTTGAAAGATAAAAAAAGGCCTTTGATACCATGTCATCCAGGCGCTCGGTTCAAACAGGCACTTGGAGCCATGTCATCCCCGCGGGAGACGGCGCGGCGGCTTGGGATCTATGGCTTCAAGGGCCGTCACAAATGGGGTTTTTACTGCTTTGTCCCGCCTCCCATAGATTGACTACGTCGAATGCAAAGCATTTCCCTCCAACCCACATGCCTCTGCTGGAATGACATGGGAGGCTGAGACATGCTGCTTTTCGGTTTTCATGGGCCTGTAGAGCCATGCCGTTCAGGCGCTCGGTTCAAACAGGCACTTGGAGCCATGTCATCCCCGCGGGGGACGGCGCGATGGCTTGGGATCTATGGCTTCAAGGGCCGTCATAAAAGGGTTTTTACTGCTTTGTCCCGCCTCCCATAGATTGACTACGTCGAATGCAAAGCATTTCCCGCCTTCCCACATGCCTCTGCTGGAATGACATGGGAGGCTGATCTATATATAAATGACATGGGAGGCTGACTTTATAAAATGTTAATCTTCAGCTCATTCTTCTTTGTGTCCACACCGAACTTGTATTTCCCCTTTAACGCTCTGTTCTTCTTCAGCTCCTCAACCAACGAAGTCGGATAATTGAAATGCAAGGTTCTTTTCTGCAGCCCATTTGGCAACGGACACAAAGCGATCCTCCCCACCGCCGCCTCACTGGGACGCTTGAGCTCCATTCCCCCCGTAAAGAAATAATGCTCCGAATCAGCACATTGTACCAGTTCCCGCGTCGTGTTGTAATGGCTGCCATGGTGCGACACCTTGATGGCATCAAACAAAACGGGAAAAGCCTGCTCCTTGTAGTGCGTCCGCAATCCAGCCACCACCACGTCAGGATTGGCATCACCCAAAACGAGCACCCTATGACCGTCTTTCTCCCACACGAACGCCAACGAGGCTTGGTTGGCCGGTGTGATCTGCTGGGTCTCAACCGGTTCGTCGGCCGCTTGCAACAATCGCTCTTCAAGCGTCGCGACACCTAGTTTAGTCATGGGCGCTTTGCCTTTCTTCATAGTGGCTAACGCAGGGGTTACCTTCCGCATGACATACCTGAGCAAAATCTCATACAGGTTTTCTCTCTTGTCCCACTCCCCCATGTCCTTTTCGACGTTCAACTCGTCAAACAGCACCTTGCAAAACTCTTTGTCAAGGTTTTTAATCTCTTTCATCGTAGGCGAAAGAAAAGCGATCTTGCCCCAGTCGTTCAGGTCCAGCTCGGTCCCATTGAGGGTATACGGTCTCTCCCAAACCGGCTTTAGTTCGGGATTCCCCAATATGGTCGCGGCCAGTCCCTTCATAGCGGTTTTTCCACTCCTCGTCGATCGAGAAGGGATGACGTCGTCAACGATGAGTCCAATCCTGTCCCCTATTCTCCTCAGCAAGGCCATTTGGTCGTCATTCAGCCCTTGAAGTTCATCTCCTTCATGCTCTCGTTGGTAGCTGTTGAAGATGATGCGGTTCACCTTGACGTTGCCCGACAGCATCTGCGTGACGCCTTTGATGTGGTCGTCGTCGATATGAGTGACGATGAGAAGGTCTATCACCCCTTTCAAGGTCTCGTTGACATACTGCTTGATGGCAGGTTCGTATAAGCCACAATCCACCATGATGGAGAATTTCTTCTTTTTTTCGCTGAGCAACAGGAAGATACAGTCTCCCACATTGGATTGAAAGGTTTTGAATGTCGTTTTCATTATACTGTTATTCTCTGATCTATTCATGATGCAAACCTTAGATTTACAGCGTGATTGTCTGCAAGCAGGATTGCAAGTGCAAAATCATGTCAATCTCGTTTTCACCTTTGCGGTCCCACCAGCGGCCAATACGGGTAAATTCCCCTGATTCCATGGCTACACGGTGGAAATAACGCTCCAACATCAGACCGCTGAAAGTATTATAGTCACGCATGACTATCTCTTGCAATTTGGCATAGTTCTCAATCTCGAGGATGTAATTATACTTGAAAACGAAGCGAAACCAGAAGCTGTAGAACACATCGCCTAGCTGTTTCCCTCGTCTCCCGCAAGAAGGCTATTTCTTGTTCTCTATCGTAGAATCTCATAATTCATGTATATTTTTATTTCCGAAACCGCCA
This sequence comes from uncultured Bacteroidales bacterium, assembly GCA_900317155.1. Classification (GTDB taxonomy): domain Bacteria; phylum Bacteroidota; class Bacteroidia; order Bacteroidales; family F082; genus Limimorpha. Next base: position 16,899 of record ONFO01000002.1, read on the forward strand.
TTTCCGAAACCGCCATTCAACATGTAAACTGTTAGGTTGGTTTGGGCGCACAATTTGCCGCATCTCTTATTATCATCACTCACTCTTTTGACTCAAATGGTTCAACTTTAATTGGTTCATTAATTATCGTACCATATTCGCCCTTGAATTTCACTTTACAATAATAATCCAACTCGGTCTCCAAACGAGGTACTATGATATATCCACGCCATATATCCATTTCTGAAATAGGAATACTTCTTCCTGAACCTCCTGAAAGATAACATAGTGATGCATATTCAGGTTTAGCCGAGGAGTTAAAGTATATTCTTAAGTTTTCTCCATCATCACACCAATCATAACTCACGTTAGTATCAACAACTTCAAAGGAGACACTTGCTGTTTTATCATTATCACTCTGAAGAAAAACCCTGTAAACGCCTGATTTCAAGCCATAATAACATTGCAAATTGCCATTATTATTATCAGAGGCAATCAAGCTAGCTCCTTTTGTCAAAACTATTTGGTCATATATCGAGTCATAAATATGGATTGCAATGGTATCTGTTGTTCTATAAACAGCTTTATCACCTTTTGATGGACAAAGATAATCATTATAAACAATTGGGTCCCAATCTTGAAGTATTAAAGGTTCCGAAGAATACTTCAACTTTTTAAATCGATAACCAACATATCCATTAGAATTCCAAGTATTCAAAAACTGTGCCTTTGTATAATTATTGAAATGAGCGTTAGACCCAGCCATTTCAAAAGTCTTTATACGATAAAGAGTATCATCTCTATATTCAATATTATATATCATTTGGACATGACCTCTCTTCCATATCACATCACAAATCCTCAATGAATCAACAACTTGGTGTTCTATTCGTTCCATTTCTTCTAACTCAATTATACGATTTGATGAATATGGCATATTAAAACCCAAAGCCCACATTACCGAAGAACTGCATACACCTCCATAATATGTGGCACAATTTGTTCCATGATATGGTGACTGACTAATATTCTCCGTATACAAAACACTCATAGGACTATGAACGGCTGTCATAAAAGTATGATAAGACACATCATGAAAAAGATATGTGTTTAGCTCTTTTACAGACGAGTATGGCGCACCTGTCACAAGAACACCTGCTGGATAATAATTACCGCCAGACTTTGGAACTGGCCTCAATGGAGTCCATTGTATCGAAGCCATATAATAAGCACGTTGTAACACTTCGTTACTTGTAATAGTATCTGAAACCTCAGGGTATAAATCGTTCCCTATGTTATAATCAAAAGTAATACTATCCACAATATTCATTGGCACATCAGATACTGCTCCATCAGAATAATGAACATGCATCACACGCACAGGTGTCTGAGCAATTGAAAAAAAACTAATGCCAAATATCAATAGCAAAAAATAATGATATCTCAGATAAAAATAGTTTTTCTCAACCATATTTTCCTTTCACATTTAGTGTTTTACAAATCCACACTTGCTCTTCTCGGCTCAAAGCAACAGCAAGGCCTCAAAGCCACAATCCTAACACCACTAGCTCGTTGCGGTCCCACCTTGGCAAAGGTTGCCAAAACACTATGTTTGCCACCCAATCCAAGAGGACCAATGTTGGCTTCGTTAACTTTTTCAGTTATCTTTTTTTCGAATTCGGTCTGTTTACTGAAATCACCATAAACCATAGCTTCCATCATCAGGCTCGTGGCTTCAAATTGAGAACGTCCGATACCCACAGCAAGAACGCAAGGCGAACACCCCAACTGGCTAACAGCAGGAGTAGCCCGGTTAACAATCTCTTCTATCACCACATCCACATTGTGCTTATGGAAGATACGCTGCGTGATGCCACGGATGGCAGGGCCACCACCGAGCATCAGAATGGTCAGGCGGATGACATCTTCGTCAATAGGCTTGATGAGGATAGGCGAAGGTTTCAAGGCTCCTGAATCGGGGTTCAAGCCGCCACTTTGGTCGATACGGGCGTTGTCGTCGCCCATGATGGCCATCGGGCGACCAGGAAGTTGGCGGAGGCCAAGCTCCACACCTTCCATGATTTCTTGCATCATTTCTCCTGAAACAGAGCGGTTCTTTCCCACTTCAAGGAAGAGATGTGGAATGCCCGTGTCATCGCACAATGGGCTTCTTCTCTCCTCGGCAACGATGGCATTGTCCAGTACTTGTTGCATCACCCAACAAGATTGGGCATTCGCTTCATCGGCAATCGCCTTGCGATAGGCTTCTTTCTGGTCTTCGCGGAAGGTTGAGCCTGCCCTCACAAGGCAATCGGCCACTTTTTCTCTTATATTAGTCATAGATACTTTCTCCTTTCGCAGCAGCAATAATAGCCTGATACTTGACCACTTTTAACCTGTTGAACGCTTCCATTCCCAACTCAGGAAAGGCAACGATTTCTTGTTCCACGGTCTGACTGCCCAATAAGGCTGTGACTGGCGGGATGATGGCGAAGACAGCATTATTTTCAGCCAAAGCCTTTACGGTTTCCTTTGAGATGGCACCCTTTCCAAGGTGCATTTTCACACCATGTTTCGAAAGCGGCTCAAAGGTACATTCTATCTCCACTTTGTTGCTTGAAGTAGGTCCAACACCAGCAGGACTGACAGCCGTATGGAAGATAACGGAACCCTGCAAGTCAATACCTAATTGGTCAAGCGTTCCCTCTTCCGCTGCCTTCACGATTTTTGGTAGCACTGCATCACGGCCTGTGTAGATGTAGCCTGTGATGGTTACCACATCGCCTACTTTTAGTTGGCTGATGGCCTCTTCGCTTAATGGAGTAGTCAGTTCAATTATTTTTGACATATACTCATAATCTTGTTAATCGAAAACTTTTCTTTCCCTATTTCTTCTATCACCTCGTCACATTCTTTTTGGGTCAAACCGCCATACATGGCAAGTCCACGGAACTTTTCTTCCAACTCTTCTTGTGTAAGTGGATGCTCTGGTTCGCCTTTTGGATATAGACACGGTGCTTCATATATGTTCTCGTCCTTCAAATAGATAGTCACACGAGCTCCTCTCACAGCTGGTGACTGGGCCGTCAAGTTCTCATCCTCAATTACACTAACCTTGTGGGTCAGCATCTTGATGGCATCATCCTCCAAATTGGCCTCGTTATAGTCGGCATATCCTGCACTACCTTTCACGATGGCCAAAGCCACAGCGTATGGCGTGCTAAGTTTGGCTGAACTGATACCCATGATTTGCGTATGGTCATGGCTTCCAACAGCCAGCTTATAGGTATGCACTTCAATTCTATCAATTTGATCAGGTTGAAGATTGAGATCATTTCGCATATCAATAGTTGCATCGATAGCAGGATGACAATGACGACATGCCGCATGTACTTTCTGATAGATGCCCATGATAGCATAATCATTATTGCTGAAATCTGTCAGAAGCTCAGGCTTGGGTGTATCCGTTAATGCTGCAAGGAACCCTCGTTTGCCACCAAGAATGTCATCAGGACCTGGCATAGCTAATTTCCCCACCTGTGCCGCCACCTCACCAGCCAATGCAGCACGACCCAGATTATAGGGTTTCATTTCGGATGCTTGTTCCTGTATCTCCAACACACCCGCCGCACTGCTTACGGCACAAGCCAACGTCGATTTCATCTGCTCCGTGTTATAACCACAAGCAAAGGCTATACCCATAGCAGAGCCTATCGTTCCGCAAGTGCCTGACACATGATACCCCCTCTCCTTGTGTCCAGGCTGAATAGATCTTGCGCATCGCACCGCGACTTCATATCCCATCACAATGCCACGAAGTACATCGTCGGATTGTAAATCTTCTTTCTTTGCAACATCAAGAATCGCTGAAACAATGGAAGCACCCAAATGAATCATCCCATGCCGATGGCCGTCGTCCAATTCGAGTACATGAGCAGCGAATCCATACAAAAAAGCAGCACTTGGGGATGCCGTAATCAAATCAGGATGCTCCTCCTCGAGGTATCTGGTTCCTCCTGCTAACACACCGAGATAATCCAGCAGCACCTTTCGAGCCTGCAACAACACATGATGAGGTATCAACTGCGACTTGATAACAATTCCTTCAATAAACCCTTCTGTAATATTCATGAATAATTCGCGATAATTATTGTTTACATCAAAACAACCTCTTCGATTCAATTTCAGCCAAACGACCTTCCTCGAAAGCCACAATATTCTCAACCGCATCAGCCATCATTTGATGGAATGCTTCGTATGACAAGCCTCCAATATGAGGAGTAAGTATCACATTTTCCAACTCTGCCAACTTATAACCATCCTTTATCGGTTCTTCATAATGTGTATCTAAGGCAGCAGATGAAAGATGTCCCGACTGCAAAGCATCGTAAAGGTCATCAGGGTTGATAAGTTTGCCCCGTGCAGTATTGATGACAATCGCTCCATCCTTTATCATAGAAAGCGTTTTGCTGTTCAGCATTTCTGTGTTCTCCTTGGTCAATGGACAATGGAAGCTAAGGATGTCGGCTACAGGTAACATAGCTTCAAAACTATCATAATAAGTCAGACCCAATCGTGATTCCACTTCCTCTGTTTGGCGGAAAACATCAGTATATACCACCTTTGCACCAAAAGGCTGAAGCATCTGTGCAACCAAACGACCAATATTCCCCATACCCACTAGTGCCACGGTTTTGCCTTTCAACTCACGAGTAGTCACACCAACTTGTTGCTTCTTCCATACACCCTGATGGGTTTGCTGGTTGATCTGAGGCAGTCGTTTCAAACAAGCAAGTATCAGCGTTAACGTATGCTCAGCTACACTTTGGGCATTCACCCCTGCATTGACATAGACGGGTATCCCATGTTGCCTGATAGCTTCCACATCTAGCATCTCGGTGCCAACACCAGTGCGCTGAATCATTTTCAGGTGTGTGGCAGCAGTGAGTACTCCTTCATCAATTGGCAAACGGCCGCTGACCAACAGGTAGTCGGCATCCACAGCCTCATTTACCAGACTGTCATAGTCCAGCTCATCGAGTGTTTTTACATAGAACCCTTCAGGAACAACGTTTTTCAGTATCTCCCATGGGATTCCAGTATATCTTGCAGTATGTAATATCTTCGGCATTATAATGTACCCATTATTTGAGAACGCAAAGATATGTAATTAAAGTGAAACATCGAGCAGCTTCATAGGTACGGATTAATAATTTGTTGTTTTCATATTTGCGCGCTGGGATTTCGTTGTCAATGCCCTGATGGTACCGTTCAGTGTTGTAATACTGCATGAACTTCTCAATTCCTTTCCGCAAATCAATGGCGTTATCACAAGGATTCAGGTAAATGTAATCGCGTTTGATGGTCCGTCAGAAGCGTTCGATTAAGATGTTGTCCTTCGCACGCCCATGACCATCCATGCTGACTTTCATAGCATTCCCGCAGGCTTCGGCCTTTGTATGAGATTTATGTAAGATTTGCCTTCCAAAATACCTCGTCCAATAAGGACAGGCCGCCGAAAACTTGTTCAATAGAACGCTCCGCCGCAATCGAAGACAAGTCGAAGCAAAGATTTGTATAAGATTTATGTAAGATTTGTTTCCAAAAAACTCCGTCCGATAAGTACAGTCTTCATTTTATCTCACACAGATAGCACAGATATCACGGATTTTGTTTGCCTGGCGGCAAACGGTTCTCATCCCTTCATTTCCCACGTTCAGTTCTCAAATGTTCTCACCTGGAAAAAAGCATTTGTAATCTCCTGTTCTTGTTTTGGGGTACATAATAATCAGGATTTCACTTTCTTTTTCATGCACAAATCCAACAATTCCTGAGGAGTCACCACCTTTACTGGAGCGTCATAGTTTACCTTATAATCACTAATATTAAAGGTCACAAGCAACGTACATCCTTCCTTACAAGCCGCCTGATACTGGCAACTGTCTTCAAGGTCAGAAAAAGCCTCATCCTCCACACTACGTATAAGCGACTCCTTGTCATGCTCTACCACTTGATACTTATTCAAAACCTGTATCATAATTGAACGTAATGCATGGGCTCTATACGGCTTCTTCAATTCCATTACTTTTCGAAGGTAGTTATCTATAGTATAAAGCATGCCATAGAAGCCTCCCACAGTTAAATAAACCTCATGTTTTTCTTGTGAAAGCAAAGACAAGCTTTTATTAGCTAACTCCACCTGTTCCCTTTGCAGAATCAGCTCAAGAATTACATTTGAATCTACCAACACCTTCATAACCCGTACTTTTCGCTTAAATACTCGTCACGAAGTTCTTCTGCAGAATATTTCGAAGGCTTCAAGATACTACCCAATTTGAAAACCCCGTCAGGGTCGTTTTCAAGCGCCTTCAATTGCTCTACAATCTTTTTATTGTCCGATACATTGGATTCTTCAAACTGGGCTACATAACTTAACAGAGCATTGTGAAGCAGTTCCTCGAGCCATGACTGCACTGCGGTATCCTGACCAATATGAGGCCTGACTTCCTCCATCAGGGCATCATCTATTGCAATATTGTACCTGCACATAAGATCCAGTGTTTATATTCCAAGCCGCAAAATTACACATTATTTCTATTGTCCGCAACAGCACATGTTCCATGAAGCAAAGGCCGTCCGATAAGGACGGTCTTCATTTTATCTCACACAGATATCACAGATATCACGGATTTTGTTTGCCTGGCGGCAAACGGTTCTCATCTCTTCATCACCTACGTTCAATTCTCAAATGTTCCCAACCGCAAAAAGCATTTGTTTTTTACTTTAATCTCCTGTTCTCGTTTTGGAGTACATAATAGTTGTGCGGTTAATTATTGACGTGAAGACATACATAAGGGTTTCGTTAAGTTCCGTTTGCGCATCTTCAAGCCATTTATGCCTTAAAGCCATAGCGTGATTGGATTTGAGCGAACACTTCATCACCGTCCACGAGTTTGGCACTGCCTTCTTCAAGGCTTTGCAGTCGTTGCTTGACGATGGAATACATCTCCTCATCGGAATAGGAACAAGGTGGAGCTGGTCGTTTTTGTGAAGCAAACCTAATAAGAGCAGACTCTAACTGTTCCTCTAGCCATGTTTGTAATGCCTGGTCATTAGGAAAAATAGGCTTCACGCGTTCCATCAAAGTGTCGTTGATCCTGATTGTTCTTGTGCACATAGTGGGTGTTTATTTCGTTGCAAAATTATACAAAAAACAAAAACACTGCCAGAAACATCAATATTTTCCTCAAAACAATCTCAATTTCCTCTTAACTACATCAGATTTTTTTTGCAGAAGTTGATATGGTTGCTTTGTAAACTGCCGCCCGATAAGGACTGGCCATCAGCGATGCTCCGCCGCAATCGAAGATAAGGCGAAGCAAAGATTAATGATAGATTTACGATAGATTTGCTTCCTTACCATCTCGAACACGAATCTCTCGAATCTACACAAATCCTTTTGCCTCCTCGTCGTATTACCATTCGTCTAATTCGTGTCCATTCGTGTTCAAATAAATCCGTGTTCCTATTTCAACATTAATTACCGTTAATAGGCCACGAATTATCCATTAATTATTTAATGGCCAATTATACGGCTAATTACACGATAATTAACGTTCAAAGTTCCCAAGAACCTAACAGATACAAGCCCTTTGACTCGGCCATAGTTGCTTCTTTCCAAAAAGCGGCCCATCCGATTAGGACAGGCCGCTAAAGATTCACAATAAAGTTGTTCCCTACGACAACACATCCTCGGGATGCGTAGGCTCAAATGCCCCATCCTTTGACTCAAAGATGACAGTCCCGGTCTCGAGACACTCCAAGGAATGCCACTGACCCATGGGGACACTCAACCCGACGAGGTCGCTGCCAGGGGCCACGATAAACGTGTCCATGACCTCCTTTTTGTCGTTGTAGTAGACCCACTTCACCTTGCCTCGTAGCACCACCACGGTCTCGGAGCTGTGACGATGCCGATGGATGGGCATCACCGTGCCAGGCTCCAAGGCGTTCAGCATGCGCTGGCTTTGGTCGTTGGGGCTGTTACGTAGGTCAAAGTTCATCCGCAGGCGCGGGGAAGCCTTCGCCTGAACCGTCAGCTCATCTAATATGACAGTAGACAATAACATCGTATGCTTTTTTCTTTTCTACATCGGAATAACCGGAAGTATCGGAAGGCGTTCTTTTTCCGCTTCTTCTGTTTCTTCCGATGTTCAATGTCACTTACGCCAGACCATCTTGTTCACAATCCCCGTATAGCTCTGGATGATCTTCACCACCTTGGTGCTTACGTTTTCATCCACGTAATCGGGTACGGGTATGCCATGGTCGCCATTCTGGTTCATCTCCACGGCGCAGTCAACGGCCTGAAGGAGGCTATTGGTATCGATACCTGCGATGAAGAAACAACCCTTGTCTAAGGCTTCGGGACGTTCGGTCGAAGTGCGGATGCACACCGCCGGGAAAGGATGTCCAACACTAGTGAAGAAACTACTCTCCTCTGGGAGGGTGCCACTGTCGCTCACCACGGCAAAGGCATTCATCTGCAAACAGTTGTAGTCGTGGAAGCCCAGAGGTTCATGCTGAATCACACGACGGTCGAGCTGGAAGCCACTGGCCTCAAGACGCTTGCGGCTGCGGGGGTGACAGCTGTAGAGGATGGGCATGTCATACTTCTCGGCCATCTTGTTGATGGCGGTGAAGAGACTGATGAAGTTCTTCTCCGTGTCTATGTTCTCTTCTCTATGCGCTGAAAGCAGGATGTACTTGCCTTTCTGTAAGCCCAAACGTTGGTGGATGTCGCTGGCTTCAATCTCTTTCAGGTTGTTGTGCAGCACCTCGGCCATGGGGCTACCTGTGACGTAGGTGCGCTCCTTGGGCAGGCCACAGTCGGCGAGGTAGCGGCGAGCGTGCTCGCTGTAAGCCATATTCACGTCGGAGATAATGTCGACGATGCGGCGGTTGGTCTCCTCGGGCAGGCATTCGTCCTTGCAGCGGTTGCCGGCTTCCATGTGGAAGATGGGGATATGAAGGCGCTTGGCACCGATGACGCTGAGGCAGCTGTTCGTGTCGCCCAAGACAAGCACTGCGTCAGGCTTGATTTCCACCATGAGTTGGTAGCTCTTGGCGATGATATTGCCCATGGTTTCGCCCAGGTCGTTGCCGACGGCATCCATGTAGACCTCGGGGTCGGCGAGCTTCAGGTCTTTGAAGAAGACGCCGTTGAGGTTGTAGTCGTAGTTTTGGCCAGTATGGGCCAGGATGCAGTCAAAGTATTGACGGCATTTGTTGATGACGGCTGCAAGACGGATAATCTCCGGCCTTGTGCCTACGATAATCAACAGCTTTAGTTTTCCGTTATTCTTAAACATCTTATTATTCTTTTCTTTTAACAACGAAAGACCCGAAACTACCCGAAAAAGTATGTCACTGTCTCTCGCTTTTTGTGATATACGTTGTTATTATTTCACTTTATAATCTTTTATTCATAATCTTCAAATCTGACAATTCTCCTTGGTACAACTTTTCTGGCATTGAAATTGACAAGTAATCCCAGTTGAAGTCCTGTGATATTTAAATAATTAAGAACTTGAGCCGTATGAAAGGGTATCAATTCTTCTACTGCTTTCAGTTCAACAATTATCTTATCATAGCAAACAAAATCTGCAATATACTTTTGATCTAAAACCTTTCCTTTATAAACTACTTCATACTCTTTCTCTCTTTCGAAAGGTATTCCCTGCAATAAAAATTCTTGTTCTAATGCTTCTTGATATACTTTTTCAAGCAAACCTGGGCCCAAATGCTTGTGGACCTCATAAACTGCACCCACAATCTTATAGGACTCATTGGGATATAATACTTCACTCATATTTACTTGTTTGTTACATCAGAACTGTATATTTTTAACAACGAAATACTCGAAAGTGCACGAAAAGTTTTTTTCGGGGTAATTCGTGTTTTTCGATGTTTATAAACTATACCGGATCAAAGTATGTATCTGGTCTACCAGGGTCAAAGACCTCATTGCAGTACATCACCGTGACCAGGTTCTCCGTTTCTGAGAGGTTGATGATGTTGTGCGTATACCCGGGAAGCATGTGGATGCATTGGATATTGTCGCCTGTGACTTCAAACTCGATCACCTTGCCTTCAGGGTCGTTAAGGTTACGCTCCTGGATTAGGCCGTGACCAGAGACCACGATAAAGAACTCCCACTTGGTGTTGTGCCAGTGCTGTCCCTTGGTGATGCCAGGTTTGCTGATGTTGATGGAGACCTGACCACAGTTGAGGGTATGCACCAACTCGGTGAAAGAGCCACGGTCGTCCACATTCATCTTCAGTGGGAAAGCCACTTTCTCCTTAGGAAGGTAACTCAGATAGGTGCTGTAAAGCTTCTTGGCGAAACTGCCGTTGGGAATCTCTGGAATGGTCAGCGTCTTAGGCTGTTCTGCGAAACGATAGAGCAGGTCTACGATTTCGCCCAACTTCACGTGATGCGTGACGGGACAGTAGCAATATGGTCCTTTCTCCATCGGGAACACACCCAGACCATCGAAGTCGCAGCGGTGCTCCTTGCCTTGAAGGGCGGCTATCATCTCGTCCACCAAGTCGTCGATGTAGAGCAGCTCCAGCTCTACGCTCGGGTCGTTGACAGTGATAGGCAGGTCGTTGGCGATGTTATTGCAGAAAGTGGCCACGGCCGAGTTGTAGTTAGGCCTGCACCACTTGCCAAACAGATTTGGGAACCTATAAATCAAAACCCTTGGATGCAAACTCTTTTCGTTTTTTTCGGGTTTTTCGATGTTCAAAAAACCCCGTTCGTAATTAAGGAATAATTCCTCACCCGCTTTTTTGCTACGGCCATATTCCGAATTGCCGAAGCGGCCCGTAAGCGAAGCTTGTTGGGATGAGCTAAGCATCACGGGACAACGGTTGTTGTGTTTCTTCAAGGTGTCGAGCAGCGTGCTGGCAAAGCCGAAGTTGCCTTGCATGAACTCCTCTTGGTTCTGCGGGCGGTTGACGCCGGCGAGGTTGAACACGAAGTCGCAGTCGGCGCACCATTTGTCCAACTCTTCTTCTGTGTTGCCCAGGTCGTACTCGAAGATTTCCTCAATCTTCAGCTCGGGGAATCTTCTGTCTTTTCCTTCTTGTATGTTCTTCAATGAGGCGCAGAGATTGCGACCAACGAAGCCTTTCGCTCCAGTAACTAAAATCTTCATTAAGTTCCTTTCCTTTATTTAACAACGAAACACCCAAAATGTCCCGAAAGGGTATCGATTTTCGGGGTAATTCGCGTCTTTCGATGTTCTATTATAATATCATTTTACGATGTTTGGGACCCATTCAAATCATTTTAAACAACGAAACACCCAAAATGTCCCGAAAGGGTATCGATTTTCGGGGTAATTCGCGTCTTTCGATGTTCTAATATAATATCACTTTACGATGTTTGGGAACACCATTCAATTCATTTTAAACAACGAAACACCCAAAATGTCCCGAAAGGGTATCGATTTTCGGGGTAATTCGCGTCTTTCGATGTTCTATTATAATATCACTTTACGATGTTTGGAACACCATTCAATTCATTCTGGATATACTCTAACGAAGCAATCTTAGCCTTGGTCTCTTCGAGATTGAGTCGATAGGTGTTATTACTGTTGAACTCGTCGATGGTGGCTCGCTTGACATCGCCTTCCTTGAAGAACTTGTCGTAGTTAAGATCGCGGTTATCGGCTGGCACGGCATAGAAATTGCCCATGTCGATGGTCTTTGCCGCTTCTTCCTTGGTGAGCAGCGTCTCATACATCTTTTCGCCGTGACGTATGCCAATGATTTTGATGTCTTCCTTTTTGCCACCAAACAACTCACAAACAGCCTCGGCTTGTGTCTGCATGGTGCAAGCAGGCGCTTTCTGTACCATGATATCACCGTTCTTGCCATGCTCAAAAGCGAAAAGAACGAGATCTACCGCTTCTTCCAGCGACATGATGAAACGGGTCATGCTGGGTTCGGTAAGGGTGATGGGGTTGCCTTTGCGAATTTGGTCGATCCACAGCGGGATGACCGAGCCGCGGCTGCACATCACATTGCCGTAGCGGGTACAGCAAATCTTGGTGTTGCCCGAGAGGCGGCTCTTGGCCACGGCAATCTTTTCCTCGACGGCCTTGGTAATGCCCATCGCATTGATGGGATAAGCCGCCTTGTCGGTGGAGAGGCAGATGACGCACTTCACGCCAGCGGTGATGGCGGCATCGAGGACATTGTCCGTGCCGATGACGTTGGTCTTCACGGCCTCCATGGGGAAGAACTCGCACGAGGGCACTTGCTTCAATGCTGCGGCATGAAACACATAATCCACCCCCATCATGGCATACTTCAGTGTGCTCTTGTTGCGCACGTCGCCGATGTAGAATTTGATTTTGTTGGCAACTTCAGGCATGCGAGCCTGGAAGTCGTGGCGCATGTCGTCTTGTTTCTTCTCGTCGCGGCTGAAGATGCGGATTTCGCCGATGTCAGTTCTGAGAAAGCGGTTCAGCACGGCGTTGCCGAAGCTGCCGGTGCCTCCTGTAATGAGGAGGGTTTTGTCTTTAAATACACTCATGGTTTATGTTTGTTTAATTACCTATATTTTAGAGTTTAGGGTTATTAAGGTTTAGTAGGCATGTCATCGCGGGCCTATCCAAGAATCCAATTCTTAAACTCGGCATAATTCATCACGTTTTGGCTGTCGTGAAACGCACCTGAGGCGAGGAGCATCGTCTTGTCGGAAGTGACGAACCGAAAAGGCTGTTGGTTTACGGTATGGTCGTTCACATGGAACATTAGGGAGATGTCCCAAATGTAGTTCTTAAGCTTGTCGTCCGAAATCTGGTTGCCGCTTTGATGGATTCGTCTCACGACCTCTTTGACAAGCTTTAGAAAAGCCGGGTATCTTCTTATGATTTCTTTGTTGCTTTCATCCATAAAACGATGGAATTCCCGCATCTTTCTTTCCGCTTCTGGAGAGTAGGGTACAAAATTTGGCAAGAACTGGTGATAGTCAGGTAGCTTACCTTCGTTCATCAAAAGATTATAGGTGGTCCTCGAAAAATAGGTTACAAGAACACTTTCGGCTTCCGGAGTTTGAAGCTCTTCTTCGAAAGTGAGATTGTTGTGTTGAGCCAAAATCACCATTGACTTGCAAACCTCCCTTATCTGTTCGACGAAACCATTTTCAATGTCATCCACGTATGTTTTCACCGTGCCTCCGTCGATGGTGTGCAGGTCTGGAATGTCTTCGATACCTCCATGAGCTATCGTATTAGCGATACTCATCAGTTGCGAATACATAAGCTCGCGACTTTCTGAGCGCATGTGGTAGATTTCATGGGCAATTAAGAGCTCCGCTGGCGACATCATCTCATGAACCCCGTCTTTGCGCTGATGTTCCTGCACGAGCATCATGGCTTTGATGGCCTTGAATGAAACGGAGAAGTCCCTGTCGTCGGAATCGACCAGATGATACAACAACTCCTGTATAACAACAGGCGAAACGTTTAGTTTTATCTCCGAATCCTCAAACAATCCCGCCATATCACGGGCATACTCCTCCAATTCTTCAAGCTGTACACCTGCCACAAAATCACGAGCCGCATTGGTATCGAATATGATATTGGTCATGGTGTTGTATTTCGACTTGGATTAGGTAAGATTAACTTCTTAAATCACCTCCCCGGCATACCCCATCTTCCTCCCTAGCACCGTGCAAAAGATCATTCGGATATCCTTGACTAAGGAATAATTCCGATTATAATAGCAGTTCAGCCTAACCTTGTCGGGATAGATCTCTTTTGTCATTATACCATGTACGACGATTATTCGGGGTTCGAATAATTCTCATCTTTCAATCTTGGAAGAAAATAACCTTTAATGCAGTTAGGGTTACGCACACAGATTTGGATATGGTTTTTTTCTTTAATGCCTCCTCCGGGATATAAATCATCACCTTCAACAAAAACACCCCTAACCGAGTCGAAAGATTTCACTTTTGCCATTTCATTGATGGCATGTTCGTACTCAATAACCGCACAATCAAGATGTCTCAGTAATAAATCTCCGTTTTTATCAATGCTTTTATTGATTGGCAAGTCTTTCCCCGCTTTTACAAGGGCATCCCTTAAAGCTTTGTATGATTGCTTAATTTCAGCCAAGCAACTCATATCTGTCAAGTCTAAGCAATAGCCCAAATCAATCACAGCACCAACAACAAAAGGTTCTTTGATAGATGATGTTGCTCGCTTTGAAGCTTCTTGGGCAAATTGCAAAGCTCGCTGTTCATTATTCTCCCAAAAATAAACCCCGTGTCCCAGCCAATCATAGCTATTAATGCTTGGCTTTAAACTACCTCCGTGCAAAATCATCTCTGCCACGGATTTATCACACCCGTGAAAGCCTATGTATAAATTTGAACGCGAAGAGTATAAAGTCTGTTTCACAACTATGGCCTATACATAGGTGAAACATTGCCCTGCTTTGTAATAATGCCAGCGCTTTTCAACATCCTTTGAGCGTCTTCACTGCTTGAAAGTGACTTTTTAATTACTTGTTGGCGCTTCTTTTCCCTATTTTTATCCATTAATACCTGCATAATTCCTCCTTTTGATTGCAAAAATACAATTATTCTCAATATTAGACACTATGTAATTGTATATTTTCTTTTAGAACAATTCCTTTTTGTATTTCTATACCTTCTCCTCGTAGTATTTCTCCACAACAATGAAGCAAATAACATCTTATTAAACCTAAAACCTAATCGAACCATAATATGCTCAATGTCTGTCCGTACTGTTTATGGTAAACGCAATGTTCATGAACCAAAACTCCATTCAAATTATCATAAGTTAAGAACCATTCCTTGGCATCCACCATCTCCGTATTTTCACATTCTACACCATTTTCAAAATAATCTCCTGGACAAGTCAAAAGAGAAATATTGTTTGAAAAATCAGTTTTTATCCTTTTATAGGGGAAGTCTTTCGAAAACAGATTATACTGAATTTTCTTATCTTTTACACATACTAAAGCTATAGGAAACGAACCAAATTCCATATAACGAGAAGCCGTGGCGGGCAAACTTGATCCATACCGTTTACTTAGACTATCTATTTTCTCAAATGAAAACTCGCCTTTACATTCTGGAGCAAATAAGCTGCGAGGCATCAACAGGCATGATGCAAAAAAATCAGCTTCTTTTTCAACGGGATTGCGTTGGTCAAAACTATATTTAATGGGTGTTTGATCATCCATCACATCCCCTATCTCAACGCCTCACATGAAATGAAAGACGGCATACTAATCATGCCGCTTTGCTCAACAGGCGACCGCACCATCCGACCAAGTGACCACACGGCTCACTGGGTAGGCGAGGAACCCTGTGATGTAAACGGAAGACCCTTGCCCTCTTTAGTAAACCGAAACGGTCAACAGATAACCTGCAAGGGGATAAAGAGCAACTTCTTTTTTTCATGCCATGCCGAGAAGGAAGAGTTCCCACCCGCAGGAGACTACCCAGACTATTATGAGAAAGTGAAACACTATTTTGACCTCATTGCCGCACCCGCTCTCTGTTTGGAACCCGAGGCTTGGAAACTCATCAACAAACCTCTTGAAACAGAAGCTGACGAAAGTCCCTTGCGTTATATGGACACCAACGCCAGCCGTGCAAGAATCACCAGCTTGTACGATAAGTTCAAGGGATTGAAGATAGGCATCATCGGCCTTGGTGGAACGGGGTCGTACATTCTCGATCTGGTTGCCAAGCTTCCTGTAGCTGAAATACATCTATTCGATGCAGACGAAATCAACAACCACAACGCCTTTCGTGCGCCTGGTGCCATGAAAATGGCTGACTTGTCAAAAGCGCCAAAGAAAGTTGACTATTACGCCTCATTGTATGACAAAATGCATAGGGATATCATTGCCCATGCAGTGATGGTGACTACGGCTAATTTTGCCGAACTTGACCAGCTTGATTATGTGTTTCTTTCACTCGACTCAGTGGCTGCGAAATGCCAGATAGCCGGTTATCTGATTGATAAAGGAATCCCGTTTATCGATTCAGGTATGGGTATCGGGCAGAACCCAGATGGTAAACTATCAGGGATGATACATGTGGCCCTAGGAACTCCTGATTGTTACCAGCACCTCTCGGACGTGATGGGCAGCGCAGATGCAGAGAATGACATGTATGCCTCCGACATTCAGATAGCAGAATTAAACTCATTGGCAGCCAACCTTTCAGTAATCAGGTGGAAAAAGATGCTTGGATTCTATGCCGATATTCGCCACGAGCCTTGTTCGTTCTACACTACCAACTGCAACGAAATTGATAACTATGAGAGTAAAGAAATATAAACATGTCTTTGTAGACACCATCCCTGCCACGTTACAGGAAAAAGTGATTTACGTGAGCATCAAACACAAAACGGTAGCCCATTTGTGTGCCTGTGGTTGTGGTCACAGGATAGACACCCCTCTTGACCCAGAGGAATGGAAACTCACTTACGATGGAGAGCATATAAGCCTATGGCCGTCAATTGGCAATTGGGACCTCTCCTGCCGCTCACATTATTTCATCACTGGTGATAAAGCCATACCCGTGGGGAGAAAACGCAAAAAACAATTGTTTTTATGACAACATGTCATTATCTTCCCACAGGCATCAAAATTGCATAGTTTTAGAAGTAGACAGGTACGAGTTGCCTTATACACCGTAGCGGAATCGGGAGGCCACCGCACATTATACAACTCTTAATTCAATTGTGTATGAGAAAAGAAATACACATTGTTCCCAATCAAGGTAGAGGTGGATGGGATGCTAAGAGACAAAATGCAGAAAGAGCCTCAAAGCATTTTGAAACCAAGGCAGAGGCCATGGATTGGAGCCGTGAACTTGCCAAGAAGGAAGGTCTCGAACTTATTCCCCATGGCAAGGACGGCAAGATTCAAAACCCAAACAGCTATGGTAACGATCCGTGTCCGCCTCGCGACAAAAGACATTAAATGTCGCTTCCTGTAAGAGCAGGCCTGTTTAGGCCCGCTCTTTTTATCTAGATCCCCACCCGGGCTTCTCCCGCTTTCTGCTGGGCCAGGCGCGCGGACTATGGCCGACATGGCGGGGAAGCGGCCGCCCCATAAGGACAGGCCGCTCAAAACAAAAATGATTCACGGAAGATTTGCTTCCCTAAATCACCTCCCCAGCATATTCCATCTTCTTCCCCAGCACCGTACAAAATATTATCTGAATATCTTTGACAAAAGAATAATGCCGATAATAATAGCAATTCAGCCGTACCTTGTCGGGATAGGTTATCTTGTCGTATACCCCCCCATCCACCACCAAATAACTCCCCGTAACCCATCGCGAGGCATCGCTCAAGAGATAGATGCAGGCATTGGCAAAGTCCTTTAAGTTAACGAAGCCCAGCAATTGCAAGGCCTCGGCCATAGTTGCTTCTTTCCAAAAAGCGGCCGTTCGATAAAGACAGGCCGCATAGAGATTTGTTCCAGACGATGCTCAGCCGCAATCGTAGATAAGGCGAAGCAAAGATTAATAATAGATTTATGTAAGATTTGCTTCCCAAAATAAAATATTTGTTTCCCTATCCCCCTTCACCTTATCTCCATCAAATAATCATTCTTGGCAAACATTTTTCCATACTGAGGAACAAGCATCGAAGTATAGACTTCATTCCCTTTTATCCTCTCAACAACCGCTTTTGGGAAATTCCTTCAGCTCCTTCGACTCCTCAAACTCCTTCTTCCCACACGTCTTCAAGACAACCAGCCAAGTCGTCTTTTATATCCAACAGCGGCCCTCCGATAAGGGCAGGCCGCTCAAAATTCATATTAGATTTATGTAAGATTTGTTCCCTATATCTCAACTCCAATACACTGGAAAACAATGCGGAGTCTGCTAATAAGTGTCGCGGTCAAGCTCTATATTCAGCATCCGTGGCATCCCATCAACTAGGCTTCAAAGCACTAATCCAGCCTATTTCTTCAACTCCTCAAACGCAGCCTCAATATCCTCCAAAGCCACCATTCCACCCCACATGCGATGAACGTATTCAGGGGTGATCAGGCTGGCTTCCATGGAGCATGATTTCCCTTCTTGTTCGATAAATTCCTTCAAACGAGCTGGGATTTCTTGTTTTGTGTTCGTATTCGATTCTGTTTTAATTGTTTGTATTCTGTTTATTTCATATTTTTCATAATGCAATCCACGATGTATCGCACATCCTCGTCCGTCACCCACGGACCACTGGGCAGACAAAGGCCTGTCTTGAACAGGTTTTCGCTAACGCCATTCAAGTAGGCCGGAGCATCCTTATAAACAGGCTGTAAGTGCATGGGCTTCCATAGCGGACGGGCTTCAATGCCCGCAGCATTGAGGGCTTTGCAGAGAGCGGTTACGTCAACACCCTTTCCAAAGGTGACGGTGGACAACCAATAGTTGCTGTCGTATTTGTTGGCCTCAGGAAAGCATGTCATCCCTGCGGCTAGCTGTGCGGTGGCTTGGGATCTATGCTTTCCGTCACCGCCCATAGATTCCTTGCAATCGCACAAGCCTCCCTGAGAATGACATGGGCTAGGGTCGTTCGGTTGACTATAAAACTGCACGCCCGAAACTCCATCCAGCAGCTCAACATACAGCTGATGGACGTGCTTGTGACGCTCGATATGTTCTTGCAGCACTGTCATCTGCCCTCTTCCTATGCCAGCGCAGATATTACTCATACGGTAGTTGTAGCCAATCACCTCATGTTGGTAATGCAGTGCGTTCTCGCGGGCTTGGGTAGCGAGGAAGATGGCCCTTTGCTTGGTGGCCTCATCGGGACAGATGATGGCTCCTCCCCCGCTGGTGGTGATGATCTTGTTGCCGTTGAAGGAGAAGGTAGCCAGCGTGCCAAAAGTGCCGCAGGGCCTACCTTTGTAGCATGATCCCATTGCATTGGCGGCATCCTCTATCACAGGTATCCCATAGCGGCAGCTGATTTCCTCAATGGCCTCCCAATTGGCGGGCATGCCGTAAAGGTCGACAACGATGATAGCCTTGGGCTTGCAGCCCGTCTTGGCCATGCGGTCTTTGATGGCTTGTTCCAACAGGAAGGGATCCATGTTCCAGGTGTCCTTCTCGCTGTCGACAAAGACAGGCTTGGCACCACAATAAGTGATGGGATTGGACGAGGCGCAGAATGAAAACGACTGGCTCAACACCTCTTCGTCCTTGCCTACACCCAGCAACATCAATGCCAAATGAAGAGCAGCGGTGCAGGACGACAATGCCGCAATGTTTTTATTGTTGCCCACAAATGCCTCCAAATCCTTCTCGAACTCATCCACATTCGGCCCGAGCGGCGCCACCCAATTGGTGTCGAAGGCTTCCTTGATGTATTTCTGTTCAAGACCTGCTTCGCTCATTTTGGCGAGGCAAAGATAAATTCGATCACGCATAATACTATCCAACAATTATATCCACATAATTCCCAATCACATACTCCACATCTTCATCAGTAAGTCTTGTATGCAAAGGTAACGTCACCTCGTTCTCGAAGAGATGATAGGCATTCGGGAAATCTTTGATGTCAAAACCAAGCGCCTTATAAGCCGTCATCATCGGAAGAGGCTTGTAGTGCACGTTGCAGGCGATGCCACGCTCGGCCATCTTCACGATGACCTCGCGACGCTCTTGGTCGGTTCGACCGAGGAGACGGGTGAGATACAAGTGACCGCTACCTGCAAAGTTGGAACCATAGTGGTTGAGCACTGCCACAGGTAAGTCTTTCAAGGCATTGTCATACACTCCGATGATCTGGCGGCGGCGTTCCAACATCCCTTGATAGCGGCTCAGCTGCGCCAAGCCGATGCCCGCCATGATGTCGGTCATGTTGCACTTGTACCATGGGCCAATTACATCATACTCCCACGAACCCAATTGGGTCTTGGCCAAGGCATCCTTATTTTGACCATGGAGCGAATAGAGTTGACTCAAGCGATACAAGAAGGCATTCCATGTTTCACCCTCAATGGGCGGCACGGTAGTCCAGGCATCATACGTCACAGGCTCTTCGCCAAACGGCAGGTTCCACACCAAGGCACCTCCTTCTGCAGTGGTCAGGTTTTTCACGGCATGGAAGCTGAACGAAGAGAAGTCAGCGATGGCACCCGCCATCTTGCCGTGCCATTGGGCGCCGAAGGCATGGGCGTCGTCGGCAGCCACGATGATGCGGCCGATGCGTTTCTGGATCTCATTGGCAGGATGGAACAGATGCTTCTTGGCCTCTACCACAGAAAACACCTTGTCGAAATCGCACACGATGCCGCCTAAGTCCACGGGGCAAATCACCTTGGTGCGTTCCGTGATGGCGTCGGCAAGCTTGTCGTAGTCCATCTCCACGCAATCAGGCTGTGAATCGACCAACACGAGCTTGCAGCCCACATGTTGGGTCACCGATGCCGAGGCGGTATAGGTATAAGCCGGCACGATGACCTCATCCTCGGGTCCCACGCCGATGAGCCGCAGAGCCATCTCCATGGCAGCTGTGGCCGAGTTGAGGCAAACAGCCTTGTTGGTTCCAATATAAGCGGCAATCTGCCGTTCGAATTCCTTGGTCTTGGGGCCGGTGGTAATCCAACCACTTAATATGGCTTCCGAGGCCAATTTAGCTTCCGCTTCCGACATATCAGGAGGCGAAAAGGGTATGTTTCTAAGTATTAAGTTCATTTATATAGACGATAAAACATTTCTTTAATTTAACGTAAGTTATCACCAATTGTCCACTAATGGTTCGTTAATTCTCTATACCAAGGCCACTAGCGATAATAGCGAAAAGGCGTTTCATGACACAAATCAATAATTGACTTCTATTGTGTTCGAAATACGAAGATTAAAACTGGTATCTTTTTTAAACTGCTGCATAGTTTCTTTCAACGAATAATGGAAAACCGGGTGCTGGCGGTTGGCAGCATAGGCATATCGTCGTTTAAAATCCTCGAAATAGTGGTTCATTTTAAACAACATGATAGTGTTGATTAGCTGCCCAACAGCTTCAGTCACCCAACTTGATGCAACATCCTTAAGTTCCACGAATGCAAGGTATTCCTTCCCCTCAAACAACATACCATCGCAAGTGCTTTCCAAATTACCGTCGGCTTGACGAATATCCATATTGTGGTCTATAGGCACAAACAGCAAGACATGTCTCTTGGGATTTTTGACAATTGCCTGATACTCATTGCCATTAGTTGTATGGGCAGGCTGACCATTGCTGGGATCAAAAATGCGGAAGTCCTCGTCGTCCCTTGCTGTCTCGGTAAAGTAAGCCTTGTCAAAAAAGTTAACCTGCACCATCACATATCTTCCATTTCAAGCAGCTGTGCGAACACTTCATTTGTGTCGTTCAACTCACGGTTCAGCATGTTGTTGTCAGAAGGCATGTCGTCGTACCTCTCAAGTGGTGTTATTTTGCCGTCTTCGATTTGATAGACGCAAACGTCGGCACCATTTATGCGAGAGTTGTGGGGCACAATTTGTTCCAAGCGATCAATTTGTTCTTGATTCTTTGGATTTATTGACATCGCTTTGACCGCAAGTGTAGTGTAATCAATCAAATAAGGGCTATGGGTTGTAATGATCAATTGATTACCGGTGGTCAAGTTGTATGCTGCAAACAAATCATACAATACGCTTCGCTGCGATGCCGGATAAAGGTTTTGCTCAGGCTCTTCAACAATATTGATGAATTTACCGTATGTCAGTAAAGAGGCTTGTTGGGCGAGGAGCAGCCGACGCATTTTCTCGTCAATGGAATTGTCGGCAAGAATATCGGCAATACGTTTTTCGATGGCATTGGTGACTTGAAGGTTGGGAGCAACTTGGTTGCCTGATTTCACAAGGGCAGAATCATAAAGTGTCACCAAAGACAACGGAATCAATGATTGGAAACCGCTAGCTGCCTCAGAGGTACGCACTTTGAAGCCATCGCCCGTGAGCCATGTGACATTGTTCAGCTTGTCGTATTGGAACACGAATCCATCGATGGGAAGTCGTATTCTACCAAGCATTGACCGACGGGCCTTGTCATATTCCGAGAAAAGCACAAACAGCGACTGTGGGATTTCCTTCAACAGATCGGGGTGCTCCACCACTGTGAGAAAATTACGCTCGGCGGGCACATACATGATTTTGGGCATCGGATAATCTGCTGTATCAGAAACGGCTTCTATTGAAAAGGACTCTGATTCGTAGTGAAAATTGTAGCGTGTTCCCGCAAAATGGATAATAGTTTCAGGCTTGAAATAATTCTGAATCCTATGGAACTCACATTGTTGACGAAAGAAAGCCGCGCTTTCGGTTTTTTTATTGAGGGAAAGGTCGCCGCGCACAAGACCTTTCTCCATCCAACTGAATGTGGAGATAAGTTTTGCGACGGTGCTTTTGCCAGCCCCTTGGTTGCCACAAAAAAAAGTAATGGGGTATACTGGCATCATCCCACCATAACCTTCACCAATAGGCCCAAAGTTCCTTATTTCTATTTGTTGCATTGTTGTTGTTGACTTAGTAATGAGCGTTTGCAAAAGTAGAAAAAAAAGCCAAACCGCCTTTGAAATACACTATCATTATTTCCCTGAACCCCCGTATCATTCACGAAAAAGTTTTCTTTTGACTCTTCTTAGAAGAGTTCTTTAAACCATCCACATATCACTAACGCTATCCTTAAAATGAGGGTAAGCGTTACGTGCATCTGCCAGAATCTGCTTTTTCACCCCATCGTAATCGATTCTAAGTGCATCAAACTCGGCACCGCACTTCCCGCACTGATAGTTGTCGAAACTGATAGTAAGCAAGCCTGTCTTACATTTGGGGCACTTAACACTTAAGTCATATATGTAGTAGCAACGCTCTTCATCGTCCCATCTCCATCTCCATTGCCATTGCTGTTTCTGATATATACCCGATGTGAATTCGGTAACAAACGGAGGGGTTGGCTTGTGTGCATGTTTCTTGAGCAATGCCACACCAAGAACCACAATAAAAATGACAGATAAAACGATCCAAACACTCACTTTGAAACTTAAAACATTGAGCAATGCCGTACCGAACGACTCTTGTGAGCACAAACTCTTTATAGCCGAAACAAGCAACCCGCCCAACGCAACGATAACTGCCGCTATCACTTTGCTCCACACCGGATCATGCCAAATGTTGCTCAGCTTCTCTTTCATAAGGTTGGCTTTCTGTTCTTTTGAGATAACGCGGCAATTACATTTCCGACGACATCGTTGATGAATATGCTATAGTCGGAGCGTCATGAACCATACTACTGTGCTACCACCGACTTTATCACCTCCACATACTTCCGCGTACCCACCTCGCGGGTAAGGTTCTCCAAGATAAACTGCCGACCATTCTGCCCCATCTCAGCGCACAGTTCCGATTGTTGCGACAACTCTTCAATAACACGGCCTATTTTCCACCGCAAGCCATCTTTTGAAGAGGCCTGTTCCCACAATGGAAATCAAGATAGATGTCTTATTTCCTCATTCCGAATTTCTCTCTCAGAATCTTAGCAATTTCTTTGGTCTCAGCCACATTGCGTCCTGTAGTCTTCACACGCATGCTGTAACCGACATCCTCCCAACATAGCACAATATCTATAAAGCCATTGTCATAAATCTTCAAAACATACTCACGATAATGTGGCTTAAAGGGAAGCGATGTCACCGCACCTTCCACGTATGGGTTGCGGTTAAGCAATTTCGCATGCTCTTTCAACTCACACTGGCCATGATCACCTTCCACGTCAACTGGTTTTTGCTCAGGCAGCATAGCGCTCTCAACCAATTTCACATTTCTCTCTTGCAGCCATTGGTCAAAAGCAGGCTTACGATGTGCGTGTTCTTTTTCTGAGCTATACACAAGCGGTGATGATATGCATGCCCAGCTCACATTTTTCTTCTTACCGTTTGAAGTCACAGACAATTCGAAAAAGTCACTCTGCCACGTAGCGCACGACTCAAAGCCCACACAGAAGGTATTCTGGCAATAGGCGGCATTGAAACCGTCAGCCTGAGTCACAGTATTGTCACTCATTGTCACCTCTGCCGATGTGTCAAAATAACTCTGGAGCGAGATGTCATCATCCATATCTACCTGAGGTTGGGTAAAGAGTCCAAGGAGGGCCATTACAACGGGCTGCTTTGTATGCGCATTCAGGTAGTCCTGCAGGGTCATTGTAGGAGTCAACTGGATAGTGGTCATATCCCCAGCATGCCGAACCTTGGTGATGTGTGTGTGCTTACGCACCTCCTTTACCATAACGAGAAAGTTACGCACCCTTAGCTCTGCACTCGCTTCAGAGGTACACAACGGCTGCATCGACAGTTCATTGAAACAGGCAAAAGACTTCATACTAACTCCAACATTTGCGCCGTCCACTCATCCTGAAAGTCATCAGGATAATCGCTCAGATTACCTTTAGAATCGCACGTGATGAGGGTAATCTCTGGAGCTATTTCCTTATCCGTATAAGCAAAATGCTGTATGATGCTGTCAGTCGGCTTCAGCGTACCTTTCTTCATAGAGATACGCATACCGTTCACCACGTGGTCACTATGGGTCTCAATAATCAGCTGCAAGTCCCTATTTATCGACTGCTCAATCAGGAATTCCATAATGCGCGACTGTGCCCCAGGATGCAAGTGGGCTTCCGGGTTCTCGATAATGACAACGCTACCCTTTTCGGCCAACAGTGTACCTACGATAACTGGCAAGACATAGCTGTAACCAAAACCCACATTCACAGGATGAAACAGTTGTTCACCGTCACGCGAATTAAGCATCAGTTCCAGCCTCGTAGCCTTGGGGTCAACTATCTTCATGGCGGCTCCATTCAAAATCCTTGAGAGCCATTGTCCCACATAGTCAACAAATTCGGGGGTCTGGTGCGAAAGTGCATTCAACAGGTTCTCTCCCTTTGTACCAATATTGTTTGGTGGAAGCGAATCGTTTCGCGTCACATCATTTACAGGGCCTAAACGTCCTGCTGATATATAAACGATACTCTTCAACTGTTGCAACACGCTGATATCAGACGTTGAGAACGCCACTTTACCGCCTTCGGCAGTTGCCTCCGTAGCTTGTGTCGTCTGCACTACAAACCTGTCTTCGCCATTATAGAATAAGGTTGATAATCGGCCCAACTGTGGTTTGTCAGCAAACGAAGAAAAGCCCATTTCCACCGTTTCCTTATCGGTATCTATCCAAAACTTTATTTCTTCCTGTTCGCTACCAGCAGTCTTGATATCAGCAAAGGTATCCAGTTCCACTTGTTTTCCTACGATACTCAACTGATCCAAGTCGTTACGCTCTTTCATGGATTGCCCTATAAGAAGCAAAGCCTGCGACAGTGATGACTTACCACGACCATTGTGACCATACAATATGGTGATTTTGGCCAACTTGATGTCTTTCTTTTCAGAAAAGCACTTGAAATTCTGAAGTGATACAGACTCTATCATTGTTGTCCTCTTTTTTCTTTAAACCAGTTCCAGAAATTCTTGGGCATCCAGCCTTGATGTTCAGTGTTGTCTATCCTCGTAATGAACAGACTGTCGTTATCATCTATGAACTGCCTAAGAGATTCGTACATGGTCTCAGTTTTCTTAGCCGAAAAGTCAGATATTGCCATCACCCAAAACGACTCCATCGGGTGCTGCCAATTACCATCACCAGCCATCTTTTTAATACCGTCATACAACTCGTCGTATTTCCTTCCAGGGTGTCTCAAATCGTATGTGATCGCAAAAAACTTCACGTCTTCAATTCTTTAAGTTTAAAACCATGCACTAATATGTGTTGCAAATTTACAAATATTATTCCATTCAGAAGCCGAAATAATATCAAAAACATTACAGATGTTCCTTATACACGTTTTTCGATATTATCGCGTCACGCTCTTGATTACATTCACCCCTCCCGCGTAAGGTTCTCCAAAAAAACCGCCGTCCATTCCTGCCCATCTCCGCACAGCGTTCCGGATATTGTTTTCCCAGCTATCTTAACAATAATTACCATGTTATTTGACACCAATCTTTCATCAATTCTCTTTTCGTATCTTTCGTGTCTTTCGATGTTTAACTACAAAACTCTACACTTCCAACTACTCTACACTCTAAACTCTAAACTATTCCTTAACTACCACTTTAATCATCTCCACATACAATAATTCCCACGTAATTTGACACCAATCTTTCATCAATTCTATTTTCGTATCTTTCGTGTCTTTCGATGTTTAACTACAAAACTCTACACTTCCAACTACTCTAAACTATTCCTTAACCAACGCTTTAATCACCTCCACATACAATAATTCCCATGTAATTTGACACCAATCTTTCGTCAATTCTCTTTTCGTATCTTTCGAGTCTTTCGATGTTTAACTAAAAACTCTACACTTCCAACTACTCTAAACTATACACTCTCAACTCTAAACTATTTATTAACCACCCCCTTTATCACCTCCACATACTTCCGAGTCCCCACCTCCCGCGTAAGGTTCTCCAAAATAAACTGCCGACCATTCCTGCCCATCTCGGCACAGCGCTCAGGATGCTGCGACAACTCTTCAATAGCAGCCACAAACCCCTCCAAATCCCCAGCTTTAGTGAACACCCCACAAGGTCTTGCGGTCCCTGAGCCTGTCGAAGGGCCGCCTTCCACTATCTCCTTCAGCTCCCCCTCATCGAAATTAGCCAGCACAGCACGACCACTTGACATAATGCTCCAAGTCTTGCTCGGCATGGCCGCTCCACCAAGCCCTGGCTTGCAAGCCACGATGCACATATTGCCCAAGCCATACACTTTGGCCACCCGCTCGTAAGGCTGCAAAGGCAAAATCTTCAGATTGTCCAGTTGCTCCTTGGCCTTGGTGGCCTTGATTTCATCCTCCAAACCGCCTTTGCCAAAGATGATAAACTCAATTTGTTTATTGTCTTTAAGCCTTCGTGCAGCATTGACGATGATTTCGATGTTCTGTGCATTGCCTAGATTGCCCGCATACACCACCCTGAACTTGTCCCTGCTGATGCCGAACTCCTCAAACAGCTCGTTTTCTTCATCTTTCACAGGGGTGATGGCATTTTCGTCCACCCAGTTATAAACAACTTCGATCTTCTCTTCCGGAACGCCTTTCGCCATGATGTTACGCTTGAAGTCTTGAGAGATAACGATGATCTTATCTGCATTGCGGTAGGTGAAGTTCTCTATACGGCGACCGATTTTCCAGAGCAAAGAGCCTTTACGGGTCATGCCTGTGCCTACAAGGGAATCGGGGAAGACGTCTTGAAGGTTATAAACGAAAGGAACCCTTTTCAGCTTACTCAGCATACCGCCCAGCACGCCTTGTATGGGGGGCGTTGAAGCCAAATAGATGCAATCAATATCCTTAGCAAACAAGCCACGGTTGAACTGTTTTATCCAACATAGGGTGTAACGCAAAGCACGAAGCACTGGAGTCTTTCCCTCAGCATAGAGTGAGAAACGATGTATGTTCAGATAACCATCAAATAGACTTTCCCGTTTTAGTTTTTTGTATTTATTTCTTTCTTCAGCAGAAATACCACGTGTTGGAGTTGGCGCATACAATTCTATGCTTATCTTCTCTTTGCACAATGCTTCCCTGATATTGTCGCCCAGATAGGAACTTGCAGCGGTTTCAGGAAAATAATATGCTGGTAGAAACAGTATTTTCATTTTACTCAGCCATTCTTAAAAACTTTGCAGGCATACCTGCCCATATTTCTTTAAAACCAATATTCTTGGTTAAAACAGCACCCATACCAAGAGTTGCATAATCGGCAATGGTGATATGCTCCCTAATGGTTGAATTCAGGCCGATATGCACACCCTTGCCAATATTAAGGAAAGCTCCAACACAAGCTTGTGCAGCAATATGGCAAAAATCACCTATCACATTGTCGTGGCCGATGGTTGAGCAAACCATGGCAATACATCCTTTCCCTAACTTAGTATTGGAGGAGATGGCCACCATAGGCATAATCACACAACCAGGTCCAAGTTCGACATTTGGGGCAATATACGCGGTTGGGTGAACAAAAGTTGCCAGTTGTTCATTGGGTATAGGAAGCTCTTCTATCAACTTAATTCGTTCTTCTACACCATCAAGTCTCAAAATAGCAATAATGAAATAATAACCTTCTTTAACATATTTCTCCAAATCGTTTTTTATCGTTCCCACAACTGGAAAAGAGTCGATGATTGTTCCAACAGGTACCCCATCATTGAGATAACCCACAACAACCCATTCATTATTTCCTCTTTTATTTGCGTCAAGGATGGCATTTGCAATTACACCGCCATTCCCTTCACCACCTAAAATCAATACTTTTTTACTCATATCCGTTTATCATTTTGTTTTTTCTAATTATTTCATTTGCCATCTTTAGCATCGGAGGACCTATAAATTTGTTATCCTTCACTGCCACACCTTTACCTTCACTGATGGCAGCTTCTGATAGTTGAACCATTTCTTTAGCCCATTCTACTTCTTCGGGAGAAGGAGAATAATAGCGGTGGCAGAGAGGCAACTCCTTGGGATTAAGGATAAGCATGCCATCAAAACCAAGTTTCTTGCTAAGAATAAGGTTATGCTCCAAATCCTCAAGATCGTGGACACGAATATGAACTGTGTCAATAGCTGCAACACCGCAATTGTGAGCTCCGTTCACAATCATATTACGGGCAAAGAAAATACTTTGACCCTCAATATCATGCTTGCCTTCAAGGTCGGTCACATAGTCTTCACAACCGAAAGCCACGGCAACCACACGAGGACTAGCATTACAAATGTCTTGGATGTTCATCACAGCCCCTGTTGTCTCAATCAGAGGGATAAGTTTGAATGTGCCTGGGGCAAAACCTTTGTCGTATTCAATGGTTTCAAGCAGTTTACCAATGAAGTAAATGTCTTCACCTCGGCGGGCTTTGGGGTACATAAAACCTGTAACACCTTCAATAGCCAGTTGATAAACGTCCTTCAATAAATGACCACTCTCGCGGTCATTAATACGAGGAAACAGAATCCGGTTTTTGAAATAACCTTCACGAACATACTGTACAATCTTGTCGCGTGCCACCTGCTTGTTTTCCACGGGTTGAACACTGTCCTCGATGTCGAGTAAAAGTATATCGGCATTGCTGCGCGATGCACTTTGCATTAGCCTGTCGTTGTGAGCAGGCACAAACATCAGGCTACGGGTTAAAAATTCGGTATTCATGATGGATTTTGTTTTTTTACTAATACATTTCGACGGAAAGAGATGACATCTTCGCCACGTTGGTTGTAACCAACGGTTTCGACATAAACGATACCACGGTCGTTTTTTGACTGTGATTCACGTTTGTCCAAAATCTTGGTACGGGCATAGATGGTGTCACCAACAAAAGTCGGAGCCAGATGTTTGATACTTTCATAACCAAGATTAGCAATAGCCTTACCGCTCACATCAGGCACTGTCATACCTACCACAAGTGAAAACACAAGCGTACCCACCACCAATACTTGACCATGCTGATTACGGCTTGCATAGTCTACATTGGTGTGAACGGGATGGTGGTTCATCGTCATCAAACTAAAGAAGTTGTTGTCACTTTCGAAAATGGTTTTGGAGAGTGCATGTTTTATTTCCGAACCAACTTCGAACTCTTCAAAGTATAAGCCTAAAACTGATTGATTCATGTTTTATTGATTTTTTATTGTTATTCTCAATGTTCTTAACGCTTTTTCACACGTTTTTACTGCTTCTTCAGCTGTAGCAGATTGTGCGATGACCGAGCCGATACGGTCATTGCTACAATGTATGGGTGTGGACAGGTCGCCTACGGCTTTAGTCATGATGATTTGCCGTACACCTTCCACTTGCTTGGCTTCCTCTACTCCCGAAATGGACCTAATGATGCCTTCTGGTGCATCCATATAGCGAATAGCAGCACCAAGATACCATTTAGGCTGAATATCAGGTTGGTTGCCCAAGGCCACATCAATGGTAGCCTTGACCATATCAATGCCTGTTGAAAGAGGCACTAAAGAAGTTGTTATATTATCACCACCCATACGAGCGCCCAACTCTATCATCACAGGACCATGTTTCGTTACCATCATCTCCACATGGGCTGGACCTTGGTCGATACCGACTGCTTGGCAAGCATGTATTGCTAAATTTTTGATGGCTTTTTGTGTCTCCAGAGGATGACGAGACGGCTGACTATGTCCCATCTCCACGAAATGAGGTGCTCCCGTGGTCAGCTTGTCGGTGATTTGCAGAACGTTGGCTTTACCATCAACTACCATCACCTCAACACTGACTTCATCGCCTTGCAGATATTCTTCAATAATCACCCGACCATGACGTGCCGAAGCATGGCTGTATTCATAAGATTGCAACAAATCCTCAAAACCATGCGCCAACACCACACCATGGCTGCCGGCATTGTCGGTAGGCTTCATGATGCATGGATAGGACAACTGATTTTCAAGTGCTTTCAACTCCTCTAACGAATCCACCGTAACAAACCAAGGCGAAGCCACATCATAGGCTTTAAAAGCCTTGATCATCTCGAACTTATCAGTAGCTTTGATTGCGGTGTCGTATGAAATGCTGTGTAACCCTAACTTTTCGGATACTCTTGCCACTCCACGCATTGGCATATCCGTTGCCAACGTCATGATGCCGTCTGGCTTGTAATCTTCAGCTGCCGCAAGCACAGCATCCTCGTCCATCGTCGATGCATTGTAATACTTATCGGCATATTGTATGCCAATGGCCTGCGGATTGAAATCCACTACAGCCACACATAATCCCATTTCCTTAGCTTTAAGAATGGCTGGCAGTTGTAGCACCGAAGCGCCAACAATCATTAGTCGTTTCATTATTTATTATAGCTTTGTTCCGTGTTGATGTTTTTTCTGGCGATAACCGACCACACGGTTTGAGAAAGGATTTTAATATCCATCCAAAAGGTGACATGATCAGCATAATAGGCATCCCAATGAAATTTTTCCTCGTTTGTGATAGAGTTTCTGAAATAGGCTTGAGCATATCCCGTCACGCCAGGTTTCAAGCTAAAACTCTTTTTCCAATCTTCGTTCATCTCTTCTAACTTCCTTTCGGGATTGTAAAGTTTCGGCCTTGGTCCAACAAAACTCATGTCTCCGGTCAGGATGTTTAGAAACTGGGGAAATTCATCAAGTGAAGTCTTGCGCATAATACGTCCGATTGGGGTTACACGCGGGTCGTTGTCGCTATTGAATGTACTTCCATCGGCATTACGCAAATCAGGCGAATTGACATACATCGAGCGCAATTTGAACATCTTGAATGGCTTATATCCCTTTCCTGCACGCGTTGCATTATAGAACACAGGTCCCTTGTCTGTCAGCCAGATGATAGGAGCCAAAATGATGATTTCAAGAAGCACAAAGGGCAGCAGAATCAGACTGCCAATGATATCAAATAATCGTTTGAAAAAGTGTTGGTACATTTATGTTTTTGTTTTAAAGATAAATAGAAGAAGATGAAAAACACCTTTCATGCATAGGAATGAAATTCCATTATTTTCTAATTGTTCATTGTATTATGTAATCTACAGTCTTTGTTTGGATACCTTTCGAGAATATTTTTCATCCACATGTTCTATTGGCCCCCCAACAACTTTTTTGTTTCTAGCCATAACAAGGGTTAGTTTTGACGCAAGGAGCAAACAGGACGTACAGAGAACTGGGTGTAGCAGAATTCGGTGCCCATGTCGTAACCGTTCGAATTGAAGTAAAAGAACCAATAGTAGCCTGGGAAGTCCCCACTAGCTGAATTCGTCCAATAGTAGCCGCAGTTGCCTGCGTTTTCGAGGCCGTAATTACCTAAGTAGCCCGCGGCGGGTAAGAAGAGACGGCTGCCGTTACTCGCGGTGAAAAGTCGTCCATTTACGCCATTTTGAGTCGACCAAGTGATGGTTGTGTTGTTGTAGAGTTCTTGGAATTCTTCATTAGTGGGTATACGCCAGTCATTGCCCCAGTTTGCCATGGGATTATCCGCCAAAATAAGGTAGTCACCGTAATCCTCTGGGGCATCGGCTCCCACATTGTGGGTGGCCCACAAGAGACCACTCGGCAAACCAAGATCAACATATTCAAGTCCATTGTAAGTGCAATTGAAATTCGCCACCAAAGTTCTATTACCATTTACCATAAAAGTATAGTCAGCATCCGTTGAAACCACTTCTCCATTTTCAGTCCAACTAGTGAAAATGTAGTTTTCGCTAGCTATTGCTGAAACCGTACAATTGGTGTGATCCATGTAGGTACCTACTCCAATTACTTCACCACCTTCCATGGGATTAGCAGTGACGTTGACAACACTACTCTTGCAGCGTACCGCCCTGACAGGTCGCCCATAGTAACGGCGGCCATAGCTCTGACCGTAACCGAACCACGCATAGTACGGGTAGCCCGTGTAGAGCACACTCGACCAGTACTTGGTGTCGATGCCTACGTTGTTTAGATGGTTTTCGTCGCGGTAGCCAGCAGCGGGCAGGAAGAGACTGTTTCCGTTACTGGCGGTGAAAAGACGACCGTTCACACCGCTCAGCGTTGTCCAAATGCTGGTCGTGTTGTTGTTGAGTTCCTGCCATTCTTCCTTAGTGGGCATGCGCCAACCGTTGCCCCAATTAGCCGTGGCAGCATCGTCCTCGGGCAGGAGAGTGGTCAAGCCATCGCTTCCCGTGTATTTGGTAAAGGGAATGCCATTTCCATATTGGTAGGTTCCCCAATTATAGATATCCTTCGGTTGGGTCTCGCCCCAGGCAAAGTAGACGCCGTAGTCTTCAGGGGCATTGGCACCCACGTTGTAGATAGCCCACAAGGTGCCGCTTGGCAGGCCGAGGTCAACGTAAACGTAGTCATCAAGTGTAGTGAAGTTGACTTGGTTTCCATAAACAGTAACAAAGCTGTTGGTAGCGTATGCACGCACATAATAGGTAGTGCTCATACTCAAACCAGTCATGTAACTGGAGAAAGAGCCTGCCCCACTGCCATTAGTGGTGTGAGCGTCAGCAAGGGTTGGAGTTGGTGAAGTACTCCAGCATACACCTCTGGCAGTAATTGCCAATCCACCATCGTCAGCAATATTGCCTCCACAACAAGCCCGACCATTTTCAATATTTGTCACATTAACCGTGGACACAATCGGAATGCCATCCCGTGTGGTGAAACTTACCTCTTCGCCATAAGCTGTGCCCGCTGATGTAGTGGCGTATGCCCTCACATAATAGGTGGTACTTATATTCAAGCCAGTAATGTTGCTGGTGAAACTGCCCATCCCACTGCCGTTGGTGGTATGCAAATCAGAAAGTGTTGGGTTCGGAGTAGTGCTCCAGCATACGCCTCTGGCAATAACTGGCAATCCACAGTTGTCTGTAACATTACCACCGAATGTAGCTGTTATCCCTTGAATGTTGGTAACCTCAGCCGTGCTCACGGTCGGAATACCATCGCGGGTAATGAAGGTTTTCTGGTCACCATAGACCGTTCCATTCGGAGTAACGGCATAGGCACGGACACAGTAAGTCGTACTAATGTTTAGTCCAGTCATAGAAACGGAGAAACTGCCCACACCGCTTTCGGCCTCTTGGAAGAAATCTTCGTTGGTCGTGGGATTCTCATGCGTGGCCCAGCAGAGGCCTTTCACGAGGATGTAGGTTCCATCGCTCACAGTCACCTCGCCGCCACCCATGGCAGAGACGGCCGTGATAAGCATTGGCTCAGAGGTGGTCACCGTGACTGATCCCACTGGTGTGGAAGGATGCGAAAATACAATAGACACTGCTTCCGTTCTGTTGGAATAGTACATGTAGCCCCATCCCGGTCTCAATTCATCTATTCCTCCAAACCATCCATATCCAGCTACGTATTCGGAATACCCCCAAAAAGATTCGATCACATCATCGGTCATGGGTTCGAAATCTCCAAACGCATTTTCTAAATCAACGGATTCAGGATATGGATAGCCTATCCAGTTCCAGCCCGGACGCAATAAAAATGTAACTTCTTGAGCCTTGACACTCAAACTCGCCACCATAACGGTGACTAAGCTCATCACAACATAGAATCTTTTCATTATTTCAAACTTGAAACAATCCGTGCACATGCTTTGCCATCTCCGTAAGGATTCACGGCCTGGCTCATCTTGTCGTAATAAGCTTGATCTTCAAGAAGTTTGCTTACCTCATTTACAATAAGGTCATGATCCGTACCCACCAGTTTCACCGTGCCAGCATCCAATGCTTCTGGGCGCTCTGTGGTGTTACGCATCACAAGAACTGGCTTTCCCAAACCCGGAGCCTCTTCCTGAATGCCACCGGAATCGGTAAGGACAACGGTGCTCTTTTCCATCAAATAAACAAACTCCAAATATTGGAGCGGCTCAATGAAGAAAAAGTTCTTGTATGCCGTCAGGTCTTCGCCAAACACTTCATGAATTGGCTTGCGTACATTGGGATTGAGGTGCATGGGATAAACAAAGTCCACATCGGGATACTTCTCTGATAAATCTTTCATGGCGGTGACCATGCTTATGAAGCCTTCCCCAAAGTTCTCGCGGCGATGCCCTGTAATCAGCACTAGTTTTTTACCACCTCCCAAACGAGTGACATCATAACCTGCTTCGGCAAGCACCTTAACTTGCTCAGCTGCAAGCTTCTTATCACTCTTTAGTTTTTCCACCACCATGTGAAGGGCGTCTATCACCGTGTTGCCTGTAACAAAAATCTGTCCCCAAGCCTTTTCTTCCAGTAAATTCTTTTCAGACAAGGGTGTTGGAGCAAAGTTGTAAGCAGCAATACGGCCTGTAATTTGACGGTTCATCTCCTCAGGCCACGGACTATATATATAATGTGTACGTAGTCCTGCTTCTACATGACCCACTGGAATCTGCTGGTAGAAAGCGGCCAAGGCAGCCGCGGTGCTAGTAGTGGTATCTCCGTGAACAAGAACCACATTAGGTTGGGTCTCTTTAAGCACATCACGCATACCAGTCAGTACACGAGCGGTTACATCGTAAAGGTCCTGACCTTGCTTCATAATGTTGAGGTCGTAGTCAGGTTTAACGTCGAAAATCTTCAATACCTGATCAAGCATTTCACGGTGCTGGCCTGTGACACATACTATGGTTTCAAAATCCTTTGGATATTTTTGGAATTCTTTTACCAAAGGACACATCTTGATGGCCTCCGGACGGGTGCCGAAGACAAGCATTATTTTTTTCATGGTTGTTTAGATATGATACACGCCTTCCAAGGGACAAATATTATGACAATCAAGGATAACCTTACCCTTCAGCTTATCCCAATTCTGCTTGATATGATCATGCTTCACCATAATAACCACCATGTCGACCTCATTCAGAAACTGGTCGAAGTCGAGGATTTGGTTGGGAACAATCTTCTTTTCGGTAAAGAAGGGGTCGTAGCTTTTCAACGGACGGGCCAGATGACGCTCTTGGATGTCGAGCATCTGCAATGTCGGGCTCTCACGTACGTCATCGACATTCTCTTTGTAGGTGATACCATAAAGACCCACACGACGGTTGTCTGTAATATTGTGCTCCTTCATGATTTCATAGATGCGTTCCAAAACGAACACGGGCTGCGTGTCGTTGGTCTTCATTGACTCGTCAATGACCTTGGCCAACTGCGGATAGTCGCCCACAAGAAACCACGGGTCAACAGAGATACAATGGCCGCCCACACCAGGACCAGGCTGCAGGATATTAACACGCGGGTGCATGTTGCAGATACGGATGATTTCATACACGTCCATGTTGTCGTGGCGGCAGATGCGCGACAGCTCGTTGGCGAAGGCGATGTTGACGGCACGGTAGGTATTCTCCACCACCTTGGTCATCTCGGCAGTGCGGATATCGGTCACCACAATCTCACCTTGGCAGAACGAAGCGTAGTACTGCTTCACCTTCTCGCCGATCTCGCGCCTGTCGGCACCGATAGTGCGGTTGTTGTGGAGCAGCTCGTAGACCATATTGCCAGGGATGATGCGCTCGGGGGCATGAACCAGATTGATATCCACACCAATCTTGAAGCCGTTAGCCTCAATGACGGGACGAACGTATTTATCCATAGTTCCCGGAGATACTGTTGATTCTACGACCACCGTTGCGCCTTTAGGGCACACTTTCATCACTTCCTTAACAGCGGCTACTACATAGCAGGCATCCACCTTCTTGCTGAATTTGTCGTAAGGAGTGGGTACGCTGACAATGTACATGTCTGTTTTTTGATACTCGGTAGTGAACTTGATGCCAGCCTTAACGGCATTATTAAAGAGTTCATCAAGGCCTTCTTCCTTGAAAGTAGTTTTTCCGGCGTTAAGTGTGGCTACCAACTCTTTGTTATAGTCTGTTCCGATGACTTCAACACCGTGAGAAGCCATCATAAGTGCGGTCGGAAGACCGATGTAGCCTAGGCCAATTACATTAATCATGATTCTGTATTATTTTGATTGATTATTTTTCTTGAAAATATGAAAATGAAAAACAAATACAACAAATATGAAAATGTAAACAATATGGAAATGCTTGTAAGAAACCCTTCTATTCCTAATCCATATTGCTTTGATAAAATGTAACTTGATATATTTGATAGAAGAAAAACTCCTTGAAGAATAAGTTCAACTTGCTGCTTCTTTACTATTGTAAATGCAGGAGAAAGAGCAGAAGTAATAAATCTTATGCCGAACATTGGTGCCAAAATCATAATGAACTTTCCTGATTGTCCCCATTCTTTTCCGAAAATTAGTTGACAAAGTGGGGTCGAGAAAAAATACATAACTAAAACCATAGGAATTGCTATTCCCAATAAAATCAAGAAGGTTTTGTCAAAAGTATGCTTAAAGATACCTGATTTTGAGTATTCATTTGATGCGTTTTGCATAAAAACTTTTGAAATATTTCCACCAATTACCGCCAAAGGAAGTCCGAGTAAACTTACAGAAATAGAGTAGTACCCCACGCTTTCTAACCCAAAAAGTCTTTCGATAAAAATTGTAATCAAAGAATATGATAAACTATTGGCTAGTAAAGCAGGCATTGAAAATAATGGTTGTTTAAGATGGAGTCTTCCGACTGTTTTTATTTCAGGGGTTTCAATTCTTGCAATCTCTCCAATATGCCCTTTTAAAGACTTCATTTGTCGAGTAATTCCCATATATTCACCCAAAACATATGGGACAAGCAAGAATAGTGCTATTGGATTAAATAATCCAAGTAGGATAGCTAAAATATACTGAACACCTACTCGAATTACATACATTGAAGAAATCAGTTTATACTCTTTATTTCTGTTATTATATGCGGTAAGTACATTGGTAATAGCGTATGCTAGCACATTAAAAAAGATCAAAACAGACCAAATTATTGGTTTCCCATTTTGAAAGAAATAAAAGCCAAACCCTATTGATGAGCAAAGAGTTAACGATACGCCAATTATAAATGAAAGTTTAATAAGAGGAAAAACATGTGACTCGTCTTTGTCAGTAACAATAGGTATTTCATACCGCAAATTTGCTATTCCCATAAAAATAGCAGATATTGATATTAGATAAGTATAGACACCCATGGATTCAACAGAGTAGATACGTGTTAAAATAGGTGTAGCTATAGCTCTTATACCTTGGGCCAACACGGAACCTGTTGATAGTAGCAATACTGCTTTTATAAAAGCACTATTTTTTATCCTTTGAATCATAGATTGCGTATTATTCTTGCTGGATTTCCTGCTATTACACAATGCCCCTCGGCGAAACTATGAGTAACCACGGACCCCGCACCAACTACTGTTTGTGGTCCAAGAACAACACCTGGTAATAACACAGCATTCATACCAATCCAACACTTCTCTCCCAAAATAATATCTTTACCTTCAACATGTTTTGTTACATCATTTACATCATGATTAGTCGTAATAAGGCCAACATTTGGTGCAATATAACAATTTCTACCAATAATTATTCTGCCAGAATGATTTTGCCAATAGCAACCTGGAGTTTGAAATATATGAATATCATCTACTGAAAATTCAATATTTCTTGGATTTGAAACCAATGTACGAGGATTTACAGGCCAGGGTATTGTACGATTTGAACCCCATAAACGTGATGGTAAACCAATAAAACACCAATACCATCCCATTCTTTTTTGTTCAAAATATCTTCCTTTTAAATACTTTTTTGAATAGAAAATGGAAAAAACTGTTCTTAACAGAAATATTAATACCTTATTCATATTTTATTATCCAATTTTTTATCATTCTGGCAAATAATATTACAGAGCCATTAATAAATAATATCCTTGTTATAAGATTTATCAAAGGTGGCGTAGCACTTAACACCCCAAAAGCAAATCGAATATACACGATGGCAAACACATATTGCCATTCTATTGTTTTCGAATTGCGCAAACATTTTTCAAAAAACAACATTATTATGACATTAATTATTGTCGCAAAGGGAGCCAAAACATATCCTCCAAACAAGTAACCATATCCAACGCTTGTGAGAAGAAGACCTGTCAACTGGTCACCTGAATAAATTGCAACATTATACATCTGTGTTGTCAACAATCCACCACCATGAATAAAGAAATTGATACCGAAAAAATTACGAAAAAAATCATAAAAAAATTGAGAAAATCCCACATCCATTTTTTGTCCATAATAAAGGTTCTTTGCAATAGTGTCTATACCATAAAAATAGGAATCAATATTCTTGTATGAAAAACCTTTATCCAAAGAGGCATTTTGCATTGCCTCAGAATAAGTATCGTACATGAAAGCATTAAACTGTTTATAAACTGTCATTAAAGCAATAATCACAAATGCAAATATGCCAACAGTAGAAGTTGTTTTTCTGCTTTTATGTGGATATAAAGACAATAATAAATAAACAGAAGCAAAT
This sequence comes from uncultured Bacteroidales bacterium, assembly GCA_900317155.1. Lineage (GTDB taxonomy): Bacteria > Bacteroidota > Bacteroidia > Bacteroidales > F082 > Limimorpha. The sequence goes on from ONFO01000002.1 coordinate 55,961, forward strand.
CCTTTATACAATTGAGATGTTCTGCGTTCTCCTGAAATAATCGAGATAAGCAACAAAGCACATAATAGAGAAAGGATGAAATATTTGTTGGATAGTGTTTGATTATATTTTTTATGTAATGAATATACTATCAGAAGAAATAAAAAAGATATTCCAGAGCCAACAATTTCACGAATCATCAAAGCCCTACTATCTGTAATATCACCTTCCCGCTCTAGTCCATTGCCAACGGGTTTAATAATAAAATCATATAGATGCATGTGCCTACCTATCGTAACGAACACAAACAATGCAAACAAACAAAATACGACATAAACCTCTTTTTGTCCATATAATCCATTGGTTATCAAAGAGCGTTTTGTGGTTTTTATTTTTGTTGAAACAATTAATAGCAGAAAGAAAATGGCAAAACTATCATATATACACAAAAACACGGAATTTAATAAAAACTGTTTCAATTCAGGAGCGGCGGTATGACTATAATAAGCACCAGAAACAGTACCATAAAACGGCAACATAACCATTCTAATCCAAAGTAATATGGTTAAAATATATGCGGTTAAAGGACGATTGCGCCATAAACCATGAAGTGTATTCGTAAGAAAAACAAAAAATAGATAAAAAAATGGGACGGTACATATTATAAGATATGTTCCCGATAAAAAAAACAGGCAAGTAATGAAGCAGATTAATGCCGAAAAATTACAAAAAAAACGAAAAGAAGAATTCATCGCAATGATAAAATATGATTTTGATACGCCTTGTCAAACTGTGCGTTTTCTTTTTCTATAGTTTTTATAAACCGTTCACAACCTGCATTAAATGAATTGAAGTCCATTTGATGATACCAATTGTATATTTGATCAGGCAGATTTTCGTTGTATGATTGCACTGTGTAACCAATGCCATATTCATCAGCAATCTTTTCCATATAAGTATCAGGACACACCAGAATGGGAAGACGACACCACACACCGTTATATAATTTGATGGAGAGTGCATAATCAAGAGATATTTTCTTATTGCCATACAGATTGTTAACAATATCGATCTTTTCTAAATATAAATTAGTGTCTTGGACAGGGAAAGATCCATGAAAACGAGCGTTAGAAATACCATTTATTTCAGCATAATCCTGTAAATACTCGGCGTGTGAACCATAATAATGAAGTTCAAAACGGGGATCATTCTTAAAAATGTCAAGAAGCCGAGAATTAATATCGTAGAAACGAACATAACCTACAAAACCAATTCGAATAGGTTCATTGGAATTCCTGAAACTTGTTCGAGGAGTCAACTTACGAAGAACGGGCATATTCAAACTATGAACTTGGATATAGTCTGCTTCTGGTAAAAAAGCTTTATAACCCAAAGAAGAAACGGTCGTAAAAGCAGCATTATTGATGACCCATTTAAACAGCCAATAAACAGGTTTTATTTTTTGCTTGCAATAATCTCTGATATTTAGCGCATATTTTCCTTTCCATTTACGAGCAAGATAATCAGCAAACATGATAATCGCAACATCATTCCAAACAATAATGAAATCATAGTTATTCTGTTCCAAAACTTTAACGGCATACTTGCGAAATTTCATATATTGCAAAGCTTTCTTCCAGTTAGGTTGTTCATGGTCTATGATGTTCTTGAATGCATATTTGTTTTTTGCAGGAAATTCTTCATCTTCTCCATATTTGTCCATATACACAATGTCAAAGTCTATATTGTCACGGAGCATACGTTCTGTGTATAGGCTTATCATTGCCATGTGTTTGATGTTGACAGCACTAAGAATACAAATTTTGCTCATATAATACTATTGTTGATTGTCAAAAATCTCAAACCTACTATTCTTGCTAATGAACTCTGGCACGGTTCTCTTCATCAATTTCACCATGTCAGGTATTTCCACCTTGCGGGATAGGTCTTCCAACTCGTCAATGATGGAAGCCACCTCATCATATTCATATTTCCTCACTTTGGCAATACGGATACGGTCATGCGAAGTGGGGAGCGTGTTTTCCGTATTCGACAGAACTTCCTCATAAAGCTTCTCACCCGGACGAAGTCCCGTGTATTTGATTTCAATGTCTTTGCCCACTTCATATCCTGCAAGCTGAATCATGCGGCGCGCCAAGGTGTCAATCTTCACGCTTTCACCCATGTCGAACACGAAGATTTGGGTTCCCGTGCTCATGGTGGCCGCCTCCATCACCAAGCGACAGGCCTCAGGGATGGTCATGAAGAATCGGGTGATGTCGGGATGAGTCACCGTAACAGGGCCTCCATTTTCAATCTGTTCCCTGAAACGTGGGATGACGCTGCCGTTGCTGCCCAAGACATTACCGAAACGGGTGGTTACAAATCTCGTCTTCCCTGGATGCTTGCCTTGTTCTATGGCTAACCCAAGCGACTGCACATAAATCTCAGCCAACCGCTTCGAACATCCCATGACGTTGGTGGGATTTACGGCCTTGTCGGTACTGATCATCACCATCTTCTCCACATCGTACTCGATGCACTTGTCGGCTACATTGCGAGAGCCGTACACGTTCACCAACACAGCTTCGCAGGGGTTCTCTTCCATCATTGGCACATGCTTGTAGGCTGCTGCATGGAACACCACCTGAGGATGATAGTGCCTGAAAGCAAAATCGAGACGTTCCTGCTGCCTCACGTCGCCAATCACCGGAACGAAATCCAATTCCGGGAATCGGCCTTCCAACTCGAGGCGAAGGTTGTGCATAGGTGTCTCTGCGTTGTCGAATAAAATCAGTTGCTTCACCCCGAAGGTGGCGAGCTGCCTACACAACTCACTGCCTATGCTGCCCGCGGCACCCGTGACAAGTATGATTTTCCCTTTGAAATTGTTGATGATGGCATCCATCGACAACTCTATCTCAGGTCGGCCAAGGAGGTCCTCAATCTTGATAGCCCTCACCCTGTTTCTCGAAAGCCTTCCCTCCTCCACCTCATTGATGGTCGGAGCGATGAGAAGCCTTATGTTGTTGTGGTTGCAATAGTCAATGAGTGTGTTCTCATGCTGGGCATCCTTCTCATTGGCGAAAAGGAGTGCCGAAATGGAAAGACGGTCAACAATGGCTTGGAATTCCTTGTTGGTCTGGAAATTGAAAATAGGGTAATCCGACAGTTTGAGTTTTTTCGTCGTGCTTTCAGGTGAGAGGAAGCCCACGATTTGGTAATGCGGTGAGTTTTGCAGGCGGGTGATGGCCGCCACCGACTTGTCGGAGGTGCCGAACACAAGCACGCGTTGCCGCTTCTTCATATCGTTCAGGTTGCTCTTATACCGGTCGTAAACACTTACCATCATTATTCTAACAAGCAGAACCAAAAACAGCGTAAGCAGAAAATCGCAGCAAAGTGCTGTAAAAATACTGGAATTGAAGAGGCAAGCTATTGCAACGATGATGCCCAGTAATACATCCTTGGTCAGAAAAGTCAAGGCATAACGCAACAGGTCATGGAAAGAGGAGTAGCGCACCACCAACTTGTATTCCTTGAAGGCAAGCATGGCAATGATACTGTCTACAATTGAGCCGCCAATCCACCACCATGCAAAGTTGCCCGAATAGTAGCTTGAGCTGGCGAAGAAACTCAACACAAGCAAAACAATCACCGACGCCCCAACAGAAAGGCACAAGTCCAATCCAAAAAAGGCTTTGGCGTTGAAGTATTTGTTTTGAAATCTTGTGAGGATATTCATTTATGGTTTGTTTTGTTTATTTTGTATGACCTTACATCTGCTTAGTCACATGCACCCCCTTAAGCTAAGGTGAAATACGTTTAGAGTTGAATGTTTAGGGTTCAGAGTCAGTGTATGGTGTAGCATTGAAAATGCGCTACATCCAAATAAGGGCGAAACAAAAAGATTTATATAAGATTCACGAAAGATTTGTTTCCTTACCCCTCTTCACGGCTTCGCCCCGTCAGTCACATTCCGTGTTGACAAGGCGCTCTCTTTGTGTGAGTTACAGGTATGGGCTATAACTCGGGAGTTGAGGTGGGATTGGATTGCAAAGATAATGGTTAATTAATAATTGACAATTGAGAATTGAGAATTAGTTTGGAGGTGAACTGCCAAGTAAGCCCTTTCTTTCCATTGGATTGTCGGTTGTCAAGCCTAAGCTTTCCCCCAATAGGTTATCAATGTACCCCCTAGCAACACAAGAGTAAACGCCGGCTTCCAGTCCATATAGAGCAGATAGCTCACAAGACCTTCCTCCCTTGGTTGTACTTGGCAGGGATGAGCCAATACAAGCCGAAGATGAAGGGGAAGACTAGCCAGAAATTGAAGGAGTTGAAGGGCATGGATATGAGTTCAAATAGAATTATTATTAGTTAGTACTCCAGCAGCACCAAGAGGATGGGGCGGATGATGGAGACGTTGGATAATATGGGTTTAGAGGCATTTATTGGGAACTAATGGAAGCACGGGTCGCACAAAGACGGGGCTTGTTTGGCTTGGGGTTTCGGGGAATGGATATAGGTTGGTCGAATTGAGAGTTGATAGTTGATAGTTTGTAGTTGTTGGAAGTTAATTCAATCCTCTTTCTCTATATCTTCTTTTTTGAAGAAACTGATTAATTCCTGTATTTTTTCCTGATTCACACAATTGTCGACAAGTTCCTTCATATTGTTTATCCTATACGTTGTTGGAACACGCTTGATAAGTTTGTTTTCAAGATAAGTAAACAATGCATCTTGACTAAGGTTTTCATCGACCAAACCTTTACCAAAAATTTTTAAGAAGTATTCTGATGTAAGGATTTTATCAATATCAAAATAACTCATCACTTCACCAATCTGTTTCAAATCAGTATTTTTGGTGGCTTCTTTTACGCTCTTAGTGTAGCCATTATCTTCCTCTAAATTGCCATCAGTCACGAAAAACACTTTTTTTGAATACTTCTTTAGAGATTCAATAAGTGATTCGGAATAAAAAGGTCCGATAGAAACAATATTTACAGAATCATATCCAAAATTATCATACTTTGTCGCCAACATTTGAATGAACAATTCTTCAGTCTTTCCTTCAACATATATGGAACATTCCTCTTTTTCAACTGTCTGGTTGTCTTTATCAGCCTTTATCAGCTCGTCCAATTCAAATAATTCAGGGCCAATATTCTTCAAATCAAACCGACGAGGGAACAGTGGAATCCATCCGTTGGCACTGCCCCAGACCATTCCCAAAGTACAGTTGGGCGTATTGTAGTAGAATGTGATTAAACCGCCTATCTGACCATATCCATAACCTTTATAGTATTTGGAAATGGACTGCCAATAACTTTCTCTCTTTTCATGATTGAGGCCTTCGTAGAATCCAGAATCCATATTCATGACAGTGTCGCTGTCGTCATATTCTACTGCAGAAAAAACATCAGCAACTTGTGTTTCCTTTATTTTTTCAATACCTATGCGATAGCCAAAAGCCGTTAGAAGATAAATATTCTGAATTCCAAGAGTTCTTGCTTTTTCAGCCACTTCCACCAATTGTTTACTTGATTGGTCGCCAGTCGCTATAATATCATCGAGAAGAACAAGATTCTTTATTTTGCCTGCTTTTACAAGCTGAAGGTTATCTTTAGAAAAGAAATACGCAGAACTCAACCCGTTAATCATTCTGAAGCTATAAGCAATCATTGCACCACTTTTGCCATCATTTCCAATGGGCATATATAAAGTGTTCTCATTGCTAATCCTATTGTCTTTTTCTAACGCATGACGCAACAGCTTTGAATAAGCTACTGTCAACGCCACATTCAAATCATTAGCACCGATGACATTTAAGTTTTTCAGAACTCTCAAAGCCAAATCATAATCATTCTTCTCAAACTGAAGAACCCAGGCCATAACTTCTTCTAAACTCTTTTCTACTGGCCAAGATTTAACGACAGAAGAAATCTCTTCAATACGGTTTTCAAGATACTTTGGGTATTTCATATTCTGTTAATTCAAAATATTACTGCAACATGGTTTCATACATCCCAATCTTTTCGAAATGGTTGTTGAGTACTTCTGCAAACCTACCCATTACTATTCCAAAATGTGATTTGGATTTTTCCTTGTCCGTTGCATCGTTCTTTATAGTTGGCAATATCTTCAAACACTCGCCTCCTTCATAATAAGATGTAACAAACCTAAGCACTACATCATTGTATTGGTTATTGTCCCCAATATGCATAAGTCTGGTTCGATTATCTTCCACTACAAATTGCCATGTCGGCAACTTTCCGTCGTCAATCAATTTCCTAATCTGAGACTTGATGTCTTCATATTCATTTTTTATCAATATATACATAATCAAATCGTTTATTCATAATCTATATGGTAGCCACAATTTCCAACGACAATCCGCTTTTGATGTTTGGAATCATGTGGCGTCCGTCGTAATAATCATTGGCCTCCTTCAACGAGGTTATCAGCTTCTTGTATTCTTCAACATCGTTAACACCAAAAAGCACTTTCGCTTTCTCGAAATAGCGCTTCGAGACAAGTTTAGGCAGCACCTCCACCCCATGGTTGTATATGCTGCAATCGGGATACCAATGGGTCTTGTAGCCGAATTTGCCCGGATAGATGACTGAGAGGTAATACAACAGGATGTCGGTTCTTACAATGTCGTCGGCACGCAACTTATGGGCGTTTTTATGGATGTAGTTGGCATTGATGCTCACCTGGTTGAGGTTTTCTCTTTTATTCTTGAACTCGTTGAGTGTATAGTTGTAGGTTTGGAAACAGAGGAAGGTTGTGCCTTCAAAGTTGTTTCTCCACTGGTTCTTCACCACACAGTAGCGGCTTGTCACAATTTCGCGCAACACATCGAAACGCTCAGCATTGACAAGCACACAGCACAACGACAGGAACCAACTGTAGTTGAAATGCCTGAAATGGTCGAATATCATGCTGTCGAGATAGCGGTCTTCGGGCAGCTCGATGCCATTGTCTTCAAGCACCTGGAGGTATCTCTCAAGAAAATCGACAAACAGTGCGCCTGTGCAATAGGGCGTTTTGGCTATCGCTTGAAGGAAAACTATGAAGTCGTCCCCCAACGGCATCAATTGGTTAATGCCTTCATCTATCTTCGAAATGAAATTAGAGTTGGTAAACTCCTCTTTCTGTATCTTGTATTCGGGAACTATGGAGAGAAACAAGTCCAGATAGTCCTGAATCAAAGTCGCAGTGTTGGGCGAACCAGCCAAAATGGCTTTCTTGATGGCATCTACCTTGTGCGACGTGGGCAGGAAGATGGGGTTGTCGTCTTTCAGATACGACGGCATGTTGCCCAGTGTCGGCCTTTTGTGGAGCGGCTTGTCGTAGATGTCGCGCAGCAGCTGGTCGTAGCCCTCTTCAAACTTGTCGTCAGTACTGAGGTCGATAAATATTCTTGACTTGACAAACGTGGGGATGCAGGGTTTGCCCGCGCTATCATATTCAAACACTATTGGTATGAACTTGGTTTGCTCGGCATTGGAATATATCTCTTCCGACACTATGGTGCTTTCTATGCCCACACCGCCCTTGCGGGCGTTGGCTTTTTCGGCATATTCCTTGTTGCAGACAAGAAGAACCTTGTTCACAGTCGGGTCGTTGACCATCTGCTCCATGAACTTGTTCTTGTCCTGCCCGTCTTTGAGGTCGTAGATGTCCATGACACAATGGACCCCATCGGAGAACAACCTTTCGGCCAGTTGTTCCACCCTGATCTGGTTTTCCTTAGGGTGCCAGCTGTAAGATATAAACACTTTAGGGTTTTCCATTGTTAGTTGACAGCTTTATCCAATTGATAATTGGTAGTTGAAAATTGATAATTCAGAGTTTAGTACAGAACCGGCGATTACTGGAAAAAATAGAAAATAACAAGAATACCGTTAAGAATTGGTTTTGTAAAATATTGAAAATTAATCAGTTGAAAATCTGTTATATAGAAGAGGCAGTGGTGGGTGTAAAGTTGACAGTTCCAAGGGTGGTAGAATAAGTACAACTCTAACATTTTCACAGAGGCAGGTTTTTGATGTAAATCAAGCTACCGCTAAAATGTGCTGGTCATTCGAAACTTCCCATATCTTAATAGATTGGAATAGTACTGTGGTGACAAACTTATCTTTTGGAAATGCTCTTCTCAGTCTACGGAAGAAAGGTTTCTTCGCGTAGTTTGCCACATTTGCGGCTTTAGCTCGTACATATATCCTTTCGAAAATGTCATGGCCGTTGCATAATTCTTTTTTAGACACTCCAAAACGAGTCCTCTTGAACGCATACATATCAGACAATGTTGCGTTCACAACATTATTTGTTTTCGCCACGCAAGCATTGAAATATGCATTGATGTCTAAATCGAGAGTTGTCTCACTGAAATTAATGCCATAATGATTCGCGTGATTGAACCATTTCAGATAGGAGACATCTTCCAGTTCTGCGTACACCTCGCTAAGTTTGATATCCTGACAACGAAGAGCATCCTCACCTTTCAACTCTGGCAGACACTCCGCAACTATCATTCCTTCTATATCGTGAGTGTCAGTGAGAAACAAATTGGGATAAGGATTTGCTACTCCTTCTAAGCGGTCAAAATCAGCATCCTTAATGGCTAAAAGGCGTTTCCCATATCGTCCATTAAGCGCATCCAGAATAACGCAATGCTTATCGCAGTTGCAGTCTACATACCAACACACCGTATCTACATCCATTACTTTCTCGTACACCTCTTTGTCATCTTGTCCTTCTACGACCACTATCACTTTGCCGTCATTGACATGAGTGTCGAAAAGAGACTTTACATCCGCCACCTTAGCATCCGTCACTTCTTCAGCCGCCTCTCGCATAGATGTTATCACCACTCCGTCAGCCATTGCTCCTCAGTGTATAAAGATCCAACGTGTCGTCCCATCGTCCACCAACCAACATGGATGAGTGAGTAGCCAGGATTATCTGCATCTCTCTTCCCTCTTCCAACTTGAAATCCTGTATCTTTTCCAATACAGTAACATACACATTAAGCCAAGCAGGGTGGAAAGACAGCTCTGGCTCATCTATCATAACAAGGTCACCGGACTTTCCATCAAACACCAGCTCAAATAACTGTAGCAGCACATGCTTTTCGCCTGAAGAAAGTGCTGTGACAGGTATTATGGTCTTCGAGGCATTATTCATTTTGAATCTTATGCCAAACCTGTCATCCAACATCATCTCTTTGTCTGCAAATTTGAAGAAAGAAACGAGTTCCTGGAAAAAGTATATACCACGTTCATTGGCGCCAGAAGCTTTGATTTCGGCTATCCTTGCTGCCACATTGTTCATGGATGCATCTGTATCCGCATCTTGAACGCGTTTTCTTTGCTCCTTGTTACGGAGAAGAACACGTTTATCTGTCAGGTAGAAACACTTCATGGTGTTAAGCACCAACTCAAAAGGGCCTTCAATCTTTGTATCCTTGTTTCCATCGTCTGCTGTGCTCACCGGCTTTTCTTCTTGATGCCTTATATCAAACATCTCAAAATAGATACTAATCTCCTCATCGCCAGGAAGGTCTGATTCCATGTCGGGCTGAACAGCCGTTCTGGTCTGTACCACACTAAAAATGTAGTCATCAACAAAGAAAGCCACACGTGAGAAAGGAATCTGGTAAAACAAATCTGTATCTTTACAGAAAAGGGCATATATCAGTTGCAATACTGTAGTTTTACCATATCCGTTAGGACCAGTGATTATCTTAAGTCTCTTGTCTACACCTTGTGTGAAATCCAGCGAATAGTTATATAAGCCATAAAGGCCTTCTATCTCAAGTTTATTCAGCATAGTTATTGTTAAAGATTGTATAGTTTCTTTAAAATCGCCTGCTTTTTCTGATTCACTTCCAAAAACTTCGTCACATTCACATTTTCAGTGCCTTCCGATGTCACAACTGCTGTATAGCTGGGATAGTCATCACCCTTGCTCGCATTGTTTTCATGTTGCAAAGCTCGAAGATTATCGTAATTGTCAATATCCGTTTGACTGAATCCCTTTTTTTCAAGGAGTGTCTGGGGAACAATATGGTCTATTTCCCAACCGTAAAGGCTGTCGTTGTCGCCATATTTCTCCCGTATGATCCAGGCGCCACATGCATCCTTGCGAAAACGGCTTTGGTCAAAGCCCTCTACGACAATTGCACGATTCCACACATATTGTATTTGATCTTCACTCCAAGCCATATAACTCGTTCGTGTTTCTTTGGTACTTTTTCTATAAAAAATAGGACTTTTTATTCACTCGCAAGATTATTCCCGTTCCAAATCTGTCATCTGACATCGTTTTCTCACGGCTCCGCCCCGTCACCCACAAACCATCGATGACAAGGGCTTGACAGCAAACGAGTTATCGGAATTGTACTGAAAGGATAACAACTCCAAAACCCTATAGTTGGTTGCAAAGATAGTGTTTTTTTTAGTTTAGAGTTTAGAGTTAGTGGATAGTTTAGAGTTGAAAGGCGGTGAGAAGTGTAGAAATGATAAGAATCGATGTAATACAGCGATTTAATCAAACATCTAGCCGATAACGAAGTCCGATAGGGTTATGTCGGTTATTCCAAAGCGATACTATAACCACACGGTCAGGCAGCGGAGCATAGACAATCTTATATTGCCGACAAGACAAACTTCGATATTCGATGTTTCTTTTAGAACTATAAAACTCACTCTTTCCAGCAAACGGGAATTCACTCAAAACGGCAATATTCTGGTCAAGTCTTTCTTGAAAATCAACAGCCTTATTCACACCAAACTCCCTAATGAGATACGCAAGTATTTCATCAAAGTCTTGGTAAGCTCCTTTTGTCCATTCTACTGTCATACGGCAAATCCGTATTTCTCGCTAATTCGGCGCATCACCTCCTCGTGAGGGATGGTTGTGGCTTGACCTGAAATGAGTTCCTCCATACGCCGGTCACAAATCACCATCATTTCTTCTTTGGTATATGAGCATGGAGACAACGGATAATCGCTCAAATAATCCTCCATCAACTCATCAACCCTTTGCTGTAGCCATTGGCCAATACGCTCCTTAGAGGTCAATTCCGGATCGATACGGCGCATCTTGGCTTCATCAATGTTTATCGTTACAGTGCACATCTGTTTTCTCTGTTTTTCACCCGCAAAGATACATATTTTTCGGAAACAGCGTTTTTTTAGTTTAGAGTTGAGAGGGTCAATATCCAAATAAGGGCGAAACAAAAAGATTTATATAAGATTCACGTAAGATTTGTTTCCTTACCCCTCTTCACAGCTTCGCCCCGTCAGTCACATTCCGTGTTGACAAAGACCTGATTACAAACGAGTTATCGGAATTGTCCTGATAGGATAACAACTCCAAAAAACCTATAGTTGGTTGCAAAGATAGAATAAAAAACATTTAGAAACGAAATTTGGAAGAATTTTTCGGAAAAAATCATGAGGCGTATGGAAACACTAAAAGCGGACTTGGCGTTTTGGCTATGTCCGCTTTTGGTGGTATTAATTGTTAAAGTTGGGTTAGGGTCTATTGATAGTGGCTGGTTTGGTGCCAATATAAACTGATGGGAAGGAGAGGATGAGGAGAATGGTGTTTGGGGAATTGGTTGTACTTGGCGGGAATTATCTAACGTACACTTGACATCAAGTCGGACAGTGCCTTGTTTAGGCCTTCCTCAGCCAAATCTCCAAAAACTTGTCGTAAACTTGGTAAACATCTTTTTCTTGAGTAATTAAATCCTTGTCCAATAAAGCATTTACCGCCGATTTCACGGCGCTTGGCGAAACCAGCCCGTTTTGCTTGGCAAACTTTCCTGAAGTAATCTGACTCACCTTGCCTTCATCAGCAATGGCTCTCAACACAAGGCTTTGCTTCTCGGGCAATTGATACATCAAATCTTCGTAAGTGGGACGAGTGAAGTCGACAATATAATCAATGGCGGGTTGCAATTCTTCGACCCCACAATGCTCGCCCTCACCTGTGCGCATGAATAATACATTCATCACTTTCTGAAGATAAAACGTCACACCTTCAAATTGCGTATACAATTTTTCGACCACATCCTTGTCAATCGTTTTCCCGGCTTTCTCAAAATGCGTCCTGCAAAACGCCCAATACTTTTCCATGTCAATCAGATTCAGGTTCATTACGGTGACACTTTGGTAGAAGGGGCGGTTGGGCGAGACAAACATGCTGCCCATCAAATGGCGCTGAGAGCCCATGAAAACGAAATTGGCGTTGCTGCAATACTGAACGTATGTGCGCAATGCCGCCTCAACGTTGGTGTCGCGGTATTTCAGTATCTGCTGGAACTCATCGATGGCCACTAAACAAGGCTTGTCAGCTTGTTGCAGATAGCGGAAAATCTCGTCCAAAGCGTTGTTGGGGTTGGCGATGTCACCTACCGATACATTCCAAGAGGGCTGTCCCATGGAATCGTATGTGATTCCTGTCTTAAGTGAACGGACAATGTTGAGAAACAGTTCCCAATGTCTTCTCCCTTTGGGCTTTAAGGCTTCAAGTATGGTGCGCCCCATCTTGTTGACCATCTCTGACAATGATTTGGTGGAATAAATGTCAATGATGAAGGTGTAATAACGTTCCTTCATTTCTTCTTGGGCGAAACAATGTCGGACCAAGTCGGTTTTTCCATAGCGGCGTGGTGAAATCAACGCGAGATTGTTGCCATTGCGGAGCCAATCGGTGATGTCTTTCGTTTCTTGAACACGGTCGCAGAAATATTCCGCACCCGCATAACCGCTTGTAACGAATGGATTAATCAAAGTCATTTCCGATTATTTTGCCGCAAAGATACATATTTTGTCATAAAACGATAATCATAAAATGACAAAAATCTAAATTGTTCATCAAGCACATCTAATAGGTATTGTGACGCGGATGAGGTCTTCCGGCACGTCCTCGTAACTAGCCAACAGCTGTTTTAAAAGATTTATATAAGATTCACGTAAGATTTGTTTCCTTACCCCTCTTCACGGCTTCGCCCCGTCAGTCACATTCCGTGTTGACAAATGCTTGATTACAAACGGGTTATCGGAATTGTCCTAATAGGATAACAACTCCAAAAAACCTATAGTTGGTTGCAGAGATAGAATAAAAAACATTTAAAAACAAAATTTGGAAGAATTTTTCGGAAATAACTATGAAGCTTATATGGATACTATCTCCCCATCCTTCGCTTTTCTGAACCCCATAGCTTTTTGGGTTCAGATATGGGTATGAAAAAGTTGAGATATGGGTCTTAACCTTTCGTACATATATCGACCCCCGTTTTAGACGCTGTTTTTCCGCTTCAGTCGAGAATATGGGATATCTTCATTTTACAATTTTCATAACTCGGAAAAATTGAGTAAATTTGCACGGCTTTCCTAAATAATTTTAAAAAAAACTAGTACTATGAAAACAAATCGTCCATTTCATTTAGAAGATCGACTCAAAATCCTGAAAGAAAATCTCGAACAAGGAGCTAAACTGTTCACCACCGATGAAGGCCGCAAGGCCTACTACAGAAGCCTCTTGGTCGAGATCAATCAAATCACCCTCATTATTGAGGAATGCCTTAACCTCATTCACGACAACCTTCAACTTTTTCCTACCTACTCTTTCTACCAAACCAACTTCGAACTCGAAAACAAGTCCTTGCTGGATTGGGAAACCAGTCACCGTGAAGATTTTTATGGTCCCCCCGAAATCTTCATGGCACTCGACAACCTGCGCCATTTGCTCCAACAAGCCAACATCGCCATCGACAGCCCATCATTCGAACAAATGTTGCTGATTTACCAGCTTCGCTGGACCAATTTCTGCAACCGCAAGTGGCCTGGCATGAAAGGTAAAGTGGAGACCCAAATCATCGCATGCCTGCCGTCGGAACCCGTTGCGCGACAACAGGCCCTCCAACACCGCATCGAAGAGGAGTTCGACGCTCTCACCAATCACCCTCTCGGTCAACAACTCGCAACCCAAGGCATCACTTTCGACGAATACAGCCACAATGGACATCTTGTCGAAACCATCGTCGCCCCCAACCTCTTTAACTGCCGTAAGGAGTTGGGTTGCAACAACAAGGTCTATGAATTCTTCGCCCACTACATGACCTACAACATGCTTCTCGAAGAAAGCGACAAAATTCACCTTGACCATGCCAATGAGATTCAGCAGGAACTGGACAATTGGTTTCTTGACTTGGCCGACAAACTCCATGAGGACGTCAAGCCCGACTACGCCCCTCACTTCGACAACCTAATCATGGAACTCTGCCATCATCCCGAACTATACGAGTGCCTTAAAAAGAGTACCCTTCGCGCTTATTTCAACCTCAAACTGGCCTATAACCTTTTCGGTATCATGATTGGCGAGAAGGTGTTCAAGACCAATGCCGTCGACCCACTTCGCTGCAAACTCACCGCAAACAAGACCAATCCTTATTTTACGTACAACAAGTATTCCGACTTTGATAGTTCTTATTCCGAGCTAAATTCCCATCTGCTGCAAATCGCCACTAGCATCATCGTCAACTGGAAGGAGGTGACGACCTGATGCTGCTGATTCTATTGCCTGATAATCTTTGATAATGGATGATAAAGACTGATAAAGTATTATCATCCATTTTTTATTTCTCTATAAAACAATATGTTGCACATTTCTGAATCATTATTTCTAAAAACACTTGCGCCCTATTTTTCTATTTGTAATTTCGCCGCATCGAGTCTCGAGAATCGACGTCCTGGATACCATAATTTAAATTTCAGTAAAAATGAAACAATTAATTAAAGGCGTCATCAAGGACGCCACGCAAGTGCAACAATTTGAGAAAAAGAACGGCCAAATCAACGTGAAGTGTGTGCTCCATGTCGTGGCCATCGACGATGATCCCCATCCCGAGGAGGTGGCCGTGACCGTCAGTGGTGACCTCACCCTTTATGCCGCCGCTGTGGGCAGCCCCGTGGCTGTCGAGTACATCGTGCGCGTGTTCTCTTTTGAGAAGAACGGCAAGAAAATGTATGGCAATGACATTTATGCCACCGGCATCCAACCTTGGCAACCATGAGGCAACAGGTGCCTTCGCTCTTCCTGACCCATGTGCAGTTCTACGAGGACTGCACGGTGGGTCGGCTGAACGATAAAGAAGGACAGCTGCTCTGCATGACCCTGGAGCCGCGCTGGCACCGACAAGAGATCGGGAAGAGGAAAAAAACGTCATGCATTGAAGCGGGTGTCTACTCCGTGTCCTATGGCTATAACAGAGACCTGAAATACCAATGCTGGCTTTTGTCGGGGAAACCACTGAAGACCAAAGTCCGCGTCTGCTTCTTCACCAAAAATGGATCAGTGGCTGCCCAAACGAGGCGCGACATCCTATTGGGTTACCTCAGTCCCGAAGGTGATGAGGAACGGCCTTTCGAGGGTCGTCTCTACCGTCCTGCTGAGGCCTTCGAGCGGCTGCTGGCTTATTATGCTGCCCTGCGCGCCAACCATGGTGACTTCCGCCTACAGGTGAAGCCTGTCGTGGAGCCCGTGCGTCTCCTCCCCGCCGTGGAGGCCCCCGACCTGCCTTCCCCTCTGGTTCAACTTAAGGATTATCTCCTGCAGACGCTGTAAGTACTGGACAGTCCCCTTGATTCGTCATGGCGGACAGGGATCCGCCATCTCCTGAGCGGAAGAGTAGTCCATCAGCACAGGAGATTGCGGGTCAAGCCCGCAATGACGGCAAAAGGGCGCTTTGTACTGGGTTTTAATCACTCTAAACAATTAAACTATGTCAAAAATTCTTGTTAAAGCACAACAACAAAACGTGTACAACCTGAACGGTAGCGGCACCACGGGCATGGCCTACGTGCTTCGCCCTGTGCGCTACACCACCATGAATGCTGAAGACATCATCAACTACTGCTCGGCCAACTCCATCGTGCCGAAGGCCTATCTGAGCGCCTCGATGATTGCCATCGCGCAGTGTATCGAGAACTTCCTGCTCAATGGCCACTCGGTGGAATTTCCCAACCTGGGCATCTTCTCCCTCACTTCGAGCGGCATCTCAGAGGCCGACATCAACAAGGTGGGTATGGAGCAGTTCCACAAGCTCAATGTGCGCTTCTTGCCCAGTTCTCAGCTGAAGGCCGAGGTGGAGGCCGTCACCCTCGAGTTCGACGGCATCTACGACATCGCGGGCGAAGAGGTGGTGGGCAACCGTGCCGACGGCAGCACCAAGTCGTATAAGTACTATAAGAAGGTGCGTCGCGGGCAGGCGAGTCTTTCGATGGGCTCAGGAACCCTCAACAGTCAGTTGGAGGAAAACCCTTCGGAGGATGACGAATGATGAGACTGGCGAAGAAAGAGGCCATCCGGTATGCCCTCGTAGGGGGCATGCTGGTGGCCGGCCTGGCCCTGATGGCACTCAAGGCGATACTGCCTCCTGACGAGCGACGCATCGACGCCATCATCGTCCACTGCACTGCCACACCTCTCGGCATGAAGGTGACGATTGACGACATCGACCGCTGGCACAAGGCGCGGGGATGGAAGGGCATAGGCTATCATTATGTGGTTGACCTGGACGGGACGGTCTATCGTGGGCGAACCGACGACTGCGTGGGCGCACATTGCCGAGGGCACAACGCCCATAGCATCGGCGTCTGCTACGTTGGTGGCCTCGACGCCCATGGCCGTCCTGCCGACACGCGCACGCCTGAGCAGAAGGAAGCCCTCCTACAGCTGATGACCGTGCTCAAAAAACGCTATCCCAATGCAAAAGTCTATAGTCACAGGCGCTTCACCAACAAAGCCTGCCCCTGCTTCGATGCGGAGAAGGAATATAGTGGGCTTTGATGGCATTGACGCTAAAGGCAGGTCTTCCCTGCGGGGACATGCGGGGAGCTTGGGATCTATGCCTTTAGTGGTATTGCTACTGATTCTACTCTTCACGCTTACCGCCTGTCACAGTCACCGTCAAAGCACCGAGAGCCTCACCCTGTTGCAGCGGCGGCAGCAACAACTCCACTATCGCGACACGCTTTGGCAGCAGCTCAGCCTCCAGCTCGACGGACTCACCCTAGAGTGGCCACCAGAGGCCGACAACATGCCGCGCAACAAAGGGGTGCGCCTGACAGCGGAACATGGCGTCGTGCACCTGCAAAGCCAAAAGAAAACCGAGATGCAGACCCTTGTCGCTTGCACTGACACGGTGAGCATGGCCAACCATTCGGAACAATCGGCATCATTTGTTTCGACACGTGACGGGGAAGGACGAAAAGGGAAGTATCTGGTCGCGACGTTGGTCTTAGGGCTACTTGGTATGGTCTTGTTTGTGTATTGGAAGAAAAAAACCAAATAAGGTGTTTGAAGGGTCTGCCAACAAAAAAGCGGATTTGGCGTTTTTGCCAAATCCGCTTTTGGTTATTTTATTGGTTTTCAACAAAACACTAGTCTCGTTTAAAGATGTCACGAGTATACACCTTCTCTTTTACGTCATCCAAGCAACTGTCGTATCGGTTCGCGATGATGGCCTGGCTCTGTGTCTTGAACTTGGCGAGGTCGTTCACGACAAGGCTACCGAAGAATGTCGAACCGTCAGGCAAGGTGGGCTCATAAATGATGACTACCGCACCCTTGGCCTTGATGCGTTTCATAACACCTTGGATGCTGCTCTGACGGAAGTTGTCGCTGTTCGATTTCATCGTCAAACGGTACACGCCAATGACACAGCGGCGTTCGTTAGCGGCATTGTACTGTCCTTGGTCGTAGTAGTCATAATACCCTGCTTTTTTCAACACCTGGTCAGCAATGAAGTCCTTGCGGGTGCGGTTGCTGTCGACAATGGCACGGATGAGGTCCTCGGGCACATCCTCATAATTGGCCAAAAGTTGTTTTGTGTCCTTGGGCAGACAATAACCACCATAACCGAAACTCGGATTGTTGTAATGGTTGCCAATACGTGGGTCGAGACAGATGCCGTCGATGATGGCTTGTGTGTCGAGACCTTTCACCTCAGCGTAGGTGTCCAACTCGTTGAAATAGCTTACTCGCAAGGCCAGATAGGTGTTGGCGAAGAGCTTCACGGCTTCGGCTTCTTTCATGCCCATGAAGAGCACGGGGACATCCTTCTTGATGGCTCCTTGCTGAAGCAACATTGCAAATTGTTTTGCTTTTTCTTCGATATCGGGTCGCACCAAGTGCCGAATAGCCTCGTTTTCAATGTCATACCCTTCGATAGACTTCGGATAACCCACGATGATACGACTGGGGTAGAGGTTGTCGTACAAAGCCTTGCTCTCACGCAGGAACTCGGGCGAGAAGAGTAGGTTGAACTTCTTTACGCCTTTGGCGGCATATTTTACATACAAGCTGCGGGTGTATCCCACGGGAATGGTGGATTTGATGACCATCACTGCATCGGGATTGACACGCAGCACGAGGTCGATGACCTCTTCCACATGGCTGGTGTCGAAGAAGTTCTTCTGAGGGTCGTAGTTGGTGGGAGCGGCAATGACGACGAAGTCAGCATCCCTATAGGCCGCTGCACCGTCAAGCGTAGCTGTTAAATCTAAATCCTTTTCAACCAAGTATTTCTCGATGTATTCATCCTGGATAGGTGACTTGTGGTTGTTGATAAGGTCCACCTTCTCGGGCACCACGTCCACGGCGGTGACTTTATTGTGCTGTGCAAGCAAAGTGGCGATACTCATGCCCACATAGCCTGTTCCTGCAACTGAAATTTTCATAGATCTAGTATTATTAATTTATGGGGACTTCTAAAAACTGCCCGCAATTTTTATCTCAAATTAACTACGTTGAACCTTCGATTTCCTTAAAATTCAAACAATCAGAAAAATACACATTCTCAAATTCGCTAAATTCTTGATAATTAGAATTTCTCTTATAATTTTGCCGTCTCCATCATCTTCTTCCACTTGAAATAACCAAACACAGCTATCACAACATACAGGGCATAGAGACTAGCTTTGAAGGGGATGTCTTTATAAAAATACAGCCCGCAAGTGACCACATCGACCACAATCCACACGAACCACTGTTCCAGGTATTTGCGAGCCAAGGCCCAGATGCCTACTATGCTCAGGGCGGTGGTGAAGGCATCGAGGACGGGAACGTTACTGTTGGTGAAACGCGACAGCAGGAAATAAATGGCGACCCAAATCAAGGCGGCGAGGCCGAGCCAGACGAAGGCCTTCTGTTTGGGCATGTGGCGTATGGGAAGGTCAGCAGTCTTCTGCTTGTGGCGCATCCAGGCGACGAAGCCGTAGACGGTCATGGCGAGGTAATAAAACTCCATGCCGCAGTCGGCGTAGAGACCTTTCTGATAGTACAATACAATGCCAAGGCTTTGCATCACGAAACCCACAATCCACATCCAGACGCTGGCCTTATATTCCAAGAGGATGTAGGCCAATCCGAGGGCAGTGGTAGTGATGTCAAGCCAATGGTTTGATAGGAAGTCCATAGAATAGGAGTGTGTCGTTTAGGGGTAGGAGATAGCGGGTCAAGCCCGCTATGAGGGTTTGGGGTGGGAGTGTGTCGTTCAGGGTGAGGTTTAGGGAAAAGGAAAACCGAAAACAGCGCTTTAGTCGTTTAGGGGTAGGAGATAGCGGGGCAAGCCCGCTATGAGGGTTTGGGGGGGAGAGTGTGTCGTTCAGGGTGGGGGTTAGGGAAAAGGATACCCGAAAACAACGCTTTTTTTGAGTGACCCAAAGCGGGAGACCCTCATGGCGGGCATAGACCCGCCATCCCTCGCGCTTAGGGGTCCTCTACATCATAATACCCATTTTCATACGCGTCTTTTACAGCCTGAATATACTCTTCATCCAACCCTATCGAATCAGCTAAGTCTTCCCATGTAGGATTGAAGTCACTTATTAATTTCTCTTTCCATTCCCTATGCCATTTCTTTAATTGCTTTTCTCTGTGGATACCGTCAACAAGAAGGTCGTAGACTTCATAATACACCAGTTTCTCTGTATTGTATCGGTCAGAGAAACCTTTGTTGATATGGAGTTTATGTTCAGCTAACCTCCTTCTGAGGTTTCTGGTCACACCTGTGTATAGGGTGGTATTGTTTTTATTCGTGAGAATGTAGACGATTCCTTGGAGAGGCATTATGGTGTGTCGTTATGTTTAGGAGATAGCGGGTCTGGCGCCCGCTATGATGGGTTTGGGGTGTGTCGTTTAGGGGTAGGAGATAGCGGGTCAAGCCCGCTATGAGGGGTTGGGAGTGGGAGTGTGTCGTTTAGGGTGAGGTTTAGGGAAAAGGATACCCGAAAACAGCGCTTTATTTGAGTGACCCAAAGCGGGAGACCCTTAAGCCATGCCATCCCTCATGCTTAGGGCCATCTCCTCCGCCAATGCAACAAACCCATTAGCCGTCATCTCCTTCAAGAAAATCAGCCCATGCGTGGCGCGAATCAGCGGGTGACTGCTCTCGTAGAAGAAGTTCTTACCAAGGATGAGTTGTATGTCCTTATACTGTTTCACCCAAATACTCTCCGCCAACTCGCTGAAGGGACCGTCAAAGTCGGGATTGGGAAACTCAGCCTTTACCTGAGTCAAATAACTGTCTTTAAATGCTTTCTCGAACACGGCGATGGCGTTCAGTGACACAGGCACATAGACGTTGGCTTCAGCCGGATGAAACGTCGACCATACGTTGCGGTAACCAAACACCCTCAGATGGCTAAGGTCGGTCTCCTCACTCCATACCCTGACGGCCTCAGCGATGCTCTGCATCACCTTGTAATGCGTATTAGGACCTTGGCCTTCCGAGTCGATAGCCACAGTAATGACGGTGGGTTTGATAGTACGGAACTGGTTGAGGATGGTGTTGATGTCGTTGTCATGAACCGAGCCCTTCGACGAAATCAGAGACCCTTGGTCATACAACCCCAACCTCAGATGATGTATATGGCTCAGCGAGGTACCACCGTAAGCCCAGACAAGCTCCTCCTCAAACTCACGGATCTCACCTTTGAGTTTCTGTATCTCGGAACTGTTGGGTAAGCCATTTCGAAGGTTTTCGATTTCGGTTTGGAATCGGGTTTCGATATCGTCAACGCTCTTCAACTGCCACAGTTCCACGGCGTCACGTAGGATACGGTGGCAAAAGCCGCGTCGCATCTCATCGGGATTTTTACGGGCCACATTGTCGAGATAATGGTGGACGTCTTTCTCCTGCTTGTAACGGTAGCCCTGCTCAAAAAAGTCGGGGTATCGCACCATTTGTATGCGACCCTGATGCAGGTAATCCAAAGTGTCTTCCAAGGCTTTTTGGAGGAAAGCATCGGTCACGGAATGGTAGCCCGAAGTCATGATGGCAAAGTGCACCTGATTGGAGGGGGACCGTAGTTGCCTATTGATGAAGGGCATGAGGCCCAGCATGATGTCATCATGATGCGGGCCTGTGTGATAGATGACCTCGTTTTCAAAGAACCTGGCGCCGCGCCAGAGTTTGCCTTCAACTGCGGCGATGACCTCTTGCACCCTTTCGAGACTGAGGTCAGGGATGCGAGCACAACGCGGGTCGTTCTGCAAATCGTCCATCGTCAGCTTATGGGCATAACGGTCGAGGATTTTACATAAACCTAAAATGGCGTGCTCGGTCTTTTCGAAAGTCCAAGGACCATCGAAAAAGGAAGGGTCGGTTTTGTTAAACATGATTGGTTATAATCTTCCGTCAATGATGTCACGAGGCAAAATGCCTTTCACATCATAAATGACACCATTGTCCTTCACGAAAGCCTTTATGTCCAAGTCGAGGAACTCCTTATGTGCCACGGCGAGGATGACTGCATCAAACTGGTCTTTCGGGACTTCGTTGGTCACCGACACGCCATATTCCTGGAACACATGCTCAGCGTTGGCCCAAGGGTCGTAGACGGTGATGTTGGGCGTGTACTCGCGCAACGTATGGTAGATGTCGACAATCTTGGTGTTGCGGATGTCGGGGCAGTTCTCCTTGAAAGTGATGCCGAGGATAAGGATTTTGGCGTTCTTCACCAGCACGCCTTTCTTGTTCATATACTTGATGGTCTGGTTGGCCACGTAAGCGCCCATGCCATCGTTGAGGCGGCGCGAAGCACGCATGATGCGAGGCAGCACGCCATAGACCTGAGCCTTTTGGATGAGGTAGTATGGGTCAACGCTGATGCAGTGACCGCCCACCAAGCCCGGGCTCAGCTTGATGAAGTTCCACTTCGATGAAGCGGCTTCGATGACATCATGTGTGTCGATGCCCATGGCGTTGAAGATCTTGGCCAGCTCGTTCATGAAGGCGATGTTGACATCGCGTTGCGAGTTCTCGATAATCTTGGAAGCCTCGGCCACCTTGATGCTTGGGGCTTTATGTGTGCCGTTGACGAGGACGCTGTTGTAGATGGCATCCACATAATCGGCAATCTCGGGCGTAGAGCCAGAGGTCACCTTCTTGATTTTCTCCACCGTGTGCAGCTTGTCGCCGGGATTGATGCGCTCGGGGCTATAGCCGGCATAGAAGTCGACGTTGAACTTCAGTCCGCTGACGCGTTCCACCACGGGCAGGCACTCTTCCTCGGTGACGCCAGGGTAGACGGTGCTTTCGTAAACCACCACATCGCCCTTGCTGATGACCTTACCGACGGTCTCGGAAGCACCCCACAGGGGGCGCAGGTCGGGGCGGTTGTCGGCATCCACCGGGGTGGGCACGGCCACCACATAGAAGTTGCACTTCTTGATTTCCTCCAGGTCGGTGGTGCAGCGGAAGCCATGGTTCTTGATGGCATCTTGCAGCAGTTCGTCGCTGACTTCGAGGGTAGCATCATGGCCTGTCATGAGGGCATCCACACGGCGTTGGTTCATGTCGAAGCCGATGGTCTCGAACTTCGTTGAAAACAGGCGAGCCAGTGGCAGACCCACATAACCCAGGCCTATGACACAGATTTTAGTTTGTTGTAAGTCTTTCATTTTCAATATCTGGTTTTAATCATTATTCATTATATACATTATAAAGGTGATCCCTCAAATCTGGTATTCACCCTATTTTTCACTATCGAAAGTATCTCCTCTGTATACTCACCAAATGCCGGACCGTGCGCCACTTGACTCAGTTCAGCAGCTCGATTCCATTCAATCATGGCGGGATTTCCATTGGCGTCTACCGACATGTCCCAGCCGATGAGATTGAAATAAGGCATCCGCAACTGCATATCCTTAACGAGATCCAACACTTTGTGAAAACAAGGTATCTGATAACCATCCAACACGGTACCGACATCTGTTGTTGGCATAAGCTTCTCCTTGGCATTGCCAAAAGCAACGCCTTTGATTTTTCCTGTTGCCAAATCGACATCAGCCTTGATGCCACCCGCGGTTTCATTGTCGATAACCTGATTCATTCTACCAATTCGGATAACCGCATACAAAATAACCACTTCGTTTCCTCTCCTATAGGACATTACTCTTAAGGTGTTAAGCGAAGTAGGATTCAGTTTTGACATGCCCTCATGTTGCTGAAAGCGTTCTTGTATGATGAAACTGCGTTTGTATTCCTTGAACATATCTTGAATTGAGCAGTTCAATGAAGGGACCATCCCGTTTTCAGTTCTGATAAGTTTCACGCCTTGCCCCCAGGTTCCTTCAAGTGTAGGCTTGATAATAGCCTCATTGAGGTTGCTGCATCTTTCTATAGCTTCTTCCAAAGTCAAAGCATTATGGTCGTCATAATAATAGCCATTAACGTTCTTTATAATGGTTTTCGGCCTATTAATATCAGGGAAAAGCGTGTCATAGAAGCCTTTATCCACGTATGCATGACGGAACTGGAACTTGTTTAGCCTGTATATGATTTCTGAGTTGTAGATACTTGCAGGAATGTATTTTTCAGAATACACGCCGTTTCTTGAATACAGATACTGATGCCAATAGGTAGGCACTTCCCTTCCGAAATGCTTCTTGAAATAAGCCTTAATGTCAGCTTCCTGGCCTTTCGAAAGCGGTTTCATCGGGCATAGTTGCATAGAATGCAGTATGGTCTTTTCGTAATTGCTTTCGATTTGCTTGATTTCTCTTTCGTTAAGTAAGCTTTTGATTTTTTCTTTTGCACTCATATCAATACTATTTCAATATTATGTTAAGTTCCCCCCAAACAGCGTCTTTCAACAGGTTATTGTATGTTCACGACACAAAATACTTTTCGATTTGTTTTTTTAATCCCCCATGAACGGCCTGTAAAAGAGAAATCTCCCACAAACCATTCCCTTCAATAAACATAGGTCCTTCTTCTGTTATGGCTATGTCCCATCCAATGGAATGGCAACGATAAAGACGTTTATGTAACTCGACGGCTTGTTTTTCTGCTTCTTTATAATAGGGAATTTCAAAATCCTTAAACACAACACGTGTATCTGGATGTTCCTTTACAGAGGTTCCATACTGGGGTTTCAAGAAACCTGTTTCCATCAATTTCCCTTTTTCCATATCAATTCCAACAAAAACACCGCCTTTGGCCCAGTTGTCAACAGAACTACCTTGTCTACCCATCCTTAAACCGGCTCCAAAAGGAACAACCTCCCCGTCTTTTGTCATGACCGTTTGCATACGGATTGAATTGATTGTAGAATCACACAATGTGTTCATTTTTGGGTGTTGATAAATCCTTTTTTGCACCAAATAATTGGCAGACAACAAAACATTTATCAACTTATCAATACTAGACGGTTTCCCATCAACATACACCTTTGAATCTTGTATTTTCAAAGCAAAAATACCATTGCCTAATTGACCGCTTGAGGGCTTGCAAAACGCATCCATATCACGAGAAAACAATTGCTTCAATTGTTGGATTGCATCTTGTTGTGTGTCTATCTCAAACTGAGCATCGACATATAACACCTTCTTGTCCTTAATAAAACAATACACGGGGGGGGTAGGAATACCGAACTTCTCCAAAAACACATTAAAATAAAACTTGTCGGCTGTAATTACCCGACTGGTATACATAAAATTCGGGTTGTGATTGTTTAAATAGTTTATTTTGGCTTGAAAACTATCGTATGGAATCAAGTATTCACTTGTCATACGTTCCCTTGTCATTTCAGACCTATCGAATCCGTATGTGAAATAAAAAGGCTCGTAATCTCCAAATTTTCGAATAAAAAACAATTGATCCTTCAGAATTTGTTTTCTTGACTTGTGATTACAATCTGGGTAATAGGTTACGCCATCAACAATTGATGATTTATTTTTGAAAAGTGAATAAATTCTGCGGCACTTTTTTACAAATTGAAATTTCATATTTATATGATGTTTTATTTATAAGAGAATTATGTGGATTTGATATTTCTAATTCTATTGATAGTCAATTAATTAAATGGGCTATCATTAATCCTGCCAAGTTCAGGGAAATACTTTTCAACATGCTTTAATCCTCCCACGGCTGCCTGAGTTCCAGACACTTCCCATAAGCTGTTGCCTTCAATGAATATTGGTCCGTCTAGTGTTATTGCTATATCCCAACCAACAGAATGAATCCTATAAAGCTTTGAATGCAATTCTTTTGCCATCTCAACTGCTTCCTTGAAAAAAGGTATTTCAAATCCTTCAAAAACAACACCATTGTCTGGCTGCTGATAAACCAGTTTTCCATGAGGCGGCTTGATGATACCCTTTTTCATCAATTTTCCCGTATTCATATCTATGCCGACAAATATACCACCTTTTGCACAGTTATCAACACGGCTTCCCTCTCTTCCGATACGCAGTCCTGCTCTAACGGCGATGATTTCCTCGTTTGGAGTAATCAAGGTTACCAATCGTATAGTGTTTACCGCTGTCGAACACAACCTGTTCAATTCAGGATGCTGTACGATTCTATCTTGGATGATATAATTTGATTTCGCAAATGTCTTTAACAAATCGTCTTTTGAAGAAACCAATTCGTTGTTGACATAAACCTTAGAGTCTTGTATCTTAAGAGCAAAAGCCCCATCTCCCAGTTGCCCGTCAAATTCTTTTGCAAAAGCATCCATATCATGATTGAGAATCGTTGAAATCTCATCACCATGATGATATTCATCATAAAACAATTTCCCATTTCGAGTATAATAGAGAATTTTTGGTGTTGGGATATTCAAACTTTTAAGAAAAAGGTAAAAATAGAACTTGTCTGAAACTATACAATTGGCAGAGCATATCCTTTTTTTACGATCAAAATAATTATTGTTTTTGAACATCTTGTTTAAAAACGTATGTTCATAAACAATATATTCATCACAAATTTTCTTACGATCCATACTCTTTCTATCAAACCCGTACACAAAATAATACTTTTCCCTCCCCCCAAATTTCCAAATAAAGTATAATTGATCGCAGAAAATCTGCCATGTTGACTTATGGGGTTCATCTGGATAATAAGATTCCTGGCAACAAATTGATTTTGCCCTACGGATTAATACTTTCGTTGCTTTAGCTTTTTTTGTGAAGCTTCCCATAATACTATGTTTTTAAACCAATTACTCAAACAAACACATTTTAATCAAAGTGATTGACTTTATTTTTTTCTTATTCCGACTTTGCGCAAAAAGACCTTACTATAATTTTCCATCTTAACCATAATAGGATAAGGGCAATACCTAAGCAATAGCGTTCTATGACTCAAAACAGAATCTATCTTCTTATCATTATAAAATGAAATGGTTCCATCTTCACTTTCTCTCGTTAGTCTATTAGAAGAGCTAGGGCTTTTGCCACCTAATTCCGATATGACAACCAAACCCACTCTTCCCAAAGGTTTCCATTTTTTATATGTCACACAGTCCACATACGGGTATCCATCAGTAACAGGTAAGGAAGAAAAGTCAATAGGATCTTTGGGATAATACGTTGATCGAGGCTTTGTTAATAACCTGTCAGGGAACAAAAAATTACCCATACTATAGGCAACAGAAGCATCCTTATAATTTACCACTGGTTGAACACGATGAGGGTGGCTACCAAGGATTAAATCCGAACCGGCCTTCATCATTTTCTTTGCTTTCTTATATACACGTGGAGTCGTAACCCAAGTATGTTCCTTTCCCCAATGACACAAAACAACTACATAGTTGCATTGTTGTTTATACTTTTTGATTTCTGATACCACATAGTCATCATACATTGGATTGATTCCAGGCTCCGTTTCCGTTGCCCATGGACACCAACCTATGTTTTCATTATCACAAAAAGCCAAAAACGCCACTTTTTTATCATGAATCACTTTAACCACGGGGGCACTAGCTTCTTGAATATTGTTACCAGCCCCTATATGTTGAATGCCTAATTCATCAAGTATTTGTATGGTATGTTTTGCTCCGTTCAAACCTAAATCAAAAAAATGATTATTGGCCAAACTTACAATGTTAATGTCCAGTTGCTTTAACTTTATTAAATCTTCATCTTTGGCATAAATTACATCTCCCTTGCGTTTCATTTTTTCCTCATTGAAGTTTGGCTCATTTCCAATTGCGGTCTCCAAAGTGCCCACTCTGATGTCAGCACTTCGTAAAACCTCCAGAACTTCTTGGGAAATATAACCATCATTTACGCCTGCAAGAATGCCACCAGGCATAATATCACCAACAGCAGCTATTTTAATCATTATTTTTTACTTAATTTTTATCCCAAAATTTAAGTTTCCACAGGAATGATTGTTAAAAAACAGTTATATACTTCTTATTTTTAAAAATCAATGACCAACCCATATAGATCAACACATATACGGCAAATTTGACAATTCCGTCAGGATACATCGACAAATTCAACAAACGCCCCAAAATAAGATTTATTTGCTCATTCCAACCCTATGCAAAAGTGATCTACTATATTTTTTAAAAAAATCACAAAAGGATATAAATAAGATTTAAACAATTGCTTTCTTTGACTCAAAATAGAATCTAATTTTTTATCGTTATAAAATGAAATGATTCCATCTTCATTTTCTCTTGTTAGTTTATAAGTGGAGCGAGGGTTTTTACCATCTAATTCTGACAATACTATCATTCCCACTCTTCCTAAAGGTTTCCACTTTTTATATGTCACACACTCTACATAGGGGTATCCATCAGTATTCGGTAATGAATAGAGGTCGATAGGCTCTTCAGGATAATAAGTCGAACGAGGCTTCACTAACAATCTATCAGGAAACATAAAATCACCCAGTTAAGCATTCATTCTTAAATATTATAACGGGGTATGTTTATAAATGTATAACGCCCATCTTTTTTTCTTCTTATGTGGAACAATATTACCCTATGGGATTTTTTAAACCCAATGAGTTCATGCAACTTTATGGATTTGGTATTAGATGGCTTGATGCATGTACCCAACCTTTTATTCTTTACATCATCATATTTTAAGTTTTTAACCGTGTGATATAAAAGGTGAAGTGCAATTCCCTTTCTTTGATACCTTTTATCTACCTCGAGTGAAACATGTTCGAAATCACAATTCTTCACATTATTGAAAATGGAACGATTACCTCGATAGGTGCCATAATGAAAGGCGACAATAATGTTGTCATCATCAACAACAACCCACAATTCCCCATTGACCGAGCACTGCAACAATTTATCCATATCACCAATTCTACACTTATAAAGATGCTTGTTTTCGTATGTCAATTTCACCATTCTCAATCCTTCAGGCAAAGGACGTAATTTTTCTTGTGCTTTTTCCAACAAATCCGTTGAATCAGCATAAAACACATAATAATTATGTATTGAATGCCTTAATTTATTTAGAACGCTAGCTATTTTCATATTAATGCCTTTATTTTAGGCCACCATAATCTTTCAATTCCCATTATTTCGAATGTACCGGTCCATGGGGCATTATTACCTTCTATGATTTCGACACCGTCATTAGTAATAGCTAAATCCCAACCGATATATCTTACTTGGGGTATTTTTTTTGCAGCTTCAGTAACAACTTCCAATACACGGTCCCACATTGGAATCTTCATTCCAACCACCAACTTATCAGAACCCGGATGATAAAAATAGTTCTTACTATTCAACACCTCATTAATTCCTGGTCCTTCAATAACACCATGCTCAATTGAAATAGGATAAGCGATACATCCATCGGCTGTGTCTGTTATAGCATCACCAGTACCCGCACGATACTTGGCTTTCAAAACATGAACATCACCTTTTCCATCAATCATCGTGTATATCCTGAATGTGTTGAGAGATTTTGTTCCAAGATAGATATCATCATGTGCTTTCAAACATTCTTCCAATAACATATCGTCTGACACAAAATGATTATAAAGTGTTTTCAACTCCTCTTCAGAAACACCGCTCGTGGAATGTTTCTCAATTCCACGACCTTCATGCCCCTGCAATGGCTTTGCTATAAACACCGGCGTCTTGTTCACAAAATCCATAAATTCGCTAAATGAAGATTTCGGAGCATAAAGCCATCTTCTTGAGACAAAATCACTAAAATACTTCAATGCGTTTACTTTATTTTTCAATAAATGAACGTATTTTGGATCATTCACATTATTCCATAACCAACAGCCTCTTGTCCTTGTAAAAAATCTTTTTTTCTCATATCTCGACAATGTATACCCATTACCGATTACAAAGTAGTCATTCACTGTGAACTTATAGCATATCTTACTTATTATAAAATCAATAAGCACTTTTACCCATTCGCCTTTTCCAAGACCGATATCTTGGGCATAGCGTTTGCTTTTTCTCACTACTAATATACTGTTATTAATAATACGTCTAATCATGGTAAAACTTTTAACTATACTTAATTATCTTGTTTTTTATTTTTCTTCAATTTCTTGAACAATTTAAATCTATCTGGAATAATGGTCAAAAAGTAAGTATATGCTTCTGGTTTGAAAATGAAAGACCACCCCAAATATATAACAGCATACACACCTGCTTTTACCAATCCGTCTGGATACATGCTCAGATGAAGCAAATGTCCAACTCCAAAACTGACCGCTGCCGCTATCAATGCAACAATACCCACAGGAAGCAAATCAAGAATCTGCCTCCAAAACTTATAACCCACATGCTTGGAAACCAAACCAATATTCACAAAATAGGAAAACCAAGCATTGAGAACCATACCCCCCAATAACCCCTTCATTCCAAAAAACACCATTCCCAACACGATCGCGCCAATGCCCACTCCTCGCTTTAGTAAAGTCCAAACAAACATAGTTTTACTTTTGCCTATGGCAGCTATTGCTTGGAGGTTTGCCGATTGCAAACACCCAGCCAAACCAGCAAAACAAAGTACTTGAAAGTAAGGGATACTTTGTAACCAACGGTCGGAATACAATAAAACAAATAATGGCTTTGCGCATAGCAACAATATAAACATCATAGGAAAAGTGATGTAAGACAAAGTCATGGACAACCTTTTAATCATATTCGACAAAACAACCTTATCATCTTGAACCTCAGCAAAAAGAGGATACGTAACTTGTGTCATAATGCTAGAAATACTATGGGAAGCTAAACTTTCCGTTCCACTTGCTTTTGAATAATACCCCATAGTAGATGGATTATACTTCTTTCCAATTAACAATCCCTGTATTTGACCACTGAAGCTATTGATCAGATGCGTCAAGAACATATAGAATCCGAAATCGAACAACTCTTTAAAAGACTTCCAAGAAAAAATCCAAGAAGGCCGCCATTTCACATAGAACCAAAATACCAAAGAATATAAAGCAGAACCTATCAGATTTTGTGCCACCAGTGCCCATACCCCAAATCCTTTGTATGCCAAAATAATAGTAATCACCAAATTAATTACTGTAATAACAATCGAAACAATAGATAATAATTTGAAATTTAGTTTCTTTTTTAGTTTATTTTGTTGGATAAGATTTAATGCATGCGTAAAAAGGACTATCCCCTGCACCCGTAACACTACGCAAAGGATTGGCGTGTTATAAAAACGGGCAATAACCGGCGCACTAATGAAAAGTATAGCATACATTAGTGCAGCCATACCCAAATTCCACCAAAATATGGTACTATAGTCTTCTTGTGTAGGTCGTTTTTTTTGTATCAACGCAGAGCCAAAACCGCCATCAATGAAAGTATCCGCTAACACCATGAAAATGGATAGCATACCGATGCAGCCATAATCATATGGTGTAAGCAGACGCGCCAAAATAATACCCGAGAAGAATCTAATGAACATCGTAGAATACTTCTGCAAGGCCGTCCACACCATACCGGAGGCGGCCTTTTGTTTTAAGCTTTCCGCCATATTATTTACCTTCCGCGAAGTCTTTCAAATACGCAAACCTTGGAGTCAACTGGCCTTCTTTCAAAATCATGGAACGGTCAATCACATCGGAATGCTCTCCATTCAGCAAAGGCTCAAACACGTGCTTCATCAACATGGTACCGAAATACTCGCTGGTATCTATGGCCAAGGCATTCGGACAGGTGTCAACAGCCATCACTGAAATATTATGGTCAGACGAAAATGCCGGTTCATCTTTCTCAGTCATGGGATTGTAATCGAAATAAGGATCATCATGAGTGGAAGAGCGTACAGTTGATTTTATGCTTCCCTTAATATCGCATGTCACGTCACCAATCATGCGGATGCGCATATCTTTGTTGCGCAAATCCTCCTCGCTCAAATAGACAGGAGCCTCTGGTCCCCAAAAATGAGCGCAAATCAGCATATCGGTTTTCTTCGCCCACTTCATAAAGTCACTTTCATAATCCTTGGGATTGTGTGTGAAATCACTCCATGAGAAAGTAGCTCCATCCTTGCGCTTTACCAAACGGTCGGCATCAACTACACAATAAGACAAAGTGTCGATGCTTGCATCAGAAAGATACGCTTCTTCGCTCATTCTATGAGCACCGATGCTTTCCAACACATGCTGTGCACCATGTGACACTCGACCAGCGCCCGTGACCAACAATTTCACCTTGGGCAATTCTATGTTTTTCAACGAGTCCAATAAACGATTAAGGGTAAACTGCCTATCCGGCTTAGGCAATTCGAACAATTTATGTTTCAAACCATAACCCCGCAAGGTATAGTACACACCAACTACACCGGCCCACCAACCAAATGCACATACACGAATATTGTTGTCATCCACAAGATATTCGTAATCGCAGAAAGTGATACGCTTCTGTATAAAAGCCTGCAACAAAGGACGGTTATATTCCTGCATCTTGGCGATATGACCAAAGAAAAAATAGTGCTTATTTGGAATAAGACTCTCAATTTTGGCTTCTTTAATTCCGAACAAGATGTCACAGTCCTTTACGTCTTGAACAACCTCGACACCTTCTTCCCGATACTGCTCATCAGAAAAAGCACGAATGTCACTTGTTTGTACCACAATTTGATGCTGGGGATATAATTTGTTTAACTCTGCCACCTGTTTGGGTGCAAGAGCCACACGATTGTCTACTGGATTTTTAGTTTCCTTTATTAAAGCAATTTTCATGATAATAATGGTTATTATTGTTATTCTTTCTTTTAATTCTTCTTCAATTTCTTTCGTTCCTCATCCGTCAAGGCTTCGTATTCATCCATACTGATGCCATACATATCTTTCACCTTTTGGGCAATACGTTTACGACGACCTAACATCCAATATAAGCCATAACATACACCTATACTAGCCACAATGACACCATAAAGCTGCCATTGCTCCGAGAAATGCGACTTATAGAACACCCACCAAACCCCAATGATCATCATGTTGAGTATAATCTCCATCAAGGAGGTCTCCAAATGATGGAAACCATAGTCGATGAAAGCATGGTGAAGATGGGTCTTGTCGGGATAGAAAGGCGACTCGCCGCGACTGATACGGCCAAACATCACTCGAACCGTATCGAAAACGGGAATGGCCAACACCGCCAAGGCATAAGCAATCAAGCAAAAGTTGGTTGGATCCGTTTGTTGGCCGCAAAGCGAGTCTTTGGTCAGCATGGCCATCACCATATCACATAAAGCGATGCCCAGCATCATGGTGCCTGCATCGCCAATAAACATCTTCGATCGGTTGCCAAACACATTCATGATGAAAAACGGAATAAGTCCACCTATGATGGAGGCAGCCAAGGCCGCCCGGACAAAGTCGTGGGAATAGAAAAACAGTATGCCATAAAAACCGAATGCCATGATGCAAATGCCAGAAGAAAGTCCGTCGATGCCGTCAATCATATTGATGGCATTGATGATGCCTATACAACCGAAAACAGTCAAAGGCCAGGCAATCAATGGTGAAATTTCATGCACGCCCCAAAGACCATGAAGATCGTTGACCGGATAATTGTTTCCAACAGCTAAAGCGATCACGATGAGGATTTCGAAAACAAATCTCAAAAGTGGAGAAAGTTTCTTTATATCGTCCCAAGCCCCAATAATGAGCATCAGAAGCATGGCAATCTGTACAGGGACAATGGAATGGCAATCATGTTTGAACCAATAACACAAGGAGCCTGCCATAGCACCCATGAACACCACAAACCCACCCATTACGGGAATAGGCACGCGTTGAAGTTTTCTTTCTTCAGGATTGTCATAAAAATGTTTCTTTTTCGCAAAAGTCAGTACTGGCTGGTGCACCAATGCCGCAACTAACAGCGAAATGGAAAAAACCAAAATAATAAAATAAACGTCAGGCATATTGAGAAAAATAAAATACAACTAATATGATTTCTTCCTTTTTTCTTCCCGATAAATCTTGGGAAGGGTAGCAACAATTTGATGACAGCGTTGCAACTGTTTCTTGGGCTCGGAAAACACCCTATACACAAACTCCATATGGTGGTCAACCATCCATTTTGGGGCACGTTTCGGTGCATTTTCAAGTCCGCAATAGAAATTGAAAACAGCGCCCACGCCAATCATAACGCCTCGTTGCAAAAAGGGTTGAAGTCGAAACATGAAGTTCTCTTGTTTGGGAGCACCCAAGGCCACCCAAACAATGTCAGGGTTGTCCTCATTAATCATTTTGGCAATAGCTGGATAATCAAAATCCTCAACCTTGCAAAACGGAGGGGCAAAAAACGTCATATTACTGACTGAAGGGTCTGTTTTTGACAATTCATTTCTCAAACCATCAAGTATCTGTTGTGAAGTACCAATAAAGAACTGCCTATAATGCTTTCTATCCGTCAAGTCCTCAAAAATCTGGCTGCCACAATATTGCTGATATTCGACACCATAAAGTCGTTTCAAAAACACGGGCACCCAACTGCTGTCGCAGATGGAAAAAAGGCTCTCATTCACAATCCTACGATACTCCAGGTCTTTATGCACCATCTGAAGGATATTGCCATCGGCAACACAGATGTATCGGGCACCTTCTTTTTGAAGTTGCTCGTCTATTTGGTTCCAGATGGTCTGCCTGTCGAACTCGTAGTTAATGTTAAAATAGGTGTTCATTTACTTGAGGTACCTATGCTTGTGTTTGTATTTGGTTTCTGTATACTTTAAAACGATGTCTTCTTCTGGGTGAGCCACATTGCTTATTACCATCTTTGGCAACTTGCCGTCTTCGGAAGGAAGGATGTAGTTGGTGCCTTTGACACAGCCATTGTCCGAGTCTTCATTCGCTTCAAAGCGTATGCTTCCATCAACGGTATTGTCCCGAATCACGATGTTTAAATTCGCCCTGTCGATACCTGATTCAGGGGTGTTGGAACGCTCAACGAAGGTAACGCGGCGGGAGTCAATGCACATGCTGTTGGCAATATTTGTGATGACATTGCCATATATTTCAATGTTGCTGGCACCATCGTCACAAAAAATGCCTCGGTTATGCTTTATTCCAGAGAAGCCGTGGATGTAGTTGTTTCTGACAATCGAACCAGCGTTTTTTGTTGCAATATAAATAGCCCCACCATCCATGACACTGTAATTGTCAATTTGATCCATATAGTCTTGGCTGTAGCTTAAATCATTGTTTTCAATGATACCCGAACAAGATTGCGTCATTTTGTTTTTATACCACACGCCTGTCCGGATGCCTCCATAACCGAAGTTCAAGAAAACGTTATCAGAAACACGATAATTCGTCCCTAAGCATCCAACGCATGTGGTGTTGTTCATACGCTTGCCCATCGACATGAAACTGTTTTTCTCCACTACCGTATTGGCACTTCCGTTATTCGACCAGATGCCATAATAATACGTATCTGCAAATTGGTTGTTGTCAATTTTGACATTTGGAGATGCCGAAACATTGATGATGCTCCCGCGCATACCATAAAAACCGCACTTGTGAATCCTGATTTTATTTGACACCGTGTTTCTTATATAAATTGCGGGATTCGAGTCTTCAAAAGCATTGCCCCAAAACTGTATGCCTTTTATTTCCACCGACGAAAACTTGCAATTTCGGAAGGTCAGGAAATTATGGATTCTGCCTTCCCACGCTGAAGTGACACCATTTGGAAGATGCACTTTCCCGTCTGTAATGCGAAGATAGTCCTCACCAGTCTCTATATTGCAGAGTTTGTAACGAATAGCTTTTTTGCCGTAGTTGTAGTCGTCGTTTACGTTGTATCCGCCGTATGAGGATTCTTTCAGGTCATCAGCAGTAAAATAGATGTACTGCCCCTCTATCTTCTCAATCTTATAAGTGCTTGATTGGAACCAATGGGGGATAAGAATATAAGCATTGTTGAAATCTATTTCGGACGGAAAAGCGTTGTTGCATTTTAACCGACAAAGCTTTTCCTCAGCATTCAAAACCTCGACGAGGCTATCGGCATATTTGACGTATGACCAAGTCTCTACATCCTTGTTGCCACTCATCCAACTGTTGCCTACTGAGAAAGTACCTTGATAATTATCTCCATCATGATACTCATGTCCCTCCGGAATCAATGTTGCACCGTGACCGACAAAGCGAATCTTTGTGTCGGCGGCATCAATATCTTTTAATGTGAAGTGCTTTTCTTTTGCAATGTAAGTTCCTGGCAACAAGGATACTCGAATGTTCTTTTCTCCCGCTTTGATTGTGCTTGTTAGTTTTTCCTGTAATCCATCGAACTCCGCTTGGTTACCGACAACTAGGGTAGTACATCCGACAGATGTCAATGATGCAACAAAACAACAAATGTAAAAAACAACGATCTTGAATGGATGAAGCATTGTAAAATCCACAAAAGGGAATTCAAATGTTACTATTCTGCAAAAACAACAGATGACGTTTTTTTTCTTCTTCGGTAGAAAAACGATTTTTGATGAACTTCGCCGGATTGCCGCCAACAATGGTGCAAGGCTCCACATTCTTGGTTACAACACTACCTGCTGCCACAATGGCACCATCGCCAATTGTAACTCCCCCCATTATGATGGCTCCATGCCCTATCCAAACGTCGTTGCCTACCTTTGTCTTGAAAGAGTCGCCTCGACCTGAGTTCCAAATGGTCCTTTCAGGAATGTTGATAATATGGTCATCTTTCCCCACAAATGCCACTCCGGTGGCGATTAAAATAGAATTTCCAAACTCTATATCACATTGTATCTTGCAATGAGGGCCAAACTGAACTTTATCGCCAATAGTAATATCCTTATGTGGTGACCATATTTCCGTGCTTATCGGAATCCTTGCAAACCCATTATGCTTAATCCATGGATACTTGATTTTCAGCATCCAAAACGAACGCATGGAATTAGCTACCCATCGAATTGCTGCGACCAACTTGCTGCGACCTGGGATAATGTTATTGTCGAGATCCATAAATGTCCTTTACTACTTTTTCAGCTATCGTATTATAGCTTAGCCTGTTTTTCATTTTCTCACAGCCTTGTTGCATAGCTGATTTCCGCATTTCGTCCTGATTCAATAAAAGTGACATAGCCCTTTCAATAGCCTCAGCACTACCGTTCTCGATCCAAATGCCATTGTCTTCGATAAGATGTTCGGTTGTATCCGTTTTTCTGATAATCAAAGGTGTGCAAACAGCAACGGCATCTTCTATCAAAGTTGTGTGGTGTATCGGCCAACAAGCCACATCTGCCATCTTCAACAATTCCAAGGTCTTTATCCTATCACACCAATCAAATAAAGTAACAACCTGACTTTGCTTTGCCTGCAATAATGTGTCTTCGTCTTCAATTTTGCCGAATAAAACAAGCTTAATTCTAGAATTAGGATTGTTTTTCCTTATTCTTTCAGTAGCGAGAATCAATTGGTCAGTACCTTTTTCGACACCCATTTTCCCACCCGAAACCACAATGAAGTCAGTTCCTTGATACCCATATTTTTGTCGTAGTATTTCTTTTGACGGTATGGTATCTGCAATATCAACATCAGCACCTATGGGAAGCAAATCTATTTTTTTCTGATCAATTCCATAGTATTCCTTGATAAAATCACACCTGGAATGTGAAACTCCGTAAGCCTTGACAATCGTTTTTTGAATAGCTTTGCAAGTTAAGCCAATTAATAGTTTATAATACACAAATGCCCAAATCCTGTTATGGCTCATGTTTAAAACATCAGCATGATTGTCAACTACTAACGGTATATTATTTCTCTTTGCATATCGAGCTGCTATCGGTAATGAGGTGCAATTGAAATTATGATGAAAAATCACATCGGGCTGAATGGCTTCAATAGCATCCATGAGATGGAAAGGAACCAAAAAAGAGGTGGAAAAACGCTTTGTTTTAATTCTCTTTATATAAACCTCTCCTATAGTGTAATTCTCTCCTTTAGCTTTAATGTCAGAAATCTCTTGAGTCGATAAATAGAATGGAAAATCGTTTCCCGATGCAATGACAGCATTTTGGATTCCTGCTTGTTGTAAATACTTTGGTAACAGGTTTTCTTGGTATCCCCACCCGTCAATATAAGGAGCCGATATACAAATATGAACGATTTTCATGTGCAGAATTTCGACAAACGATACACTATTTTGTAAATCTACGCGTGATTCCTAACCAAATATTCACTTGGTTTTCTTTAGCTAATTTCAAGTACCTTTTAAATTCTTTCACACCGAAATCTTTCAAGGAGTGAAAAACGGCTGAAGTCACCCACGGATACATATCCTCCAAATGATGTTCCCTGAAAAACACATATTCCCTTACCGTTTCGGCATAACGGCAATAGGCATTTTCCTTGTTTTTTGTCTGGGTCAATGAGCCTCTGCGAATTGTACCACAATATGTTTTGCGGACATCTGCAAAAATGGAATGTGCATAATATCCAGACAACAACGAAAACATAGAATCATTGGAAGCCCTAATTTCTTCGAATCTAATGTTCTTTTCCTTCAAAAAAGAATTTCGCAACATTTTTGAAGTAGGGATGGGATTATGATAGCGCAATTGTTTTTCCGCTGATTCTGAATGTGACTTTTCAAACTCCTCTACAAATAGATTCCGTTCTCCGTACCTGTTTGTTGGTTCAAGCGTATCTGAAAAACAAGCTGTATGACCGAAGAATATTATATCGTAATCAGAATCCACATAGTCGTCCATGATTTCAAAGGCGTTTGGAGTGAAAAAGTCATCTGAATCAGAAAAGACAACCCATTTGCCTTCGGCCAAGGAAAGGCCAACGTTGCGGGCACCTCCTGCAAATTTTGATCGGGTAAGAAAAATAACTTGGATTCGCTCGTTGGCAAACGACTCCATCAACGTTCTTTCGCTTGCCGACAAATCACTGACATCATCGACCACGATAATCTGAATGTCATTCCTTTTAGGAATGCTATTCAAACATCGCTGCAGCAAAGGTACGCAATTCTTATGCGGAATCACAACCGAATAAGTAAACATAATAGAGAGTTTGTGGATAGAACCAAAACTAGATCCTTTTTTTTGTATTCTTTGGCGGCAGATTGACCATCTGACCAAATTTCAGTTGCGTTTCGGGCAATCGGTTCATGTCATAGCCACCGCCTGGTGTAAAGGTCAGTTCTCCGAAATATGCTTTTCCATTCTCCAAATAAAAGTCTGCCCTGACAAAAGGAAACGGCTTGGACAGTATTTCAGCATAATGGAACAAATCATCCATTCCCACAGGTTTGGGCATGGTGAAGCCTTCGGGGGCTTCCTTGCCCATTTTATTAAAACGTTGCAGTTGCCAGTCCTTGTCAAAGAAATAAAAAGCTGGTCGGTGGTCTATGCTTCTCCCGTAACAACACAACACATACTTGGCTTCTCCATTGAAACAATAAAACTTGTAATCGACAGGGGCTTCTCCGTTTTGGGTTTCAATAAACTTCTCACAAAGCAGCACCTTTTCAACATCATACTGAGGCTCTGCATATTTCAAATGTGGCTTTATCTTTTGGAAACGATTAAGCTCCTTTATTGCCTGTTTACGATCAAGTTTCGATTTATCACTACAAATGATATTTCCACCATTGCTGAAATTCCATTTCAAAACGAATTTCTGAGGCAAGACATCCCAATTGATTTCATTCGCCGAATGATAGGTAGCTATCAAGTCGTTCAAAATATGCTCCAAGCCACAATTCTTAACATAATCCCTGACCCTGAACTTATCAGCACATTGATACACCAAAGGATTGTCTTTGTAATAATACAGTTTCATCCATTGTATCTTTTCATCCAAAGTCTTTGGATGTTCCAAATCCAATGGTTCCTTAAGGTAAATGCGATACCAAAACTTCACACTAAGTTTTGGTGAAATACCACATAACAAATAATGGAACCAAAGATGTTTAACGGTATGGATATACATTTAAAAGCCTATTAAGAATTTGAGAATCACAAATTATTCATTGGGGGACATGTAGTTTCTTCAGGAAAAAGAAAACCAGACTCTGGTTGTTGTTCTTCCTCAATATTGTTTTCAGAATGCTTCAATTCATTTATTGCCATCACGGATAGTATTCCCCAAAACCAAAACACAGGCGTGTCGTATACAGTTTCTCCTATACCTTCAAACAAATAAGCCAAGAAAATGGCAATCAAGAAATCCCAATCTCGTTTCTTTTTTCTAAATCGGAACAAATGTATAACTGTCGAAGCATAGTACATGAAAAAGAGTATCAATCCCACAATTCCTGTTGCAGTCAGCAAATCGATATACAAATTGTCGGCATCAAGTGCAAAAATAGGCAAATTCTCATAATTCTCTTTACCGACACCAACACCTTTCACCAAATGGTACGGAATAACTTCTGTGAGAAGCACTTCCCAACTATAAAATCTTCCTGAACCCTCATCAGCTTCGATGGAGGATAACGAAAGTCGCTCTGATCGTCCAGCTCCGATACCAATGGAGTAAACACCTATAAATAAAACGACAAAAACTAATGATATGAGTATTTTTTTGAAAAACGAGGTCTTTAGAACAATCATCAAATAGACAGCAGCAACAATCACCATAGTAAAGAAAGCTGTGCGGCT
Source organism: uncultured Bacteroidales bacterium (assembly GCA_900317155.1). Taxonomy (GTDB): domain Bacteria; phylum Bacteroidota; class Bacteroidia; order Bacteroidales; family F082; genus Limimorpha. The sequence continues at coordinate 96,365 of ONFO01000002.1, forward strand.
TCCCAAAAACATAATAGTACCCACATCCAACAAGGCAAATAGCATCAACCAATATTTTTTGGTGCGGAATGCCTCACAATACAGAATGGTGAAAAGCAAGAGGACAATCTGTGCCACCGTATTGGGATTCATGTCGCTTCTTAACGAGTTTCGTCCATAAGTCTCCAAATCTGAATAGTATTGGACTGGTGCAAACAAAAGGACATATAAGCAATAAACAGAAAAGAATGCCGCAATGATATCTATAGAAGTTCGGCAAAAAGACATATCCCGCAAGCGGAGGCGAGAAATTATGTAAATCGGGATAATATATAAAGCCAATTTCACGGCACCATACCATACACCGGAAACAGAAGAAAAAGCTGTGGCAAAAATCCAAATGGCAAATAATAGAGAAAAACGAGCCGCTGGAAACGATGAAACGAAGGATACAGCTTTTTCTTTGTTAATAAGCAAAGAGATAAAAACAGATATAAAAAACAAAACCAGGTAATAGAAGAATGCAGCTAATCCCGGAAGTGCTGTAAATGAAATACTCCATGAAGAAACAAACAACATCGGGATATATGCAAGCGGATTGGGTATCATTAAAATGGAACACAACACCAGTAAAAAAGGCTTTACTATCGATGTTGTTTCGCTCATCAACAATACAGCACTCACCAAGTTTATTAAATAATAGAACAGCGTTCGTTTTTTTATCTTTTTAAATCTTATAATCATAACGGTGTATTTGGTTGATGCAAACTCACTTCCACCCAAAAGGATGCCCGCTCAATGGCAACTTGGCCATCGGATGGTAGTCGCCGATGAGGCCGACAGGCTTGGCGTTGCGGATTTGATAGACGATGTCGATGCAGCGGCGGGCATCTTCCAAGCCGAAGCCATGACCAGCCAGAATGTTCTCATAGCTCTTCGTGTGAAGCTCTGTGAAACCTTGGCTGAACTCAAACTCCTCACCGTCAATCATGATGGTGCGGTAGGTGCGCTTCTCCCCTTCCACGGCATTGGGTGGTAAGGTGTCGGCGTTGATACTGAGGAAGTAACGCACACGGGCACGTTTCAGTTCCAGATAGCCTGCCACACGGTCGTGCGAAGCCACGTGGACGATGTTTTTCTGCACATCGCCGAAAATCCAGCTCAGCATGTCGTAGAAATGCACGCCAATGTTGGTCGCAATGCCTCCGCTCTTGTTGATGTCGCCTTTCCACGAGGCATAATACCAGTTGCCACGCGATGTGATATAGGTCAAGTCGATGTCATAGATTTTGTCCTTCGGACCTTCCTCGATTTTCTTCTTCAGCGCCACAATCTTGTCGTGCAGGCGCAATTGTAGTATAGTATTGACCTTATGACCCTGACGTTGTTCCACCTTCTGCAAGGCGTCGATGTTCCACGGATTGAGCACGAGAGGCTTCTCACAAATGACGTCGGCACCGAGGCGCAAGGCATAACGTGAATGTGCATCGTGCAGGTAGTTGGGGGTGCAGATGCTCACATAGTCGATGTTGGTGCCGCTGTCGCGCAACTTGGTGTTGTGACGGTCGAAGAGCTCCTGCTCGGTGAAGAAGGCAGCCTTGGGGAAGTAGCTGTCCATGATGCCCACGCTGTCACTTTTGTCGTAGGCGGAGACAAGGTTGTTGCCTGTGTCTTTGATGGCTTTAAGATGTCGGGGAGCAATGTACCCCCCAACACCAATGATCGCAAAATTCTTCATTGCTTATTATTGGCTAACACTGTAGGGCTGTCATAGTATGGCAGCCCTACATAGCCTCTATTGATTTATAAATTGTTCTTCTCAATATCCTTGAAGTACTTGACCGTGCCATAGGTCATCTCATCGCAAGCGGCATCGTCGCAAACAATGATGCCTTTCGGGTGCATCTGCAGCACACTGACGGTCCACATCTGGCTGACCGCACCTTCGATGGCATGGGCCAAGGCACGAGCCTTGCCGTGGCCATTGGCCAAGATCATCACCTCACGGCTGTCCATGACGGTACCAACGCCTACGGTGAGGGCGGTCTTTGGCACCTTATTAATATCGTTGTCGAAGAAACGTGAGTTGGCGATAATCGTGTCGGAAGTCAAGGTCTTCACACGGGTGCGTGAGGTCAGGGAGCTGCCTGGCTCGTTGAAGGCGATGTGACCATCAGGACCAATGCCGCCCATGAAGAGGTCGATGCCGCCATAGCTCTTGATCTTTTCTTCATAGCGGGCACATTCGGCCTCAAGGTCTTCGGCGTTGCCATTCAAAATATTGACGTTTTCTTTCTTGATATCGATATGGCTGAAGAAATTGTTCCACATGAAACTATGGTAGCTCTCGGGGTGGTCTTCAGGGATGCGGACATATTCGTCCATGTTGAAGGTGACCACATTCTTGAAAGAGACTTGACCCTTTTTATAAAGTTTCACCAATTCCTTATAGGTTCCTATCGGAGTTGAACCAGTGGGAAGACCAAGGATAAATGGTTTTTTAGCAGTTGGCTTGAAAGCGTTGATGCGTTCGACAATGTGGTTGGCAGCCCAACGCGACATGGCATCATAGTTTTTTTCGATTATGACTCTCATTGTTGTGTATTGTTTAATTGTTGATTGTTTAACTGTTTAAATCTTTGATTCGACGTAGTCAATTGTTGTATTTATGATAGATGATTTTTGATGTATTCTTGGATGGATTTCACGAATTCCTCTGTTTCTTCGCGAATCTGTTGAACGAAGCCCACCTCATCGATCTTGCCGATGACAGCGATTTTTTCGTCTTCATTGCGGAAGGTGGCGTTGCGGAATTCGTTCTCGTAGTCTTTCTTGCGGCTTTCATAGACTTGTTCGCAGATGAAGTGCTGGATGCGTATGGCTTTATCCAAATTCTCACGCCACATCTCAGCAGTAAGCACATCGGCATCGTCCTTGTAAAGGAACATCAGCGAGAAGTAGGCATGACGCAGCTTCTCCTTCTGATAGTTCTCCCAAAGCTCGTCATAGCGGTGGTGGATTTCATCCCAGGTATTGAGCACACCATCACGGATGTCGGCTCGAAGCTGGTCGACATATTCCTCAGGCATGGTCTGACCGCCGAGGTTGATCCACTTGCGAAGACGCTTGCCTTTCATGTGGTTCACGATGGCTTCCATATCAACATCGGGATGCTTTTTCAGGTAATCCAACAGGGTCTTGACAGCATAATAGGTAATCATGTCGCCGTATGCATGATAGGCATCCAATGGCTTGAGGATGCGTACCTTGCGCTTGCCTTTTTCCATGTGCTCGCCGAAGATTTCCAACGATTTCACCGTTTCAGGCTCGTTGTCAAGCAGGTTTTTGCCGCATTCGCGCAGGTCGTAATACTCGTACTTTTCCGGGTCTTCACCTTTATTGCGAAGGTATGCCTTGGCCACCCAAACCTCAAGTAGCTTACGTGCCTCGATGGTCTCCTCGATAGTGTCAGGAGCGAGGGTTTCAAACTCGATGTTCTGGATCTTGCGTTTGCGCTTGTCGCGTTTCACATATTTCGAGGTGTTGCGCGCGATGGCGTACATGTTGTACATCCACCAATAGGCAGGCATGACCTCCAGCTCGTTCTTTGCCGCGTTGTTGTTCACGAGGCAGAACGGCAGCATGATGTTGAGCTCGCTGGGGTAATCGGCCTTGCTGAGCAGGGTGAACGAGGCAAACTTCGATGAGTGCTTCACGCTGGAGCAGAGTCCAGGCCAGAAACCACGCGAAGCCACAATCTCGCCATCGGTGGCACGGCTGTTGTGGTTGGAGCCGATGGTGGCACCAGCAGCCATGTTGCTCTGTCCCATCACGCATGCGGAAATCAGGAACGAATTGTTGTGATGTTGCTCATGCGAGGGAAAAATCAAGTTGTTGAGTACTTCGCAGCAAGAAATGGTGGAGTTGTCGCCCAGCACAGAGTGAATCAAACGGGCTCCATACTTCAGGTTACAGTTGTCGCCCAACACAAATCGGGTTGCCACCACGGAATAGAAGATACGGCAGCCGTAACCAGTCACACCGTTCACAAGGATAACACCTTCACCGATTTGCGAAGGCTCCTCTTCCGATGAATTAATGGTGACGTTCTTCAGCTTGCTTGCACCTTTGATATAGCAGTGCGGACCCACCTTGGCATCTTTCAGAATCCAACAGTTTTTGATGACGCACGATTCACCAATGGTACCATAATAACCACGGTGGAAATCGACGCTGGCCTGAGTAATTTCCCCTAGGCGTTGCTGCAACTTGGTATCGTCGGTATATTTGGCCCAAAGGTAGGCATCGGCTGTAATCATGCCATCGAAAGGCATGATTTTACGGGTTCCGACTTCGTTCATCACCTCAAGCCACACACGCACATCCTCAGGCTCGCCTTCCTTGATGGTACCGTTACCGAACTTGGAGTGGTCAGTGGTGGAGATTTCCTGAATATTGAACAGGATGCTCTTGTCGCCGATGATATAGTTGGCCATATAATGCACATCGTGAATGGCCACATCGTCACCAATGTCACAAGAGGTAATGCTACTGTTGGAAATGCCCACCGGCACACGAAGGTCGTGGTATTGCAACACCTTGCGGCTGATGCGACCGATACGTACCTTACCGAAGAAATGGTTGTTATGCACCATATTGGTGTCGAACTCGTCCGTCACCCAAATGTCTTCCCAATTCGTAGCGGAGTTGCTGTTTTTCACCAAACGTTCAATTTCATCGGTATGCAAACGTCTCCAACCACCAGCGGGCTTTTTCACCTGCTGGTCGCGGTAGTAATATTCGTCATGCCCGTGCAAGTACTTCTCATCAATGAAGTTCTTGTAAATCCGGTCATAATCTATGATTGTTACTTTATCCATTTATTTTTTTGTGAGTATTTATTTAGTTTTCAATTAGTTAATTTATCATTTATCGTTTCGACTAGGTTCGGGTTACGCCCGTCGTCCCAGTCTGAGATTACGGAAAAGGACTCACAACGACACCATAGCGTATGCCTTTGTTTCTAAAAAACGATATGTAATTCGTTGCACTCACTGATGTAGTTATTCAAAACGATTGATCAAATCAACAACGTAGTCCACCTCATCCAAAGTGATGGTCGGACCTATGGGCAAGCTCAGCTCATGGTCGGCAATGTATTCCGTGATCGGCAGCGTCATCCCATTCCATTCCTTATAACATTCCTGCTTATGGGGTGCGATAGGATAATGAATGATGGTTCCCACGCCGTTCTTTTCAAGATAATAATGCAATGTATCGCGCTTCTCGCAAAGGATGGGGAAGAGATGGTAAACATTCTGGCTGTCGAGCAAACGGTCGGGAAGGGAAATCAGGGGATGCTTGATGTGGTCGTAATAATAATTGGCTACCGCCTTGCGGTGTGCGTTGTCTTCCACCAAGTACTTCAACTTCACATCCAACACTGCTGCTTGGATTTCATCCAAACGGCTGTTGCGGCCAGTATATTTGAAGACATACTTTTTAGAAGAACCGTAGTTGGCCAAAGTGCGAACAGTTATTGCCAACTCATCGTCGTTGGTAGTTACGGCTCCACCGTCACCTAAGGCCCCAAGATTCTTGCCAGGATAAAACGAATGACCTGCTGCATCGCCAATACTACCTGTTATACGACCATCAGTGTGTTTGCAACCGTGAGCTTGAGCGTTATCCTCAACCAGTTTCAAGTTATATTTCTTGCATAACGCTCCAATTCTATCGGTATATGCGTTGCGACCATAGAGATGGACAATGCAGATGGCTTTGGTCCTGGATGTAATCCGTTCTTCTATCTTGTCGTCGTCGATTTCCAAAGTGTTCAGCTTAGGTTCAACCAAAATGGGCTTGAGGTTGTTTTCGGTGATGGCTAAAATAGTAGCAATGTAGGTGTTGGCAGGAACAATTACTTCATCGCCATCTTGCATTACACCAAGTTCTTTATAAGCGCGGAAAATCCAAATCAACGCATCCAAACCGTTGGCACAGCCAATGGCATATTTGGAGCCGATAAACTTTGCATAGTCCGCCTCAAAGCGTTCGTTTTCCTTGCCCTGCAAATACCAACCGCTGTTCACCACACGTTTGACAGCCGCATTGATCTCGTCACCGTGAAGGGCTGTCACGTCTTTTAATGAAAGAAAGGGAATGTTCATCATCTAAGAATTAGCTTTACAAATGACTTCTAAACTCCAAAAACGCATCATAATCTCTGATATAGTCTTCGGCTTGGTAAACTTCCGAGGCCAACACCATGCACACCGCGCCCGACGAGAAATCCTCAAGATCCCTCCACAAGCCTGGCCTGACGTAAAGCCCTTGATAAGGACGATTCAGGAAAAACGTTTTTTTGTTCGTTCCATCATCCAACGACACCTTGAAGGAACCGGATACTGCAACTATCAGTTGTTCCAAAGTTTTATGCGCATGGGCACCACGCGAAGCTCCTCCCGGGACATCATAAAGATAATACACCCTTTTGGTGCTAAAAGGAAACATCGTTCCGTTCTCAACCACAGTAAGATTACCCTTTCGGTCGCTGTGATGCTTGTCCAATTCCATTATCGAACAATCCTCGACATGAAAACATTTTTTCTCAAGATGTGATGGGACGGGCAAAGGTCGAACCACATGGGGCTCTATCGGATGCTTTGCAAATTCGCAAAACGCATCATAGTCTCTGATGTAGTCGTCTTCGCTATAAGGGATGCTCCCAAACTCCAGTGCCACTGCATTGGTAGAGAACTCCCGAATCTCACGCCATACCCCCTTTGGGATATAAAGACCGTAATAGGAACGATTTAAGGTAAAAGTGCGGGTGTGCTCACCGTCATTGATCAAAATTTCAAAAGAGCCTGATAAGGCAATCACCAGTTCCTCATTGTTGATCTCTGCATGTCCGCCTCGGTTGATACCTCCTGGAACATCATACAGCCAATAAACGCGACGGATTTCAAAAGGCATCTGTGCAAACTGTTCGGCAAAAGAGAGGTTTCCTCTGGCATCCAACAATTTGGGCAGGTTTATTATTTTCGCCTCATCAACGCTCATCATCTGTTCTTATACATATCCTCATAATACTTCTGGTAGTCACCTGAAGTCACATTGTCCATCCATTCCTGGTTGTCTAAATACCAGCGGACGGTTTTTTCAATGCCTTCCTCGAACTGCAAGGACGGCTCCCAACCGAGTTCTTTCTGGAGTTTGGTTGAGTCGATGGCATAGCGCATGTCGTGTCCGGCACGGTCGGTGACGTAGGTAATCAAATCCATATCTGCACCTTCGGGGCGACCCAGCAGGCGGTCAACGGTATTGATTAAGACTTTGATGAGGTCGATGTTTTTCCATTCGTTGAAGCCACCGATGTTGTAAGTCTCTGCCACCTTGCCCTCGTGGAAGATAAGGTCAATGGCACGGGCATGGTCCACCACGTAGAGCCAGTCGCGCACATTCTCGCCCTTGCCATAGACAGGCAACGGTTTGCGGTGGCGGATGTTATTGATGAACAACGGAATCAGCTTCTCGGGGAACTGGTATGGACCGTAGTTGTTGGAACAATTGGTTACCACGGTAGGCATGCCGTAGGTGTCGTGGAAAGCACGCACGAAATGGTCGCTACTGGCCTTGGCTGCGCTGTAGGGACTATGAGGTTGGTATTTCAGGTCCTCGGTGAAGAACTTGTCACCATAAGCCAGATGATGTTCGCCTGAGGAAGCTTTGGTGCTGAATGGAGGTTCAATGCCTTGAGGGTGGGTCAGCTCGAGGGCACCGTAAACTTCGTCGGTACTGATATGGTAGAAGCGTTTGCCTTCCCATTTCTCAGGCAAGGTTTCCCAATACAACTTGGCTGCCTGCAACAGGGACAACGTTCCCATCACATTGGTCTGGGCAAAGGTGAACGGGTCCTTGATGCTGCGGTCTACATGACTTTCGGCAGCGAGGTGGATGATGCCGTCAACGTGTTCGTCCTGCATCAGCTTATACACGCCTTCAAAGTCGCAGATGTCCTTCTTGACGAAGCGATAGTTCGGCTTATCCTCAATGTCCTTAAGGTTGGCGAGATTGCCGGCATAGGTCAACTTGTCGAGGTTGATGATTTTGTATTCGGGGTATTTGTTGACGAACAGACGGACGACATGGTTGCCGATGAAACCTGCTCCGCCAGTGATGATGATGGAACGTTTGTATGTCATGGTTTTTGTTTTTAGCGTAGTTTTCTAAGTGTCTCAGAATTGACCTCTTCCTTCATCTCATCGATGACACGCAACAGATACTGACCGTATTCGTTCTTGATCATGGGTTGGGCCAATTGGAGCATCTTCTCCTCGGTAATCCAGCCACGGCGATAGGCGATGCCTTCCAAGCAGGCAACCTTCAGTCCAGTGCGTTTCTCGATGACTTCCACGAAAGTGGAGGCTTCGCTCAGCGAGTCGTGTGTACCCGTGTCCAACCAGGCAAAGCCGCGACCGAGGGTCTGCACCTTCAGTTCACCGTCTTTCAAGAACTCTTGGTTCACCGTAGTGATTTCCAACTCGCCACGAGCAGAAGGCTTGATGCTCTTGGCCACACGGACCACCTTGTTGGGGTAGAAATACAAGCCCACCACGGCATAGTTGCTCTTGGGTTGTTTGGGTTTCTCCTCTATGCTGATGCAGTTGCCCAGTTTGTCGAACTCAGCCACGCCGTAGCGCTCGGGGTCGGCGACCCAATAGCCAAACACAGTGGCTTTGTTTTCTTTTTCGGCAGTACGTACTGCATCCTCAAGCATCTTGGTGAAGCCATTGCCGTAGAAGATGTTGTCGCCCAAAACGAGACAAGCGCAGTCGTCGCCGATGAACTTCTCACCGATGATGAAGGCTTGGGCCAGACCATCGGGGGAGGGTTGTTCGGCGTATTCGAAATGGACACCATAATCGGAGCCGTCACCCAAGAGACGCTTGAAGCCTGGCAGGTCGTATGGCGTGCTGATGATCAGGATGTCGCGGATGCCCGCAAGCATCAAAGCGCTGATGGGATAATACACCATCGGCTTGTCGTAGATGGGGAGCAACTGTTTGCTCACACCCTTGGTGATGGGGTACAATCTGGTGCCGGAGCCTCCGGCGAGTACTATGCCTTTCATATTTTTTTGTGTTTTAATATCCGTTAGGGTTGTTTCTTTGCCAGTTCCACGAGTCGCGGCACATCTCTTCGAGGCCGAATTGTGCTTTCCAGCCTAATTCTCGTTCGGCCTTGGCGGGATTGGAATAACAGGTGGCGATGTCGCCCGCACGTCTGGGCTTGATGCTGTACGGAATCTTGATGCCGTTGACCTTCTCAAAGGTCTTCACCACATCCAACACCGAATAACCGTGCCCTGTGCCGAGGTTATAAATGGCACAGCCGCAGTTGCGTTCGATGGCTTGGAGGGCAGCCACGTGACCACGTGCCAGATCGACAACATGGATGTAGTCGCGGACACCTGTGCCGTCAGGGGTTGGATAGTCATTGCCGAATACGCCCAACTCAGCACGTTTGCCCACAGCAACTTGTGTAACATAAGGCATCAAGTTGTTCGGGATGCCGTTGGGGTTCTCCCCTATCCTACCACTGGGATGGGCACCGATGGGATTGAAATAGCGCAACAACACGATGTTCCATTCCTTGTCGGCTTTCTGCATGTCCATCATGATTTCCTCAAGCATGCTCTTGGTCTGGCCATAAGGATTGGTGCAATGTCCCTTGGGGCACTCCTCCGTGATGGGGATGATGGCAGGGTCGCCATAGACGGTGGCCGACGAAGAGAAGATGATGTTTTTGCATCTATGCTGACGCATCACATCAAGCAAAGTCAGTGTGCCGCTGATGTTGTTTTCGTAATATTCCCAAGGTTTTTCCACGCTCTCTCCCACGGCCTTCAGCCCAGCGAAGTGGATGCAGGCATCGAAACGATGGGCTTCCATCACACGGTTGAGGCTTTCGCGGTCGCGGATGTCGACTTCATAAAAAGGGATTTTCTTGCCCGTCAGTTCCGCCACGCGCTCCAACGACTTGCGGTTGGAGTTACTGAGGTTGTCGATGACGACGGTCTCGTGGCCTGAGGCAGTGAGTTCCACTAAAGTGTGCGAGCCAATGAAGCCAGCGCCGCCTGTGACTAAGATATTCATGGATTTAATATTCAAAATTTAAAATTTAAAATTAAGTCAATCTCTTCTGATTCAAGTTGATATAAAGAAAAGATGAGATTGTCGATTATATTTTGAGATTCAACATTACCCTGCAAAGCTGCATCTACCAAAGCACTGAGTTTCTTATCGGTTTCATCACTGATCTTGGGGAAAGGCAAAGCCGAAAGGTTGCCTTTCAATATCTTGAGGTCGTTGAAGCGTTTGACATACAAAAAGTTAAATAACTCCGAATTAAGGAATGCCAACACCGTCTTGATACTCATGCCATCCACTTGAGGAATGAGGATATTGGCACTGTTGAGGAATAGGCGTTGCTGATTATCGTAAGTAAAGCAGAGACGGCTTGAGACGAATTTATACACCAATTTCTCCTTTGCGCGGTAGAATTCATCTTTTGCACACTGCTGAAAATCAGGGCGGTTGTATTTGATGTAACGACTTGCTTTCTTCAAGCCGTATTTCGTAATGTCCTTACCCATAAAAATGGGTTCCAAGTCCTTCTGCGGTCTGTCTTTCAGAACTTTAGCATTGTTTCCCGTGATGATTCCCAAAGCCCATTGACTATGGGAGAGGTCATCATGACGTAGGCGCTCTGCTTTAGAAAGGATTTTTTCGGTGCGGTCGTCAAGCAAAGGAAGCGCACAAAAGTCATCATTACCAGGTTGCCACGTCTTCTTGAACACCTCATTTCGGGCCGTCTTGACCCAATAGGTTTGACAGCCACTCACGGGGGACTTCCTGACTTTCAGACTGATGAAATCCGTAAACACACCCTTGAAACGCTCATGGTATAGCTTCAACGTATCAATGCAGGTTTCTTGTGCCACAAAACGGCGGAAATCGGCGTGAACCTTGATTTTCAGCACCGACGACGGCATAAGGAAGTGCAATATCCCCTTGTCATTCAAAAACTTATAAGATTCCGTAAAGAACAAAGTCGCCTGCTCGTTCGACTGGATGATATCAGAACTGTGCTTTTTGCGTTTTTCACTGCCCCATGGCGGATTTGTGATGATATAATCAAACTTCAATCCAGCCAAGGCCGATTGGGCGTGCTGCAGGAAATCTATCTGGTAAATCTGAGGATAAGTATTTGATTCATTGAACCTCACAATGAGATTCGCTTTGGCAATCATTACTGCGAGTGGATCGTTGTCGATGCCAAAAAGCTGTTCAAGACTCGCACCTTTGACTTTCAGTAAAAAAATGCCACTTCCGCAACAAGGATCCAAAAACCGTTGTCCTTCATAAACTTGCACCTCGGAAAGCATCTCTTCGACAATAACGGGCTTTGTATAGTACAAGCCTGTCAAAATGCGGCTCCCCTCTGTTGTAAGCGATTGATACACGTAGCCAATCCAGTCGTCCTGCCTGTTTTTCAGAATCTGTCTTGGTATCGACAGCGGCAGTCTTTCATAATGCGTGTATTCCTCAAAAAAACGATTCTTGTTGTCCTGATTGACTCTATTGTGTTCCAAATAGGCAGCGCAAAGACTGAAAATCAAGTCCTTGATTTGAAACTGCTGGGCTTTCAAATCCTCAACAAACCGAGGTAGACTTCCCGCGCTTACATAGCCTTCGGGAACAATGATTTTTTGCGAGCGGACTTTATTGGCTCTTCTCGTCAAACGGTCTTTTTCACTCAACCGCAATTTGTCCCAATTCCGTCTTGTAGCTTTTGAAATCATTTTTGTTGTTTCCGACTTCATACAGCTTCGCCTCCTAAGTCCCATTAAAAAACTCTTAACGAACTCTTTTTCAACACCATACAAAACCGCATAATACGGTATTTAAAACTTGCAAATATATGTTTTTTTTCAATACATTGCCCTTTTTATTATATAATAATTAATAAACACAGGAATAGCGAGTTAGATTTTAAAATTGTTTATTTTTGCACCACTAAAAAATATGCAACAATGATACTATGTTTAGAAACGGCAACTCCGGTTTGTTCGGTCGCTCTTAATTCGGCTTGTTGTACGTTGGCAATGCGTGAGACTGAAGGTCAAAATGCACATTCTGAGAAGATTACCAATTTTATCAATGAAGTAATGAATGAAGCGGGCATTGGATATTCCCAATTGGACGCAGTGGCCGTAAGTCAAGGTCCTGGATCGTATACTGGGCTACGCATCGGAGTAAGTACAGCAAAAGGCATCTGCTATGCCGCCGACCTCCCTTTGATGGCTATCGACACGTTGGAAGCCATGGCGCATGGCATGAAAGAAAAGTTAGGTAGCCAGATTGGACCCGACGACATCCTCATTCCCATGATTGATGCCCGAAGAATGGAAGTATATGCTTCCGTTTTCGATGCCAACTTACAAAAAATCAATGATACTGAAGCTCTTGTCATCGATGAAAACGCTTTCGAAGACTTGCGCAAGTCACATCGGCTGTGGCTCTTCGGTGATGGTGCACCAAAGTTAAAAAAATTATTTGAAAGCCAACCTAATATCAGCATTGTTGATGGTTTCAGACCCTCAGCGGCATATATGCGTCTTTTGGCGGAACAGGCTTTGCAGAAACAGCAGTTTGTCGACGTGGCATATTTCGAACCGTTTTATTTGAAGGACTTTATTGCCGGTAAACCACACGTGAAGGGTTTGGGGTAGAATTGAGAGTTAAAAATTGAGAGTATTATAATGAAGAAAATAGTATTTATCGCACTGTTTTTGGCGGTAAGCTTTGCGAGCAGCGCGCAGGCACCACATATCTATGAGCACACTTATCCAGTGATTGTAACCGAGAACCCGGAAATCCGTTCGCTCATGGATTCCGTCTCTGTCGATAGTATCGAAGCAAGCATTGCCCACCTAAGTTCGTACCACAACCGCCGATACGACAGTCGTTATATTTGGGAAGTACAAGACTGGCTTGTAAGCCGTTACAAGCAAATGGGATTCGACACGGTAGCGCTACACGATTTCCCTATCCCCGACACTGACATCGAGACTGCCGACAACATTCTCGCCATAAAATGGGGCACAAAGGCCCCTGAAGAGTACGTGATATGTGGGGCTCACTATGACTCATGGAACTCCGACGGTGCCGACCCCGACACCATCCGCTCTCCTGGTGCCGACGACAATGCATCGGGTGTGGCAGGTATCCTTGAAACTGCAAGATTGTTAAGCAATTACACCTTTGACCGCACCCTCATCTTTGCCAACTGGTGTGCCGAAGAAATCGGTCTGATAGGCAGCGCAGCCTATGCGGCAGATTGTGCTGAAGCACGCATGGACATTGTAGGCTATTTCAACCTCGACATGATAGGCTACCTCAAAGAAGGCACAGACATTCATGTCCATCTGATGTACACCACACAAGATTCGCTCATTGCAAATTATGTCTACAACCTTAGCCATATTTATTTCCCTGATATGCCTATCCGCCAAAACTGGCTGGCTTGGGGCGACAGCGATTATTCCTCCTTCAACCGCAACGGGTATGCCGCCATTCATCCTTTTGAAGACGTTCATGCCAGTTCGCCGTTTATCCACACAAGAAACGATGTTTTAGGCCTAAGTGTCAACAACATGAACCAAGCAAAACGCTTCACTGAACTTAACCTTGGGTTGGTGGCAACCCTAGCTGGATTAAATCATGATGGTGTCTCAGAAAACGAAGAAAACCAGGTGGCAATATATCCCAATCCAGCTCAAGACGCCGTCAATATCTTGACTGAAGACGGTTTGCAACGGATTGAAATCTACAACCTTTTGGGACAAGCCATCGAGACCTTCGAAATGAATGGTGAATACCAAATCACCATCCATACAAGCCAATATAACTCTGGAATTTACATGGTAAGGATAACCACCGAAAGAAGTGTTGTGTCAAAACAACTAATCGTCAAATAAGGTTATTCCATTTCCTCGTAGGTGAAGACATGCATCTCATAACGGGAAGGCTTCACAATAGTTTTCATCAGGCTCGTGTCAATGGTGGTCACGGTTATTTGCTCGGGTGACAGGCCTTTGACATTTTGCAAGTAATCGGTGAGCAAATCGTTCCATCTATTCATCACACCCGAGAGAATCTTTTCCGATTTGTCGTGATACACCTCATAGGCCACTGAAGCCACATCCTTTTTGGAATGCAACTTCTTTTTCTTGGAATATTGGACTGCATATTCGCACAATCCCTTGTCGTTCAGCTTGATGTTTCGTATTACCTCGTGTGTCAAAAAGTCAACATCAGCAGATTGCAGTTCGGGGTGGATGGAGAGGTAATAATCGCGCTGCAGCTGCATGATACACAGCTGTTTGATAGTCTCTTCATACTGTATCTGCTCCTCTAAAACGATACTCAAGTCAGAACGGCTTTGGAGGGTGGTGGCCACATTGTCGATCATCACGTATTGGGCGGGTGAGAAATCGAATTGCAAAGGATCGAAAGGAATGTATTTCAGGTTGTTTTCTTCGTCGGTCATCAGCCGAAATGGTGAAGCAGCCACTTTTGTCAGAAGATTGGAAAACACTTTGTTCAAAGCCTTTCGGTAGGAAAAAGCGGGGTCGTTCAAATTGCCTGAAACAGGCAAGTCGAGGCTGACATTATTGCTCTTGTCAGTAAGTAGATAAAAACCCAGTTTTAGCGGCACTTTTTCATACTGAGGATGAAAATGCTTCACTTTATCGCCAAGTTTTGGAGCTGCTATCTGTAACTTATTGATTCCATTTAAGTTGCCATTAGAAATGATATTTTGGCTTCGGAAGGAAAGCGTCCCGTTTTCTATCGGGAAGCCAAACAGTTGTATAGCATAAGGAGAAAAGTCGGCAACCTTCACATTGCTGAGCATCAGAGTGAGGTTATGATTGTCACGTCCACTGAAACGGCCTTGCCAATTTAAGCGGAGTTTGCCTACTTTATTGAGTGCGGCCTGCAATTGGATGGCATTGTCTCCATCATTAGAGAATTGCTTGGATGTCAGGTTGATATCCGAAATCATATAACGGAAAGTATCGGCAAGGGTGCAATCCTCATACATCACTTTCGATTGATTGATATTCAAATCGGTAATGTTGACTTTCCAAGGTTTTTCCTCTTCATTTTCTTCCACCATCATTGTATCAACAACAGGCTGCATTTCAGTTGAATCGCGATAAAAATAACTGCCCAACACCAAATCGAAATTTGAAGTACTGTCGGACTTGATGATGTAAGTCGTATTCAGTCCAGAAAGATAGAGTTGGTTAAGGTCAATAATCTTATCTTCGAGACGCAAACTGCGAATCTCTGCATAAACCGAATCGATGGCACCTAATGGATTGCCTGTCGTATCTTGCAAGGTTAACGCATTGAGTGCAAGGTTGCCCGTAATGTCAAAATCAAAGATGTGGTCCGTTGAGCCTTGGGCCACCAAATCCAAATTGGCCAAACCTTCCAGCAACTCAACAGGATAATACTGTTGCACATAAGGCTCGATGAATTCAACGTCTATATTATTCAGTTTCAGATTAATGGTATATTCCTTCGCATTTTCGGAAAGGCGAATATCGGTATGTAAAGTGGCATTGTCAGAGAGCGATAAGTCGAGACCAACATCAGTATTCAAATCTGAAAAATCGATGCTGGGAATCCGTAACGAAATGTCACGTAACAAAACCTCGTTGCCCAAGGCCAAATCGGCATAACGGATGTCGCTTTTGTCGAGAAGGATGTCATTGAGAATCAATCCAAAAGTATAGGATTTATTATCTGTGGTATCGGAGGCGAACCGTTCCAACAGACTGTTGAAATTGAACCAATCGTGATCTTGTTCCACGTTAACCTTCAATCCAGAAAGCGTGGCTTCTTTGATCTGCAGACGGCGGCTTAGCAAGTCGCGCCACCTTATTTTCGTTTCGAAGCGTTCAAAACTTACAAATGGTGCGGTATCATTATCTTCAAAAAGCGTCAAGTCCTTGATTTTCACTTTGCCTGTGAAAACATTTACATCAATTTTTCCAATGTCCAATTCACGGCCTATCAATTCCTTGTCGTGTTTTTCTGCATACTTTTTTGTTATTGGTGCAGCCAAAAAATTAGCCACAAGGAGCAGAACAACAACGACTCCCAGAATAATAAGTGGGATTTTGAACGCTTTTTTCATTCTTATCCTAAGGCTTTCACGCCAGCATCGATGCGTTTCAAAGTCTCTTCCTTACCTAAAAGTTCAAGAATTTCACCGATGTGTGGACCTTTTCCGGCACCCACCACCATCAGACGAAGGCCGTTCATCACCAGGCCCATGTTCAGCTCGTTGCTGGTAATCCAGTTGTTGAGTGTCTCATCAATGTTGGCCAAGCTGAAGTCCTCAATACCCTTGATGACTTCCTTTACCTTGAGCATAGTTTCGGCAGAGTTTTCCTTCCAACGCTTCTTCACGGTGACAGGATCGTATTCCGTAGGAGCCTCAAAGAAGAAGAAGCTTTGGTCCCAAATCTCTTTCACGAAGTTGACCCTATCTTTCACCAAACCAGCCACTTTCACGGCAAAGTCAAGCGGCGTATCAATACCTTTTTCGGCTTTCAGCCAAGTTTGGTAATCCTTGCCGACTTCCTCGTTTGTTTTGCGCATAAGCCATTCGTGGTTGAACCATTTGGTCTTCTCCACGTTGAACTTGGCGCCACTCTTGCTGCAGCGCTCCAACGAAAAGGCCTGGATAAGCTCATCCATGGTAAAGATTTCCTGTTCAGTACCAGGATTCCAACCCAAAAGCGCAAGCATGTTGATGAAAGCCTCGGGGTAGTAACCTGATTGCTTGTAACCCATTGCCGTATCGCCAGTCTTCGGGTCGACCCAATACATCGGGAAAACGGGGAAACCAAGGCGGTCGCCGTCGCGTTTGCTGAGTTTGCCGTTACCATCGGGTTTGAGCAAGAGCGGCAAATGGGCAAACTGAGGAGCCTCCCAACCGAAAGCCTCATACAGCATAATGTGCAAAGGCATGGAAGGCAGCCACTCCTCGCCACGAATCACATGACTGATTTTCATCAGGTGATCGTCGACGATGTTGGCCAAATGATAGGTGGGCATGCCATCAGACTTGAACAAAACTTTGTCGTCCAATGTATTGGTCTGCACATGCACCTCGCCACGAATCAGGTCATGCATGACGATTTCACGGTCCTCAGGAATCATGAAACGTACTGTGTAAGGCGTGCCGTCAGCGATAAGCTTGTCGACTTCTTCCTTGCTCATGGTCAAGCTGTTGCGTAAGTGTTTACGGCTTTGGCAGTTGTAGATAAAGGTCTGCTTGTTGGCTTCGGCTTCTTTACGGTATTTGTCAAGTTCCTCAGCGGTATCGAAGGCGATATAGGCGCAGCCTTTGGCCAACAATTCATCGCTATATTGTTTGTAAAGATGTTTGCGGTTGCTCTGTTTGTAAGGACCATATTCGCCCCCCACATAGTCGCTCTCGTCAAACTTGATGCCGCACCAGTCCAAAGACTCCACGATGTATTGCTCGGCTCCTGGTACAAAGCGGGTTTGGTCGGTATCTTCAATGCGAAGAATCATCTTTCCTCCGTTCTTCTTGGCAAACAGATAGTTATATAATGCAGTACGCACACCCCCGATGTGCAAGGGACCCGTCGGGCTAGGGGCAAATCTTACTCTGACTTCTTTCATTTTTGTATGGATTACGTTTGAGGCTGCAAAAATACAGATTCTGTGTTATTAAAGGTATTTCATTCTTGATAATTGCAAACAAAAAAAGCAGGCCGAGACCTGCTTTTTCTGGTTTTCGTTACAAAAAATCAATTATTTGCGCTCATTTCTAACTTTTCCATGGCACTTGGTGTCAAGGGTTTTGGTGCAAATTTCTTGGTCTTTGCTTGACCATGATCCGGAATGAGGAACGTCATTACTGGTTCAAGATTGTCAAGGTTGTTATAGTTGCTTGGTGCATCTATCGGGAAAGTGCCAGCAACAGGGTTGGAACCTGATTCGGCAGAAATCAAAGCACCACCATAATAAACAGAGACAACATAATTGGTTTTAACGGAAGGATCGCAGTTTTCCCAAAGGTCAACATACACCGTATAGAGACCAGGTTCAACATAAGCCTCTTCACCATAGGTGATGTTTTCGTTGTTTACGTAATCAAGGCTACAACCGGCATTGGAGTCAAGGTCAAGCTCACCGCCGTTTTCACTTGTGCTATGTCCATAATAGATATGCTCGCCGTTAGGTTCAATCACATGAAGGTCAACGTCTTTTGCCGTGTCGAATGAAAGGCTAATTTGCAACAAACCAGTACCTACTTCTATCAATTCGACAGTTTTTTCAACGACTTCGCTCACTTTACCGTTGTTGTCCAAAATGGACACCAAAATGACGAAATCATCGTCTTCCTCACCTAAAGTAATATCCTGATTGACAAGGATAACGAACTCATAGTTGGTGCTGCTGGGAACCCATTCATAATAACCAAATTCATTATCAACACCCACATAGACTTTCTTAACCGTAACAGGTGAATCCACATTGACGATAGATGTACCGCCAGGAATCACCTTCTTGTTCATCGTTACATCAATGTTCACATCAGAACTGGCTGCTGGAATTTCTTTGGCAACCAAAGTACCGTCTTTAACAGTGATGTATTTGTTAACTGTTGTCTCTTTCGTTTTGGTACATTCAACCAAAAGAAATGCTGCCATAACAAAAAGGCAACCTAATGCAAAAATCCTTTTTTTCATAACAATTTAAATTTTAGTTAGACAATAATTTTCGAAATTTTCGATGCAAAAATACAAAGAATTCAATACACCCGTAAAGAAAACACCTTTTTTTAAACAATTCTATGGATTGGAGATTCTTTTTTGACAAAAAACACAAATAAAATGTCCAATTATTTTTTCTCAAGTTTTAATGACAGAACACATTATATCCAAAAAATTTGTCTGCATTCCAAATCAATATATTTATTTGTTACTTTTGCAGCGTTTTAAATAAAGGCGAATGATTAACGTAATTGGACTCGGATATATTGGTTTACCCACCGCTCTGATGATGGCTTCACACGGTGTGGAAGTAATTGGAACGGATTACAACAAAGAACTAGTTGCCACGCTCAACGCGGGCAAGACCACATTCAAGGAAGATGGATTGGACGAACTCTTTGCTGCCGCACTGAAAGCGGGCATCAAGTTCACCACGGAATACCAAAAGACGGACATGTACATCGTCAGCGTACCCACGCCTTACGACAAGTTCAGCAAGAAAGTCGATGCGTGTTATGTGGTGGCGGCGGTGAAGGAAGTGATGAAAGTCTGCCCTAAAGGTGCCACTGTGGTCGTTGAGTCGACCGTCAGCCCTGGCACGATGGACAAGTTCGTGCGTCCCGTGGTGGAGGCCAACGGCTTCAAGATCGGCGAAGACATCCATCTGGTGCATGCTCCCGAGCGTATCATCCCAGGCAACATGGTCTATGAGCTGCTCCACAACAACCGCACCATCGGTGCCGACAGCCGCGAGATTGGCGAGAAGGTGAAGCAGTACTACGCTTCTTTCTGCCAAGGCGAGATCGTGGTGACCGACATCCGCACCGCCGAGATGACCAAGGTGGTGGAGAACACCTACCGAGCCGTCAACATCGCCTTTGCCAATGAATTGAGCCGCATCTGCCGTCACGACAACATGGATGTCTATGAAATCATCCGCATCTGCAACATGCACCCGCGTGTCAACATCCTGCAGCCCGGTCCTGGCGTGGGCGGCCATTGCATCAGCGTCGACCCATGGTTCCTCGTGGGCGACTATCCGCAGTTGGCCAAGGTCATCGACGAAAGTATGAAGACCAACGACAGCCAGCCCGTGTTCGTCTTGGAGCGCATCTACGAAATCATGAAGGAGAAGGGCATCACCGACAACCGCCGCGTGGGTCTTTATGGAATCACGTATAAAGAAAACGTGGACGATATCCGTGAGAGCCCGACCTTGCAGATGCTCGATATCCAAGAGCGTCATCTGGCCCGTCCGCTGAAGAGCTTCGACCCGTTCTTTACTGAAAAGGAAATTGTCCCGAACCAAATCCTTGACTTCGACCAATTCCTCAACGAAGTCGACATGGTGGTCATCATGGTGAAACATGACCATATCAAGCAGAACTGGGACAAGCTGAAAAATAAGGTGATTTTGGATTGCCATAATATTTGTCCGTTGGAGGGTGTTTACCATATTTAATCCGAAAGCCGATGAAAAAAATCATGCTTGTCTTCGGTACAAGACCAGAGGCAATCAAAATGTGTCCTTTGGTCAAGGAGTTCCAAAAAAAACCTGAAGAGTTCGAAACTATAGTTTGTGTCACTGGTCAGCACCGCGAGATGCTCGACCAAGTGCTGCGTATCTTTGAAGTTCAGCCCGACTATGACCTCAACATCATGAAACAAGGGCAAGATTTGTACGATGTGACCGCTCGGGTGTTGGTGGGTATGCGTGACGTGCTAAGAAAATGTCAGCCTGATGTGGTATTGGTTCACGGCGACACCACCACTTCCACCGCTGCCGCACTTGCAGCTTTCTATCAACAGATTCCGGTCGGACATGTGGAGGCTGGTTTGCGTACCTACAACATTTACAGTCCTTGGCCTGAGGAGATGAACCGGCAAATCACGAGTCGTATCGCCACTTATGACTTCGCCCCTACCCCATTGAGCAAAACTAATCTTCTGAACGAAAATGTTAGCGAGGACAAGATTTTCGTAACAGGCAATACTGTGATAGATGCCCTACACATGGTAGTAGAGAAACTAAACACAGACCTGGATCTTGCCAAGGAACAAGAGCAAGTTTTACTCACCGCTGGTTACGATGTCAAACGTTTGGGTAATGGCAAGAGACTTGTTCTCATCACTGGTCATCGCCGCGAAAACTTTGGCGAGGGTTTCATCAGTATGGTCACCGCCATGAAAGACCTTTCCGAGCAATATCCCGATGTGGACTTCGTCTATCCCATGCACCTCAACCCCAATGTGCGCAAGCCAATCCACGAGGTGTTTGGCGAAGACTTGACGGTTTACAAGAACTTTTTCT
Organism: uncultured Bacteroidales bacterium; assembly: GCA_900317155.1. Lineage (GTDB taxonomy): Bacteria > Bacteroidota > Bacteroidia > Bacteroidales > F082 > Limimorpha. The sequence goes on from ONFO01000002.1 coordinate 117,550, forward strand.
TCATTGAGCCGCTTCAATACTTGGAGTTCGTTTACTTAATGGAAAAGAGCTATCTGGTGCTGACCGACAGCGGTGGGATTCAAGAAGAAGCCCCTGGGCTTGGCAAGCCCGTGCTCGTGATGCGCAACACCACGGAACGACCTGAAGCCCTTGATGCTGGAACGGTGAAGCTGGTAGGAACAGACCACGATTTGATTGTTAGCGAAGTAAGCCGACTTCTTGAGGATTCATCCTATTACGACAAGATGAGCAAGGCCGTGAATCCATACGGTGATGGATTGGCTTGCGGAAGAATCGTGCAAGCTTTCATTTGACAAAATCACATATTGTTGTCAAGATAATGCTTGATAATGCAATAAGTCCATCTCCCTTTCACGAAAAATCTCTATCTTTGCAGATTATTCTATTTTGGATATGTCTGCACCTAATAAATTGATAGAGAAAATTGAAGGTTTCACACGAAAGTATTACCTTAACCGCTTGATACAAGGTGTATTGGTGGGTGCTGTATTGTGGATTGTCTTCTATCTACTCATCAACGGGTTGGAGTATTTCTCCTGGTTTCCGCCTAAAGGGCGTTTTGTTCTGCTATTGTTTTTGCTGGCAGGCAGTTCCTTCGTTTTGGTGTATCATTTCCTCATCCCTCTTGCCAACCTCATCCGCTTCCGAAAGAAGATGTCGGTTGAACAAGCCTCAGTATTGATTGGAAAGTTCTTCCCTGAAATCAAGGACAAACTGCTGAATACAATACAGTTGACCCATCAGATGGAAAACTCCAACAATGGAGTCGGCCCTTCGACGGGCACAGGAACCTCCGATGACAACGCTCTTTTGGCTGCCACCATCGAACAACGCAGTGCCCGCCTCTCCCCTATCCGCTTCTCCGACGCCGTTGATTTGCGTGGCAATCTGAAATATCTCGGCATCTTTTTCGGTTCGCTCCTATTCTTAATTGCACTTATGGTGTTTCTGCCATCGTTTGCCTTACAACCTACGCAACGTATCGTCAACTATGAGCAGCATTTCGAGAAGCCCCTCCCCTATCAAGTTGAAATCGGACAGGAAGAAATTGAGACCACGCAAGGCAAGGAGGTAAAGTTCAGCATCCACGTTACGGGCGACCGCATTCCTGACGCTTTTTATGTGAAAAGTGAGTTGGGACAGCAGCTCATGACCAAAGGCTCGGCCAACGACTTTAGTTATACCTTCAAGAACTTGTTCAATGACCTAACCTTTAATGTGATTGGCGGTGAATACACAAGCCGTCCCCTACACATCACGGTGCACCCCAACCCTACCCTACTCTCCTACCGCTGCGAATTGCAATATCCTACTTATATTCATCGCACCAACGAGACCTTAGAAGCCAAGACCCGACTTATCGTACCTCAAGGCACCCGTCTTACTTTCAGCTTCACCACCCGCGACACTGAGCAGATGTCTGTTACGTGCGACTCGCTGACCACCGAACTGAATGCACAAGACAACATCTTTGAATACCAATTCGTAGCTGCACAATCTACCAAATTTGAGGTACAAGTGCAAAATGCATGGAACCAAAGCTTAGAACCTCTCCCTTTCTCTGTCGACGTGTTGCCTGACGCCTATCCAGACATTCGTGTGGAATCGTTCGACGAGCAGCTTTCCACTGACGTGTATTTTTCTGGTCTCGTCACCGACGACTACGGTTTCAGCCGCCTGACCTTCAACTGCATCGTGAAGGAACCCATAGAAAAAAACATCGTCAAGACCGTGCCCTTTGATCTCAAACAGACCCGCACCTCATTCTTCTATCAATTCAATATGGACAGTCTCGGCATCATGCCTGGACAGAACATGGAGGTTTACTTCGTGGTTTGGGACAACGATGGTTTCCACGGACCCAAGTCGAAGCGCTCAGAAACATTCACTTATTATAAGCCTTCGGAGTCGGCTTTGGACAGCATTGCCAACCAACAATCGGAAGACATCATGGAGCGTCTTCAGGAAAAATCGCAAGAGGCCGACAAACTGCAAGACGAAATTGAGAAGATGTTGCAAGACCTCATCCAAAAGAAAGATTTGGATTGGTCCGACAAAGAAAAAATGAAAGACCTGCTTGAAAAACAGCAGCAGATTCAAGACGAATGGAACAAGTTGCAAGAAGAGCAGGATAAGTTGTCCGATTTCATGAAAGAGCATGATTTGGCCAACGAAGACCTCATCAAGAAGCAAGAGCAAATCAACAAACTCTTCAACGAGGTGATACCCGAAGAGTTGAAAAAAATGATGGAACAGATTGACAAATTGCTTGAGGAGATGCCGCGCGAGCAGATGCAACAAATGATGCAGGACATCAAGAAAAACAACCAATCGATGCAAGAACTGCTCGACCGCAACTTGTCGCTTTTGGAGCAACTCAAGATGGAGAAAGACCTCAACGACTTGGCCAACAAATTGGATAAACTTGGCGAGGAATTGCAGAAAGAAGAGTCGGAAAATCAGAAAAAAGAAGGGGAGGAGACAGACCCAAAAACGGCTGAAGAAGCCAAAGAGGAATTCGACAAGATGATGGACGAACTCGACCAACTCTTGGAGAAAAACCAAGACTTGCAGCAGCCTTTCGACATGCAAAAAGACGAAGAGATGCAAGAGAGCATCGACCAAGATCTTCAAGACGCCATGCAGAACGAGCAAAATAGCCAACAGCAACAGTCGCAGCAGAATAAGCAAAATGCCGGTCAGAAGATGCAACAGATGGCTAACCAAATGAAAATGCAAATGCAGATGCAAGGCATGGAACAGATGGCCGAGGATGCCCATTTGATGCGTATCTTGCTCGAGAATGTCGTCCACGCCTCGCACGAGCAAGAAGCTTTGATGAGCGAAATCGGCACACTGCGTGTTGATGACCCATCGTTGGTTGAAAAGATTATCCATCAAAAAGAAATTGCCGACAACTTCAATATGGTCCGCGACTCGTTGCGCAGCATGGCTATGCGTCAGCCTATGATCCAGAATTTTGTCTTCGATGAACTGCACACCATAGAGAATCAGACAGAAAATGCGATGAAATTCCTCAACGACTTGAAACTTTCTCAGGCTGTGCGTCACCAGCAGACCGCCATGATGTCAATGAACAACCTGGCTCTGATGTTGGCCGAGTCGTTGGAGAATATGGAAAACAGTATGGAATCTATGGGCATGCCGATGTCATGTTCCATGCCCAAACCAGGTCAAGGCCAATCGAGCATGCAAAAGATGCAGCAGCTACAGCAACAGCTCAGCGAACAACTCAAACAAATGCAACAGCAAATGGAGAAATCCGGACAGCAAACACCCAACTCAATGAGCGAAGAGTTTGCCCGCATGGCCGCTGAACAAGAGATGCTACGACAGGGAATGCAACAGATGCTGAACGACATGAAGGAAAACGGACAAATCGGAGACGACGGCCTGAATGAAATCATCAAGGACATGGAGAAACTTGAAGAAGAGTTGGTAAACAAGAAAATCAACCGCCAGATGATTGAGCGCAGCCAACGTATTGAATCCAGAATGTTAGAATCGCAGAAAGCGCAAGAGAAACGCGAACAAGAAGAAAAGCGCAAGTCGAACGAATACAAAGGCTCGCATTTCGACCGACAAATCGACGAGTTCCTCTATAAGGAAACGCTGAAGAAAAACCAAGAGTTCCTTAAGACCAACCCGATTGAATATTTCCCTTATTACCAGAATAAGATTAATGAGTATTATTTGAAGAAAAACACACATTGACATGATCAGATTCAGTACACTGGATGTAGAGATGCCGCCAATCAAACCGCAATCCGTGAAGCTATGGATTGAAGAAGTGGTGGAAAAACATGGCAAGACGGTAGGGGAGTTGTACTACTATTTTTGCAGCGACGAGAAGCTGTTAGAGATCAACAGTGAGCGTCTCGGTCATGATTTCTATACAGACATTGTGACCTTCCCGTTGACCGATTGTGAGACGGTCTTGTCGAGTGAGTTCTGTATCAGTGTTGACCGCATCAAAGAAAATGCCGTAACCTTTGGCCGCACTTACGAAAGCGAATTGCATCGCGTCATCATTCATGGTGTGTTGCATCTCATCGGTTTTGATGACCTTACTGACGAAGAAGAAATAGAGATGCGTGAAAAAGAGGAAGAAGCGTTGAAATCATTATTTAGTTAATTAAATATCAGTTTGTTAATATAATTGTTTCCCGTGAAACACTAATCAAAGAAATGTATTTTGAACCGTATGACATCATCGTAGTAGGAGCTGGTCACGCCGGATGTGAGGCGGCAGCGGCAGCAGCCAACATGGGCAGCAAGGTGTTGTTGGTCACCATGGATTTGCGTTTGATGGCCTCCATGTCGTGCAACCCAGCCATGGGTGGCATCGCTAAAGGACAAATCGTCCGGGAGATTGACGCTATGGGAGGCTATTCAGGCATCGTCAGCGACCGGACCATGATACAATTTAGGATGCTTAACAAGTCGAAAGGACCGGCTATGTGGAGCCCAAGATGCCAAAGCGACAAAATGATGTTCTCAGCAGAATGGCGAAGCATGCTTGAAAAAACCAAAAATCTCGACTTTTGGCAAGACACCGTTACAGGACTCTTGGTCAGCGGCGACAAGGTGAAGGGGGTGAAGACCATGATGGGAGGGGAGATTGAAAGCAAAGCCGTAATCCTCACTAATGGGACTTTTTTGAACGGCTTAATCCATATCGGTGAACAACATTTCGCAGGAGGAAGGATGGGTGAAGTAGCCAGTCATGGCATCACTGAACAGCTCAAGGAATACGGTTTTGAAGCAAAACGGCTCAAGACAGGCACACCAGTCAGAATTGATGGTCGTACTATAGATTTCAGCAAACTCATCGAGCAAAAGGGCGATGACGAGGTGGTTGGTTTTTCCTATATCGAGCCCTTCAAAATCACAAAACAAAGGAGCTGCTGGATTGCCCATACCTCGATAAAAGTACATGAGACTCTTCGAAAAGGATTCAAATACTCGCCCATGTTCAATGGCCGAATCAAAGGTGTGGGACCAAGATATTGTCCAAGCATAGAAGACAAAATTGAACGGTTCTCGGGGAAAGACAGCCACCAACTCTTTGTTGAGCCAGAAGGCTGGACAACGCAAGAATACTATCTAAATGGCTTCAGTTCTTCGCTACCCGATTACATCCAATATGAAGCCTTGCGACAAATAGAAGGCTTCGAAAACGCCAAGATTTATCGTCCCGGCTACGCCATCGAATACGACTATTTCCCGCCAGAACAGCTACACCATTCCTTAGAAACACGGCTGATGCACGGACTGTATTTCGCAGGACAGATTAACGGTACCACAGGCTATGAAGAAGCAGCTTGCCAAGGTCTGATGGCCGGCATCAACGCCAGCCTTGCGTTGCGGGATGATACGCCCCTAGTGCTATCAAGATACGAAGCTTATATTGGCGTGCTAATTGATGACCTCATCACGAAAGGTGTTGACGAACCCTATAGAATGTTCACCAGTAGGGCGGAGTACAGAATTCTATTGAGGCAGGATAACGCCGATGCAAGACTGACAGAATTGTCGCATAAAATAGGCTTAGCCCAAGAAGATCGCTTTCAAAAATATTTGGAGAAACGCGAAAAAGTTGAAGAAATCAAACGCTTCTTAAACGAAAATCATGTCTATCCTGACGAAATAAACGGCTTCTTAGAGCAAAAAGAAAGTACAAAGATAGACCAAAAGATGAAAATGTCCTATCTATTATTGCGACCTCAAATCAGCCTTTCAGAAATGATTGAGATTTTGCCTTCATTAGAGCATTTCAGAAATCAAGACAGATTCGTCAGAGAATGTCTCGAAGAAGCAGAGATACAAATCAAATACGCAAGCTACATTGAAAAAGAGGATGAACTTGCCGACAAACTCAGACGCTTGGAGAACGTGAAACTACCAAAAGATTTTGATTTCCACAATCTGCAATCACTATCATACGAGTCTAGAGAGAAACTCAACAAATACCAACCTGCAACTTTGGGAGAAGCCTCAAGGATAAGCGGGATTTCGCCAGCTGACATCAATGTGCTGGCCATATTTTTAGGAAGGTAAAATATTTGTTTCACATGAAACACGAAAAAAGATGAACAACAAATGCCCGTGGTGCGGATCCGAAAAAGCACAAATCAACCTTTGGCTAAAGGATGAATTCCTAAGCAAAGAAGACTTCCACATCTGCGAATGCCTAAACTGTGGCTTATCATACACCATGCCACGACCCAACAAAGAAAAAATAGGCGAGTATTACAAATCAGAAGAATATTACAGTCACCAGGAAAACAAGAAAGGCTTCATTCCACGACTGTACGAATCCGTGAAAAAAGTCAATCTAAAGCATAAATACAAATTAGCTACCCAAGGTTTAAATATTGGAAAAATGTTGGACATAGGCTGTGGAGTAGGGGACTTTCTACACACAGCGGAAGAACACGGCTGGACATGTACAGGTGTAGAACCCTCAGAGGACGCCAAAGCCATTGCCAAGGCCAAAACCAAAGCCAACATCATCAATAGTGAAGACATGGAAAAGATTCCTGACGCTACATTTGATTTGATAACCATGTGGCACGTGTTAGAACATGTTGATGATTTGAAATGGCAAATCGAGCAATTACATCGACTCACCAAAACCAAAGGCAGAATTGTCATCGCCGTTCCAAACTATAAATCTTACGATGCTCAATACTATAAAGAACTATGGGCTGCCTACGATGTACCCCGACACTTAAGCCACTTCAACAAGAATGTATTGACAAAGATTTTTAAAAGCAAAAACCTAGAATTGGTTCGAACAGATAAACTGATTTGGGACGCCTATTACATTTCCTATATGAGCGAACAATACAAACAACATAAATTTCCCTTACTGAAAGGCACCTTCAGAGGATGCATTTCCAACTGTAAGGCAAGACACACGAAAGAATGGTCAAGTATGGTATACATTTTTGAGAAGAAATAAGCGAATTTAAAAATTTAGACGTTTTTAGGCGTTTTAAGGCGTTTTTGGATAAAAATAAAGATTGGTATCAAACAGAGGAGAAAAAGCGAACAGAAAGAAAGTTTATAATACACTCAAAACCAACGGAAAAGCAGCATTTGCGATAATTCGAAGAAAAATGAAGAACAAAAGAGTAAAAAGAACAGGACTAACATTGATTGGGACAAGCATAGGCTTATTCTTGTTGCTCGGCATAGTTTACCTGCTTTCAACGAGGGAAGATGTACTTAACAAACGCATACAGCAATCCGTGCTGCGCATCGACAACGAAATGCAGCAACTGATTGGCAAAGGACTCAACAATACCGAACTTGAAAAAGAAAAAATTGGATTGGTGGTTTTCATGAACGACACCTTGGTATATTGGAACAATAACGACGTCCATCCAAAACTGATGAAACGAAAGGTGAAAGTGGGCAACGACACCATTTGCCATCTGCTTAATGGCAATTATTTCATCAAATCATACCAAACTGGATCGATGACCTATTATTTATTCAAACTACTTAACACCACCTATCCCATTGAGAATCGCTACTTCCAAAACTACAGCACGCTTTACCCTCAGTTTATCGATGTTGACATCAGCTTTGAACAGGAAAGAGAAGGACGTAACATACACAACCATGAAGGAAAAACACTTACCCGATGCCAAATCAACACACAACCCAAAATCAAAAAACCATACGCCTATTTGCCATATTTGTTCCTGATCTTACTACTTGCTGGAATAATTATGGCCTTCGGAAGTAAAAATAAAAACACAAGAAAGAGAAAAGGTTTCAATATTGAATTAGGCATTGGTATCAGCATAATAGTCGCAATTCTAGCCACTTATCTTTACGATAAGATAACGATAAACAAAGAAAACGAAAGACTGGCCAACATAGCTGAAAGCCTACTCAAGAAACGAGATGCTGACTTCGAACAATCCTATGTCCAATTCGTTCAAAAGATAGAAGCCGATACCACGCTCCATGAAATGCTTTTTGCGGAAAGCAATATCTTGGCCGACGTCATATTAGGCTACTCCAAAGAATTACTTTTCGACGAAACAATGCAAGCCTACATTGCATCCCTTACCGTATGTTCTCCCAACGATGAAATCAGCATACAACCTGAAGGCTATATTGAGAACTGTGATGATTACTTCCTTGAAAAGATAGCCAATAACAAACAGCAAAGGGTGGGCAACGGATTGTATTTCATGGATTATTACACACTCGACCCAAATTACCTGGGAAAGATAAGAATACATTCGGCAGACTCATTGCAGCAAAAGACACTCTATTTTGAGTTCTATAAACCTATCGCCCCAGAAGGTTTTGGATTTCCGCAGCTCCTGCAAGAGTCAAAAAATCAAAAGCCTTACGATTATTCAGTAGCCAATTATCGCGACAACCAACTCGTTTACAAATACGGTCGTTATATCTATCCGAATTTCCTTAATAGCTTGAATTTCAAAGACCGAGAGTTCCTTTATGGCAGCGTTTATAAACACTACACCATTAAAAATGGAGAAAACAACGCATTAGTCATCAGCGCACCCCGAAAAGGCTGGTCAGAAATAACTGCTCCGTTTGCTATGTTTTTCTTGGGTCTATTAATACCTTATTTATTGATTTACTGGTTAATAAGGCCAAAAGAGAACCACAAATGGCGCGATAGAAGCTTCCGCCAGCGCCTGCAAACCATCATCCTAATGACCCTTGGCGTCGCATTCTTGGCTATCGGTCCCGTTTCCGTCATCTATATGCAAAGCCTCTACAACAAAAAGACCACAACTACCCAATTTGAGACTACGAGAACGCTCACCATCGAGATGCAGAACGACCTTGATTTTGCAAGACTGCTGAGAACAGCCTCAAGAGACAGCTGGACAGAGATTCTACAACACTACTCCAACACTTTCTTCACCGACCTGAACCTTTACCAACTTAACGGCCAACTTCTTGCCACCACAAGACCCGAAATCACGGACCTCAACCTAAAAGCACCTATTATGAACGCCGATGCTTACCATAGTATGCATCGCAACAAAGCCCTGTTTTATACCCATGAAGAGCATCTCGGAAAAGGTGTTTACGAATCGGCTTATATACCTCTGACCGATGTCAACGGAAATACTTTAGCCTATCTCAATACCCCATATTTTTCGAGTACCACAGACCTACACAATGAAATCAAGAACTTCGTACTCACCTACATTAATATCATCTTGGTCACCTTGGGCATCGCCTTGATTTTCATCCTAAGAATCTCAAAACGTCTCACCCAACCTTTAGCATTGATTCAGAATAAATTAGGCGACATCAAGATCGACCAAAAGAACGAGCCCATCGAATGGGAAAGAAAAGATGAGATTGGTGCCTTGGTCATGCAATACAACCAGCTCATCGTGGAGTTGGAAAAGAGTGCCGCCGAACTGAAGCGAACCACAACAGAAACAGCCTGGCGCGGCGTTGCACGACAAGTGGCGCACGAAATCAAGAACTCGTTGACCCCAATGCGCCTCAGTGTACAACTGTTGCAACGCAACGTCGACAACGGCAAGGCCACACCAGAACAAATCCAACGCACCACCAATACCTTGATTGAACAAATTGATGCCTTATCGGACATTGCATCCTCATTCTCGCGTTACGCCAAACTGCCAGAAAACCATCCACAACCCTTAGATTTGGCTGAACTGGTTGGTAATGTGGTGAACCTATATGACAATGCTGAAAACATCGAATTCCATTACGATTTCGACAAGACAAAAGACCATACCTATAACGGCGACAAGACCAACTTGAACAGTGCTGTAAGTAATCTCGTCAAGAATGCTGTTCAAGCCATCGGTTCAAAGCCTATGGGTCGCATCGATGTAAGCTTGAAAGATACAGAAAAAGCTTTCATTATCAGCGTGAGAGACAACGGCAAAGGCATCAAGGAAGAAGACAAAGACCGTATTTTCCTGCCCAATTTCACAACCAAATCGGGCGGGTCGGGAGTAGGACTATCGCTGACTTATAACATCGTGCAGGCCGCCGGGGGAACGATTACTTTCGAAAGCCAAGAAGGAGAGGGAGCAGAGTTTGTCATCGAATTGCTGAAAAATTGATGCCTACCCAATATAAACAAAATTTTTGCGTTTGAAATAACAAGATCAACAACATGGCAGAAAACAGATTAGGCTCTTTAGCGAAACAGACCGCCATTTACGGTTTGAGCAGCATTATAGGCAGGTTTTTGAACTACCTGCTCGTTCCGCTGTATACCTACAAAATCGCCGCTGAATCAGGAGGCTACGGTATCGTAACAAACCTATATGCCTACACTGCCTTGCTTCTTGTCCTCTTGACCTTTGGCATGGAGACAACTTTTTTCCGCTTCTCCAACAAGGAAGGCGTTGACCCTAATAAGGCCTTTTCTACTTCAGCCTTGGCAGTAGGATTTGTCTCTCTGCTATTTGTGGTTTTGGTTAGCATTTTCCTTAAGCCCATCTCCAATGCCTTGCACTATGCTAACCATCCTGAGTATGTGGAAATCATGGCCGTCATCGTGGCTTTGGATGCCTTTCAAGCCATCTTGTTTGCCCGGTTGCGTTACGAAAACAAGGCCATTAAATTTGCCACATTAAAACTGCTGTTCATCTTCTTAAATATTGGACTAAACTTGTTCATTTTCTTGGTTGCGCCTGGGTTGAAAGAGAACCATCCTGCACTAATGGGTTGGTATGAAAACAGCTATCAGGTTGGTTATATCTTCATCGTCAACCTTATATGCACGAGTTTGATAACACTCTGCTTCATCCCTGAAATCAAGAAGTTGCGTTTCGGCCTTGACCGTGATTTGCTGAAACAAATGCTGCATTACACATGGCCGTTGCTGCTCTTAGGTTTAGCTGGCATTCTTAACCAAGTTGCTGATAAGATTTGTTATCGTTTTATCGTTCCAGGCGAGGAGGGAGATGTGCAGTTGGGCATCTACGGCGCTTGTGTGAAAATCGCGATGATCATGGCGATGATTACGCAAGCCTTCCGTTATGCCTATGAGCCTTTCGTCTTTGGTGGGAAGCGCGACTCCGCCGACAAGGAAACCCAAGCCAAGGTGATGAAATACTTCATTATCTTTACGCTGTTGGCTTTCCTTGCCGTGGTGATGTACATGCCTATCTTGAAATACATCATCAAGTCCGACTATTGGGAAGGCCTGCGTGTGGTGCCCATCGTGATGATGGCCGAAATCTTCATGGGCATCTATTTCAACCTCTCGTTCTGGTACAAACTCACCGATGAGACCTGGTGGGGAGCCATTTTTAGTGCCATCGGCTGCGTGGTATTGCTGGCCATCAACTTCATTTTTGTGCCCAAATACGGTTATATGGCTTGCGCCTGGGGCGGCTTTGCTGGTTATGGCACTTGCATGGTACTATCATATTTCGTCGGACAGAAGAAAGCCCCTATACCTTATGAATTGAAGTCAGCTTTCATCTATTTTGCCTTGGCTGTCGCCCTGTTTTTCGTCCAAAAAAACATCCATATTGAGAGCACCATTTGGACATTGGTTGTCAACACAGGCCTACTGTTGGTCTTCTTCGCTTTCATCTGCTGGAAAGAAAAGGACCTAGTGAATGGTGTTGTCTCTTTCGCCAAAAGAAAAATCTCCAAATCTTGAATCTTAAAATTTTAAATCTTGAATTTTGAATCTTTAAATTACAAATATGAAATTACCCATCGTCAACACCTCAAATAACCCCCTGCCCGCTTACGAGACGAAAAACTCGGCTGGCATGGACCTCCGTGCCTATCTACCCGAAGGCCCTATAACCCTTGAACCCATGCAACGCAGCCTTGTGCCAACCGGTCTCTATATGGAAATCCCTGAAGGCTACGAAGGCCAAGTGCGGCCACGCAGCGGCGTTGCGCTCAAAAGCGGCATCACCGTCTTGAACTCACCAGGCACCATCGACGCCGACTATCGTGGGCAGATTTGTGTCATACTTATCAACCTGTCCGACAAGCCTTTCGTCATCAACAGCGGCGACCGCATTGCCCAAATGATTATTGCCAAATGCGAACAAGCCGAAGTCGTGCAAGTGGAGGTTCTTTCGGAAACCGAGCGCGGTGCCGGGGGATTCGGTCATACAGGGAAAAACTAAAAAAACGCCCACGATTTTTATCTCTAATTCCAAAAATACTTCAGTAAAAATCTCTAATTCTCAAATTCTTAATAAAAGAAACTTATTGAAATTCAATGAATAAGCTAAAATCCATACTCATCACTACCTTGATTTGTTGTCTTTACTTCAACGGCATCGCGCAACAAGTGGAATCGGAATACAACGGCCAGCCCGACAAGAAGAAGAACGCCACCTACTTCTCGAACGGCCTTCAGAGCAAGTACCGCGAGGACACCGAAGGTGCCATCCGCAACTTCGAGCAAGCTTTGCGCTACTGGCCCAACGACGATGCCAGCATGTACGAACTGAGCGAGCAATACTACAACGCCGGGCGCGTTGAAGAAGCTTTCAGTATGATACAGAAAGCCGTCAAAACAAACCCTGAGAACAAGTGGTATCAACTGCGTTTAGGCTTGTTTTACCGTAATTTGGAGCAATACGACGACTTCATCAACCTCTATGAAGAACTCACCAAAAAATACCCCGACGATACCGAAGTGCTGAGTGAATTAATTGACGCTTACCTGAGTATGGGACAACTCGACAAAGCCTTGACCTATATGAACCTGTTGGAAGAACAAGTCGGGCCAACCGAAATCATCACCGAGCAACGCCTCAACATCTACAAGCGTCAGGGCAACGACAAGAAGCTCATAGCCGAATTGGAGAAACTCATCAAGGAGAACCCGGAGAACGTGCGCTATTACAGCATGTTGGCTCAAGTCTACACCGAAAACGGAAAGGAAAAGGAAGCGTTGAAGGCCTTTGAGAAAATCAAGGAACTCGACCCCAACGACCCTTATATCAACATCTCTTTGCTTGAGTTTTACGAAAAGAACGGCGACAAAGACAAGGCTTTCGATGAGCTGATTGCCGCCATCCGCAACAAAAACCTCGACCTCACCACCAAGGCCAACATCTATGACTATTGGATGAACAATAACCAAGGCTCATCGCAAATGGAAATGCAAGCGAAGCAATGTGGCGAAGCTTTCATTGAGACCCATCCCGACAACAAACTCGGCTATCTCATTCTTGGTTCATACTACATCATCAATGAGAACGCTGTGAAGTCGAAAGAGCTGTACCAGAAAGCCTTGGTCATCGACAGCACCGACTTCTATGGCTGGCAAAACCTCATCATCAGCGAAAGCCGACTCGACGAGAACCAGGCTGTCCGTGACCATGCCGTGGCTGCCTTGAAATACTATCCCATGCAGCCTGTGTTCTATTGGTACGCGGGTGTGGCGAGTGCCGTTTTGAAAGATAACGAAAACGCTATTACCTATTTAGAAAAGGGGAGGAGATATACCACCGACAAAGTGCAAATGGCCAACTTCGATGCCTTTTTGGGCGACCTCTACCATGAGCAAGGCGATGAAGAAAAGGCATTTGAGGCCTACGACCGCACCTTGCGCAACGACCCTGACAATGTGTTGGTTCTCAACAACTACGCCTATTATCTTGCCCTAAAAGGCCAAGACTTGGATAAGGCCTTGGAGATGTCGACCAAAGCCATCGCCGCCGAGCCTGACAACCCTATTTATTTGGACACACACGCCTGGGTGCTCTACATGAAAGGCAACTACAAGGAAGCTGAAAAGCACATGAAAAAAGCCCTGAAACTGCTGAAAGAGCCTGACGAGACCTATACCAAACACTACGAGGCCATCATGAATAAACTGAAAAATTGATGGTTTTGAGGCTTTGGAAACAAAAATCATAGGGACAAAACCTAAGCCCCGATTTTTTCAAACCATTATTTTACAATCATCTACAATTTTCAAAACCAAAAAAAATATGGACAAACCGCCTTGGGGTCTTGACAAGGCGGTTTTTGTGTTGGGTATTGTTTTACTTTTGCCGTAAAATTCAAAACACGAATCAATTGGCAGGAACAAACAACTAAAACACAATACAATGAAGAGAACCATAATTATTGCAGCCTTGATGTGCTGCCTTGTGTCGGCCACGGCACAACAAACCAAGAACACAAAGAGAGTCAACAACACATTAGGCATTTGCATGATGGGCAAAACGATGCAATGCAACGGTGTCACAATGTCATATATCGCATCGGAGCAAGGAAAGATGACGCTTGCCTACGGCCTGGAATATGACCGCGAATATATGCTAGGCAAGACTCCTCTAGGAATTGTGACAGGCATCCGCATGGAGTATAGCCGCCCCTACGCCAAATTCGAGGAAGAGGGAGAAATCCTCGAGGTGAAAGCGCATGACTTTACGGGTGTGCTTCCTATTATGTTGCAATACCATGACAAGCTGGGTGACCACACCGAACTTCAGCTTTTCACAGGCCCTAGCCTCGATTTGGTGATTTTCCGCAAGACGTATGCCTCTGGAATCATATCGGGAAGCGGTAGCTATATCTTTGGGAGTCCACTTGAAAACAGCGGCAAACCTACATGGTATTGGATTGGTCTATCGTGGAATTTCGGTATCGGAATCCAATATAACGACATCGCCTTCAGGATTTCTTCATCACTTGGCCTGCTGAACCATTTTGACAAAGACTATACGGCACAATATATGGGCTATCCACTGCGCATTAACAGACCTATTGTGGGAACGGTGATGTTTAAGCTGTAATGCTCGAATGGGGCTGAATAGGCTAAAGTTTGACTGAATTATAAAAAAGGTATAATCATTCCCGTTGCAAGCACTAAAACTGACGGGAACGGCCATTATGAACTCAAAATCGACAACCCGAAAAAAGATGTTTTATATGCCATAGACTTCAAAATTACCAAATACGGTTGCCTCTATTCCTATTCAAATTTTGTGGACGAATAAAAGGCCCTTCAGGAAATCAATGCGGTGTTGAAGAAAGAGGGGAAGTAAGCACCTGATTTGCAGATTTATGAAAAAGAGAAAGCCTCAATCCGGCAAAAGGGTTGAGGCTTTTTTTGTGTGTAGAAAATATACATCCCTATATTGCGTGTTTGAGGAGTTTGTAGTATTTTTGTGCCATATTTATTCAATATCATGGATCAAGGCGAAAACATGTTTCTTTTACCAGCCTCGACTAACACTGGGGAAATCGTTCTTTACCAGCCCAATGACCAACTTTCATTGGAAGTCAAATTAGAGAACGAAACGGTATGGCTAACCCAACAGCAAATGGCAGTCTTGTTTGATGTAAAAGAGAACAACATAACTTACCATATTCAAAGTGTTTTCAAAACCCATGAACTCGACCCGGAGGCAACTACTCAAAAAATTAGAGTAGTTCGAAAAGAGGGAAACCGACAAGTAAGCCGCAACATCGATTTCTATAACCTTGACATGATTATCTCTGTTGGCTATCGGGTTAATAGTGCAAACGCAACGCAGTTTCGCCGTTGGGCCACCTCTATTTTAAAAGAATACATGTTGAAAGGCTATGCGGTAAACCAGAGGTTGATTGCGATGGAAGAACGCATTGACAGACGGCTTGCCCAACATGAGAGTGTTTTACAAGAACATCAAGAAAAGATAGATTTTTTTGTCCGTACAAACTTGCCACCAGTGGAGCAAGTGTTTTTCGAGGGGGAGTTTTTCGAAGCCCGTGTGTTGCTTGAAAAACTCATCAAAAGCGCACAAAAACGGATTGTTATCATTGATGGATATATAGATGCCGTTATTTTCGAGATACTTGATGTACGCAATCAAGGTGTTTCAGCCGACATCTATTCAGGCAAAGACTTAACCAATTTAAGGAATACTCACAATGCCTCTTCAGGTGCTGGGCTGATAGAAACGCATTTGTGGTCAAAGCCTTCACATGACCGTTGGATAATCATAGACGATTCTCTGTATCATTGTGGACACTCACTAAAGGACATGGGAAAAAAACTTTCTGCCATTATGCTGATGGGAACTGCTCCCGAAACCATACTTGACCAAATAAGATAATTATCTAAAACATCGAATTTCGAAAGAAAAACTAATGTGAAAAACCTAACTCTATTAACATTCCTCGCCTTGCTGTTGGCCGTCTCTTCCTGCGCCTTGCGCAAGAAAACCGTGCAGCCGCAGCAGCCGAAATCCTTTGAATGGCTCACCGCCAACATGGCCATCCAAGCTGAGGGCAATGGCATGGCTTATAACGACTTGTCAGGGCAACTCAGGATGCGGAAAGACAGCCTCATTTGGCTCAACGTGACCGCCACCATGGGTGTGGAAGTGCTACGCGCCAAAATCAGCAATGATTCCGTTTGGATTGTCAACCGCATGGAAAAGACCTATTTGGCTGAGCCTTTGGACACCGTTTCCGCACAACTTGGTATGCCGCTCAGTCTGACGTTGGTGCAAATTTTGCTTTTGGACAATAATCAAGGTCTTCCTCCCGTTGAAAACCAAACCGTTCAGTTGAAAACCTTCTTGATGGGCGAACTATCCGCCAAAATCAGATACAACAACATCCGCTTGAACGAGGAAACGACTTTCCCACTCAAAATCACTGACAAGATGGAACGGTTCCGACTACTGAAAAAGCAATGAAGAAACTGCATATCATATTGGTTTTATTGCTCCTGGCACTTGTTTCACCGACTTTCGGCCAAAAAACGAAAGGTAAGTCGAAGAAGCAATTGCAGAGCGAAATTAATTCGTTGCAGAAAGAAATCTCGACCGCCAACCAACTGCTGAAAAAGACCAAAAAGGACAAGGAAATGACCCTTAATGAAGTCAACCTACTCGACAAGAAAATCAAGCAGCGCGAGAACCTCATCAAGGCCTACAACCAGCAAATCGCTGTCTTAGACGAGGAAATCAACACGGGACAAAGCAACATCAAAACGCTCAATTCCGACTTGAAGAAACTTCGCAAGGAATACGCGAAAATGATTGTCTTCGCCAACAAAAACCGCAGCCATTATGATATGTTAGGTTTTGTTTTCGCTTCCAAGGATTTCAATCAAGCTTTCAGACGGCTACGCTACATCCGTGAGTTCAACGAGGCCAGAAAGGTCAAAATCGACCAAATCGTCAGCACCGAACGGCGCATCAACGACGAGGTGGAAGCCAGCCAAAAAGCCCGCGAAGAACAAGCTGCCATGCTGAAAGACGAGAAGGCCCAACAGGAAGCCCTACAAAAAGAAAAGAAAGACCTCAACGGGCAAGTGGCCAAGCTCAAGAAAAAAGAAGGTAGCATCCAGCAAGATATCAAGAACAAGCAGCAGCAGGCCAAGAAACTACAAAAAGCCATCGACGACATTATCGCCGAAGAAATACGCAAGGCCAATGCGGAAGCCGAGAGGAAACGAAAGGAAGAGGCCAAGAAAAATGCCAATAAAGGCAAGGCCACTACAGCACCCGCACCCAAAGAAAAAGGCATGGCCTTGACTCCCGCTGAGAAGACGCTGTCGTCCAACTTCGTCAACAACAAAGGCAACTTGCCCTGGCCCGTGGAACGCGGCGTCATCTCCTCATCCTTCGGCAAGCACGCTTCTGTGGTCTCCGACAAGGTCACCGTCACCAACAACGGCATCGACATTGCCACCACCGAAGGTGCCCAAGCCCGCGCTGTGTTCGAAGGTGAGGTGGCCAGCGTAGTCAAACTGACGGGTGCCAATACCGTCGTCATCATCCGCCATGGCGAGTATTTCACCGTGTATTCCAACCTCGAAAATGTCACTGTAAAACGCGGCGACAAGGTAAAGACCAAACAGAACATCGGAACGGTGCACACCAACAAGACCGAGGACAAGACGGAGCTCCACTTCGAGCTACTAAAGGAACAAAACCGACAAAACCCAGCGAATTGGTTATCGAAATGAAAAACAAATTATTGATATTATTGTTGTTATGCTCGACACTAGTGGCCTCGTCATGTAAAACCAAGGAAGTGCCAGGTCGTCGCCGCACACCACGCCACTGCAACACCTGCACGAAATGGAGCTATGTGCCTCAAGAGGCAATAGAACTCGAACTTTTGCACAACGATGAAGGCTGAAGAACTCGAACTGCTGAAACGCTATTTCCCCGAAGCATCGGTGACGATGGTCGCACAAATCTATGAGCAAAGGCGTTTTATGCTACACTTCAAGCGGCCACGTAGCTCCAAGTTGGGCGATTTCCGTCCACCGCGCACCAAAAACGGCATCTGCACCATCACCCTAAACTTCGACTTGAACCCTTACCAGATGCTCATCACTTATGTCCATGAAGTAGCGCATTACGATGTGTATCAACAATATGGCTCAAGAAGTGTGCAACCTCACGGCACAGAATGGCAAAACCAATTCACTACACTTTTATTGCCTTTCATGACCGAAGCCATCTTCCCGAAAGACATCCTCACCGCCCTGCAAAAGCATTTGCACCACATCAAGGCGAGCAGTACCGCTGACCAAAACCTCCAAAGGGTGCTGAAGCATTACGACAAACATGTCGAAACCATTACGACTGTGGAAAGTCTACCTGATGGAGCCAGATTTGTGCTGAAAAACGGTTTGGTCTTCCAGAAAGGGGAGAAGCAGCGCACCCGCTACAAATGCTATTGCGAGAGCAATGGTCGCTGGTATTTCGTGAGTGCTTTAGCAGAAGCCAAAGCCTTATAAAAACATAGGCAACGTTGAATTATCATCTCAACAATTCAACAATAAACAAATCGAAGATTGGCTAACGCCGAATGATCATTTCAACGAAGTTAATTCAATAATAAAACATTTCCTTATCTTTGCACCCAAAATCTATCATTAATATGGGTAAGACTGCATTAATCACTGGTATTACAGGACAAGACGGCTCTTTTCTCGCCGAGTTCTTGTTGGAAAAAGGCTATGACGTACACGGCATTATCCGCCGTTCATCTTCATTCAACACAGGCCGTATCGAGCACCTCTATCTTGACGAATGGGTGCGCGACATGAAGAACAAACGCCTGCTCACCTTGCATTACGGCGACATGACCGACTCATCGTCGCTTGTGCGCATCATCCAGAAAATACAGCCCGATGAAATCTATAACTTAGCGGCCCAGAGCCATGTGAAAGTCTCGTTCGACTGCCCTGAATACACTGCCGAAGCCGACGCCGTGGGTACATTGCGCCTCCTTGAAGCCGTGCGCATCTTAGGCTTGGAGAAGAAATGCAAGATTTATCAAGCCTCCACTTCGGAGTTGTTTGGTCTGGTGCAGGAAGTGCCACAGAAAGAGACGACACCTTTCTATCCACGTTCGCCATACGGCGTAGCTAAGCAATACGGCTTCTGGATTGTAAAGAACTACCGCGAGAGCTACGGCATGTTTGCCGTCAACGGCATTCTCTTCAATCATGAGAGCGAAAGGAGAGGGGAGACCTTCGTGACACGAAAGATTACCTTGGCCGCCGCCCGTATCAAACAGGGCTATCAAGACAAGCTCTATCTTGGCAACCTTGACGCCCTTCGCGACTGGGGCTATGCTAAGGATTACGTGGAGTGCATGTGGCTCATCCTGCAACAGGAAAAGCCAGAGGATTTCGTCATCGCTACGGGTGAATATCACACTGTGCGCGAGTTTTGCACTTTGGCCTTCAAGCATGTAGGCATTGATTTGCGCTGGGAAGGCAAGGGTGTTGACGAAAAAGGCATCGATATAGCCACAGGTAAAACGCTTGTTGAGGTTGATCCTCGTTTCTTCCGTCCCGCTGAGGTAGAACAACTCCTCGGTGACCCCACCAAAGCCAAGACCCTTCTTGGCTGGAATCCGCGCAAGACTTCATTTGAAGATTTGATCAAGATCATGGTCGAGCACGATATGCGATTTGTGAAAAAACTGTATCTCAAAGCCCACATGGAGGATTAAGAATGAACAAAAACAGTAAAATATATGTTGCAGGACACCGTGGCATGGTGGGCTCTGCAATTGTGCGCGAATTACAGCGCCAAGGCTACCATAATATCATCACCCGCACCCATAAGGAACTTGACCTCTGCCGTCAAGAACAAGTGGAAGCTTTCTTTGCCGCCGAGAAGCCAGAATATGTCTTCCTCGCCGCCGCCAAAGTCGGAGGTATCATCGCAAACCAAAACGCCCTCGCCGACTTCATGTACGACAACATGATCCTCGAAATGAACGTCATCCATTCCGCTTGGAAGAACGGCTGCAAGAAATTGGAGTTCCTCGGCTCGTCATGCATCTATCCCCGCATGGCACCACAGCCCATGACAGAAAGCTGCCTGCTCACGGGAGAGTTGGAGAAAACCAATGAAGCCTATGCTTTGGCAAAAATATCAGGCCTGAAATACTGCGAGTTCCTCAACCGCCAGTACGGCACCGATTACATCAGCGTGATGCCCACTAATCTTTATGGGCCCAACGACAACTATCATCCCGAACACAGCCATGTGCTGCCCGCCTTGATTCGTCGTTTTCATGAGGCCAAGGTCAACGGGCTGAAGGAAGTGACCTGTTGGGGCGACGGTTCGCCCTTGCGTGAGTTCCTTTATGTGGACGACCTTGCCAACCTCTGCGTCTTCCTGATGAACAACTATAGCGGCAACGAGACCGTCAATGCTGGAACAGGCAAGGAACTGACCATCAAAGCTCTGACGGAATTGGTGGCCAAGGTGGTCGGTTATGAAGGCGAAATCAAATGGGATACCACACGTCCGAACGGCACACCCCGTAAGTTGTTGGATGTTAGCAAGGCTGAGAAGTTGGGGTGGCGTTATAAGACGGAGTTGGAAGATGGCATTCGTTTGGCTTATGATGACTTTTTGAATAATCCGATGAGAGCGGAAAGATGACAAAAAAAGTATTCGTTTCCGGCTGTTACGACCTCCTGCATAGCGGTCACGTTGAATTCTTTCGACAAGCTTCGCAATATGGCGACCTATACGTCGGCATCGGCTCCGACGAAACCATCCTACATTACAAAAAACACAAGACGCTTTATCCCGAAAACGAACGCCTTTTCATGGTTAAGGCTATCCGCTACGTGAAAGACGCTTTCATCAACGATGGGGCAGGGGTGATGGACTTCATCGGCACGGTCGACAGACTGAAACCCGATATCTTTGTGGTCAATGAGGATGGAGCTTCTGATGAAAAACGTCAGTTTTGCGAGGAACGTGGCATTGAATACGTGGTGCTGCAACGCACCCCTTCCGAAGGACTGGAAGCCCGTTCATCGACAGCTTTGAAGAAAGACCTTTGCCAGATTCCCACTCGCTTGGACCTCGCCGGCACTTGGATTGATCAACCCTACGTCTCATTTTTTGCTCCAGGATGGGCTATCACCATTTCTTTGGAGCCCACCTTCGAGGTGCGCGAACGTTGTGGCCTTTCCACTTCGACACGCAACATGATCAAGAAAATCTGGCCGATGAAGCTGCCCGACATGGATCCCGAGATTTTAGCCAAGCTGGTCTTCTGTTTTGAGAACGACCCTGAGCGCAACGACGGCATCATCAGCGGGGCGCAAGACAGCATCGGCATCTGTATACCTGGCCTGGTGCGGCATTATTACGACAAACTCTACTGGCCCATTAAATTCGAGACTTGCCAAGACGAAACCATCCTTAGTTGGCTTGAGCAACACCTCATTATGATACCCATGGAACCGCGGCAACCAGGTTGCTCGGTAGTGGACGGCAAAGACATCACGGAGCCGAAAGTCAAGGCGTTGGCCAAGGCCGCTGATGACTGCTGGAAGGCTATCATGAAAAGAGATTTAGAGGATTTTGCAGCGGCCTATAAAGCCTCGTTCAACGCCCAAACCGCCATGTTCCCCGCAATGATTCAAGGCTCGGTGCAGGATTATATTGACAAATATTCCGCTATGGACGAAGTGTTGGCCTGGAAAATGCCTGGAGCCGGAGGAGGAGGTTACCTTGCTTGCGTGGTCAAAGATTCGGTTGCTTTTTATCAGGCTCATCCCGAAGCTATTTGTCTTGTTATTAGAAGAAAGTAATTATTTATCAAGAATTTGAGAATTAGAGAAAAATGCCGAGTCGAGTTATACAGAAGTTTTGCACCTTCGGTGCGTTGAATTGGAGAACCGAAAATCGTTCACGATTTTCATCTCTAATTCTAAAAATTCAAATGAAGACCCAAAATGAAAATTCTAAAATTCTCTAATTCTTGATAAGACAAAACAACGTGATATGAGCGGTTTAATTTACCCAACAGAGAGTGGAAAACTATTTGGCTTAGCATTGCAACTTCATAAAGAACTTGGATGTGGCTTTAAAGAGAAAGTGTATCAAGACGCTTTTGAAGTGCTTTTGCAAGAAAACAATATTCCATACGAAAGAGAAAAACACATTGAGATAGAGTATCATGGAGTTGTTTTGGAACATGGTTTTTTCTATGATTTCTTATGTTATGACAAAATCGGCGTCGAGCTGAAAGCATTTACTGAAATTACTGGAGAATTTGAAAGTCAACTGATCAACTATCTTCACGTTGGAAATCATCAACTTGGATTATTGCTGAATTTCGGATCAAGCAGTCTGCAATATAAGTGGATTCCAAACAGAAAAGATTATAAAGGAAAGCGAATATAAATAATAATCAAGAATTTGAGAATTAGAGAAAAATGCCGAGTCGAGTCATACAGAAGTTTTGCACCTTCGGTGCGTTGAATTGGAGAACCGAAAATCGTTCTCGATTTTCATCTCTAATTCTAAAAATTCAAATGAAGACCCGAAATGGAAATTCTGAAATTCTCTAATTCTTGATAAAACCAATTGATATAAAATACTTGAATATGAATAAAGTAGTAGAAAGAAAGTACCTCTTGGCCTTCGTGCTGGTGACGTGTTGCTTTGCCCTTTGGGGCTTCGCCAACGACATCACCAACCCCATGGTGAAGGCCTTCTCGAAAATCTTCCGCATGAGCGTCACCGACGGCGCCTTGGTGCAATTGGCCTTCTATGGCGGCTATTTCTGCATGGCCCTGCCTGCCGCGCTTTTTGTGCGCAAGTTCTCCTACAAAGCCGGTCTCTTGATGGGTCTCGGACTCTATGCCGTAGGTGCCTTGATGTTCATTCCCGCTAAGGCGACAGGCAATTATTACCCCTTCCTCATCGCCTATTTCGTGCTGACTTGCGGCCTCTCTTTCCTCGAAACCACAGCCAACCCTTACATTCTTTCCTTGGGCGACAAGGAAACCGCCACGCGCCGCCTCAACCTGGCGCAAGCCTTCAATCCCATAGGCTCTTTAGCAGGCATGTTCGTGGCGATGAAGTTCATTCAGGCCAAACTCAATCCGTTGAGCACCGAGGAACGTGCCTTACTCTCAGAAGACCAATTTGAGGCTGTGAAAAGTGCCGACCTCGCTGTACTGAGCCGACCCTATGTCATCATCGGAGCGGTGTTAGTAGCGTTCTTTATCGTCATTCTGCTGTTGGTGAAAACTCAAGCTAAGACAGACGAAAGCTCTGACCAAAATTTCGGTTCCACGGTGAAACGGCTTTGGCAGAACAAACCCTATCGTTATGGTGTACTGGCACAGTTTTTCTATGTCGGTGTGCAAATCATGTGCTGGACCTTCATCATCCAATATGGCACGCGTGTCTTCATGAACGAAGGCATGACAGAACAGGCCGCTGAAGTGCTCTCGCAACGCTACAACATCGTGGCTATGGCCATCTTTTGTGTAAGCCGATTCATCTGCACCTTCTTGCTGAAATACATCAGTCCCTCCAAGCTGCTCACCTATTTGGGCATTGCTGGAGCCGTGCTGGTTTTAGGTGTGATTTTCCTCGACGGTCGTGCTGGAATGTATTGCCTGGTGGCGGTCTCTGCCTGCATGAGCCTTATGTTCCCGACCATCTACGGCATCGCCTTGACCAATACCGGCGACGATGCCAAGTTGGGTGCCGCTGGCCTCATCATGGCCATCTTGGGTGGCTCGGTGCTGCCTCCTTTGCAGGCCCGCATTATCGATGGCGGCGGAATCGGAAGCATTGCTTCGGTGAATTTGAGCTTCATCCTGCCGCTGATTTGCTTTATTGTCATCGTACTTTACGGTCATTTCGTTACCAAACTCAATAAACAATGAAACGCTATTGCCAAACTTTAGAACTCGTCGATGACCCTGAACTCATCGAAAGATATTGTGACATCCATGCCCATGTGTGGCCTGAAGTGATTGAAGGCCAAAGAGCTGTCGGTATCCTTGATATGCAAATATACCGCTTTGAAAATCAAGTATTTATGATTTGCGACACAGTAGATGATTTCGACTGGGACCGCGATATGGCACGGTTGGCCCAATTGCCTCGTCAGGCCGAATGGGAAGCCTATGTAGCCCAATGCCAAGGTGCCGACCCCAACTTGCCTTCCACTGGAAAATGGCATTTAATGGAAAAAATCTTTTGAATTGTTGAAAAAAACTTTTGAAATATTGAAAATAGCAGTACTTTTGCACGTTAAATCAATTTGTATATGCGTGATTCCAACATAATTAAGAAATTCTGTAATTTCATTTTTGGTAAACATAAGAGCAACACCCTGCCGCGTTATTGGATTCTTATCGCCGATATGGTCATTGTCATTGCTGCGTTTGTATTGGCCATTTTTATGTTGTATTTCAGAGACATTGGTGCTTCGGGGTATGATTGGAGCCGTATTTGGATAGTTCTCGCTGTGTATTTGATTGCCTTTTTGGCTACCAGAACATACGATGGAATGTTGCGTTACTCGGGCTTCCTCGACATTCAAAAGATTCTGTTTTCTTGTACTGCGGCTGTCACATTTCTTATCATCAGTAAATTAATTGTCCATCAAATCAGACCGGAATGGAGTACTTTGGTTTACCCACGATATTCCACATTGATCTACCATTATCTAATCACCTTGGTTTCAATGATTATTATGCGACTCACTATCAGGCGCTTGTATAATGAGGTCTACAAAAACCCAATCCAAAAGGAAAACACGCTTATCTATGGTGCGGGCGATGGTGGTACCATGTTGCTGCGCACTTTGAGTCAAGATACGGCTTCAATTTATAAAGTGAAGGCCTTTGCCGATGATGACCCAAAACGCGTTGGCATACAAATCAATACGGTGAAAGTGTATTCCCCTGCTGAGGCTTTGACGAAAAGCTTCATCAAGAAAAACAATATCAAGGTGATGATTTTGGCTATTCCCAGTCTTAGTGAGGATCGCCGTAAACAAATCATCGAAAAAGGTTTGGCATTGAACTTGGTGGTGAAAACCATTCCCTCATTCTTAAAATGGATGGATGGAGAAATCAAGTCCAACCAAATTGAGGACATCAAGATTGAAGACCTTTTGGGCCGCACACCCATCCAACTCGGGAAGGAAAATGTGACCCGCGAAATCAATAACAAAGTGGTTCTGGTCACGGGTGCTGCCGGTTCCATCGGAAGCGAGATTTGCCGTCAGGTGATGCGTTATAATCCTACCAAGCTTGTCATGCTCGACCAAGCCGAGTCGCCGATGTACGACTTCCAGTTTGAGATGAACAACACGCCCGATTTCAAGGAGTTGCGCGACAAGATGGCATTCGTCATCACCAACGTGAAAGACCCAGTTCGCATGAGAATGGTCTTCGAGACCTACCATCCGCAAGTGGTGTTCCATGCTGCTGCCTACAAGCATGTGCCTTTCATGGAGGAGAACGCTTACGAAGCCGTGTTTGTCAACGTGTTTGGCACCAAACTCGTAGCCGACTTGGCCGTTGAATATGGTGTGGAAAAATTCGTCATGATTTCGACCGACAAGGCCGTCAACCCGACCAATGTGATGGGAGCCACCAAACGTATCGCTGAGATTTACACACAAAGCCGCAAGGGCAACACCAAGTTCATCACCACGCGCTTCGGCAATGTGTTGGGCTCGAATGGCTCGGTGGTGCCGTTGTTCCGCAAGCAGATTGCCCAAGGTGGACCTATCACCGTCACTGACCGTCGCATCACGCGCTACTTCATGACCATCCCCGAAGCCTGCAGCCTCGTGCTCGAAGCCGGTTCAATCGGCGAGGGTGGCGACATCTTCGTGTTCGATATGGGTGAGAAGGTCAAGATCTGGGATTTGGCCGAAAAGATGCGCAAGCTGGCCCATCGTCCTGAAATTGAAATCATCGAAACGGGATTACGCCCTGGCGAGAAACTGTATGAGGAGGTATTGGCCAACGAAGAGAACACCATCAAGACCGACAACGAGAAGATCATGCACGCCGTGGTGCGGAAATACGAAACCACTGATGTCGACAACATGATTGCCAAACTCCACACCGAACTTGAGACCTGCGACCCAATGAAGATTGTGGCACAGATGAAGGTCATCGTGCCTGAGTTCAAGAGCAATAACAGCATTTTCAGCACGTTGGACAAAGCCTGATCCATGTTTAAGCTTTACACCGACCCCTTGCACCGCATCGCCTACGCCACCGATGCGTCGGCTTATCGTGAGGTTCCTGAAGCCGTGACTTATCCCGAAAACGAACAGGATATTGTCAACTTGACCCAAATGGCACGCGAACGCCAGACCCACCTCATCCCAAGAGCTGGTGGCACTTCCATCGCTGGACAAGTGGTGGGAAGTGGCATAGTGGTCGACATCAGCAAACATTTCAAGAAAATACTGGAAATCAACAAGGAAGAACGTTGGGCGAGAGTACAGCCAGGTGTCGTCCTGGATGAATTGAACCTTGCTTTGGAGCCATACGGCCTGTTCTTTAGCCCCGAAACCTCCACCAGCAACCGTTGTTGCATCGGCGGCATGTTCGGCAATAACTCCTGCGGCTCGCACTCCCTAATTTATGGCAGCACCCGCCATCATGTGTTGGAAGCCCGAGGCGTGCTTTGCGATGGCAGCATTGAGGTGTTCAAAACATACACTATCAAAGAGTTGGAAGAACGCTTTGGCTCCCGCTTTTGGGAAACTAACCGCTTATGTCATTCCGAGCAGGGGTTTGCGGGAATGGAATCTATAAGCGGTCAGTTTCAGCAGACCTCATTAATCCAAAGCATTTACTCACAACTTATTAATTGGGCTTTAGACGAGAAAACCGTCCATCTGATAGAAGAAAACTACCCCGACAAGAGCCTACGCCGCCGTTCCTGCGGCTATGCTATCGATGAAGTTATTGAAGACCTGCACAATACGGCCAAACCGCTTGAGGAACGTACTATCAACCTCTGTAAAGTGGTGGCCGGCAGCGAAGGCACCTTGGCTTTCATCACCGAAATCAAAGTCGACCTCGACCCCTTGCCACCCAAAGAGAAAATGGTGGTCTGCGCCCATTGCGACACGCTTCAAAAGAGTTTTTTGGGCAATCTCGTTGCCTTAAAATTCCAGCCTTCGGCCGTTGAACTGATGGATCGCAACATCCTGGAACTCAGCAAACAGAATGTCGAGCAACAGAAAAACCGCTTCTTTGTGCAAGGCGACCCTGCCGCTATCCTCATCATCGAATTGCGTGGTGAAACAAGGGCTGAAATCGATGCTGTTGCCGACCAATTGGAAAAGGCCTTAATCGAAAACGAAGAACAATTGGTTTACGCTTGCTCAAGAGTTTACGGTTCCGAAATCAGCAAGGTGTGGAGTCTGCGCAAAGCGGGGTTAGGCTTGCTCACCGGCATGAAAGGCGATGCCAAACCTATCGGTGTCATCGAAGACACTGCTGTGGCACCCGAGAAACTGCCTGCTTACATGGCCGACTTTGCCCAAATGCTCGAAAACCTCGGCTTGAGTTGCGTTTATCATGCACATATCAGCACGGGTGAGTTGCATTTACGACCCATTATCAACATCAAGGAAGCGGAAGGCAAGCGGAAATTCCGTGAAGTGGCCTATCAGACCGCCTTGTTGGTCAAGAAATACAAAGGCTCGCTCAGCGGCGAGCATGGCGACGGTCGTTTGCGCGGTGAGTTCATCCAATTGCTTTATGGCGATGAAGTCTATGCCTTGATGCAAAACCTCAAAAAGTGTTGGGACCCGATGCAAGTGTTCAATCTGCACAAGATTGTCGACACCTTGCCTATGGATAGCATGTTGCGCTTTGAGGTTGACCAGCAATATGCTATTGAAAAAGTAATTGGCAAAGGTAAGACCTATTACAATTGGAAAGCTGCTTTTGACGAATGCAAGGTGGAAGGTGCCACAGGTGCAAAAAACCAACTTCATGCCTTGATGTGCAGCATCGAACAATGCAATGGTGCCGGAGATTGCCGCAAGTCGAATTTGATTGGAGGCACACTTTGTCCCGCCTTTAAGGTGAGTGGCGACGAGACCAAGGCCACACGCGCTCGCGCCAATGTGCTTCGCGAAATCCTGACGAGAGGGTGGGAGAGTGAGGCCTTCACTGTCGCAAATTGCGTCCCGCAATTTGAAAAAGGCAATTCATCGAACTGCGAGACGCAGTTCTCGACAATGAAAAGTATCTTAAAATCGAAAGAGTTAGCAGAAGTTTTGGACAGTTGTTTGGCCTGTAAAGGCTGTCGCAGCGAGTGTCCCTCCAATGTCGATATGACCCGACTGCGCTCCGAAATTTTGCAGCAAAAATACAATGTGAGTGCCATGCCTTTGCGTTCCTTTGCTGTGTCGTATATGGCCACAGTGGAGCAGTTGGGGCATTTCGTTTGGCCGTTGTACAACCTATTTGCATCGTGGAAGTTCTCGTCCAATATCATCAAAAACATCATCAAGTTCGCCACTGAGCGTGATATCCCGACGTTGAGCCGCGTCACAATGCGAACCGCCGTGAAACGCGAAAGCCAACAACACAAGAGCAAAGCCACAAAAGGAAAAGTCTATCTTTTTGCTGACGAGTTCACCAACTTCCAAGAGGCTGAACTGGGTTTGACTTTTGCCAAACTGCTATTACATTTGGGCTACGAAGTGGAAATCCCAAAGCACGTGGAAAGCGGTCGCGCCGCCATGTCGAAAGGCAACTTGAAGCTCGCCAAGAAGTTTGCCCTAAAGAATGTCAATTTGTTGAAAGACAAGGTTACAGCGCAAACGCCTTTGGTCGGCATCGAGCCTTCGTGCATCCTTAG
Source organism: uncultured Bacteroidales bacterium (assembly GCA_900317155.1). GTDB lineage: Bacteria > Bacteroidota > Bacteroidia > Bacteroidales > F082 > Limimorpha. The sequence goes on from ONFO01000002.1 coordinate 146,727, forward strand.
CTTCCGCGACGAATACCCTGATTTGGTGCCTGCAGAATTGCGTCACGAAGCCAAAGCATTGGGTCGTAATGCATTGCTTTTCGATGAATTCATCATGCGCGAAGTGGCCGCAGGACGTATCTCAGCCGAGGATTTCAAGACGGATACGGTGGAAATATGGCTCCATGGCCATTGTCACCAAAAGGCTTTGGTTGGCACAGAAAAGACTGTTGCCATGTTGAAGCTGCTAAAAGGTTCTAATGTGCATGTCATTCCCTCAGGCTGTTGTGGTATGGCGGGATCGTTCGGCTACGAGAAAGAGCACTACAAGACTTCTTTAGCTATTGGCGAAATGGTGCTTTTCCCGACTATCCGCAAAGCCATGTCTAACACTGATGGTGTCGTTCCATGTATTGTATCAGCCCCAGGCACCTCCTGCCGTCAGCAAATACTTGACGGAACGGGCGTTCATGCCGTACATCCCATCGAGATTCTCTATCGCTGGGTGAAATAATATGCCAATATTGCCGTTATCTGAAAAAGCAGTATATTTGCAACATTGAATTAATACTCATTCATCATGAAAAAGCTAATCTTCGCCCTTGCCTTACTTCTCATGGTCATTGTAGGATGCAACCGCAGCAAGGAAAACCCCAACGAAGTTACAGTGGAGACTTACACCCTTAACGACAGTGTTTTCCTCGAAAATGAGTATGGTCAAGATTATTCCCGTTATTACATCTATCTTGAACTTCCTATCACAAAGAACGACAGCTTGCGCCAAAATATCATGGAATGGATGCTTGAACCAGGAACCGAGGATTATGTTGCTTTTTTTAATGCTGACAAAAATCGTTTCTTTGCTGAAGAAGGAGACGAACCAGAGTCAGAATTCAATGGGAGTTATGCACTACTGGAACAAACAGACTCTTACGTTACCTATATTGCAGACGGCTATAGCTATACTGGCGGTGCCCATCCCATGCCTTGGTATTATGGAATTACATTCAGCAAACTTGACGGAAGTGTGCTAGGCTATGACATGTTTGACGATAATGCGTTTGATGCTCCCGAGCCGCTTATCGAACTCATATCAAACAACATCCGCGAACAATATTTCGACAAAATCAACAATGAGGAGGAAGAATACCTCTTTGAACCCGACGACTTTTTCCCCCTCCCCACCAACCAGCCTTGGGTTGAATCCGACAGCATCGTGTTTTGTTACGGTCCTTTCGAAATCGCCCCATACGCAGCGGGAATGCCACTCTGCAAGATTTCCATCAAAGACCTGCAGCCCTATTTGAGCGAAAAAGGAAAATCCTTACTCAACAATTAAACCTCTATGAACAACAACTATTGCATCATAATGGCTGGCGGCATCGGAAGCCGTTTTTGGCCCCTCAGCAAAGACAATTATCCGAAACAATTCCTTGATATATTAGGCACGGGTAAAAGCTTCATCAGAAGCACCTACGAACGTTTCAGTCCCGTCATCCCCGACGAAAACTTCCTCGTGGTGACCAACAAAGCCTATAAACAACTCGTTTTGGAGCACCTTCCTATGCTCAAGCCGGATCAAGTGCTTTGTGAGCCAGCCCGACGCAATACAGCACCTTGCATCGCCTATGCTGCCTACCACATCCAGTCTTGCTGCAAGGAAGCCAACATCGTGGTCACACCTGCCGACCATTTGGTGACCAACGAAACCGAATTCCAACGTATTATTCGCCTTGGATTCGATTTCTTGACAAAGCACCAAAATGCATTGATGACCATAGGCATCAAGCCCAGTCGTCCAGAAACGGGCTATGGATATATCCAAGTGCCTAAACAGGATGTGCTTCCCGAGGTGGTTAAGGTTGAAATGTTTAAGGAGAAACCTAACTATGAAACTGCGGTGAAGTTTGTGGCTGAAGGAAATTACTTCTGGAACAGTGGAATCTTCCTCTGGACGTTGGATGGCATCATGCAGGCGTTCAAACAATACTTGCCAGAGATGGTCGAAGTGTTTGAGAAAGGCAAGCACCTTTTCGGAACGCCTAAGGAGCAGGACTTTATCAGCGAGCATTTTGTAGACTGCCCCAACATCAGCATTGACTATGGTGTGATGGAAAAGTCACCAAACACTTACACCATTCCAGCCGACTTTGGTTGGAGCGACATTGGCACTTGGGGCTCATTGTTCACCCATGCAAAAAAAGACAACAACGGCAACGCCCTGCGTGGTAAAGTGGTTTCGGTGGATAACAAGAACACAATCATCAATATTGAAGAGGGTTTTGAAGCCGTGGTGGAAGGCTTGGAAGACTATCTTGTGGCCTATCGCGACCACTCCTTACTCGTTTGCAAGCTCCATGATGAGCAACAGATTAAGATTTGGATTGAAGGACTGAAATAAAAATATACTGCCGTGGAAAGTCAGCCTTTGGTATCGATAATCATGCCCAGCTATAATGCCGAAAACTATATAGCCGAAAGCATCCAATCCGTGTTGCATCAAACCTATTCGAATTGGGAACTCATCATAACGGACGATTGTTCAAACGACCAAACCCCTGCTATTGTACAATCTTTTTGCAGACAAGACTCGAGAATCGATTTTGTCATAGCCCAACAGCACTCTGGCATTGCTGGCACCCGAAACCAATGTCTTTCAAGAGCCAAAGGCCGATTTGTCGCCTTTCTTGATAACGATGATCTATGGTATCCTGAAAAACTTGAGAAACAAGTCCGTTTCCTAACCGAAAATGCCTATCCCTTCGCCTATTCGGAATACGAGCTCATGAATGAAGACGGTACACCTAAAGGAAAAACCATCAAGACCGCAGGTGTGATTGACTATGACAAGTATTTGAAAAACACTATAATAGGCAGTGGGACCATCATGCTCGACACAAACAAGACAGGAAGCCTGCAAATGCCCGACAATGCTACAAGTGACGACATGGCCTTGTGGTGCAAAATCTTGAAGGACGGTCATCGCGCCTATCCCATGAAAGAAATCTTGATGAAATACAGGGTTAGAAGCAACTCAGCTTCCGCTAACAAACTGAAAGCCGCCAAAGATGTATGGCTCGTTTATCGGAAACAAGAAAAACTATCCTTTTTCTACGCCCTGACTTGTTTCTGTTGCTATGCTTTTAATGCCACCATCAAACGGATTTTCTGATGCAGGATTTCTACCTTTATCGCCAAGCATGGCGCTTCGATGGAGCGCCTCATGAAGAGCAAAAACTGCAAAAAAAGGAATGGAAAGCGCTTCTCAAGCAAAGCGGATTAATGGTCAGAAACACATACGATTTTGACTGCCAAGAGACCTGTTTTTGGAACCTGATTAAAGACCATTTTGGAGGACTTGAGGAGTTGTCGGGCAACACAAGAAAGAAAGTCCGTCGTTCACTCGAGCATTTGGAATTCCGACGCATAGATAATGAACCCATCCTCAAATTAGGTTACCCTATTTTAAGAGCCACTTTTGACGATTATGCTGTCACCGACCGCCTCACCAACCGTCAGACGTTTGAAGCCTATATGAAATGGTGTGAAATGAAGCATTACGATTATTGGGGGGTTTATGATCGAGTAGAGGATACTTTTATCGGTTTTTGTGCCAACCGTGTTTGGGCTGATGCTTGTGAATACGGTGTTGTGGGCATCAAACCGGAATACAAAAGGAAAAGCACAGCTTATCCATACTATGGATTATTCTATTCCATGAACAAGTATTATTTACAAGAAAAAGGCTTTCGTTATGTCACAGATGGCTCACGTAGCATTACGGAACACTCTCATATTCAAGATTTTCTAATTGATAAATTCCATTTTCGTAAATCTTACTGCAAATTAGCTGTCCATTATCGATGGTGGTTAAAGATAATGGTCAATTTGTTGTACCCATTCAGAAAAATCATAACTTTGCCGCGTATTAGGGCAATTCTCAATATGGAGGCCATGCAGCGTGGAGAAAAATAAACACAACATAGGATTCTTTTTCAAATGGTGCTTCGATCGCATCGTGGCATTAGTAGGTCTTATTCTTCTGTTTCTTCCTTTGCTCTTCATTGCCATTCTTATCAAATTGGATTCAAAAGGGCCTGTTTTCTTCATGCAATGGCGTATTGGAAAGGATGGCAAACCCTTTAGGATCTGTAAGTTCCGAACTATGCACATGAAAGTGCAAGGCGATTCCGTCACCATTGCCAACGATCCCCGTGTAACACGGATTGGCCATTGGCTGCGTCACAGCAAGGTGGATTGCCTTACCGAACTTGTCAATGTATTCATCGGACAAATGAGCTTTGTAGGACCGCGTCCCGATGTGCCTGGATATGCTGATCAACTACAGGGTGATGACCGTCGCATCCTTCAACTTCGTCCTGGCATCACAGGACCAGCCAGTATCAAATACCGCAACGAGGAAGAACTCCTTGCCCAGCAAGCCGACCCAAAATGGTATAATGACAATGTTATTTGGCCTGACAAAGTGAAAATCAATCTAGATTATTTGGATCATTGGAGTTTCTTTGGAGATATTAAATTGATTTTTAAGACTATATTTTAATATCATGAACCAACAAAGCCCTATAGAAAGAATTGTCAACAGTAAGTTTTATCCCTTGCTGTTGTTTTTTGTTTCCTTTGTGTTTGTGACTTTGTTTTCACGTTCAACATCGTTTCTTTACATCACTGAAGGAAGCGATCCTTCATTATTTAAATCAATGGGGATGGCTATACTAAAAGGCCACACACTTTACATTGATTATTTCGACAACAAGGGCTATATTCTTTATTTCATATACGCTTTGGGAGTATGGTTGGGAGGAAATCTTCCACTTTTATTAATGCAAAGTTTGTCACTGACAATCACCCTCATTATTTGGGACAAGATGCTAGCGCTTTATCGTGATGAGCATTTCCGATTCATCGGTCTTGCTGTTGCTTTGCTGTTGCTCTTGTGTTTTTATACCGAGGGTGGTTTAACCCAAGAGTGGTGTTTGCCTTTAGCATCCTATCCTCTGCTGATTTATTTTCGCTCATTGAAAACAAATCAGGAAATCCACTCTTTGCAAATGTTCACTATAGGATTATGCTTCGGAATCATCACATTTATTCAAATCAACAATGCTACACCATTCCTTGGTTTCTTAGCATATATTTGGATTCGTCAACTTTTGGAAAAAAGAATCAACAATTTTATTTCGAGTTTGATGTGTTTTATTTTGGGTCTATTACCAATAGTTATAATAAGCGTACTCTATTTTTATCTAAAAGCTGGATGGCATGGTGTTTATGAAATGGTTTATGCTTCTTTTCTATCCAATTTTGAATATCTGAGTGCAATTTCTCACTCTCACATTCATTATGTCGTTTTCTACTTTTTGTTTCTCATTTCCTTTTTGTTGTTTGCAATCATTTCCTGTCAAGATAAGAAAGTCTTAATCCCTCTGCTTCTCTCAACGGCAATGTTTATTGTCTCATACGGAAAGTTATGCCACATCTATTACCTAATGGCATTTGTGCCATTATGTATTGTTGGTTTTATGACCTTTGATTTTTCGGAGAAAAAGAAATTGAAAATAGTATTGGTGGGGCTGTCATCCATTAGTTTAATCTTTTACATCATAAAACCTCTACATTTGTTGGTGAATGATCTCATTCTAGGAAACGAAAAAGAAGTTGCTATCTATCGCGATTTTCACAATTTTGTTGAAAGCATCCCTGAAGAGGAACACGATTCCATTTACAATTATAACTTAAACAGTTACGGAACCTCCATGATGCAACACGAAGGCTTGTTGCAATGTAATAGGGTGTTGTTCTCCACTTTAGCTTTCAAACTGCCAAAACTACACGAAGAAGAAGTAAACAAATCTTTTTCTGCTCCTTTATGGATTATGATTTCATGGAAAAAAACCTATAAAAAAAATGACGCATACTTCATTTTGAACAACTACGAACTAAAGTATTCATTTATTTACGACAGGATATACCTTACCAAACCAAAAATTGGTAAAGCTTTTGAAATATGCCTTTACCGTCGCAAAGACCCCGTCCCAGCCCCGTAGGGGCGACACCATTTTAAACAGGCTAGGTGAGTCCCAACCTTTTTCATGCAGTCTTCCAAACAGCTGACCACATAAAAAAACCCCGTAGAAACGGGGAGAATCTACGAGGCCAAAAAATTAATAACATGAAACATAAAAATTGCGCCCCCTTCAGGACTTGAACCTGAGACCCCCTGATTAACAGTCAGATTGCACAATGTCACAGAACTTTCTGTTTTGCGGTTGCAAAAGTACAGCTTTTTTCATTACTGACAATATTTTTCCGACAAAATTTTTCAAATATTTTATATCTAATTGATAATCAATATGAAAATTTAATCACTATAGACAGAAGTATTCCTAAGAAAATGGCGTTTTTGTCTTTAGTTACATGCGGCGGCTAAGAAAGCTTACGACCTTTACAATTTGTCAACCACCGCTATTGAGCTATAAAACGTGCTCCATCCCCGAAGGGAATCTCTTTTTTCTTACCTTTGCACAAATTTTGAATCTTGAATTTTGAATATTAAATCCTTGAATCCCAAATGAAGAAAATCCTCGGAATAGGAAGCACCTTGGTCGACATCCTTAGTCAGGTGCCCAACGAAGAAGTGCTAAACGAACTCAACCTCCCCAAAGGGAGCATGACCTATGTCAACATCAACGACGCCGTCAGTATTGGCGAACGCCTCGCCCAACAATATGGTAGCCAACGTGCCGCCGGTGACTCGGCAGCCAACACAATGAGTGGCCTCGCCCGACTCGGTGCAAAGTCTGGCTTCCTCACCATGATGGGTAACGACGAGATGGGGCAGTTTTTCACCAATGAAATGACCCGCACTGGCGTAGAGATGCTTGCCCTTAAAAGTGATACCCCGACAGGCCGCGTCATCGCCATGGTGACCCCCGACGGCGAACGCACTTTCGCCACCTGCCTCGGTGCCTCTATCGAACTCAGCCCCGATGACATCAAGCCTGAACTGTTCGACAACTGGGACATCTTCTATATCGAAGGTTACCTCGTGGCTAACCCCGACATGCTGCGCAAAGCCATCAGCACGGCAAAAGATAAAGGTTTGAAAATCGCCATTGACCTAGCCAGCTATAACGTGGTAGAAGAAAGCCGCGATTTCCTTCTTGAACTCGTCAACAACTATGTCGACATCGTGTTTGCCAATGAACAAGAAGCTCTGGCCCTCACAGGTATGGAACCAGAAAACGCTTTACACTATATCGCAGAGCGTTGCGAAATCGCCGTGGTAAAAATAGGAGCCAAGGGAGCATACATCCAACGAGGCAATGAAATCGTCACCATTCCGCCCTTGAAGGCTGATGTGGTCGACACCACCGGCGCTGGCGACATGTGGGCCGCTGGTTTTCTCGCAGGACTCGTCAAAGGCGAAAACCTACAAAAATGCGGCATGATGGGTGCCATCGTAGCCAAAAACATTATCGAAGTTATGGGTGCCAAGATGGACGATGAACGCTGGGATAATATTCATAAGGCCATAGCAGAATTATAAAAATGCTGGATGCTGAATTAGGAATGCTGAATGACGCGAAGCGATGTATAAACTCGTCTCCATTCCGCATTCCGCATTCATCATTCCTCATTAATTTGTAGCATTATTGCTTAAGGTATCAATTTATTTTGTACCTTTGCGCCCACTATAGTTATTTTCGCGAGAATTAAATATTTAATAATTAGCTAGTTAGATAAAAATGAAGGAATTCCAAACAAAAGACATCCGTAATGTTGCCCTCATCGGTGCAGCTAAGTCGGGTAAGACCATCCTTGCCGAAAACATGCTTTATGAAGGCAAGCTCATCAACAGAAAAGGTAGCACCGAAGAGAAGAACACTGTTTCCGACTACCGTCCCATCGAGATGGAACGTCAGATTTCGGTGAACGCCTCCATGATGTACACGATTTACAACGACAAGAAAATCAACATCCTGGATACCCCTGGTTTCAGTGATTTCTCAGGCGATATTGTCAGCTGCCTTACCGCTGCCGACATCGCTGTCTGCACTGTGAACGCCCAATCGGGTGTGGAAGCTACCACCGAAAACGCCTGGCGCCATGCTGCCAACACCAACAAGCCTGTTGTGTTCTTCATGAACCAACTCGACCACAGCAACGCCAACTTCGACAACACAGTCCGCGAACTGAAAGAATACTTCGGCGATAAGGTTACGCCTATCCAATATCCTGTCAATACAGGTGAAGACTTCAACGCCGTCATCGATTTGATCATGATGAAGATGTTGGTCTTCAAGAATGGCAACGGTGCCCCTGAGATTCAGGACATTCCTGCTGCCGAAATGGCCAAGGCCGAAGAGATGCACAACAACCTCATCGAGCACGCCGCTGAAGGTGAAGAGGCTCTGATGGAGAAGTTCTTCGAAGAGATGACTCTGAGCGAGGAAGACATGGAACGCGGTATCCATCTGGGTATCGTCAACCGTGAGATGTTCCCCGTGCTCTGCGGCGCTGCCAAGCGTGGCGTGGGTGTCACCCGTCTGATGGAGTTCCTCATCAACGCCTGCCCGTCGCCTGCCGACATGCCTGCTATAAAAGCCAACAACGGCCAAGAGTTCCACAACAGCGTCGACGACCCGACCGCTTTGTTCATCTTCAAGGTCACTACCGAACAGAACCTCGGCGATGTGGCCTGGATGCGCGTCTATGGCGGTACCGTGGTGAAGAGCCAAGACCTCATCAACCCGCGTACGGGCAACAAGGAGCGTCTCTCACAGCTGCTGGTGTTCCGTGGCAAGAACCGTGAAGAGGTAGAGAAAGTCAACGCTGGTGATATCATCTGCACCATCAAGTTGAAGGACGGCCGCATCGGTGACTCGCTCGTCGACGCCAAGGTTGCTGAAGCCACCTTCCCAGAGATTCCGTTCCCGACCCCGATCTTCTCGATTGCCGTCAAGGCCGTCAACTCACAAGAAGACGAGAAGCTGGGCAGCATCCTCAACGACATCCACAAGACCGACCCGACCGTCATCGCCGGCATGTCGCGCGAGCTGCGCCAGAACATCCTGCAATGCCAGGGCGAATATCACTTCAACACCCTGAAGTGGTACTTCGACAATGTCTATAAGATCGCCATCGAGACGGCTTCGCCGAAGATCCCGTATCGTGAGACCATCACCAAGAGCGCAAGCGCCAGCTACCGTCACAAGAAACAATCCGGTGGTAGCGGTCAGTTCGGTGAGGTGCACATGCAATTGGCTCCTTACTTCGAGGGTTACACCGACCCGAGCGAACTGCAGGTGCGCGACAAGCAAGAGTACGAACTGCCTTGGGGTGGTAAGCTCATCTTCGCCAACTGCGTCGTCGGTGGTGCCATCGATGCCCGCTTCATGCCCGCCATCCTGAAGGGTGTGAACGAACGTCTTGAGCAAGGCCCGCTGACGGGTTCCTACGCCCGCGACATCATCGTCTACATCTACGACGGTAAGATGCACCCGGTCGACTCCAACGAAATGGCCTTTAAGATCGCCGGTCGTATGGCCTTCAGTGCCGCCTTTAAGAACGCTGGCCCGAAGATCATGGAACCTATCTACGACCTCGACGTGCGCATGCCCGCCGACCTCATGGGTGCCGTGATGACCGACCTGCAAGGCCGTCGTGCCATCGTCATGGGCATGGACAGCGACCACAACTACCAGACCATCCACGCCAAGGTTCCGTTGGCCGAGATGGACCGCTATTCAACCTCACTGAGCTCACTGACCTCGGGCCGTGGCACCTTCACCATGAAGTATGCTGAATACCAGCAAGTGCCCACCGACGTTCAGAACCGCCTCCTCAAGGAGTACGAAGAGAGCCAGAAGGAAGAAGAATAAAAACAGAACAAGAGTATTTTTTCATAAGTATTGCATTTTTTCCCCGCTGCACGTTTGCTGTGGCGGGGTTTTTTTGTATACCTTTGCGCCATGAAGCAAATGCTGACCATAGGATTTCTTTGGGTATTGATGGCCTTAGCCGCCTGCAATCCATCGGCTGAGGTCGCTGAACGTGGGCGAAGCGAAGAAGGGCCGAATCCAGAGTTATCCGCCATCGACAGCCTGATGTGGCTCCAGCCCGACAGCGCCTTGGCTGTGCTGCAGCAGTTTGCGGCAAGCCCTCAGACAGACAGCCTTGATGAGTTTAATGGGCATTATATCCAGCTGCTGATTTCGGAACTGCTTTATAAAAACTATTATGGCCAAAGCAACCGAGAAGGGTTGTTACATGCGGTGGATTATTTTGATTCGTTGACGGCAAACACACACATTGTGCCACAACAAAATCGAAATGTGTTTTTAGATGCAAGGGCACATTGTTTTAACGGTGTTGGTTTTTACGAACAAGGGAATGTAGTGCAGACGTGTGCTGAATACCTAAAAGCGGTAGAAGTAATGGAAGAGTCTTTTGAGGAAAAAGCACTGACAGGAGAAAAGGCTGTGTTTATGGATATCGTCTTTAGTCGTTTACTGGAGCTTTTTTCGACACAGTTTATGATGGATCCTGCTATTGCCTGCGGTGAGCAGGCCTTGGCCTACTGCCAAAAAGAGCCAACGCTATCCCAAGAAATACCTATTATATATTATCATATTGGGAAGCAATATGACAAGAAGGGAAACAAGGATATTGCAAGAGACTATTATACTAAGGCAATAAAAGGTATCTCGAATCCTCAAAATGTTGTATATAGAGATATAATATCTACCAAAGCTCTCTGTGATTATCAAGTTGGTTTAGGAATAGAGCAATCTTTGAATGATATTAGACAGCTTTTTGTTCTTTCAAATAATAATAATGAACTATTGACTCGATATATGACTATAGGTGCAATATATTCTGAAGAAGGAATATATGATTCGGCTCTAAGATATTTAGAACCTGTGTTTGAAAATAAAGATGACAAAATATCTCAAATACAAGCAGCAAATTATTTGCGTTTCATTTATGATAGTATTGGGGACCAAGAAAAGTCAAATGAATGTACTCGTTTTTTAGCTGATTTCAAGAAAACTGAAGGAGAAAACAAAGCGATGGTCTCAAAACTTGAAGATTTATTCAAGGAATATATGAATCAAAAACAGAAGAAGGAAGCTGAGGAAATGCGAGAAATGTCAATCAAAAAAACAATTGGCATCATTGTGCCTATTGCCATTGTGGCTGCTTTGTTCATCATTGTTTTCGCGAAACTTAAGAGCAAGAAACTATTGAAAGAGCAGCAAGAGGAAGCGAAAAGAGCCTTGAAAGAAGCGGGAAGACAGCATGAACAGGAACTCATCCAGCAACGAGAGGAAGCCTTGGCAGCCGAGCGAACGCACAGGATTCAGCAATCCGCCCTTTCCA
>ONFO01000024.1 GCA_900317155.1 uncultured Bacteroidales bacterium
TCCACTCACTTCGGCACGGTTCACGCCCACTGAAACCACTTCCTTCGACTTCACCTCCGGCAGGTTGTACTCCTCCGTCTTGAAGGTCTTTATCTCCGTGCGATAGGGCGCCTTGCCTCCATAATCCACCGAATAACGGTAGTAATAGGTCGTGTTCGTGCGCAGGTTCTTCACCTCAACACTGAAATCCGTGCCCTCAAGCAGGGTGCGGTAGGCGTCGCCGTCCATCAGGTCGGCCTGGCGACCCAGCTCCAGCGTGATACCGTCTATCGCGCCCAAATAGGCATAGGTTCCTGTAATCTTCACCGATTGCGTCAACGCCTCTACTTTCTCGTTCTCTATCTTGAACGTGTCCTTGTTCACTTCTGTGTCTTTCTTGCAGGATACCGCAATCGTAGTCAAAACAAGCAAGAAAGCATATATAAATGCGTGCTTTTTCATATTGATTCAATATTAAATGATAGCACCAAATCAATGTTTCTTGGAAGGAATCACAAACGACACCTCGTTGCCGTAAGCCATACCCAGTGCATTAACGGCATACGCACGCACGTAATACGTAACATCTTGTTCCAAATCAGTCATCTGGCATGAAAACACGCCCATGCCTGAGCCGCTTGTGAGATACATGTCATCCACCGTAGGATTATGGCTTGTGCTCCAACAGATGCCTCTTTCAGTGACCTCAGACCCACCATCTTCCACAACATTGCCACCACCAGTAGCCATGTTATCCAAAATGCTCACGACATCCTTTGTCACCACAGTAGGAACCGTCATCTCCGACTCCAAAGTGATGGTAACTTCATTACTGTAAGCCACACCATGGCCGTTCACAGCGTAAGCGCGCACATAATATTTCGTATTGGTTGCCAGATTTGTAATGGTACGCGAAAACGATCCAATACCTTCGCCGCAGCTTTCATGGTTATTGTCCATAACAGGGCTTGGAGAAGTGTTCCAACAGATGCCTCTGACAATCACTGCGCTAGCACCCTGTTCAGAAACGGTTGCTGTAACAGCAAATGAGGTTGCACTTACATTGGAATAGTCGTCAATCGTCACCGTTGGCAATGATCCCACAGGTGCTGTCGTAAAGCTGACCTCATTGCCGTATGCAATGCCCTTGCTGTTGCCTGCAAAAGCCCTCACATAATAGGTCTGGTCGGGTTGAAGTTCACTCATTACACAATCGAAAGTGCCCAATCCAGTACCAGCATAGACATAAAAGTCGCCGATAGTCGGATTATGCGACAAGCTCCAGCACATACCACGAACTGATATCTGGTCACCGCCACCATCCGTGGTCACCTCACCGTGGCCAGACGCCGTATTGGCTTGGATGCCATCCACTTCACCCGTCTTCACAATGGGCAGTTGGAAGTCTTCCGTGGCAAATGACTTGACATTGGTGAGGAAAGTAGATGAAGCACCATAATCAATTTCATAGCAATAATAGTAATCCACTACAGGTTGAAGTCCCGTGATGGTCACATTGAATTGTTTGTCGTTAACGATAGTTCTGTAATTCTCAGCATCCGACAAATCCGCATTTTGGCCGATTTTCACCTCGATGCTATTGATTTTACCTGCATAATCGTATTCACCTTCCATGCGAACCGACAAGGCATCGGCAACAATCTTTTCTTTTGTAATCTTAAAAGTGGTGATGTTGACATCTGAATCTTTTTTACAGCCAGCTAAAACCATAAAAGCCAGCAAAATAACTGTTAATTTGTAGTATTTCATTATCATGCTTTTTAAATTGTTTATCGTTTATTCTTTACTTATAACTATAGGTTTGATAATCACTTGCATATCCTTATCGGCGCGACGGCATCTCATGAGCCATTTCTGGAAATCGGAGTACGAAAGGAAACGAGGCAAGGATTCTGGTTTACCGTTCACGTCGATGATTTTGTTCGACTCATCATCATTTGCTTTCGTGAACTTATTGGGTGAAAAAACGACATAGACCATATTCTGCTCAGCCGCTTCCTTTTCGCAAGTCATATCATATTCTTGACATTTCTCATCTTTTTCAGCATGGTCTTCTGAAAACAAGATGTACGACTTGTTCGCTTTCACGGTAAACTGTCCGTCTTCATCTTCAGAATAGGGTAAAAGGCAATAGGCATCACCATTCCCATCCATCAGATAGACAGCAAGATAACCCTTAGTTGGTGACTTAAAGGATAGATACAGTTGCTCACCATGTCGGAACTGGTCTTCATCATGTTTGCCATTGGTTTGTTTCAGCAACTTGGCACTGATTTCTATGGGAGCAGAAACAATCTCACGGGCATGTCCCCACACCTTTGCCTTTGCAATCATAAAGCCCGGATCGAATTTGACTTCAGTCTCAGGTTCCCTTGTGTCACCGAGCCATTCTCCTTTCACCGAACTCTCGCCCAAAGAGAAGAAATTGGTGTTAGACTTGCCATTGTCGTTCTGGATCACACTGGTGCTTTGCATATCGATAAGCGTGCCGAAAGCCTCGGCAAGGGCTTGTATTTTGGCTTTCTCAATGGCTGTGGCTAAGGCTTCATTCGGCGTAATGTTCAATGGCGCATAATAGGCGTATTCCCCCGACACCTCCCGCTCTCTTTGAGCGAAAGATATCAAGGGAAACACGGCCAATATAATAAGCAATACTGACTTCCGTATCATCTCTCAATTGTTAATCGCCAAGGATATCATCCAATCTTTCGGAAAGTTCATTGGCCTCGTTTTCAAGTTCTTCCCTCATGGCAGCCTTGGCAGCTTTATCCGCCAAATCCCGGCTATAGTAAACGATAACGCGCACTTCCATGTTGCCGTTCGGGAGGTCACGATACAACTTCACTGGAGTAATCACCTGACCTAACCTTTGGGAGATGAGGTTTTTGCTCGCACTAATACTGGTCGCCAAAGAGACGGCTTCTTCTTTGGAGATTTCCTTGTTAGCCAACTTGTTGTCGATGATTTGGATAACACGGGTTTCCATCTTGCCAGCCAGATTCAGTTTCGACAAGTTCTCCGCTTGGAACATGGCTGCATCATACACCTGCCCTACCGACATGGCGTCGCCTTGGATGAACTTGTCGTAACCATTTTCATCCTTTTGTCGCAGCATGACATAAGAATCTTTCAGCTGCATCTCAATCGAGGGGAGCCCAGGAGCCACTTTCCAACCCTCTTTCTTCAACTGTTTGGCTTCCTGTTTTGCAGTCTTCTCGATTTCCTTCATCTCTCTTTTGCTCAGCTGGGCATAAGAAGTGGGCATAGCAACGGCCATGGCGACCACTAACATCAATAACATTCCAAGTTTTTTCATTTTAGTGTTCCTTTCTTTTGTTTGATTTGTATTTGTTTAATTGTTTAATTTGCTAAATAGAGGACACAATTTCAAAAAAATAGTCCAATTGTTTGGTTTTCTTAGTAATTTATTATCTGTTTCGTTGGTTAACAATGTATAATCATTTCTTTTCCAAAGTAATATACCAAGGATCAGCCAATGAAGGCCGATACATACCCTCCCACACTTGATAGCCCTCCTTCGTGACTTGCACGCGTTGGGTCTTGTCTTGCTTGGCAAAGGGAATCTCTATCCTGAACTGCCCGAAGGCATCGGTTTGCACTGTCATGTCTTGCAATGTCACCGTGGCATTTTCAATGGGTTGCTCCGTTTCAAAATCAACCACGCGACCAAACACCACACCCAAGTCGTTGTTGCGTTTCAGATTCAGGCTCAACGACTTCTGCACCTTTATCACGGTATCGATAGTTTGGTAGCCATCGGCCTCAAAAACGACATGCACGTCGGAGTTTCTGTATTTATAGGGTATCTCATTGAGGAACACAGTGGCATTATCGGCACCCACCTTGATGGTCTGCACCGCGTTGTCGGCATACTCGCATTGCAGCGTGCCTTCTGCGAAGGGCAGCGACGGAATGCAGTAGTTCTTGTCTTCGGTAACGTTGATTTTCATCTGCAAAGGTGTCGACACACGCCAGAAGTAATATCCAATTCCACCTAACAAAAGCAACACTACAATTCCAAGGATATAAAATCTAAGCTTCTTTGCGGTCTCCGGTCCATGAGCCTGTCGAAGGGCCGGATCTCCGATATAACCATCTTCCGCCAGCCGCTTGATGATCTCCTCGTATGCCACATCCGCAAACTTGCGCACATAGCCCAATTCGTAGTCGAAATGCTGCATCTCAGGATTGGCCGACAAAGGAGCGGGTTGTTTGGTCGACACCATGAAACAGCCCGTATGCTTCCAGCGTTCCATGAACTCGTTGGCCGAATAGGTTTTGTCTTGCTCGGGATGCGAAGGATCTCTTACCACCACCTTCAAATGGTCGGGGTCGGTGGTGTCGATGCCTGCCACGAGCATCACGTGCTGGGCTTCCGCAGTATCAGCTGCATCAGCATCAACGCCCACGATGATCTTATGGCCTTGGCTCAGCTCGTGCATGATATGATAGACACCCGCGTTGCGCATCTGCACGGATTCCACGCCATAGTGGTTGAGCAACTCACCCACGAAGTCGAAAGCGCTGCCCTTCCCTTCCTCAAACCAGCCTTGCTTCTTGGCCAAAGCCGTCAACTCTTCCGTGCTCACCTCGATGCCGTAGTTGCGAAGCACCATCTGTTGTGCCTTGATGGCGCAGTCCATCTTTTCAGATGCTGCCGCCAGCGCATATTCATCATACTCTATCATGGAGCGGGCAAATACCGATGGACGGGCGATATCTTCCTGATAGGCCATCTCGGCACGGGCAGCGAGAAGGACATCCATTTCATCCTCGTTCTCGGAAAGATAAGCTTCAACCGCCTTCCTTTCCTCGTCGGTCACCTTGCCTTCAAGATAGCAGGCTATCAGTTCATCGGTGATTTGCATTTTTTCGTTTTTCATGGTCACACTAACTTCTTTTCTTGCATTTTTGACTTCAACTCCAACCTGGCTTTCTTAGTCAAGTTGTACACTGCCGCTACCGTGCATCCCATCTCCTCGGCGATGTCCTCGGCACGCTTGCCCGTCAGGTCGGCCAACAGGGCATAACGTTCGCGAGGCTTCGAGAGCTGGTCGATGGCTTTGTAGAGTTCAAGGCGGCTCATCTCATTGATAACATCGTAGTCGTCCGTCTCGTTTTTCTTGGTCTCGACAATCAATTGAGGGTCTATCGCGACTAATTTAGTCTGAGAAATGTGCTTTTTTTTGAAAAATCTTACTGCAATGACAGTCAACCAGGTATCCAGCTTCGATTTAAACTCAAAGCTTCTCAACTTCTCCCAATTATTCTGGCTAATAAGCAGATAAAACTCGGTAATCAATTCTTCTTTCTGGCCTTGTGAATGGAAAATGCTGTTGATGATATGGGCAAACATGCCATTGCAACGGTAAAAGAACAAGTATTCGATAGCATCCTGGTCGTTGGCCAGCAACAGTTCAACCAGTTCCTTATCGCTCAGACTGTCAAAAAAAGCTTTGTTCCTTTCACGCATGACTATTCGAAACTCTTCAACATTTCCTTTATTTCATCGATTTGGGTTCTAAAGTTCCCCACCTCCATCTCATTCAACATTTCATACATTCTCAAGGCTTTACGGAAACAATTCTCTGCCATCACCCTGTCTTGGGCATCCCTAAAGATCATGCCCAGGTAATAACAACTCTTGGCATACCTAGGTCCATCCGCCGCAAACCCGCTTTCGTACTGTTGGGTATAACTGTCAAGCACCATCACATCAGAATACAGTGAGTCGGGGATGTTGACCAAATCGTATTTACCTTTGGCCACATGGATTTCGGGATTCGTCATAGGATAGCTTCCTGAAAAAGCAAGATAATCATCCAAGACATCCGTCTCGGGTTCATCGCAAACAAGAGCCAATGCGTCAAACACCTCGCCCGAAAGGAGCTTCTCGTACAACGGCAGCTCCGTTCCCTTCAGGTCGTCTTGATTGATGCGGGCCATCATGTCGGCATACTCATCCATCCGCAGATAGGCGGTCTTCAGTTCCGCCTCGGCTTGCGACTCCCAATACTTCAATTCCGGTTCCGTTATCAACTGTTGCGCATACTGACGGTTAAAAAACGACATCGTGGAATCGTAACGACGAATAGATGCCGCCTCGAGCAAGGCATAATAACGGGTGCGCGCTTCGGCAACCTTTCCAACAGGGGCCATCACTATCCGCAGGGAATCCTTGTCCGTCAAAGTGTAGCCTTCACGCGACACGTGATGATTCACCATCTCATAGCCATATTTCTTGGCATTCAATCCGAGCACCACATCACCTACTTTATGCTCACCGAAGCTAAGGCGAAACAAACCGAAGGCATCGCTCGACGTAGGCTGGCAATCGTGTGCCGATGGAATAGTAATGGCAACGCCCGACAAGGCCTTGCCTCCTGAATTCATCTCCACCACACAACCGTATTGAACCATTTGAGCCGACAAAAACTCACAAAACATGGCAAGAAATGCCATGAATAACCACTTTTTTCTACCAAGTAATGTACTCATATTCATTTAAAATAATAAACTAACCACCCATAGGCAACTGGAATCAGAGCCTCATCACCTTGGGGTTTTTATCTTTGTATTGGTTGGCGCAACGGCCCACCGGTGCTCCACTCAACCATGTCGGTTCGCAAATCATATACTTCTCACCGTCAACCATCAAATAATCACCTTTCACGGGCTCATTGAAATGTACAGCCGTAGTCACATGGGCAGGATAACTCAGCAGCACCACATCGAGACCTACCAACTCACGCACCAAGCAGGAGAACAAGATGGAACGGTCCTCACAGTCACAATAGGGATAATAGAATGTTTCGTCAGGGTAAAGCGGGCGCTCGTAGCCAAACTGATCCATGTCGGAAGAATAGCCAAATCCCGTTTGGACAAAATTCAGCAACATGTCAACCGCCTCCACTTCCGTTTTTCCCTCAATTGCCTTTTGCAACACCGGATAGAGGTCACGCTTCACGCATTCGCTCAACGAGGCGTAAGAATAATAGTTCCACTGGCTGGAAACCGGATAGTCGTCATAAAATGCCATCAGGTTTTTGTTCGTTACAATCGTGACCTCAATCTCAGGATAATGTTGCGCCGAGAATGTTTGTTTTTCGGTCCTATCAAGACTGAACTTGGGTTGCACCATAGCCAGGGAAAGCGATTTCTCTTGTGGGAACGCCCTGTCAAACACAAGCATCGACTTGTCTTGCAAAGACTTGTCAATGATATAGTAGTGGATGCCATCCATCACCGTGTACTTATAATGATATATCCTTTCGTCTGAGCCTATCAGCAAGGTCAACTGGTCCTCAACCTTTGCGATACGCATCTGATAGCCCGACTGGACCAAAATGTACATTTGCAGTACCACGGCCTCATTGGTGCCTTTGCCAAAATACTTGCCGGCCATCTCCTCCGCCAACTTCACGTATGCCCAGTCACATAAGTTGCAAGCTTTTCTTTGCCTCAAGCATTCGGCCACAATATTGTCGTAATAAGAGCATGACAACTTCTTCCACATTCTGGCCACACTTTTCTCAGAAACGTTCTTGAGTTTGATGGGACTTTTCGGCTCTGGCTCGACGCGAACCTTGATAGGAGAACCATAGAGTGACAACGACTGCATAGAGGCGTCGGCGTCAAAGGTCGTCATAATCGGGTCAAGTGGCTCGGGCTGACCTGACAGCACGAGACTCTCATTAGAAATAGAGCCCAAAGGCAGGCGAGTCTTTGGCAATCGCTCCGAGGGAGAGGCTTCGATTTCGTCATACTCTATCTTGGAGTTGGTCACAACGGCTTCATGCTCAAAAGTGATGGTCGTCGGCTTAGGCTGCATCGGAGGTTCCTCAGCATCCTTGACATTGTAAAGTGTCCATGCCTCTTCCATGAATTTGGCATATTCGGCATTGGCCTTCTGACGAAAGTCTTCAAACTCGTCGTTGGCCTGTTGCACGAATCTATCAAATTCGTCCATGGCTTTTTCCTTCGCATTTTTCGCCTCTTTTTTCATGTCGTCATCAACCTGGGCTGCGGCTGCGACTGTAAAAAGCAATGCCAAAAGTGTAAATGTCAACTTTTTCATATACGCGTATTTTATTTGTTTTCAATAACAACTGGTTTTCTATAGCACCACAACTGTGGGACTGACAGATTTGTATTTCGGAGCGCATTCCCCTACACGAGCATTGATATAGGTCGGATCGCAAATGATATAGGTCTTGTCGCCAACAAGCAAATAATCGCCTTTCACTTCTTCGTCGAAACATACCGCCGTAGCCAAATGCTCGGGATAGTTCAGCAACACCACATCCAATCCCAACAACTCGCGGACAAGGCAGGAAAACAAAATGGAACGGTCCTCACAATCACAAAAGGGATAATAAAACGTCTCGTCGGGAAACAGCGGACGCTCATAACCAAACTGCACGTCGTCGGTTTGGTACTTGAATCCGGTTTGCACAAAATTCAGAAGGATGTTGGCGGCTTGCAGCGTCGTTTTCCCTTCAATGGCTTGGCGCAATGTTGGATACAATGATTCTTTCAGCACATCGCTCATCGATGCCTTGGTGTAATAATTCCACATCGAGCTCTGCGGATAATCGTTGTAAAAAGCAATCAGATTAGAGTTGGTTTGCACAGTGGCCTCAACCTCAGGATAACGTGACGAAGCCACGGTTCGCTTTTCCGTCAAGGTTTCCTGCAGCTTTGGCTGCGTCAAGGCCAACGACAACGAGGTTTCCTGTGGGAAAGCATGGTCGTAGACGAACATTTCCTTCTTGTTGAACGACCTGTCGATGATATAATACCGAATTTCCTCCTTCTTGAAACACTGGTAACGATAGATTTGCTCTTTTGAGCCGATGAGCAAGAAGAGCCGATCCTCTTTATCGCGCCCGATGCGCATCTGATAGCCCGATTGGGTGAGCAGGTACATATGCATTACCACGGCTTCATTGGTGCCTTCGCCAAACTGTTTCTCGGCCACCTGCTGGGTGAGCTTGACGTATGCCCAATCGCAGAGGTTGTATTTGTCGCGTTGTTGCAGACACTCAGCAACGATGGGGTCGAAACTTGAGTCGGACAGCTGCCGCCACATCTTCGCCACGCTCTTTTCAGAAGCGTCATCCAGATGCAGCGTCTGTTCACGCTCTAGATGAAAGGCAAAAGAAGAGCCATAAAGGAACACATTTTGGGCAGTTGACGAAGGGGCAGTGTTTGGTTTGATGGGTTCCAAAGGCTTGGGACGCTCCAGCTTGGGACTCGAATGACTTCCCGACAACTCCAAGATTTGAATCGGGTCAGGAATTCGGATGGGAGTTACCTCAGGTCGTGTATCGGGACCAGGTTCAGGATTAGGGTTTGGATCGGGTTCTGTGTCGTCAAACACGGGGACGGGAGGCTTAGGTTTGGCGGGAGGCTCCTCGGCGGCTTGTATCTCAAACATTTTCCAGGCATTCTCCATGAATTTGGCATAATCCTCATTGGCTTTGCGACGAAAATCCTCATACTCCTGATGGGCTTGCCGTTGAAACTGCTCAAACTCCTTAAAGGCAGCGTTTTGCGAATCCTGGATTGCTTTTTTCCAATCGTCTTCCACTTGGGCTTGCAATGCGATAGCCAGCAACAAGGCTATTCCTGTCAATGTCAGTCTTTTCATATACACTTTGCTTTATTAACAAAAACATAGAGGCTATCGGTGTGCAAAATTAGTCCAAATATTTTAAATAAAAAAGAAATATCATGTTTTAGAGTAAAATACACCTATTGATTCTCGAAAATGAAACCATCTTTACCGAAGATTTCAAATCCTTAGCCAACATCTTAAGTATAAGGAATACTTTATTTGCAATCCGACCGTCTAGAATAATAAACACGAATTACCATAAATGAACCACAAATTTGCCATTAATCCTGCGGCTGCCACAATTGCCCGCTTTCGCATTGCAAATGTTGATATTCTCGCCTCCTGAATTGTAAATTCGGGAGAACGAAAGTTGTCATTGTCATAGTCACAAGTCATTGTCCCGCAGTTCCGTAGTCCCTTAGTCTCGTGGTCTTTAATACACATCCGACAAGTCAAACAAATCCTCCATGGGCAGTTTGTCGTTCTGCCAGGCACGGACGTGGATGACAGGCTCGTCGAAGCGCAGGTCAACGAGCAGGAAGAGATAGCCCACATCGCCGTAAGTGTCGGAGAAATACTCCTGCCTCACTCGGATGCCGTAAAAGTTCTTTCCGTTCGACGAACGCTCAAAGTCGGTTTCGGTGAAGTTCAGGTTGATGTATTTCTTTCTGCCGAAGTGTTCGCGCAAACGCCTCATATACTGGACCTTCGACAAGGTGTCGTATTTCACGCTCTCCGTAATGATGATACGGTCGTTGTCCATCTTGCGCTGCATCAGCTTGTTGCCCACGATAATCAGGGCTTGCTCAGAAAAGATACGTTCCAGATAGTCGATTCTTCCCAGGGCGTAGGCCGTCTGATAGTCTTCAAGGAAGCTCATCAGCAGCAGGCGCGAGTCGCGGTCCCAGTTACCCTTGCCCAAGATGTCGCTCTCGGCCACATCCGACAAGGTGAACGCCAACGACTCAACGAGGTTGTCGGCATTGAAACGGAAAGTGACATCTTCGATAAACTGCTTCTTATTGTTCAAGAAGCTGAACTGCATGGTGATGCTGCGGCAGAGCGTGATGGGGCCAAAGTCCAGCAAACGGTATTGCGGTTTGCCCACAATAGAAGCCTTGCCATATTTGACAAGCTTGTTGAAACTGTCGTAGCCCTCATCCGTGAAATAGTCCTTCACCGTGGCATACTCCTTGGTCCTGATAGCCAATTCGATGGCTTGGATGCGATTCAAAATCTCATTATGGTCGTGAGCGACAGGCTCAAACTTTCCACTAGTAGGCTCGGCGGCCAAAGTGTCAATCAGTTGAGATTCCTCAGCCGACTCCACCACTGGCTCAATTGAGTTTTCGCGCAACGAATCGGGAACGACCACACGTTTAGTGGCCGCAGCGAAGGTCTTGTTGCCTTTGGTCTTGATTATTTCGTAAATGTCGGGCGGGGTCTCACTCTCATCATATCTGTAGGTGATGTAAAAATCAACCTCATTGATGTCTTCGTACTGCAAGTCCAAAGTGCCCACACCGTCTCTGACGCGAGGTCCTCCTTGGTCAGAGGTGTTGCCGTCGTTGTATTTGTAGTCGAGATTAGTCACCTTCTTGGCCACGCCTTTATCGACATATTCGATATTCAAAATCACCGTGTATTTGTTCTGGAAATCGTTGATGGGCACTTGCTGGTAGGCAACGGGCGTCACGCGGATGGCATTCAACAGGTTCTCGATTTGGGTCTCAACGAGGCGGGCAGCGGGCTCTCTCCTACCCCCCTGCTCAATGGTGATATTCGTCCCGAGACTGAGCACATAGCTCCAATACCAATACTTCAAGGCATCGCCTATCCTGACATCCTTCACCGCCTTGCAGCCTTCGGAATAGTAATGCCGCACATCGGTGGCCAGCTTCTCCTCTCTTTCCTTCTGCGCCTCCTTCTCGCGTTCCTCTATCTCTTCACAGATTTCCCTGACCTTGCCCTTGTCGATATAGACGAAGACCGTGTATGTCTTGTTTTTCTTGTCGGGCTTGCCCACGACGAGTGTCTGATACTCAGTGAGGCGGACATTGGTAAAAGTCTCCGAAACTTGATTGAACAGCACGGTCTCATCAATGTCGCCGTTTTCGAGGCGGTGGCTGAGGTCGTAATTGGAATAAGATGTCACGTTGGTCATTATTTGGCTGGCCAGCTGCTGCACGGCACTCGCTTTGGCTTGATCCAACGAATCAGCCGTAGCGGAGGCAAAAAGATAACGGTCGGAGGCTGCCTGCACCTGTTTCATGACGGCGCGAGTCTGTTTCACATCTTGGGCCGAAGCCGCAACAACGGTTAGAAAAAGGAATAGAAAGAGTAATAATTTCTTCATATACTGCAAATTAACCATTAATTCAATATTGTTATCAATAGAATTTCACACTATTGAGCGTGCAAATTTACAAAATGAGGTGGCATGGACAAAAAAAGATACCGTTGTTATGTTTATTTTGGTATTCATGACCGAGTTCAGAAAGCTGCCGTCCAATGCCAGACATAACAAAACATGAATCACCATAAATCCACCACGAAATCGAAGATTCGACGCAGTCAATTTCCCATTAATCCTGCGGCTGCCACGGTGTGACAGCCCTATACCCTACCACCACGGCAGCCGAATATCGTTGTTTTTCCGCATTGCAAATGCTGATATTCTCGCCTCCCGAATTGCAAATGCGGAAGAACGGGGGTTCTGTGTTTTGTTTCGCATTGCAAATGCTTATATTCGATGCGGTCGGATTGCAAATCCGGCCGAACGGGGCGAACGGGGATAGGAATCATTGGGCAACGCGAACGAGACGGACAGATTGTCCGCGATATCGACCATTCGAAAGAAACATTGAAGACGCTGAAGATGCATTGAAGAAATGTAAACGGTAGGCATAGCTATAATTGTAATTGAAGTTGTAGCCCGTCGAAGACCAGTAGTAGCCGTCACTATTTACTTCTATAGTCGAATCTCCATTGCGATAGCCTGCGGCAGGCAGAAAGACCACTCCATGCGGTTGTAGACTATCGACCCAAGATGAAAAATCAATTAAATTGGAATTGTACCACGCATCACTGGAGTTCGGATCGGACAAGTTGTAATAATCGCTACTCCAATTATCGGGCAGCAACAACACACCATTTACAGACTCACCTCTTACATCTCTTATCATCGCCTTAGCATAGCGAATATCCGAGGCCGTATGTCGTGTGTTGAAAACATACTCCCATTCTTCAATGGTCAATATACGCCATACGTAACTCATATTTCCGTCATTGCTTATCGCGTTGTAGCGACCCCAGTCAGAGTTGGCAAAACTACCTGTCAGATTATTTCCAAAAGGACCATAACAATCAGCACACATATTGTCATCCCAAGGTTTGTAGTAGGTGTTGCCACAGTTCCAACCGCTCGTTGCCCAACCAAAGAGGTCGATCCAACCATTATAGATTTGTGAAATGTTGTTATTAGCCTCACCAATGTAATCATACTGGTTGACGGCAAAACGCCATGTGCCTTGTTGAATCGTACCATCCAAACACTGATGAGAACCTTGAGCAGCATTGTATTGCAAATTGCCTTGTGAGAACCATACTTGCTGCATTTCACTCACAGAGAACAATCCATTTATTGCGCCAATTGGAGTTTGCGTTTGTAGTATGAAATTAGCAACCAAGTCTCTGTTACCAGAAACATTAAAATTATAGTCAGCGTTGGTAGATACAACTATGCCATTCTCCATCCAATTAGAAAAACTATATCCATCATTGGCCAAGGCATGTACAGTACATGATTGATTATAGTTATATGTGCCACCACCACTAACCATACCGCCATAACTAGGAATAGCCAAGACGCTGATATCATAGGCATTTGGCACTTGATAAGTGAAGTTCGCCTCCAAATCTCGATTTCTAGTTACGGTAAAAGTATAATCGTCCTCAGTTGAGACTACATTGCCGTTCTCAGTCCAATTGGTAAAGGTATAACTATAACTAGCCGTTGCAACCACAGTGCACGATTGTCCCTCTTGATAGGTACCGCCCCCACTCACCGTGCCTCCCTCTGAAGGATTGGCCCAAACGGTAATGGTATAACTATTGGTACCCTCCAACTCGAAATTTGCCACCAAATCGCGGTTATTATCTACAGAGAAAGCGTAATTGGAGTCTTCCCACACTATTTC
Source organism: uncultured Bacteroidales bacterium (assembly GCA_900317155.1). GTDB lineage: Bacteria > Bacteroidota > Bacteroidia > Bacteroidales > F082 > Limimorpha. The sequence goes on from ONFO01000024.1 coordinate 13,840, forward strand.
ACCGTTTTCCGTCCAATTTGTGAAAATATAGCCATCGTTAGGTGTGGCTGTTACAATGCATTGCTGGCCTTGCTGATACGTACCCCCACCCGTCACTGTTCCACCGTAGCTCGGGTTGGCTGACACGACAATTTCGTAGTTGTTTGGAATTTGAGCCGCAAAATTCGCCACCAAATTGCGATCGCCAATTACCGTAAAGGGATAATCCTCATTGGTAGAAACCACAACATCATTCTCAGTCCAGTAAATAAAGCTAAAACCGCTATTGGCCTCAGCCGACACCATGCAGCTTTGGCCGTGGTTATAAATGCCACCACCACTAACCGAGCCGCCGTCGCTTGGGTTGGCAGTGACTTCAACCGTGTAACTCTTTATTTCAAAATTCGCCACCAAATTGCGGTTGACGTTCACCGTAAATGTATAGCTGGCATTAGTTGAGACCACATTGCCGTTTTCCGTCCAGTTGGTGAAAGTGTAGCCTTCGTTGGCATTAGCCGTCACGGTGCATTCCTGGTCTTGGTTATATGAGCCACCTCCCGTCACTATGCCGCCATTGGAAGGATTGGCAGAAACATTGATATTGTATTCATTAGGTTGCAACGCTGTGAAATGAGCCACCAAAGTACGGTTGTTCGTCACCGGGAATGAATAATTGGCTGAGTTTGAAACCACATTGCCGTTTTCCTTCCAACACGCGAAGGTATAACCCTCGTTGGCTGTTGCTGTTACGGTGCATTGCTGATCCTGCTGGTAGACACCCTCCCCCGTCACTGTGCCAGCACCTGCCGGCGTTAAAGATACGTTTATTGTGTATGTGTTTGGCGCCTGCACCGCAAAATTCGCTACAAGGTTGCGGTTTTGGGTCACTTTAAAGGTGTAATTCGCTTGGGTGGATACTTGAGCGCCGTTTTCCGTCCAATTCACGAAATCATATCCTTCGTTGCAAATAGCCTTCAACGTGCAGTATTGTCCTTCTTCATATTGTCCCGCCCCTGTTAACAAACCACCTTCTGTCGGAAGACATGAGGCTTTTATCACATATAAAGTTTTTTCCTTGGTCCTGAAATCTTTCGTTTCCTTCGCATAGCTACCGAACTTGTTCCACACCACAATGCGGTAATAATACTTTTTCCCCTCCGTCAAGCTATCCACAATGGCCTGATAACCATCCCCCTCTTTTGAGGCTTCCACGCGCCTCAAGTCGGCCATGTTTTCGTTTTGGCTCACCTCCACGCCTGTCTGGAATTGCCCAGCAAAGTCAACCTGCCACGAAAAACGAGCTTGGGTCTCTGAAACTGTCATTTCCACATTCGACACAACGGGATCCTTTGCATTCATTTCCTTATCCTTATGGCAAGCTGTCAAACAAGTCAACACCATGAGGAGCAACAAGATTATGTTTGGTTTTTTCATATATCTGGATTCAAAATTCAAAAATTCAAAATTTAAGATTTAAGATTTAATAATTCAGCATTCTGCATTCTACATTCTACATTCTACATTCAGCATTCTGCATTCCCAACTCCCAACTGAACATCTACTAACTAAAAACTATACCCCACTCCCACTTTCGCTTCCACGTCCTTAAAACTCGTCGTCACCGCTTCAAGGCTAAGAACAAAACCCTTCAGATGCACCTGCGCTCCAAAGGAAACATCCACACCTGTCCAACTGTCATCTGACATCTTCACCAACCGACCATCAGAGATGTACCAACTCTTCACACGCTGCCCATAGCCCACACCTGCGCGGAGATACAACGGTTCTGCCACCTTCATCATGGCTCCTCCCATCACGGAAATACGCAAGCTGCATTTTTCGCCTGTGTAATAAGGATACTCTCCATCCACATAACCGTTTGCATCAGCAGTGTAGTTGTATTGCATCGCCTTGAAACCGAAATTGCTCATGGCACTTAAAAACCACCCAAATCGCTTCACCTGCCCCACACTGAAGCCAAACGAGGCCTGCGGAGCCAAGGAATAGGCGACATTTGCCGTGGCAAACCACACACTTGGCGCGGTGGGCTTGGCAGGCTTTTCTATCTCAGGATTAAACTTTTCCTCTTTTTTGGGCTTTTCGGGCTTCACAACCACTGGTGCCTCGGCCTCCATTTTCTCTTCCAATTCCAAAGTCTTGCCATCCTCTATGTTAAACGACTTGTTTAAAGGCTTGTAACCTTCCTTAACCAACCAAAGACTATGCTTGCCCACATTGAGTTTGTTGATTCGCATCGGGGTCTCGCCCTTGCGTTCGCCATCAATGTAGATTTCGGCCATGGCTGGGGTGGAATTCAACACCAGCATACCCGTGAGGGGCTGCGGCACTTGCAAGGTCAAAGTGTGTCCGTTCATGTCGGCAGTGATGTCTTTTTCCTCCCGTGTAGGTTTACAATCTTTCATGCGGCACTCCACGATGTAGCTGTCCACCTCAAGGTTACCCGTCCAACTGCGGATTCCCTTTTTCTCTCCGTTCACCCAAATCTCGGCATCGGCATCCACTTTCAAGGTCACGTTGGCAAAGTTGGCGTTGAGGTTTACCTTCAAAGTGTAGGTCTCGTTGTCCTTAATAGTCACCGTCTGTTGGTAGGCTTGGTACATGGGATGCAGGACACGAACCTCGTGTTGGCCGCTGCCCAACCTTTGCGGCGACTGCAAAGCATCGGAGCCGTTGGCATTGTCGATATATACCGAAGCCTTGGAGAGGATGTCCCTATCCCCCTCAATCTTCAAGTAACCGAAGGCTGGAGCAAGGCTTTTCTTTACAGTAACCTTATTGTCAGGGTCAAACACATCCACCTTCCCCGTAACCGCATGATAGTCCTTCACCTCAATGCGGTATTCGTAGGTCCCGAAATCGACCATCTTTTGCGCAATGCCATCAATCACAGGCCATGGGGTTCCATTCACCGTCAGCATAGCGTCTTTTGGAGTTATGTCGAACACTAAAAATTGCTTCGTTATGGCATTTGTGTTGGATGCCGTTGCCGTTCCTTGAAGGACAATCTTATAGGTATGCAAGGCCTCTACCGTGATGGCGTAATTGGAAGTATGCAAGTCCCATTGTCCCAATGTGGTATGCTTGATCTTCAACGTTTTCAGGCCCGGCGAGACCCAAACCCAAATCTGTCCGTCGACAATCTGACGTTCCACCACAAACGAATTCCAATCGCACTCGAAATGGAAGCCCATACGCTGTTCGGGCGTTATGTTCTGCGTGGCGATGCGAAACACGGCACATTGCCGTCCTCGCTCGTCTTGTTTGATATGCTCACGCGCCGTCATATCCAATGGCAGCGACTCCATGCTAATCACCTTGTAGTCTTGGGCTTTCATCGTCGATAAGAAAGCCGTGAATGCCAATAAAAGTAAAAACCTTAATCTCATCAATGAATCTCTATTTCAGGCTGCAAATTTACGAATAGAGCCAACACTTTCAAATTTTTATTCAGAAAAAAGAAATCCGTTCTATTTTTCATTATCTTTGCCCCAAAATTCAAACCCATTTCGAAAATGGCACTGAACAACCTTTTCACCAGAGGAAGCAACCGCGAAAAGCACTTCTTCCCCACCTATGCCAAGCAGGCAGAAACGGCGCAGATTGCCGCCAAATACCTCAAGGAGCTGGTCAAAAGCGACGACCCTGAGGAACGCAAGCTACTCACCCGCATGATCAAGAAACAAGAGACCACCGGCGACGAGCTGCTGCGCGAGTTCTACATCGAACTCAACGAGGCCTTTGTCACGCCTTTCGACCGCGAAGACATGAACTCCTTGGCTATGGATCTCGACAAGTTCCTCGACTTTATCAACCACTCGGCCAAGACTATCCTGATGTACAACCCCAAGAAAATCGACAAGCAGATCAAGGAAATCGTGGACAATATCCACGAAGATGCCACCATCATCATGGAGGTCTTTAACCTGCTCGACGACCTCGGAAAGAACCACCAAAAAATCAGTGAGTTGTGCCAAAAGGTCACCCTTATCGAGCATGCTGTCGACGATATCTATGGCGACTACATTTCCTACCTCTTCAACAACGAGAAGGACGAGATTGAGCTGCTGAAATCCAAGGAGATCGCCCAGGTGGTGGAAGACACCACCGACCGCGCCAAGGAGGTGACCGGTACCGTTAAAAGCCTTTTAATAAAAGAATCGTGATGAACCTCTTGACCATAGCCATCATCCTCTCCATCGTCCTTGCCTTCATCTTCACCTTCCTGAACGGCATGAACGACGCGGCCAACTCCATCTCGACCATCATCGCCACTAAGGTGATGACGCCCGTGCAAGCCATCTTGTGGGCATCGTTTTGGGAGTTCATGGCCTTTATTTTCATCAGATTGATCCTCAACCAGCAGTTTGCCGTGGGTAACACCATGGCCAACTTCGCCGACCAAAGTGTCATCGACCCTTACCTAATCCTTTCGGCTCTTGTCGGCGCTGCCATCTGGGTGGCCATCTGCACCAAGAGTGGTATGCCCATCTCCACCTCGCACGCCCTCATCGGCGGCATCATAGGCGCTGCATGGTTCGTCAATGGCAGCAATGTGCTGCACATGACACCCATCATCATCACCCTGGCTTTCATCGTCCTTTCCCCACTCATCGGTTTGTTCCTGGGTTTCTTCCTCGAATGCTTCTTTCTGAGGATCTTCAAGAACAGCCAACGCAAGAGGGTCGACAAAATCTTCAAGGTGTTGCAGCACTTCTCCACAGCAGCTTTCTGCATCGGTCACGGCTCAAATGATGCGCCCAAGACCATGGGTATCATTGCCGTGCTGATGGCCAGCGTATTCACCACAAAGGGCGTCAGCCCCGCCATGCAAGACTTCATCAGCAACTTCTACGACAGCAGCCAAAGCTTCCATATTCCTGACACACTGGCCGTTATTTGTTACATCATCATGTCGTTAGGCATCCTGATTGGTGGCAAGAATGTCATCAAGACCATGGGCGGTGGTTTGGCCAAGATAACACCTGTGCGTGGCTTCTCTGCCGAGTTTGCCGGTGCCACCACCCTCATCGCTACCTCATTCCTCGGCATCCCCGTCAGCACAACGCACACCATCACTGGTGGCGTCATCGGCGTAGGTCTCACCGACGGCATGAAATCAGTGAAATGGGTCACGGCTAAGCGTATCATCCTGTCGTGGATCCTCACCATCCCCGTGCCGCTCATCATCGGCGGCATTTTGAATCTGTTGTTTCACCTCTTAGTCAAGTAATGCCATGAGTCTCAGCAGTTTTTTCCAGTTTTTCGTCCCTAAGGAAAAGAAGTTCTATCCGCTCTACCAGCAGCAGGCAGCATACATTGACAAGGCTGCCACGCTTTTGAGGCAGATGCTCTTGGAGACCAATCTTGACCAGCTCGAAGCTTTGAGAAAAGACATCAAGGTCTGTGAGACGGAAGGCGACAAGGTGCTGCGCGACTTCTACAGTCAGCTCTTCGCCACCGTGCTCACCCCCTTCGACCGCGATGACGTGCATGAACTCGCCGAGATGATGGACACCTTCCTCGACCGCATCGACGATTCGGCCAACATCGTCCTTACCCGTCGTTTCCTAGCTGTGGATGCAGACCTCACTACCATGGCTGAGAACATCATGTTTGCCGCAGAGAACCTCAGTCTCATCATCCGTGACCTGCCCCAACTCTACGACAATCGCAAAGAGATTGCCCGTCTTTGCCATGAAATCAAGACCTTGGAGCACGACAATGACGAACTCTATGGAAACTGCATCAGCAAGCTATTCCAAAAAGACTACACCCTCACCGAGATCATCAAACGCAAGGACCTGGTGCAGGTGCTTGAAAACACGACCAATTCAGTGAAGTATATATCGGATAAAGTTAGGAGTATTATTAGTAAATTATAGGTTATGGGTGTGGAGTTAGAAGTATGGAATAAAGAGCTGTAAGCCATAAGCTATAAGCTAATAAAGCTTGGAGCAATTGATAAGGCGGGCTTACAGCTTATAGCTTACGGCTTAGACCCAACAATTAAACGAATAAACAATCAACATTCAACAATAAACACCATGCGACAAATCATCACCAGCCTGTTAGACAACGACCTCTACACCTTCAGTGTGTGCTACGCCTACCTGCAGAAGTTTCCCCGCGCCATGGGACAATATACCTTCGTCGACCGCAACAACACGGTCTATCCCAAAGGCTTTGCCGAGAAGTTGCGCGAACAATTCGACCTTTACGGTAACATCAAAATCACTGACGAGGAAGTGCGTTTCATGAAACGGAAATGCTACTATTTCCCGCTGTGGTTCTTCACCTTCCTGAAAGGCTTCCACATGCGGCCCTCCGAAGTCGAGGTGAACCAAGACGAGGAAGGGCACCTGCACATCACCGTCACGGGCCTGTTGTGGCGCACCGTGTTTTGGGAGATGCCCATCTTGGCCACTGTCTCCGAAATGATGCACGAACTGAAAGGCGAGTTTGAACACTACGATGCCGAGAAGGAATACCAAAAGTCCTACGCTAAGGGTATCCGCCTCATCGGCAATGGCGTGAAGTTCAGCGACTTCGGCACACGTCGCCGTTTCTCGTTTGAGCATCAGGATTTGGTCATTCGTAGCTTCATCGAGGCACAGAAACAGTTTACCAAAACCTGTTTCGTGGGTACCTCTAATGTGCTGCTAGCCATGAAGTACGACCTCACCCCCATTGGCACCATGAGCCACCAATTCATCGAGACCTGCTCACTCTACGGCTACAACGAAGCCAACTATCTCGCCATGGACTACTGGCAAGAGGTGTATGCCGGCAGCTTAGGTGTATTTCTCTACGACACCTACACCCGCAAGGCCTTCTTCCAAAACTTCACTACCCTGCACGCCAAACTATTTGACGGACTGCGCGTCGACAGCGGCGACAACTACGAGGCTTTGGAGGAAATCATCAACAAATACAAGGAACTCGGCATCGACCCGGCACAGAAGTCCATCATCTTCAGCAACGGCCTGAATGTGGACGAGGCCATCGCCATCCATGAGGCTGTCAACGGTAGGATGCTTGATTCGTTCGGCATTGGCACCCACCTCACCTGCGACGTCGACAACGTGAAAGCCATGAATATCGTGGTGAAACTCACGGCGGCCAAGATTACCGAGAAGCGTACATGGAAGAAGGTGGTCAAGCTCAGCGACGACCTCGGCAAGTACACCGGCGACCCTGAAGAGATTGAGATTTGCAAGAAAACGCTGGAAATTGAGTAGAAATTACGAGTTCATAATTTCGTATTTTAGCCAATATGAATTTGAAAATAAAACATTTGGAGTTTTTTCTCGAAGAGCTAAACATCATCAGAAAAAAGTACGAGGAATTAGATCTTCAAAAAGAACAATTTAATGTTTTTACGATATTACGAGATGAGAGCGACGAGGTAAAACTACACTCACGATTCATCTCTTCCTTGCTATCTTTTCAAAAGAAAACCCAATATTTAGATACTTTTCTCAAAGAAATCGACAGCCAATTCGAATATGGAAATAACACTTTGGAGATTTATCCTTCATATTATTATAAAAACGAATATAAGGATATTGACATTCTATTAATTGACAGATTAACACAACATGCAATCATCATAGAAAACAAAATCTATGCTCGAGACAGTAATCATGAGGATGAAGGACAATTAGAAAAGTATTATCGCATTATTGTTGATGAAGAAAAGATTAATGAAAAAAATGTCGAAATCTATTATATGACTCTTGATGGTCATGACCCCTCGGAACAAAGTATCTTTACGAGCAAAAAATACCCACAATTAAAAGAGAAGGTTTGTTGCATTTCCTATTCCAACGAAATAAAAAACTGGTTGACAATCTGTGCGAAGGAAGCTTATAACGAGCCTTTTCAACGCGAAACAATTCTACAATATTTAAAACTTATCAAGACCATGACGAATGATGTAGATATTGAAGAAAGGATTGAAATCAAGCGATTAATTGGTGAATCTCAAAACAATCTAAAAAGTGCTAAATTACTAATAGATAATTTAAAACATTTACATTGGCATACTATTTCAGATTTTTGGGACAATCTTGCGGATTCATTAAAAGCAAAAGGTTTTGAAATTCTTTCTCAACCCCAAGCAGAAGATTTCGACACCATTGTTCATGGAGGAGAAAGGAAGAGAAAACAGGTCGGTCTGCATATTGATTTCAAGACCAACCTCACATTTAATGCACATATTGAAGAAAACTATTACGATCAACTTGGTTATGGGGTAAATTTCGCCAAACAAATCCCAAAGAAAACAACAAAAGTTTTTTCAGAGTTATGTGAAAAGTTCGAAAAGTATTCGAGCGATGATAAATGGGCTATTGTTGTCTATCCATTATCTGAACAAGAAGAAATATTAAACTCATGGGAAATTGAAAATGATGCTACTTTTCAGATGATAAATCCCGAGTTTCAACACCAAACTATCAATAAGATAGTTAGAGGAATTGAGCAGTTTTTAATTGATTATGAAAGCATAAACAATCGATAAGAACAAAGGCAGTATTACCGTCGGCAAATATTCCCCATTCAAAACGCCTTTCTCCACCCACAGCCATTCCGCCACTCCGAACAGCCGAAAGCCGCTTATCTCAACAATTAGCTTCTCCAAAAAGCTAATTTTGAAAAGAAAACTCTATAGAAAATCAGCCAAAATCAAACATTTTTATCGATTTTGGCTGATTTTTTATATCATATAAATATATTTATTTATCTTTGCAGCAATTAATTAGCATAATAATGAACCCATCTTCAGTTATTGGAAGAGAAGAAGAACTCGCTACTATTTCGAGGCTTTATTCATCAGAGCGTTCTGAGTTTCTTGCCATTTACGGGCGTCGTCGTGTCGGCAAGTCATTTCTCATCGAAGAAGCCCTTGGAAATAAAATCACCTTTATGGCTGTTGGATTCTTCCAAAAGATTGATAAAGACAGCCCTGAGAAGGTTGAGTCGTACAGGCAGAAACAATTGGCACATTTTTATAACAGCCTTAAGGAATACGGTCTATCGGAAGGAAACCCGAGTCCGACAAGTTGGATGGAAGCCTTAATGCTTTTGAAGAAGCTATTGCAGAGCAAACGCTCCCGTCGCAAAGTCGTCTTCATCGATGAACTGCCTTGGCTCGCTGGCCCTCAGTCATCAGAACTATTAGAAGAACTTGGACACTTTTGGAATTCTTGGGCCAGAAAACGCAAAGACATCTTTCTCATCGTATGCGGCTCTGCCACCAGTTGGATGGTCGACAACGTCATGCGCGATTATGGGGGACTCTACGGAAGAATCACCGAACGCATCTTCCTCAAGCCCTTCACCCTCAAGGAGTGTGAAAAATATTGGATCAAACGAGGTTTTCATCTATCAAGATACGAAATCGCCCTTACCTATATGGTTATCGGTGGCGTGCCTTTCTACATGGACAGCATCCGACCCGACAGGACGATGGCTGATAACATCAACGCCATCTATTTCGACAAGGATAAAGCTCGACAGGAATTCAAGGATGTTTACACAGGACTCTATTCAAGTTCCGAAATATACATCGAAGTCATCCGTCAATTGGGCAAACGCTTTTACGGGATGACACGAGATGAACTACTCAAAGCCGTCGACAAGAAAGGAGGCGGCACCTTCTCCGACATTCTCGAAAATCTTATAGACTCTGGCATCATCAGGAGCTATACTCTATTTGGCGGCCCCAGGAAGCAGACTGTTTATCAGTTGGTCGATTTCTTCACCCTATTCTACTTGCGCTTTGTCGAAAACTCCGACTTTACCTCTTGGCGCTCTTTGCAAAGAAGCAGACCCTTCTACACATGGGCTGGCAACACCTTCGAGCTTTTAGTTTTGGAGCACATGCCCAAACTCGCCGACGCGCTCCGCATAAAAGAATATGCAACGCCATTCAGCTGGAAAGGAAAAACACCCGAGGGCGAGGGAGTCCAAGTGGACCTGATAATCCCGGCCACCGCCGAGCGGGCCGACTATATCTGCGAGATGAAATTCTCGGAGGGCAAATACACCTTGTCAAACGACGATGTCGAGGAATTTACAAAGCAAATATCCGCCCTAAAAAATGCCAAAATCCACAAGCCCAGCCACTCCATCTATGTCACACTTGTCACAACTATTGGAGCAACAGATTCAAAACATAGATTACATGTAAATGAAATAGTTACACTTGAATCATTCTTTTAGAAAATCAGCCAAAATCAAACATTTTTATCGATTTTGGCTGATTTTCTATAGATTGATGATTGAAGAAAATATACCAACGAATGCGTCTAAAACGCCTTCCGCCACCCACAACCATTTCGCCACTCGGAGCAGCCGTAAGCCGTTTTACCTTTTATAATATGTCCTTTGCCGCATAATGGACATGGCTGCCCGATGATAGCATCAGTATTATCAAAATTATTTGATGCAGGATGCTCTTCCAAATTCACAGGATTCACCTCTATCTTCTCAATTTGAATACCATATTTCTTTGCTAAGAAACGCAATGCTTCGGGATAGGTGTAATGCTCGTGTTCCATAAGGAACTTAACAGAATCACCTCCTTTACCACAACTGAAACACTTAAATATGTTTCGTGCTGGATTCACATTAAAAGTTCCTGACTTATCATCATGAAAAGGACAAAATCCATTCAAATTAGCCCCATGCCTCTTAAGCGTAACAAATTCGCCAACCACCTCTTCAATACGGGCTGCCTGTAGTATTTCACTTACAGTCTCTCTAGGAATAGATTTTTTTGTTGTAGATTTGGGAGAAACTGCCTTAGGTGTTTGCTCTGAGGATTTCTTGGCAGCCATCTTTTTCGGCACCAACTTCTTCGGCTTCTCCTCCACCACTGCCGCCGCAACACGTCGGTTGCTGTTGTCCAGCATCACCGAAGTGACAATCTCCGTTACCATCTGCTTCAGCTCATCGAGGAACTGCCGCGCCTCGTATTTGTGCTGCTCAATCTCACGGAGTTTCTTCTCCCAGATACCCGTCAACTCGGCACTCTTCAGCAAATCCTCATGAATAAGACCGATAAGCTCGATACCCGTTGGTGTAGGCTCCAAGCTTTTGCGAACCTTCCTGATATAGTTGCGTTTGAACAACGTTTCAATGATAGCCGCTCGTGTTGAAGGCCGTCCGATACCGTTTTCCTTCATCACCTCGCGCAACGACTCGTCGTCGACCAACTTGCCCGCCGTTTCCATGGCTCGAAGCAGCGTAGCTTCAGTATATGGCTTCGGCGGCGAAGTCCACTTCTCAGCCAATTGTGGCTGGTGCGGTCCGTGCTCACCCTTCACAAAAATAGGCAAGGTCTTCTCCTCGTCTTCCCCCTCTTTCTTTTCTTCTTCCTGCTTCATCGGCTTGATGACCTCACGCCAGCCAGGCACTAAAATCTGTTTGCCTGACGTTTTGAACTCAACGTCTTCCACTTTACCCAACACTGTCGTCGTGGCAAACTGGCAGTCGGGATAGAACACGGCGATGAAATGGCGGCAGACCTCATCGTAGACCTGCTGTTCGACAAAACTCAACCCCGTCGGAACCACACCCGTCGGGATGATGGCATGGTGGTCGGTGACCTTGCTGTTGTCGAACACCTTCTTGCTCTTGGGCAATTTCTTACCCGCCAAAGGCGCTGTGTATTCGGCATAATTGGTCAGTTTCGCCAAGATGTCGGGACACTTGGGATAGATGTCATCACTCAAATAAGTCGTGTCGACACGCGGATAGGTGGTGTATTTCTTCTCGTAAAGGCTCTGGATGGTCTGCAAGGTTTGGTCGGCGGACAAATTGTATTTCTTGTTGCACTCCACCTGCAAGGAAGTCAAATCATACAGCCTCGGCGGGGCTTCCGTGCCTTTCTTTGTAGAGATATCGGTTACAGTAAACTCTTTTCCCTCAATGCTTTGTAAGTCTTTTTGGCCGTCCTCAACCGAGCCATATTTGCCCTTGGTGGCCGTAAAAGCCGTATCCCTATAAACGGTCGACAACACCCAATAAGCCTCTGGCTTGAAGTTCGCGATTTCGTGATATCGGTTGACAATCAGTGCCAAGGTTGGGGTCTGTACCCTGCCAATGGACAGCACCTGTCGGTTTTGGCCATATTTCAAGGTATAGAGACGTGTGGCATTCATGCCCAAGAGCCAGTCACCGATGGCACGCGAGAGACCCGCTTCATAAAGTGACTGATAATCTGTCTGGTCTTTCAAAGTCTTGAAACCTTCCCTGATGGACTCCTCAGTCAAAGAGGAAATCCAAAGACGTTTTACCGGACACTTTACTGCGGCCTTTTGCATCACCCAACGCTGGATGAGCTCGCCCTCCTGACCAGCATCACCGCAGTTCACGATTTCGTCAGCCTTTTGAAACAACGACTCGATGACCTTAAACTGTTTCTCAACACCTTTGTCCGCAATCAGTTTAATGCCAAACCGTTGCGGGATCATCGGTAGTCGGCTCAAAGCCCATGCTTTCCACTGGTCGGTGTAATCGTGTGGCTCTTTCAGGGTACAAAGATGACCGAAGGTCCAAGTCACCTGGTAGCCATTACCCTCCATGTAACCCTCATGAGTGGTGTTGGCTCCCAACACCTTGGCGATGTCGCGGGCGACACTTGGCTTTTCGGCAATGCAAACGATCATCTTTCGTCCGGATTATAATTCATCAGGATCTCAGCCTTTTCCTTTTGCGCCACAAACCACACTAAATCAGCAGGTTGGAATGTGATTCTCGCAGACGGATTCAAAATGAAATGGCCGTCGCGTTCGATGGCAATAATCATGGCATCAAAGTTCTCGGCCAAGCCAGAGTCCATCAAAGCCACGCCAACGTAAGGACTGATGGGTCGCACTTCCACCTTGTACAAATCCACTTCGCTCTCCTCATGCTCCTGAATCAACTGCTCGTCAAACAATTCCACACGTGGCAGCAACAGCCTCAAATGGTCTTCATGCCCCACAAAAGTAATCTTATCGTACGGAAAAAGCTGAAAATCAGACTTGGGCAATTCGACAAGTTGTTTGCCACGCTCCACGCTCACCACGCTCACATTATAATTGTCGCGGAAATCTGTCTCCCTGATAATTTTACCTGAATAAGGGCTATCTGGACTCAGCGTCATCTTCTGCAAATGGCAGTTTTCCTGCAAAATCTCAGGGATAGCGAACACTTGCGACGACTGTCTCTTGTTGAGGTTATCAAGGAAATTATCCTCAATGCGCTTGTAAAAGTTCATCGCCGGGCTCACTACACGAAGCAAAAGGGTGTAACCCAATGCCATAGCCACATTAATCCAACGACCAAATGAAGCACCTACGCCCAAACGAAGCCAAAACGCTTCATTGAAGAAATGACGCAAAACCGAGGTGGCCACCACCCATACGATGATGAAGCGCAAGATGAAAATCGAAAGAATCAATGTTTTGTTGAACTTACTGTGTTCCATCAACTTATGCGTCGTCTTAACCAGAGTATGCCTGAAACCAATGGCCCATAGGAAAGGTGACACCAAAGCCAAAGTGATAACCGCTGCAATGACGTTACCCCACAAACCTGGCACATAAATCATGATTAAGGAACCCGCCCAAAAACAGATGAAAATCAACGCTATGATAATGGCGATATAGATGATGATATGCTTGAACTGCCGTCCAATGAAGCTAGCCATGCTCACCTTCTCGCCACTCTTCACCTTGATGCCACTCTCCCTGTTTTCAAAATGATTCAGCCAGTTCTCTGAAAGATGCGTGCTCACCCATTGGTAAGTCGGGACTGCCGCCTTGATGGCATACGGCGTAAGGAAAGTCGTAATGATAGACACTGAAACGATGATAGGATACAAGAACTCATCGATGACACCATAACTAAGTCCTAACGAAGCGATAATAAAGGAAAACTCACCGATTTGACTGAAACAGAAACCGCCTTGGAAGGCTTGTTTCAGCCCTAAACCAGCTATCAACCGGCCAGCCACGTTACTCAAAGGCTTGAAGAGAAGCAACACACCTGTAATCACCAATATTTGCCACCAATACTCAACCAAAATCTTCGGGTCGACCATCATACCCACCGAGACAAAGAACACGGCTCCAAACAAATTCTTAATCGGAGTAGTGACCTTATGAATCATCTCAGCCTCAAGCGTTTCGGCCAAAATAGAGCCCATAATGAAGGCACCCAAAGCCGAAGAAAAACCAGCCAGATTGGCCAGTACAACCATCATAAAACACAATCCCACCGAGAATACCGTCAAGGTTTCCTCCGACATGAACTTACGTGCCCAACGCAAAACGGTAGGCACGATGAAGATACCGCCCAAAAACCAAACCAGCAAGAAGAATCCTAGTTTCAACATACTGGAAACCAGTTGCATACCATCAAAGCTCTTACTTACTGCCAATGTAGACAAAACCACCATGAGCAAAACTGCCTCAAGGTCTTCAACCACCAACTCACCAATGACATTGCCGCTGAACTTCTCACGATGCAACTTCATGTCATCGAAGGCTTTAGCGATAATCGTAGTGGACGAAATAGAAAGCATGGCGCCGAGGAAGATGCTGTCCATCTGCGACCAACCCAATAGTTTTCCAAGCATAAATCCAACCACACACATGGTCACTAACTCGGTCAATGCCGTGATGCCAACCGTCCCTCCCACCTTCTTCAGCTTCTTGAAGCTGAACTCCAAGCCGATACCGAACAACATGAACACCATACCAATTTCGCTCCAAGTCTCCACGCTCGTATGGTCGCTGATGACAGGAAACCATTCGAAATTAGGGCCAATCAAGAAGCCAGCAATGATGTAGCCCAACACAACAGGCTGTTTCAACCATTTGAAAATCACCGTGGTGAGACCAGCCGTAACCAATATCAAGGCGAGGTCGGAAAACAGTGCAGGTAAGGATTCCATAGTTATCAGTTATCAGTTGTTAGTTGTTCGGTTTTTGTTTCGTAAGCGTATTGAATCAATGCTTTGGCGTTGGTTTCAGTGGAAACAAACCACACTATATCGCCTTGTTGGAACACGAATGAGGACAATGGGTTAAGGAAGAAATCTTTGTCGCGTTCAATGGCAATTACCATGACATTGAAGTGATTGAGCAGGTCAGAATCATGAAGGGACACGCCCGCAAAACGGCTGTTCGGACCCACAACTGAGTTATGGATATCAACATCACTCTCAGGACGTTCCTTGATCAGCACGTCATCTTCCACCTCAACGAAAGGTCTAAGCTTGGCCAGTTGCTCTTCGGTACCGATGAAAGTCACCTCGTCGTCAGGAAACAAGATGAAGTCGCGGCGCGGCAGGTCGATAAACTCATCGGCACGGTCAACACACACCACGCTGGTGCCATACGTTTGACGGAAGTCCGTCTCGCGTATGCGTTTGCCTACATATTGGCTCTTTGGACTCAAAGCCATTTTCTCCATAGCGAAATTCTCCTGCAACACCTCAGGCAACACAAACGACTTCAAAGTGTCGCGTTTGTTCATGTTTTCGAGGAAACGGCGCTCAATAGTCTCATACCAATGCATCACAGGCGTAATCACACGAAGAACGACTATGTAAACGACTGCCAAACCCAAAGCAATCAGGTGGTTAGGAGCATTTCGCAAACCCAGGCTAGCCCAAAACTCAGTATCCAGATAATGGTTGTTGATATTGACAACGACACCCCAAACGATGATGATACGCAAGATGAAAATCAACTTGATGGAATTCTTGTTGAATTGACTCTCAGCCATCAGTTTTCCGGTAGTTTTCTTCATGCTATGCTTGAAGGCCACCGCCCACAGGAAGGGTGACATGACCAAAAGGGTGACGGCCAGCGAGACCAAACCACCAATGGGCTGAGGAACATAATCTTCAATAAACATACAAAGCGAGAAGCAAATCAGCATCAAGGCGATGATGATGGAAGCATAGAGCACAAGGTTTTTCAGCTGGCTCATAAGATAATCCTTCATTGTCACCTCTTCGCCATTCGTCGACTTCACAACTTTTTCTTCGCTTCCAAAGCCATTTTTCCAGCTATCGGGCACTTTCTTCTCAATCCAATGGAATAATGGCTCTCCTCCCTTAATCATATAAGGCGTGAGGAAAGTGGTGATGATAGAAACCGAAACGATGATGGGATAAAGGAAATCGTCGATGACGCCAAAACTCATACCCACCGTGGCAATGATGAACGAGAACTCACCGATTTGGCCAAAACACATACCTGCGCGAACAGCATTGTGAAGGTTATCGCCCGAAAACAACATGCCCAAACCCGAACTCAATGATTTCAGCACGACCACGACAATAGTGATGACCAGAATCTGCCACCAATATTGCACCAAGATGGCCGGATTGACCATCATACCGACCGAAACGAAGAACACAGCTCCAAACAGGTTCTTGATAGGGGTAGTGAGTTTGTGAATCATCTCAGCCTCAAGTGTTTCAGCCAAGATAGAGCCCATAATGAAAGCACCCAAAGCCGATGAGAAACCCGCTTTGTTGGCCAGCCAAACCATAAAGAAACACAAACCTACCGAGAACACGGTCAACGTTTCTTCCGACATGAACTTTCGTGCCCACTTGAGGATGGTCGGAATCAGGAACACGCCACCGACATACCACACCAATAGGAAGAAAACAAGTCGTACCACGCCCATCATCAACTCCTTCCCATCCAAGGTAGCACTGACCGCCATGGTGGAAAGCACCACCATCATCAGGATGGCGGCCAGGTCTTCAACCACCAGAACGCCAATAACGCTTCCCGTAAATCGCTCCCCTTTCATCTTCAGGTCGTCGAAAGCCTTGGCGATGATGGTTGTGGATGACATGGAAAGCATGGCGCCGAGGAAGATGCTGTCCATCTGCGACCAGCCCATGATTTTGCCAAGGACGAAGCCGATGATGCACATCGAAACCAGTTCCGTAAGTGCGGTAATTCCCACAGTACCAGCCTGTTTCTTCAATTTCTTGAAGCTAAATTCCAAGCCAATAGCGAACAGCAGGAAAACCATGCCGATTTCGCTCCAAATCTCCATGCTTTCGTGGTCGCTAATGACTGGAAACCAAGGGAAATAAGGGCCAATGAGCAGACCAGCGATGATATAGCCCAACACCAAAGGCTGCTTCAACCATTTAAAAAGAACCGTTGTGACACCTGCCGTAACCAATATCAGGGCAAGGTCGGAAAATAATGCAGGTAACTCTGACATAATAGGGTTTGAATTTGTGATGCAAAAGTACAAAAAAAACGGCCTCATTCGAGACCGTTTCATTATTTATTCCGCAAACATCCCGTCAATCAACGATTGGTATCGCTCTGCAATGGCCTTGCGACGGATTTTGAGACTAGGAGTCATCTCTCCGTCTTCGATGGTCCATTCATGGTCGAGCAGCTCAAAACGCTTGATCTTTTCATAGTCGCCGAAAAACTTGTTGTAACTATCGACCTCCTTGCGGAAGCGGTCGTTGACAGCTTTCATCTTAATCATTTCCGCATTGGTAGTATAGGCGATGTGATTCTCCTCACACCAAGTCTTTAGATGATCAAAATTGGGGACAATCAAGGCTGCTGCAAACTTCTGGTTCTCGCCCACCACCATGATGCTGTTGATGAACGGCGACTCCATGAAGCGGTTTTCTATCAAGGCCGGGGAGATGTACTTGCCCATCGAGTCCTTGAAGATTTCCTTCATGCGGCCCGTAATTTTCAGCAGGCCGTCCTCGTCGAACTCGCCGATGTCGCCCGTATGGAAGTAACCCTCTTCGTCGATGGCGACTTTGGTCTGTTCCTCGTCCTTGTAGTAGCCCTTCATCACCGCCGAACCCTTCACGAGTATCTCGCCCGATTCAGGGTCGATCTTGAATTGCACACTTTTACAAGGCACGCCTACCGTTCCCGCCTTGATGATACCCAAAGCCAAGCTGTTGGTAGCAATCACGGGTGAGGTCTCCGTCAAGCCATAACCCTCGATGATAGGGATGTCCATAGCTGCAAAAAGACGCACCAAGCGTGGCTGCAAACTGGCACCACCCGAAATAATAAACTCCAAGCGACCGCCGAAGGCTTTCCTAACCTCCTTGAAGACCAATCGATTAGCCCAGTACAACTTGAATCGATATGTCCGTTGGGGTTTCTTCTCCGTCTCATCATAGCGTTCAGCTAACTTGAAAGCCCATAGGAAAATGCGTTTTTTCATGCCCTTCAGTTTGTCGCCCTTACGGATAAAGCCGTTATACACTTTCTCAATAACGCGAGGCACCGTAGTGAAATGCTCGGGCTTCACATCAGAAAGGTCGCGCATGATGGTACCGAAGTTCTCCACATAATAGGTGGAATTGCCAAGATAGAGATGGGTATAAAGCACCGAGCGCTCGTAGATATGCGACAAGGGCAAAAAACTCACCACCTTGTGCGAAGAAGGCACAGGGTAATGCGGTCCGTAGTTGGCCACACAACTCATAAGGTTGTAATGCGTCAGCATCACGCCCTTTGGCATGCCAAGCGTGCCGGAAGTATAAATGATGGTAGCCACATCCTCAGGAGCGACAGCATCCTTATGCGCTTGCAATGCGAGCTGGCTCTTCTTGTCGATTTTGACGGAAACCATCAGTCCACGCAAGGTCATCATGCCTTCCACGGGATTGAAAGCGAACTCTTTGGGACGCACAGGCATCTGGTCAAGGGCTGGCTTCACCTTTTTATGAATAAGGGCACCTTCCTCAAAGACCACCTTGGGCTCGGCATGGTTGAGAATATGTTCGTAGTCGCTCTGGCGGGCCGTTGGATAAATGGGCACTAAGATAGCGCCAATCTGCTGAGCTGCGAAATCCACCATGTTCCACTGGGGGCAGTTGTTGGAAATCACCATCACACGGTCGCCCTTGCCAACGCCCAAACCAATCAGTCCTTGGCTAATCACATCGGTCATTTTCACAAAGTCGCGGCTGATGTATTTTTTCCAAGCTCCGTCCACCTTACACGCAAACATGACTTTCTTCTTACCATATTTCTCAACAAACCTTGGCAGGAGGTCGAAAGTACGTGGAGGTATGTCGGGATAGGCCTGAACGGTTTTTCCTTTATTGCTGTCCTTTTCCATATCTTTGAAAATTGTTGCGAAAATAAAAATAAATTTCCAACAACTCTATATTTTATCCAAACGATAGGTGATTTTTTGAACAAACAGGGTGATTTTTTCAACGAATTTTTTTGCAACCGATTGACCAAGAATAATTATTTTTGCAAGAAAAAAGATTGGCATGGTTTCCATTTTCGACGATATCACCCAGATTACGGAAGATGAAGTGCAAAGGATGTTGCCTTTGGTGAACGAACAACGGCGCAACGAAGCTTTGCGTTACAAACACCTGTTCGGACAATTTGCCTGTTTGAAGTCGTGGCTGATGTTGAAAGAATTGTTGCGACCATTGGGGGTCTACGATTTAAAAATGGAATTCAACGAACATGGCAAGCCGCTTCTGGTACAGCATCCTGACGTCCATTTCAACCTCAGTCATTGCAAGAACGGCATTGCCGTGGTGGTCGACTTCTCCCCTGTCGGCATCGACATCGAGAGTTTCCGAAGAGACAACCTCTCCCTTGTCCGAAGGACGATGAACCCTATCGAGGCAGAATGGATCCATGCTTCTTCCGATCCCGTGGAGACCTTCACCAAGTATTGGACCAAGAAAGAGGCCGTGGTGAAACTACGCGGCACAGGCATCATTGACGATTTGAACCACGTATTGGATGGAGAGAACTACAGACTTGAAACACATCTCAACCGAGAGAAACGCTATGCCTGGAGCGTGGCTTTTACCCAATAAAAAGACTGCGAAGCCCAAGCTCCGCAGTCAAATATGAAACACAAACAAAAATTGTTTTATTTGACGATTCTGGTTCCACAAGTCGGATCACCAAGTTTCGTTGCCTCAGTGATGATGGCCTCATGACCCGTTGACTCCACAAACAGGATGGCTGCGCGGATTTTGGGAGCCATGCTACCCTCGGTGAAATGACCTGCATCCAAATATTGCTTGGCCTCAGCGACAGTGATGGTATCGAGCGCCTTTTCGTTTTCCTTGCGGAAGTTGATATACACCTTCGGCACGTCGGTAAGAATATAAAACTCATCGGCGCCAATCTTGATAGCCGTCATAGCGGAAGCCAAGTCCTTGTCGATGACAGCCTCAACGCCCACATGCACGCCATCCTTCTTGATGACGGGGATGCCACCACCGCCAACAGTAATGACGATATTACCTTCCTCTGCCAAACGCTTCACAAGCTTAATATTCTGAATGTCAATCGGCTTAGGAGAAGCCACCACCTTGCGCCAGCCTTTGCCTTTAGGATCTGCCTTATAGATAGCTCCCGTCTCCTTAGCGTAAGCCTCGGCTTCTTCTTCGGTATAATAAGGACCGACGGGCTTGGTAGGATTCTTGAACATCGGGTCGTCCTTGTCGACAAGTACCTGGGTCACGAAAGTAACCACATTGCGGTCGATGTTTTCCTTCACCATCACCTTTTCAAGGCCCATCTCTATCATGTATCCGATTTGGCCTTGGGTCTCGGCGCCACAAACATCCATCGGCATGGCGGGCAAACCGAACATCTGGGAACCCGCTTCATTCTGGAGCAACACGTTGCCTACCTGCGGTCCGTTTCCGTGACCGATAACCAAATTATAACCCTGTTTCAGGAAAGGCAGCAATGACTCACAAGTGTCGGCCACGTTCTGCATCTGTTCCTGACAAGTTCCTTTCTGACCGCTTCTCAACAAGGCATTGCCTCCGAAAGCGACGACTGCTAATTTACTCATTATTATTTAAATATTTAAAGATTCAAAATTTAAAGATTCAAAGATTCAAGATTTATTGATTTTGTGGTGCTTTGCGCAATTTCAAATATTAAATTTTGAATTTTGAATCAACTTTATTTTCTCTGATAAGTTACTGAATAGCCATCCTGACCAAGCACCAGCTGCTTGTCATCAAGGGAGATGATATCCAAAGTGTCGGCAAACTCATGAGGGTCGGAACCATTAATCATCCCTCTAATAACCAGCTGCTTGCCCAACTTTTCCCATGACTTGTATTCTCTGAAGCCCGTATTGATGGAAACCATCTCGCCGTTTTCGAGCATCGTGAAGCCCACTTCGCCCAAAAGACTGCCTTCCGCGGCAGGCTCAACCCAGGTTCCTTCAATCGAAGGGCGGCTGCATGAAGCAAAAAGCAAGCCCATCATGCAAGCTAAAGCAATAAAAATCAAATGTTTATTCATCTTTTACTAGTATTTGATTTGGAGCGGCAAAGATAAGACTTTTTAATTCACAAAAGCAAGAAGTTCAATTCTTTTTGGCTTTTTTCATTCTATGCACCCATCTTTCAATCTCGCCAAGCCACAAAATCAGCGAAGTTCCAATGATGATACGCACCCACTCATCGAAGGGCAAGGGCACCACACTGAACATCTCACCACCGAAGGTGATAATAAGCACTTGGCCGACTGCTATTATTAATATGGTGAAGCCAAAGCCACTCCTTATGTCCTTGTCGAACAAGTTTTTAAACGCAGAGTCCATGGTGTGATAGGCTTTGGCGTTGAAGATATTCCAGAATTGCATGAACACGAAGATGGTGAAGAGCAAAGACAACTCCTTAGGTGTGAAATTGCCTCCCACATGGTGGAAATTGAAATAGCTGGAGAAATAGTCACGGAACGAGAACTCGGCCAATGAATCGACACCAAAGTGCATGAAGTACTGGATGAAACCAAACAATACCGCAACAAATAGCAGTCCCACACCGAAGATGCGCCGCCCCATGTCTTTGGTGATAATGAAAGCCGTGCGCGAGCGGGGCTTGTCCTTCAAAACACTTTGGTCGGGAGGCAAGGAAGCCAAAGCCATCGCAGCAAAAGTGTCCATGATAAGGTTGATCCAAAGCATTTGGGTCACAGTAAGCGGCGAATCCGTTCCCATCACTGCACCCAACAACACAATGAGGCAAGCCGCCACGTTGATGGTCATCTGGAACAGGATAAAACGCTGGATGTTAAGGTATAAAGAACGCCCCCACATCACGGCGCGTGCAATGCTCTTGAATGAGTTGTCGAGGATGGTGATATCGCTGGCTTCCTTAGCCACCGAAGTGCCATCACCCATCGAAAGGCCGATTTGCGCCTTGTTCAAGGCGGGTGCATCGTTGGTGCCATCGCCTGTCACGGCGACCACCTCTCCCCTTTCCTGCAACAGGCGCACAAGGCGTTCCTTGTCAGACGGCCTCGCTCGCGACATGATTTTCAAGTCCTCGACACGCTCAAGCAACTCTTCGTCGGTCAACAAATTGAATTCCTTTCCCGTAATCATCTGTCGTTGTGGGTCATCAGTTTCTTTCCACAGACCTACCTGCCTGCCAATCTCTTTTGCCGTCCCAGGCGTGTCGCCCGTAACAATCTTAATGCTGATGCCCGCATTCAGACAGTCTTGAATGGAATCGGCCACATCATCACGGATGGGATCGATGATACCCACGATTCCGAGGAAACAAAGGTCTTCGATTTGCAGCTTCCCATTTTCAAACACCCGGTCCACATCCTCTTCCGAGAGGTATTTGTAGGCAAAGCCCAAGGTGCGCATCGCTTTGCTTTGAAATTCAAGCAACTTGACATCGACTTCGCCTTTCACACTTACAATATCCGACTCGCTGCCAGCCTTCCTGACCGTAGTACAACGTTTCATGATGATTTCAGGTGCTCCTTTCACATACAACACGTATTCGCCCATGATGGGTGTCTTGACCACCGTTGCCATGTATTTGTATTTGGTCGTGAAAGGCAATTGTTTGACAATCAAGGCATTGTCACGAATCCTGACAAAGTCCACATTATGGTCGAAAAGCCATAGCAGCAAGGCGCCCTCCGTAGGGTTGCCGACCACTTTCACTTTCTGCTTGTCGGAATAATCCAAGAAAGCCGTAGAATTAACTGCAATTCCCTCCGCCACGAGATTTCCCACTTCAGAATCATCAAGCGCTCCTCTTTTCAGACCATAGAAGAGGCTGTCGCCTAGGCTCATACGGTTTTTGGTGAGCGTCCCTGTTTTGTCGGAACAAATCACCGTGGCAGCTCCCATCGTTTCACAAGCATGCATTTTACGAACCAAGTTGTTGGTTTCCAACATCCTCTTCATGCTTAAAGCCAAACTCAACGTAACGCTCATGGGTAAACCTTCTGGAACAGCCACCACGACCAATGTCACAGCAATCATCAGTGTGTTAAGCAGATAGCGTGCAAAGTCCATCCAATTGAAAGGGGTGTCATTTGGGTAAATGAAATACATCAACATACGCAAAACCACGATGAGCCCTGCGATGACATAGCTAGCTATGGTGATGCCATTACCGAGGCGGTCGAGCTGTTCATTCAACGGAGTTTTCACCTTGTTGTCGATCTGCGCACCGCGATACACCTTTCCCCATTCGGTGGAATCGCCCACTTTTTCAACCACAAACAAACCGTGACCTTCCATTACCGAGCTGCCGCGACAGATATAGTTGGAGGGATAGGTAGCCTCTTCATTAAACTCCGATGCTTCTGTTGTCTTGCTGCACGAAGGCTCGCCTGTCAAATCGGATTCATTCACTCTCAGGGAAATAGCTTCCATCAAGGTCCCATCTGCGGGCACTTCATCACCCGTCTCCACCACCACTGAGTCGCCCACGACGACGTCTTTCCTCTCAATCCGCTGTATCATTCCATCGCGGAAGACCGTTACCAACTGCTCATCTTCCGTCTGATTCAAAATGTCGAATTTCTTGTTGGCACTCAGTTCAAAGACAAAACCGACGGTTGTGGCCAACATCACCGCCACAAAAATGCCCAAAGGCTCGAGCAAAACGTGCATGCCTTCGGCTCCAGTAAACAATTGATACAAAGAAACAGCCACCGATAGCAACAAGGCAATCAACAAGATACGGATAATTGGATCCTCAAACTTCTCTAAAAACTGCTTCCAAAGCGGGTCTTTTACGGGCGGCGTCAACACATTGTCGCCATATTTAAGCCGGCTTCTTTTAACCTCGTCTTGTGTCAAACCGCTTCTATAATCTCTTGCCATGATTCAATTTTTACTATTTTTGCATTGTAAAAAACGGCGCAAAAATACAATCTCCAGCAAAACTGAAAAAAGGTTGTAAGGTTACAACCCAAAATCCGAGAAGATAAAACGATGAAATTCAAGGAACAACATAAAACCGCCTTAGCTAAGGTACTCTCCGACCTCGTGCAGTGCGACGGGATTGTCAACCAAGGCGAGATAGATTTCCTTCAGCGCGCCTATTCCGTCTTTAGCATCACGCCCACCAGCCGTAAAAAATCCACCAACATCAGCCTTTCGGAGGCAGTCAGAACACTAAAGACCCTTGGCGATGAAGAGAAAAGCGCCCTCCTCAGGGTACTTCAGATGCTTTCCATGTCGGACGACGACCTGGCCGGAAACGAATCGCAGTTCATCACAGCGCTTCTACTCTCCATTGGGATTCGAATACCCGAAATCGAAAGCATCAAAGCCGAATTTGTGTCCATCCCCAACCTGAGTTTCGACACGAGTAATGCCGTCCTTTATGTTGAACCTTATTATGATCAAGACGTCAACGCCAGTATCGAACGCGATTACGATGCCATCTGTAAAGCCATCAGAACTTTGGGACGCGAGTTCTTTTACTTACCCCATGTCATCCGCGACCTGGAAAACAAAAAAGACACCTTCCGCAATACGCTTAGTTACCTCGAGCCCACCCTATCTGAAGAACAACTCGACCATATCAACCGCAATTTGGCGCAACTCAGCAGTGTCTTCTTTTCCAAAGAAATCTTCCTCAACCACCTAAACGCCAACGGATTAAACATCGACAAGCCTGCGTTATTCCTGAAAATCAGCACGCCGATAACTGGACGTGGACAAGATTTCCTCATCATCGAGATTAACGGAAGCCCCTTGGAAACAATAAAAAGTGTCATTTGGCTCAACAATCATATCCTCACCATCGACCCGCCTGTGGAAAACGACAGAGAAACGCGTCTCATCGCAAAATTCAAGGCTTGTTACGGTGACGCAATCCACGACGAGTTGCAATACAGCGGGCTCCACAAGATCATCATCGACACTGTATTGAAATACAATGCCTCCCACCAAATCAGCCGTCTATACATCACCAAGCATGGGAGCATTTTCCTCACCGACCGTAACAACACCGAAGTGAAGATGCCCGCACTATGCAAGGCTTTGTATATCTTTTTTCTTTTCCACGAGGATGGCATCTCGCTGAACTACCTAAACGACCACAAATCAGAACTTTATTCCATCTACAAAGGCATTTCCACCTATGGCGATGAAAAACTGCTGACCAAAGCCATCGATAACCTGACTGATTTCATAGGCTCCACCATGAACACCAACTTTTCGCGCATCCGTAAAGCCTTCCGCGATGTGTTGGGCGATGAAGCCTCACCCTACCTCATTAAAGGCGAAAAAGGTGGACGAAAAATCATCCACCTTAATCGCGACCTTGTCGTGTTTGAAGACCGCAAGGCTTTCGAATGGCATAAGGTTTAAGCCATCCGTTTTTCCAAGAGGAAGCTCACATCTGAGTTCGGGTCGATTTCAACCGCCTCTTTGCCGTAGCGCATAATGACCATCTTCTTGCCACCTTTGAGCAGCATCTGGCCATCGGTCACCCAAAGCGCCGAAGCTTCACGTAGACCTACAACGGTCATGTCCTGGTTAACTGCAAGATACTCGTTGATACGGTCCTGACGCGTCTCACCGCCATGTTTGATCATCTTGTCGATTTCGGGATGCGGGTCAAGATAGTGCGGGTTGATTTGGAAAGGAACGAGGTTGAGGCACTTGAACGATGCCGGCTCCACAATAGGCATGTCGTTGGTGGTGCAAAGCATGGGGCAAGCCACGTTTGAGCCAGCACTCCAGCCCATGTAAGGCACGCCTGCCAAAGCACGGTTGCGGATGGCTTCCATGAGTCCGTAGCGATGCATCTCGGCCACAAGATGGAAGGTGTTGCCACCACCCACAACGATGCAGTCAGCCTCGTTGACGGCCTTCACCTTGTCGTCGAAATGATGCACGGAAGTAAAGTTCTCTAGACCAAACTTGGTGCGGAAGACATTCCTCACTTTTGACTCATAGGCATCGTAGCTCTGAGGATAGGCCATGCCTCCAATATTGACGCCGGCAAAAGGAATAAAGATGATACGGCTCTCCTTATTAATATGGTTCTGCAAGCAGAACAACTCGATTTGGGTCGAAGCCCAAGCCAGATAATTCTCACCGAAGTTGGTCGAATTGCTAATCAGTAATAATTTCATGGTGTAAAATGTTGGTTAACGATGGCGCAAAGATAGCAAAAAAGTGATTGCCTTTACAATAAAACATCGAAATCATATTCCTTGGAACAAAATTATCAATTTGATTATCAAGTATTTGTAATAAACAACAAAAATTTTCATGAATTTTTGCTTGCATGAATAAAAAAAGCTGTACTTTTGCAGTGTCAAAAACGACTGGACTAGTAGCTCAATTGGATAGAGTCCCTGACTACGGATCAGGCGGTTGTGGGTTCGACTCCCGCCTAGTTCACACGAAAGGTTCCGCAAAAAGAACCTTTTTTTGGCCCATTCGACTAGCGGTTAGGTCGTAAGTTTCTCACACTTAAAACAGCGGTTCGATTCCGCTATGGGCTACAGATAATTCAAAACTACCCAACTGAAAATCAATCAGTTGGGTTTTTTAATACCCCCAAACTCCCCCTCCCGTGTCAACCACGTGTCAACCGATTTCCAATTTCTTGATACCTCGTTGACACCTCTACCGAAAATAGTCGACAATTTTTCCACTTTTTTCCTCCCCGTTGACACGGCATAGCCTGCCGTTCTATTCCTATTAGCCTGCTCACGAACGTCCATTTTTTTGCCTATACTTGTGACTGAAACATTGGGCGCCTCGCGACCCTCTAAAACTTTTCAGTTATGGCTCATCAAAGTTTTCATTTCGTGAAAAGGAAATCCTTGGCCGCTTTCCTTTCCGAAAACCTCCCCAACCACTTCCTTTATCGCTGCCTCAAGGCCAACACAAACCTTCCTGATGAAACTATCTTGGAAGCTTTCAACGAGGCATACCAGTACTGCATCGATGTCCTGGCAGAACCTGACATCCGAAACGCCCGAAGCGCGTCGCTCCCAACAATGGGAGCCAGCGCACCACGCTCCTCCCTCCTACGCTATTGTTTCGTCTACTACTTGCTATCATTCCACGAAGAGGCCGCCTTGCTGCGGCCTTTTTTGTCGAATGTGCGTGCCATGCTCGAAGCACAGCTGCCAGAGCTGTCTTTTCACCTGATAGAGGATGCCGACAAACTGTCTCAGGAGTTCCCAAGCACCATCAGCTTCGACGAGCATCCATACCTGCCTCTGCCGCAGTCCGACAATTCCCTAGCAGATAGCCGTTACGTCAAAATCCCAACGCTCATCCTCCTCGCTGAGCGCTTGCCTCCCGACGACGCAAAGCTGGTCTTAGACATCATCAGTGCTGCCATCGCCTTTGAAAAAAGCGACTGGCATACAATCCTTGAAATGGCCAAGGAACACACCTTCTTACGTTCTGAGACAGTCCTTTACACAAGCAGATTCCATCTCCGAGATGGCCAAACCTCAAGGTTTATAAAAATCTTGCGAACTATGTGGCTGTTAAACATCTTTCTCGACGAGAAAAACCAATACGCAGGGAAATTTGAAGACTTGGCTTATTCATTCTGCTGTTTCCTGAATACACAGCAGACCTCAACAATCAGCAATCTACTTTATGAAGGTCGTCAAGTAAAAGAGGAAACATACTTGAAAGACTTCGACACAATGAAAAAAAATGCTCGTGAGTATTTCTTTAAGGGTGACGACCCGAAAGACAAAGCAGGAAAAAGCACCAAAACCGATGCTAAGGAATACTCACAAGGCGAGTTGAAAATGTAAAAAAACAACTTTAGTCCAGCCTTAGTCAAGGGATTTATTGTCAACAACTCCTCAACTTTGCCCGCGATTTAACCACCGTGGGCCATGTGCCTACGCCTAAAACCAATGTACTATGTTAGACACAATCACATTCGACCAACTGCCAAAGGCCGTCGCCGACATCCTAGACGGCATCGCAGAAATCAAATCAATCTGCAACGCCATCCGCGACAAAGAGTCCGATAAGGATGACTATCTCACCGTGGAGGAACTTTGCGCCTACCATCCTGCGCATCCTTCTCACCAAACCGTTCGCCGTTGGAAACGACTCGGTTACATACCTTATTATAAAGATGAGGTTACACGCCGCATTAAGTTCAAGAAGTCTGAAATCGACGCTTGGCTGGCTTCCAGTCGCCACATGTCTCAGGAAGAACTTAACAAAATCCACGATGCTCAAATTCTCGCCAAACGTCGACAAATGAAGATAGGAGGTCTTGACGATGGAGAATGAAGTCCCCCACCCCATCCTATTTGACTGGATTGAACTATCCGACCTGATGCTTATGCTACACCTCACCAAGAACACCCTCAAAGAGTGGTGCTCTGAAGGCGACCTGAAATGCTGCCGCATCAAAAACAAAACCTATTTCCTACGCCAAGACATTGAACGCTTTATGTATTCACACTATCAAACCTATAGACCATGAACATCGATAAAACCAACGCCCCTGCCATGTACTTTTGGGGAACTCCCAACAACTATGCCGTCAAGCCATCGCCCGAGTGCGACCTATTGAACATGCCTTGTTTTTCCATCTTCAGACGGCCTATCACAAACAAATATCCGTACCAAGTCGTAAACCTGATTGATGTATACAACTACATCATCAGCAATTATGCCAAAGACCGCACCAACGAATATCGCGCAATCAAGGAAGATCGGTACCGCCGCCAATACAAAGCCGACAAGTTCGACTACTGCACTTTTTCAGGTATCTTTTCAGTCCGCAACGATAAAGCTATCATTCTGCATTCAGGCCTCATTTGTCTCGACTTCGACCACCTTAAAGACGTCGAAGACACCTTTAATGCACTATTGAAAGACCCTTATTTTGAAACATTGATGCTCTTCCGCAGTCCGTCTGGAGACGACCTAAAATGGATAATATCGTTCCATGATTCCTTTTCCCGTTATGGAAACAAAGGTGAATCACTTGGCGACTACCAAGTCAGATTTTTCGTCAGCCTCTACAATTATATCTCCAACCACTACGGCGTTAAAATCGACAGTACTTGCCGCAATCTTTCCCGTGCTTGTTTCTTGCCTCATGACCCCAATGCCTTCCTTAATCCCTCCTTGCTATGAAAAAAGAAGTCTTCAATCCTGATGACTGGAACACCCCGAACGTAGGGCGCGAGCCCATGTGCTCGCCCACCTCCCTCTCCTCTAAAGGAGAGGGTCGGGGTGAGGCTCTCTCCGCCATCCTCGCTCTCGTGGATGCCGTCGAAGCCTCAGGCATCGACATCACATCCACTTACTCGGAATGGCTGGATATAGCCTTTGCCTTGGTCTCTGAACTCGGCGAAGATGGCCGCGATATCTTCCATCGTCTCAGCCGCTTCAATCAGCACTACGAACATGAAGAGACAGACCGCCAGTATTCCCACTGCCTCAAAGACGGTAGCCGAGAAATCACTCTCGGCACCCTCTTCCACATCGCCCAAACGCATGGTGTGCGCTGGGAATGTCCCCCTCTGAGAGGAGGCCAGAGAAAGTCCTCACAAAATCAAGTTGAGGAAAATGAGGAATTGAGGAAATCAAAATCAATCAAATTCGCAAATTTGACCGATTTTGACCAAACAAACGTTTTCGATGATGTATCAAAACCGCTCAAAATCGGTACTTTTTCCCAAACCGTCCGCGAACAGCTGCCCGACATTCTGAAACGAATTGTATCCGATGCCGTTTCCGATGTAGATGCCGATCTGCTCATTCTTGGCTCCCTGACCGTCTTTTCGGCTTGCCTTCCTCAAGTGTATGGTGTTTATGACCGTCGCGAGGTCTTTTCAAACCTGTTCCTTTATGTCACCGCTCGCGCATCAGCCGGAAAGGGTCGCTTATCTCTTTGCCGTCATCTCATCAATCCAATCCATCGGGAATTGCGCGAAAAATACGCCAAGTCCATGGAGAAGTACAAGCAAGACCAACTCCAGTATGTCCTAAACAAGAAGAACGGCGAAGCAAAAGAGCCAGAGGAACCACCATTCCTTACTCTGATAATCCCCGCCAACAGTACCGCCACTGTCGTTTACCAAACGTTATCCCAAAACAACGGTGTCGGCCTTTTGTTTGAGACAGAAGGCGATACACTGGCCAACGCCTTCAACTCCGACCTTGGTAATTACTCCGATGGCTTCCGAAAAGCTTTCCACCATGAAACGATTTCCTACCTCAGAAAAAAAGACCGTGAATATGTGGAAATCACTAAGCCGAAATTCTCAGCCATACTCTCAGGCACGCCACAACAGGTTTTCAACCTCATCCCATCAGCTGAAAACGGCCTTTTCAGCCGCTTCATCTTTTACATCATGCCAACAGAGGTGGTGTGGCACGACATGTTCGACGAGACTGACAACCTCACCGCTGATGAGCTTTTCAAACAAATTGGCTACGACTTCTACCAATTCCACAAGATGCTGGGCAATCATCCCATTCGATTCACACTCCAACGCGACCAGCAACGCCAGTTCAACGAATATTTCTCCACCACCCAAGCCGAATATGCAGCCATCTTTGGCGACGACATCATTGCCTCGGTGCGCCGCCTCGGCCTCATCCTATTTCGCTTCGCGATGATCTTGACCGTCTTGCGCCAAATGGATGATAACACGTTCCTGTTACCCGATGGTAACACCGAAAACCAGGCATCCGAAACCATCCTTTATTGCTCCGACACCGACTTTGCCACCGCGCTTGCGATGGTCAAAGTCCTACTGGAGCACTCCACTGCCGTCTTTCAGGCCCTGCCCCGCAGAGCCGAAAGAGGTTTCCGACAATCCCGCAAGCAACGCACCGAAAACACCCGTCAAGCCTTCTTCGCCGCCTTGCCCGATAACTTCAACCGTTCCGACTACCTCCATACCGCTGCCGTAGTCGGCATCAGCGACAAAACCGCCGAGCGTTACCTCGCCGACTTCTGCAAAGTCGGCCAACTCTCCCACCCATCCAACGGCCAATACATCAAAACCCCGTTGGGGTGAAACGACATTAACCAGGGGTTTCAACCCATGGCCTTCGCAATCACGATAGCACAATAGCACGAATAACGAAACATCTATCATCATGAAAATCACCATCCACATAGAAACCTACACCGCGGCCGCATACCGCGCCATCCGTCCTGCCGTAGTTGCCTCAAACATCGGCATCTTCGGCGTTTGTGGCCTCACAATCTCGGCCACCATCAAACAATCAGACTATAATCGCCTCATTGAGGTCGCTGACCACGCTGCGCAAAGCGCAAACATCCCTCACTCCGAATATGCCATCATAACCATGCAAAACATCCCACAAACCCCGTAGGGGTGAAACGACATTAACCAGGGGTTTCACCCCCTGGCATTCACAAGCACGATAATACGATAGTACGAATAACGAAACATCCATCCCATAACTCCAAACTCCTAACTTATATGATTTACACCATCCAAATCGAAACCCGCTCCATGTACGCCTACGTCGCCATCCATCAAATCATGGTCAAATCACATGTAATCAAACGGCGCTGGAACGGCATCTGTTATTATGCCACCATAACAACACGAAAAGGCCCGCAACTATACAACAACCTGACAACCGCCTTACAAGAAGCCGGAATCCATCATGTCCACTACAAAATACAGATTGACCCACCGCCCATCCCATAGGGATGTTGTGTGTGTCTTTCCTCACTTTCCTCATTTTCCTCACGAAATTTCATGAGGAAAACCATGAACCCTACTTTTTCGCCACCCTTCTTATCCGTCTTATTTGTCTCATCCGTCCTCTATTGGCCATGGTTTACTTGCCCCGTGCCTTCGGCGGCACAAAGCCGTCACCATATTTCCTATTCAACAAGCCATAATAACCCTCGCCATATAGGACAAACCTGTCCTTGTCGCTATTTATACTCGAAGTAACGCTATTCTTGTTGGTAAAAGGATAAACCTTCAGCACCCTCTTCATGATATGGTCAATATGTAAAGGTGTCCTGGCCCTCTTTAATATGTCGGCCACCAAATCCCTGATGCTTCCTTTGTACACACCACACCATTCAGCCAATGCGTATCTCCCACTCTTTCCGATAGACTTTAAATCTTTGGATTTGAGCACTATCGGCTTGATTTGTTCAGGCTTCTTATACCTGACATCTGGACACCTTTGTCTCAGTGATGTAAACAACTCCTTTAGGCTCATCGGTCTGCCTTTTTCACGCAGGATTTCACTCAGTTCGTAAACCACATCAACCCCATTGGGAGGCAAAACGATATCCCCGTCCACGTTAACCAATAACCCGTATGCCTTTCTGATGATTATTGACAAAGCACACTTATAATCGTCTTTCTTGTCATCAGGAATGTCCGTCAATAAATCGTCTATCTGTAAAGTTTCGATTCCCGATTTTATTCGCTTGTTTTGCATCTTGACTTCTTGGCAGACCTTATTGATAGTTTGGCTGCTAAAGCGATTATTGACAAGAAAACGCATATTGTTCTCTTTAATCGTTTTCAATGGAAATCCCATGACGCAAACCTGGGCAAACAAGTCGAAAGGAATATCAACTTTCTCATGTTCAACAACATTCTTATACAATTCATCGTCTTCTGCGATAACAAAGGTGCTGCCAAATTGGTAATACATCCATTCCTTGTCTTTGAACAAGTCTTTCGGCGCGATGGCCATCAGTTGTTTGACTTGCTCTTTGCTAAGGTTTAGTTCCTTCCCGATTTCAGCCAAATCCCTACGACATCCGCCACAGATACCCGTTGCCATGGCAAACAACACATCCTGCTTTTTCTCCGACTTCTCCAAATACGCCTTTAGAAGGAAGAACATGGGAAAGTATCTGTATTGACTGTAAAATTCCGCAACAAAACCGACTTGCTCTTCCGTCAGATACGGATATTTAGTTACCACAACGTTTTTGCTGATCTCCATCATGTCAAGGCTCTCGTACCGAAACAGCACACCACTCCTCTCAGCCAAAAAATGAAACACCTCGCCGTAACCAGTTCTCATATCCCATGCTATATGCACAAGGTCATCCACTTCTTCTTCCGAAAGGTGAAACATTGTGATAGTCTTCAAATAAGTAGAAATCACTTTTTGTTGAAGGAGTTTCGCCCGCTTTGTTAGTTTCTCGATACTTTCACCAAAATCCGCCAAAAGAATTCCTCTCTTAACCTTCAAATTCACATCTGATGCTTCAAGTTCTTCGGCAAACTGATCATCGCAGAACCATAGAACAGCCCGCGCTACGACCAACAATTCATAAATATAAGTGTCATCCAGTTGCTCCTTCATGAACGATGAATGAATTTCCGAAAGCAGCTGATAGCAATAGTGTTTCAGTTCCCAACCATCTAAACCATTGAATCTTTCGGCCAAGTTCTTTTGGTCGAGGAAGAAGAAGGAATAAAACGCGCAAGCATGGTCGAAGGTGGCATAAAACTGCTTTATGCAACCCATCGTAAAGTCAAGCAATGGCCTACGGAAATTATCCACAATGACAGTTCTGATTTCCTCTGGCAAATCGCTGTATCGGTCAAGCTTGTTGAGAAACCGAATCGCTTTTTCAGTATCAACTTGACTCATGATTCCCTCCAGCTCAAAAACGCTCATCGGACCACATTTTGGCAAGCTCAACAATCCCCTATCGTGATGAAACCGAATAAGCTCTCCTAAAGTGAAAATCCTAGCAGCTTCGCAAATAGTGAAAGCCCGAGTGGAAATCAAACCATCCTTATGATACATCACAATCGGTGTCCTAAGAATCGCCCTTATGTCTTTATCATCATTCATTTATTCCATTCTTTTGTTCTGTTCTTTCTTCCCCTTTCCAAAGGAAACCACCTCCGTCAGTACGAAAGCACGAAAGTACGAAAGCACGAAAGCACTTCATCAAATTCAATCTTAATTCTTAGTCGAAAAGTCCATAGTGTCTTTACAAATCAGCTCAATAAGCTTGCCTTGCGTTATTCCCATTTCATGTGCCTTTGCCTTGATGAACTCGGCAACTTCAACTTTGAGCGTATAATAACAAGGTACGGCTCCCCTTGCATTGGGTTTCTTATCTGAAATCACACCCTCGTTGCTCAAATAACGTCTTCTCTTGGGCGGCTCGTTTACCATTTCAGGGAAATTCACAGTCACCCAGTCCACTATTTCCTTCACTGTCGCTTCAACCTCTCTCGGGTCGACTTCCTCATTGCTCGGCAACCCCCATACACGCTGCATGTCATTGAGATGACCCTTCTTGAACTCAAACCGTATGCCAGCCGCCTCATAATCCACATAGTACCATTTGCGCCTACTCGGTGAATTGGTCATAGACATTGGGCTGTCAGTAGGTGCCCAAAACACAGGCTTGATTTCAATCCCTATGATGGTCTCATCGATATGCTCAGCCTCAAAAGCCTGGTATTCCTCAGACCTTTTCGCCCACTTCAGCGCAACTTCCGGACGGTTTGCATCAATGATGATTTTAAACTCATCGCCCCCGCTGAATTTTATGGTGACACTATTCTTTTTCATACTCGTTCATTCTTTTTATCATTAGCACAACCCTGAAAGGGTGTCCCTATCACAACCAGGGGTTTCAACCCCTGGCCACCGACATCCCCACCATCCCTTGATACATCCTAAATAGTTCCGCCACAATCTCACTCTCATCCAAGTCGGGTTTGAATCCGTATGCCGCCATTACTGCCTTATCATTCTCTCGATGGGCTTTGCGAAGTTCGGGCGGCATGGTGGCTTCGTCATATAAGTCAGCAAGGCTTGCTTCAGGAAACAACTCTCGGGCATCAAGTATTGCTTGGGCTGTCTGCATTATTTTTGCCTTTTGTCCGTCTGAAGAATTGGGCCACGGAAAGTTGTTGTAAACGGCTGGAGAATAACTATAGTCACTCTTTAATCGGCCAGCTGTAACTCGCATCCATGAATTATGTGTGTTGCTTGTAAGAATGCCAAAGAGATATAAATCAGCATTTTGAACAATGTATAATTTGTTGTTAGCAATCACATCTGGCTTTAAGAATCCTATAGGGATATATCTCCTACGCTGTGATGAAACCTCGGGTACAACAAGATAGTTTGTGTCTGGTTGTCGTATTTGAGTAAACAACATTGGGATTTCAGCATCACGTTTAACGGATGCGGTTGGACTCTTTCTTCTTGCTACTGCCACTTTTTCAAGACGTTCTATAATTGGCGGTATTTTACGGTACTCATTGGGTGAGACACCTTTGAGCCACAAACAGAAACGCTTTTTATTGTTGATGAAATCCTCCGAGCTGATATATTGCTTGATAAAGCATTCGGATTCGGGATACTTATTGATTAAATCATCACGTTCTTCCTCTGACAGTATTAAATGACCGCCATCTGTTGGCTGGCTTCCTTTACTCATCTTTGCGAGGTTCTCATTGATTGGTTTGCCTCTGTTTTCGATAAAAACATTTGGAGCATCCAAAAGATAACCATTGATGTGATGTGCATCAACACATGTACCATCATCATTAAAAATATGTTTAGTTGAATCAGAACTATAGCAGTTGAATCCAATAATCACACAATGTACATGAGCTTTATCCGTGCTGTCGCTATCCCAAACAAACGTGCGCCACGCAAAACTAATTTCAAGCTGTTTCTTCTCAAAAAGAGGTTTCCACATTGTTGCTACACTTTCACCTTGCACGATTGAGTTTGTGGAAACAAAAGCGCATTGGATATTGGTGCCTTGCATGAGGTCGCAAGCTTTTTTATACCAACAACATACATAATCTAACTTCCCATAGTTTGTCCCCAAATCAGTAAAGACCAAATCCATGTCTTTTTGCTGTGCTTCACTACGCCACTGGTGCCCGATAAACGGTGGATTGCCCATAATGTAATCATAATGGTGGACCCGGCCATCTGTTTCAGTGGTGAAGCCCGTAAACAAGCCTTCCTTCGGCTGTTCGTCTTGTTCCGTTGGTTTGAGCGTGCTCCAATCCATCCGGAGAGCGTTGCCCTCCACAATGAAGGCATTGGTCGTAAGCGGTAGGAAGTCTATCGTTTGGCTCAATATGCTTTCCGTCTCGGCCACCATTTGGCTCTCGGCAATCCAAAGCGCAGTCTTTGCCACCGTCACGGCAAAATCATTGATTTCGATGCCGTAGAACTGATTGATCTTAACGCAGATGAACTCGTCAAAGCCAAACACTCTCTCGCCTCGGTTCAATAACGTGATGACCTTGTTTTCCAATCGTCGCAAGCTCAGGTAGGTCTCGGTCAAAAAGTTGCCGCTACCACAGGCAGGATCCAGGAAAGTAAGGTTTCCAAGTTTCTGCTGGAAAGCCAATAGTTTTTCATCACGCTGCTTTGCTATTTTTGTCGCACATATCGCTTCAAACTCGGCATTGAGGCCATCCATAAAAAGCGGGTCAATCACCTTGTGGATGTTGGCAATGCTCGTGTAGTGCATCCCGCCTTTGCGCCG
Source organism: uncultured Bacteroidales bacterium (assembly GCA_900317155.1). GTDB lineage: Bacteria > Bacteroidota > Bacteroidia > Bacteroidales > F082 > Limimorpha. The sequence goes on from ONFO01000024.1 coordinate 50,648, forward strand.
TGTTTCGGGGTTCAAAGTGCTTTCAAACACAGCTCCGAATATCGTTGGGCTGATGTCTCTCCAGTCAAACGGAGCGCAGTGATTCACGATGACATCTACAATTTCTTCCGTGAAATTGGGAATTTCAATTTGTTCATCGCGGAACAAGCCTCCATTCACGTATGGGAAAGGCTTTATCTTGGTGTCGTATTTGTCGCGCTGCTCCAAACGAGTATCCAAAGCCTTGAACAATTTGATAATGCCGTCGCGTAGGTTTTCCAACGAAAACGACTTGATGTAATCCTCAAAGCTCGTTTTCGTCTCAAACAGTCCAGCGTCTTCAGCGTATAGGCAAAACACGATACGGACACAAAGGATGTTGAGAGAACGGAAACTATTATCATCAGGGTCGATGTACTCCTTAATCAATGCGTCATAGAGTTTCCCGACCAACACTCCGGCTTTCAACGAGAGTTCTTCCTCTCGCTTGATGTTCTCATTCTTTAGGTCAACAAGAAACTGAAGCCGATAGTATTCCTTTTCAAGATTCTCCAACAATATTTTCTGTGGTTCGTTGTTGGGGTGCTCCATGTCATAGACCCAGAACTCCTTGAAGTTGCATGTGATAATCCAACGAGGTTTTTGTGACAAAGGCAGACCTTCAGCATAACGGCGAGCCTGCTGGTACGGCGTAAGCTCGGAATTGTCGCTTTGTTTGGCCTTTAAAGCAAGGTCTATATGTGAGCCTTTCTGCTCAATCAGTACCTTGGTTGGGGTGATATAGCCGTCGATGAAATCGGCTCCTTTCTCCTTGGTGATGGTCTTTACTGGAATCTCGAATTGCATTGTTTTTGTGGGGTCATCCTCACCAAAAACATTGTGAAGAAGATCCAACCAAAAGCGTTGTGTTTCGCCTTTCTCATATCCCTTGCCATGCCATCTCTCGGCAAACGCGGCAGCTGCCGCAGCGATTTGTTTTTCCGTTTTCATGGCTGCAAAGATAGGGTTTATTCCCATAATTCCAAACCAGAATCAATAACTACCTCAGATACCTAAAAGTGGACTTGAAAGGTAAATAGTCAGCACCGGTATCAACCAACACAATATCAGTATCGGCCAATACCCATTGCCGTACCTTTGAGTTCACATAGAAAGATTTGCCAGATCCGGATGGACCAAGAACGAAAAAGTTACTGTTATTGGTAAGCTTCTCTTCGCCTTCCTTACCTGACACATCTATTCCGATGGGCAATCCCCGCCTGTCAGTGAAGTATGTCAAGAATGGACTT
>ONFO01000053.1 GCA_900317155.1 uncultured Bacteroidales bacterium
ACGGATGGCTTCATCATAGTACATCTCTTTTTTCAATGTTCGATAGTTTGACATCTCTTTTCGCTTTTTGAAAGTCAACTTTTTCTAGCGAAAGACAGTAGCACCGATTACAAAATATATTGTACAAACAAACTCATATAAGGAAAAAATCAATATTATTAAACAAGGAGGAAATGGAGCATTAGCGAATCTATATGGGAAAGATATATTAGGTTTAAAATTCTATGTTCCTTCCCTTCCCGAACAGCGCAAAATCGCCTTGTGTCTTTCCACGATGGACGACCAAATCAATGCCTATTTGGAGAAAGTTGCTCTAATGGAACAATATAAAAAAGGATTGATGCAACAAATGTTTCCAACTTCAAAATAAAAAGACATGCCTAATCAATTAAAAGAGTCATATAAGGAATTGAGTGAACTTGCTCAAGATTTAAGAAGTAGCGAAAAGAAAAATACTATCATATTCGCACACAATGGCGTGGGTAAAACGAGCCTTTCTGTTGCATTTAAGAACATTGCCAAACAGAGTGGTGCAGGAGACACATTATATTACAATGCCTTTACAGAAGATTTATTTTATTGGGATAATGATTTGGACAATGATGAGGAAAGAGTCCTGATGTTCCGTAGAGAATCTCATTTCTTTGATGGCTTGGATGCGAATGAAATGGAAACCCGTATACGTTCAATGTTAGGGAGATATTCTGATTTCGATTTTTCCATCAAACTGGATGTCGTGAAAAAGAATGCTCAGAATGAAGACATCATTGTGAATTATGTCACATTCAAACGGATGTCATATAACGAAGAAACAAAAACCACGGATTGGAAAGAGGATATAAAAATCTCTCGAGGCGAAGAAAATATTTTCAAGTGGTGCTTTTTCTTAGCTGTTGCTCAAATGGCAATTGATAAGGCGGAAGCCTATAAGTGGGTGAAATACATCTATATTGATGACCCAATTTCATCATTAGATGATGAAAATGCAGTTCTTGTCGCCAATCATTTGGCTTCATTAATAAAGCCTGAAACAAATACTCTTCCTACAATTATTTCTACACATCATGGCTTATTCTATAATGTTATCTATAATGAGTTAAAAAAGAAAACCACCTCAAAATTGTATTTGTTTAAAGAGAAAGAACAAGATGATGATGTGACACGGCAATCAACTATTGTTTGGAAAGTTAAAGATTTGAGCGATACACCATTTTTCCATCACGTTGCGATAATAAAAGAATTGAATAAAGCGGTAAGTTCTGATGGCTGTTTGTACACTTATCATTTCAACATGCTTAGAAACTTATTGGAAAAAACTGCCGCATTTCATGGCTTTGATAAGTTTGGTGATTGTATTAAGAAATTTGATAATGACCCAGATGAACAATTGTATTCAAGAATGATTAATATAATGAGTCATGGTAATTATTCACTATTTGAACCAGTGGAAATGAATGAAGAGAATCAAACCTATTTCAAAAGAATATATTCAGACTTCAAAGCCCAATTCCCATTCAATGAAAATCTATAATGTATGATACAAAATAACCAACAAGAATTAGGCAAGACCCTTTGGAACATCGCCAACAACCTGCGCGGGGCGATGATGGCGGATGATTTCCGTGATTATATGCTGTCGTTCCTCTTCTGGAAATACTTGTCGGATAATTACATCAAATCCGCACAGAAGGAATTGGGATCAGATTATCCCATCAGTGACAACACGAAAAGAATTCCTTTGCAAATTTGGTACGATAACAATCCAAACGATGTGAAATTGTTTGAAGACCAAATGCGTAAGAAAATCCACTATTTTATAAAACCAAATTATCTTTGGGACAATATAGCAGAGTTGGCTCGCACCCAGAGCAACGACTTGCTGGATGTACTCTACGATGGTTTCAAACATATTGAAAATGAGTCATTTGGTAGTTCATTCAAAGGGCTGTTTTCAGAAATCAATCTGCATTCGGAGAAATTGGGGAAAAATTATACTGAGCGTAATGCCCTTTTGGCAAAGGTCATCCAAACAATTGCCAATGGCTTGGCAGATAGTGGGGCAGAGGGAGATTCGTTAGGCGATGCCTACGAGTATCTTATTGGCCAGTTTGCGGCAGGTTCGGGCCAGAAAGCAGGCGAGTTCTATACGCCGCAGATGATTTCTACCATCCTTTCGCGCATTGTTACTTTGGATTGCCAAGACCCATCCACAGGGAAGAAAAAACGCATTGATAAGGTACTCGACTTCGCATGTGGTTCGGGTTCCTTGCTTCTGAATGTGCGCCGCGAGATGGAAGGCTTTGGCATTGGCAAGCTTTACGGACAGGAAAAAAACATCACCACCTACAACCTCGCCCGAATGAACATGCTGTTGCATGGTGTGAAGGACACTGAGTTTGAAATCCATCACGGCGATTCGTTGGCCAACGATTGGGACATCCTCAATGAGCAAAATCCTGCCAAAAAGATGCAATTTGACGCTGTGGTTGCCAATCCGCCTTTCAGTCTGCGCTGGGACCCGACCGAGGAAACCGCCAAGGATTTCCGTTTCAGTCGCCATGGCGTGGCACCCAAGTCAGCCGCCGATTTTGCATTCCTTTTGCACGGTTTCCATTTCTTGAGCGACAATGGCACCATGGCCATCATTCTGCCTCACGGTGTGCTGTTCCGTGGCGGCAAGGAAGAAGTCATCCGCAAGAAACTGCTCGAAGACGACAACATTGATGCCGTCATCGGTCTGCCCGCCAACTTGTTCTATTCCACGGGAATTCCCGTGTGTATCCTTGTGCTTAAAAAATGCCGCAAAAACGACAAAATCCTGTTCATCAACGCCAGTGGCGAAGATCATTACGAGAAAGGCAAACGGCAAAATTACCTTCGCGACAAGGATGTGGACAAGATTGTGGAGACCTACCAATTTCGTAAAGAGGAACCGCGTTTCTCGCGTCTGGTTTCGCTGGCAGAAATCAAGGAAAACGAATACAACCTCAATATCACGCGCTATGTGAACCTGTCGAAAGATGAAGAGCCGATTGACCTTGAAGCTGTTACTAAGCAATTGAAGGAATGTGATGACAAGATTGCGGAAGCGCGAGACAAACTCAATGTGTTTTTGAAGGAGTTGGGGTTGGAAGAGATTTGAACATGAACAGAATCATTCTCATCGGAAACGGATTCGATTTGGCGCATGGCTTGAAGACGAGCTATGCTGATTTCATTGATTGGTATTGGGACAAAAGAATATTTGATCTTCATGATAATTATTCAAAAGTGTCTAAAGACATATTATGTACTATTACATCATTGTCTGATAACACATGGCAGTACTTTTATTGGCTCAATCAAAGTGTGTTGCATTCTACTCCAGGCAAAGAAGTTATTAAACAACTTTTGGCTGATAAGGCAAATTATCAAATTACGAAGTCTGACTTTTTTTCAATGATTTCAAGCTCTGATCCCCAGTGGTCAAATATTGAGAACACATATTATCGTTTACTATTTCCATTTATTGGCAATAGTTTTTTCCCTTATTATGATAACAAGCCAAAAGAGTTAAATGAAGAGTTGGCTTATGTTCGGACTTTGTTGATTAAGTATTTGAAAACGGTACAAGAGAATTGTATTAGTGATGAAATTGTCTATCTAGATATTATAGAAAAACTATATGCGCCTTTTAAACCAAGAGATATTTCAATTGGTGCAAAGCTTGAATGGAAGAGGTTTGTAGATGAGAGATTTAAATTTGATTCAAATATAAGATGGGATGATGTTTCGGATTGGGATGAATTGTTAGAAGCATTTGATGTAAAAGATAGAAAACAAAGTAAACAAGAAATTAAACAGTTTATTAAATCATATCAGGAGCAAGTAGGGTATATGGGAATAGAATCAATCGTGAAGCATGAATTTCCTGAGCATTTCTTGTTGCCAAATAGGATTATGCTTTTGAATTTTAATTATACCAATACGGCTGATTTATATTTGCGCAAAAACGAAAGGTTTGTGATAAACCATATTCATGGCAATTTGAACGAACCAGATAGCGTGATTTTTGGTTATGGGGACGAATTAGATGAGAATTATAAAAAGATGTTGGAGAAAAACGATAATGAGTATTTACGCAATATCAAGTCTGTCAAATATTTAGAATCGTCCAATTACCGTAACTTGCTTGAGTTTATGGAATCTTCACCGTATCAGATTTTCATTATGGGTCATTCCTGCGGCAATTCAGATAGAACTTTGCTTAATACTTTGTTTGAACATAAGAATTGTGTCTCCATCAAACCATTCTATCACAAATGGGATGACGGCACTGATAATTATATGGAATTGGTCCAGAACATATCTCGTAACTTCACCGATATGAAATTGATGCGCGATAGGGTGGTGAATAAGACTTTCTGTGAAACGATTTAATATCCATTTTGCCTCATCAAAACACAACATCCCATGCCTCAAGACACTAATACCAACAACAACTTTCCCACCTACAAGCCCTCTGAACTCATCGCCATCTTCAGCGCAGCATTAGGCCGTCAAAACGAATTTGCCAAACTGGTCGGCCTCCGTGGTATCTACCAGCAACGGCAGAACAACCCGCAATGGGCCTATGCCTACGCCGGCCTGCGCGATGAGTCCTCACAAGAAGAAATCACGCTCCGCATCCCTAAACAGATGTATGAGAGCCTCACAGACGGCAACCTTATCACCGTGTGCGGCATCCTCGAACGCAAGATAGACCCTCGCGCCAGTGTACAGATTACCCTCAACGTGACCCGCGTTGAAAAGCTGCAGGAGCAGGCCGTCAGCCTTGCCGACCAGAAGAAGGCCGAACTGCGCCGCCACAAATCCCAAACAGGCTTCCGCAACGTGGATGGGGTACTCGAGAAACGTTTGTTGGCCGACGAACGCCCACGAGTGGCCTTGCTGCTCGCTAACAACTCCATTACCATGTCGGACTTTGAGGCGGGAATTCAGGCTGCCAAGGCTGCCATCGACTTCACCGAGTTCCGCTCCGACTTCTTCAAGGCGGCACCATTGTGCCAACGTCTTTGCGAAATCGACAGCCAAGGCTTTGATGTCATCGCCGTGGTGCGTGGCGGCGGCATCGGCATCGAACGCCTCGACCACCTCGACGTGCTGGAGACCCTCAGTCACCTTAACACACCAGTCATTTCTGCCGTGGGTCATCCCGAAGAAAGACTCACATTCAAGGAAATCGCCGACAAGGAAGTGGCCACACCCACTGCCTTGGGGCAGTATCTCAACGAGCTGGTAGAACACGTGGCCGACATGAAGTCCAAGTCGAAGGCCGTTTTGGTGCAGCAGGTGAGCAAGCAATATGCCGACCAAATTGCAAGCCTTGAGAAGCGGCTGACGAAACAAGAGAAGGACTTCAAGGAAGAACGTGCGGGTTACGTGGAAAGGGAGAAGCGCAACGTGGAGGAGATGGCCAACATGAAGAACAAGGTCGCTTGGATGGCCAACAAGCTCAATGAACGCAAGAGAACCATCACCCTGCTTGTCGTGGGACTTGTGGCGGCAGTGGGACTGATGATATGGATTGCTTTGCGGTGATTTCACGATATGCCTCCAATCCTTCTCCTATACCTCATCCTCATCAACCTCTTTGGCCTTGTCCTTTATGGCGTGGACAAGGCGAAGTCGAAGCACAAGGGAAACCGCCGCATCCCGGAGCGGGTGCTGCTGTGGACGGCGCGCCTGGGCGGGGGACTGGGCTGCTGGATGGGCATGATGTTGTTCCGCCATAAGACCAAGCACAGCCGTTTCATGATCCTCGTGCCGCTGTGGACGGTTCTCTGGGCCGTCGCCTTGGCACTGCTGGGGAGGCTGGGGTAAAACCCTTTTAAGGACACCGTGTACGGGAACGCCAAAGACCGACCGGGTCGGGTGCGCGGACCCGGCCGACATGGGGGGGAGGGGCGGTTGCCTAGTGCGGTAGGCTCTTGATGTCGGCCTTGAATTTTTGGTCCTTTTGCTTCAAGACAAAAGGACAAGAAAACCGCAGCCATAGATGCCCGCCATCGCACGAGCCCACGTCGGCATGACATGGCTGCTTGACCCTATCTCACCCCGATATGCAATGTCGGGTTTTCATAATAAGAAGGATGACAATGATAGGCGGCAGCCATAGATGCCCGCCATCGCACGAGCCAGCATCGGCATGACATGGCTGCTTGACCCCACCTCACCCCGATATGCAATGTCGGGTTTTCATATTGAGAAGGGCGGATTCCAGTATGCCGCAGCCATAGATGCCCGCCATCGCACAGGCCAGCGTTGGCATGACATGGCTGCTGAATTCTGCCGCATCCACAGATGCCCGCCGCCGCACTCGCCCATGCCCATGCTGGCATGACATGGCTGCAGTAGCCTTGCGTAGGGATGACCTTCTTTCTAAACTGCCACAACAGCCCTCTCAGATTACTTGTCCCAGTAGCAATTCCTTGTCCAATCCCATCTTGCTGAAGGCAAAGAGTTTCTTTCCTAAGTCCTTGAGCGATGCACCAAGATGATAGACCTGGCCGTCGATGATAAGGAATCGGTCGTGCACGCGTGTGCGTGTGGCTTTTAGCTCGGTCTTACGACCGGTCTGCACAAGGCAATCGGACTGGAGCACCAATAGGGCAGGGGTGATTCGCTCCACAAAGATGGTCGCCTCCACGCCAGCACTTCGGCATTCAAGGATGTCGAAGTCCGAAGCGTCAATGTAATTGTCTATGAGGATGACCTCCTTTTGCGCTGTCTTTATCAAGTTTTCGGCAAACAAGCGTGCCTCCAAGACTTGTCCTTCAAACAGCACACCCTCAACGGGCGGCAGATTGGTACGGATGAAGAAGTCTATTTTATCTGAATGGATATCGGTTTTTTCTTCCAATAGACGAATCCTGTTGCTTTGTTCGTCAAAACGTGCATCCAACTGCATTTGAAAAGCCTGTAGTTGCTGCCTAACGGCATAACCGCGGAGCAAGTATTCTTTCAAAACCTGATTGGCCCATCGGCGGAACGCTGTTGCATTGATGCTATTGACGCGATAACCTACAGACAATATCGCGTCAAGGTTATAGAATTTGGTGGAGTACATTTGTTTTCCGTCGTTACCCATAAGTTCCAAAATGGAACATGTGCTGTTTTCTTCCAGTTCGCCACTGGAATAGATGTTCTTTAGGTGCTTTGTGATGGCGGGTCTTTTTGTTCCGAACAGGTCGGCAATTTGTTGCTGTGTAAGCCAAACGGAATCCTCTTGTACCCGCACTTCAAGCTTGACCATTTCGTTAGGTTGATAAAGCACAATCTCATTTTCTTTTCCTGTTTCCATAATACAAGTAGTTTTATGCCACAAAGATGCAAACCTTGTCAAGATCTACCCGTTGAACAAACGTTTGTAGTCGACTGTAGTCGTTTGTTGTCGTTTGCTGTCGGGTAAGTAATTGGAAATGAAATGTTTTTTTGGAAATAAATCTTACATAAATCTGTCATAAATGGATTGCTTCGTTCTTCGGGATAATGCGAAGCGATGCCATTACGTGATAATGTAGGATGCGGTAGCGGAGCCCCGTAGGGGCGATAGGATTTTAAGCAGGTTGTGAAGCGGAGCGGAACTCCTGCGTGTAGCAAAAGATGCCCGCCATCAAAACAATTAATGACAATTCGTGGTACATTAACGGTAATTCGTGTAAAACAAACAACTAACGGCAATTCGTTGCAATAGAATTTTATCCGTCCCCTTGTGGGTTTGCGGAAAAGTTGTAATTTTGCGGCATCAAACAAAGTCGAATGCAGATCTGCAAGCAAATAAGTCGGGTTAACTGCTTTCGGCTTTTTTTATGTCCATCAGCTCGACATACCTATCAGGTTTGTCTTAATAAACAATGGTGTTCCATCGTTGGGTTGTTCTTTTCTCATATAGTAGTGGTTTATGTTTTCGTTGCAAAGATGCAATCCTTGTCAAGACCTATCCGTTGATTAAACGTTTGTAGTCGACTGTAGTCGTTTGCTTTCGGGTAAGTGATTGGAAATGAAATGTTTTTTTTGGGGAAATAAATCTTACATAAATCTGTCATAAATGGATTGCTTCGTTCCTCGCAATGATGCGAAACGATGCCATTACGTGATGATGTAGGATGCGGTAGCGGAGCCCCGTAGGGGCGATAGGATTTTAAGCAGGTTGTGAAGCGGAGCGGAACTCCTGCGTGTAGCAAAAGATGCCCGCCATCACTAGCCAGCATCGGCATGACATGGCTGCTTGACCCTACCTCACCCCGATATGCAATGTCGGGTTTTCATAATAAGAAGGATGACAATGATAGGCAGCAGCCATAGATGCCCGCCATCGCACGAGCCCACGTCGGCATGACATGGCTGCTGAGCTCTGCAGCAGCCATAGATGCCCGCCATCGCTCCTGTCCACGCTGGCATGACATGGCTGCTTCGCTCTGAGAGAAGGGGAACGCCAAAGGCCGACCGAGTAGGGCGCGTGGGCATGGACGGTATGATGGGGATGGTTCGACAGGCTCACCAATCATGCCCGCCATGTTTTGAGATTCCTTGAAAGTATCGAGCCTATATATAATAAGGTGCGCCCGTTGATGTGTCCCGGGAAACTGGACGGAAGCACCTGAAACCATCCTCCCGACCCTGCCAAAACCATCCTTACTGATACCCTGGAACACCCTTTTTTTGACGAAATCGCCCCGTGAAATCCGGGAAACACGAAAAAAACATCATTTTTATATCCCTGTGAATCAGCGGTATAAAAAATAAATGAAAAATAATTGAAAAAAGTGCTTGCCAGTTCGGGAAAAGGTAGTACTTTTGCACCCGCTTTCGGAACGGAAGAGGGGACGGACGATGGGACGCCGGGAGCGTGAAAGTTCATTGAAAGTCTGAGGCCAGCACAAGACCGGCGCGGCGTGAGCCGCGCTAGGGATAGGAACCTTATAACAAAGGAACACCAAATAGAACATCAA